>CAVVGR010000001.1:0-220709 GCA_963747845.1 uncultured delta proteobacterium
ACTCGACGCGGCCGAGGTAGTCGCGTCCTTGGTGCGCAAACTCAGGATGCACGAGATCAGCGTGCGGAACGGGTCGCCATGCTGGATTGCGATAAAGCCGACGATAGGTGCGTTCCACTTCGGCGCCTCGCGCCGGGTACCGTCAGCACACGGCTGACGCTGCGCGCCTCGAGCGGCGCACGGCGCGTCGATGCGGTTGTCTTTGAGGATGCCATCGGTCGAGCCGATCTACCACGCTCGCATGGTCTTGTCGTATCCCCGGTTCGGCCATGAGCCCTCGCATGGCGCCCCGCCGCGAAGTAGTCTTTCCAGTCGCAAAGGAGAGACGCCGGTGCCAGTAAGCGCGCGTTCAAGCGATGACGTGCGATCCAGTGCTATGACGTCGATAGCTCTCGGCCTCGTGCTGGTGGTCTTCAACGCGTTCATCGCCCGCGTTGCTATCGAATGTCAGGGTCGAATCTCGGATATGACGTTTTGGTCCCGCGACGAACACGTCATGCGCTGGATACTAGTGATAGCGGGCGCTGTAGTCATCGTCCTGGGCGCGGCTGAGGTGTGGCTGGGCACGCTTCGCCACGCGCTACACCTACAGAGTCACTCAGTCTCGATGAATCAAAACATCCTTTGGTGGGGCATGGCTCTCAAAGCGGCCGGACCGTTCTTGCTTGGGATTTTCCTGTTTCTTACCCGAACTCGCGCAGTCGAGATGGCAGCAGCTCTGAATCCGAAAATCCTCGGCCGCAGATTCACAACCCAGACCTACAGCGCTGTACTGATAGTCTTCGTGCTGATGCTGCTAGGCATAGGCACCAAGATAGTAGTGACAGGTCCCGGCTGACACCGAGCCTCGCCGCACCTTCGCCCGTCGACCAGTTGACGGCGCATCCTCGACCGTGTTCCTTCAAGGCGTGATCGAATTTCTTGAGTGCTGCTCGCGATGGCGCGCGACTGCGATTGCGGCGGTTTGGTTGTTCGCTGGCCTTGCGATCTCCAACACTGTTCTCGCCGCATCTCCGGCGCCTACACCTGACTTGCTGCCGGCTGAGGCTCGGGGAGTCTCGGCGGCGCCTCCTCCGCAACCGATCAATTGGGACTAGCGTGACCCAGGAAGCGACCGACCTGCTGTCGCAGGTACATCCAGATCGACACCACCAATCCGCCCGGCGACGAGATCGAGGCGGCGCGGATGCTCAAGGAGAAATTTCTTACCGACGGGATTCCCGCCACGACCTGGGAGCCGCAGCAGGGACGCGGAATTGTCGCGGCGCGCCTGCGCGGGATCGGCAAGCATACCAAGTCGATCATCCTGCTGAGCCACATGGACGTGGTGCCCGCCAATCCCCAGCGAATGGCAGGTGCCGCCGTTCGCGGGCGCGGTCAAGGACGGAAAAATCTGGGGACGCGGCGCGATCGACGACAAAGGCCCCGGCGTGATCGAGCTGATGGCGATGCTCGCGATCAAGCGCGCGGGAATCCTGCTCGATCGCGACGTGCTGTTTGTCGCGACCGGCGACGAGGAAGAAGGCGGCAAGAACGGCGCGGGATGGTTCGTCGATCACGAGGCCACCGTCTTCTCCGACGCCGGCTATCTGCTCAACGAAGGCGGCGGGATCCGCGCGCTCGCCGACAACAAGCGCAAGGTTTACGTGGTGTCGGTCACCGAAAAGACGCCGCTGTGGCTGCGGCTCACCGCCACTGGGCCGGCCGGGCACGCCTCCGAACCGCCGGCGGAAACGGCGGTCACGCGGCTGGTGCGCGCGCTGGATCGATTGAGCGAGTACAAAACGCCCATCCACGTCATCGGGCCGGTGCAGGACTACTACCACACGATGGCCGAGCTCGATCACGGGCCGCAGCAGCTGCTCGATCTCGCCGCCGCGCTGAAGGATCCCGCGTACCTCAAGGAAGTTTCTTGACGATCCCCGGCCAGAACGCGCAGCGTGCGCGACACGATCACGCCGACGGTGCTGTCGGCCAGCCAGAAGACCAACGTGATCTCCGAGACGGCGTACGCCGAAGTCGATTGCCGGCTGCTGCCGGGGAGCGATCCGAAGACGGTCATGAACGACATCAAAAAGGTGATCGCCGACGACACCATCAAGATCGACGTGATCCTCAATTTCCCGCCGATCTCGTCGCCGTCGCGCTCGCCGCTGATGACCGCGATCGAGACGCTCGCGACCGACCACGACCAGGCCACCGTCGTGCCCTCGATGATCATCGGATTCACCGACAGCCATTACTTTCGCCAGAAAAAAATCGTCTCCTACGGTTTCATTCCGATCGAAGTTGTTCCCGCCGAAGGAAAAGGGGTTCATGGTATCAACGAGCGAATCGGCGTGAAGGAACTCGCTGACGGAATCCAGCGGATGGTAGAGTTGCTGAAGATTTTCGGAGGACGGATAGCAGGTGACACGATGATTCGAGGGCGGCGTCGGGTTCTCGACCGCGCCCAATCCGCGCAGCGCCGCCGCCGAGGCGACCGCCGCCGCGCTCGCGCAGGCGGGGCTGAGCCGCGCGCAACGGCGCGCTTTGTTTCGCGACCCCAGCCTATGGCGCCGCGTATCCGATGATCCTGCGCGCGGTGGCTTCCGAAGCGGGTACGCGCGAAGTCGCGGGATGCTCGAGCATGGGCGTTATCGCGGGCGAGACCGAAATCGAATCCGGCCATGCGCTCGCCGTGATGGTGTTCGGCGGCGACGAGATTCATGCGACGCGATTCTTCGTGCCGACGCTTCGCGGCCGCGCCGCGGGCGTCGCCGCTGACGTGGCGGCCGCGGTGCGCTCGCAGCTCGGCAAATCGAACCTGCTGATTCTCTTTGCCGATACTTACAACTTCGAAGCCGAGGCGACGCTCGAAGCGCTCGGAAAAGAACTGCCCGGCGTCACGATTGCCGGCGGCGGCGCGAGCGAGGACGGATCGATCGGCGAGACGTTCGTTTTCTGCGGCGATACGGTCAGCTCGAACGCAGTCTCCGGGATGCTGCTGGCGGGCGATTTCGAGCTGACGCTCGCGAACACGTATCGCATGCGGCCTGATCGGCACGGCGCATCGCGTGACCGCCGCGCGCGACAACATACTAATCGAGCTCGACGGCCGGCCGGCCTACGAAGTCTTCGCCGAGGCCGCCGGTCCTCTGGCCGCCGACCTGCGCCGCGCGCTCGCTACGTGTTCGTCGCGATTCCGGTGTACGAGAACGCATCGACGATCAAGCGCGGCAATTTGTCGTGCGCAATATCGTCGGCGCCAGCGAGGAACATGGCGTGATCGCGGTCGCGTTCCAGCCCGAAGGTCGGGCGAAACGGTCGGGTTCGTGCTGCGCGACGCCGAGCGCTCGCGCCAGGACTTGAAGGCGACGCTGGACGACTTGAGCGGGCGCCTCACTCCCGACGCGCCGCCCGCTTTCGGCCTCGTATCTTCGATTGCGTCTCGCGCGGCGCCGGCCTCTACAACATCCCGGGCCACGACTCCGCCTACATCAGGCGCGCGCTGGGACCGGTCCCGATCGCAGGATTTTTCACCGGCTTCGAAATCAGCGCGCTGGCAGAGCAAACCTCAATCCTCCAATACTCCGGCGTCCTCGCGCTGATCTCAGCAAAGAAAATCCTAAACTGAGGTTTGCGCGACTCAATACGCGATCTTCTAAGCGAGGTCTCGCTCCCTCTTTGCCTCGCCCCAAGAGGGGAGAGGCCGACGCGCGTCCGCACGCGGCGGGTGAGGGACCGAATTTTTCGAAGATTCTGTCCAGGGAACTGGAAATCTAGGTGCGATGAGATAGCTTGCGCGTCACCAGCATCGCGATCCGATACGCAAAATACAGCTCGCCATCGATTCGCTTCGGGCGCGCGCCGCTCAGATCTTGCTCCGCATCGCGCTCGACCATCGCGATCGCTTTCGCCGCCCGCTCTGGCGAAGTATCCGCCGCCTTGATCCAGGTCGATACCGGCGTGTAGTAGCCGTGCGA
Source organism: uncultured delta proteobacterium (assembly GCA_963747845.1). Classification (GTDB taxonomy): domain Bacteria; phylum Desulfobacterota; class Binatia; order Binatales; family Binataceae; genus Binatus. The sequence goes on from CAVVGR010000001.1 coordinate 3,966, forward strand.
CGTGAACCGCGTCACTTCGAGCCCAGCCGCCGTCATCATCCCGATTAGTTCGCTCATCGGCAGCGCCTTGGTATGCGACGTGTCGCGCAGCCGCTCGAATTCATTGTAATAGGCCGCGCGTTCCGGCTGTTCGCTCGCAATCAGATCCTCGACTGCGACCAGTCCGTCGGGGCGGCATACGCGCGCCATCTCGGCGATCACTTTGCCGGGCTCGGCGAAATGATGAATCGCGAAGCGGCACACCACGACGTCGAATTCGCCGTCGCTGAACGCCAGCCGCGATTCGACGTCGCCCTGCTGAAAGCTGACGTTGGTCAGCCCGCGCTCCGCCCGCATCTTCTCGGCAATCTTGAGCGGCGCGTCGGTCAAGTCGATGCCAACGACTTCACGGCAGACTTTGGCGAACGCCATCGCGACATGCCCCGGGCCGGTCGCGACTTCCAGCACGCGCGCATCGCCCGCCGGCGCGACCAGTTCGACCAGCTTGCGCAGATGCTCGGCGTCGCGAATCGCGGGCGCCGCCGCGTAATCGTTGGCCTGGCGCGTGAATTCCTCGCGGACAAGATCCTTATGTTCCATAAGTTACCAGGTCGCCTATTGTCGCGGTTCCCCCGCGCGAATCAAGCCCGCAATCGCGGGCCTTTCCGGCGCTTGCAGGGCCGAAACCCTTAATGGTAACTGAAGCATGGATTCGAGCGGTTTCAACCGCAGGATTCCCCATCGACCAAACGGAGGAACGCAAGTTGGATTTCGGATTTTCTGAAGAACAAGAGATGCTTCGGGACGCGGCCAAGCGCTTTCTGGCCGACAACTGCCCGACCAAGTTTGTCCGCCAGATGATGGCGGACCCGACCGCACACGACGCCGCCTTCTGGAAGAAGCTGGTCGATCTCGGCTGGCCCGGCCTGCTAATCCCCGAGAGTTTCGGCGGCCAGGGCGGCAGCTTCCTCGACATGACGGTGATCGTCGAAGAGGCCGGCAAGGCGCTCGTGCCGGGACCCTTCTTCACCTCCGCGCTGCTCGCGGCGCCCTGCTTATCGAGGCCGGCTCCGATCAGCAAAAGAAAGATCTGCTGCCGCGCATGGCCAAGGGCGAGTTCATCGGCACGGTCGCGATTGCCGAGGCGTCGGGCCGCTTCGACGCGGACGGAATCCAGCTCAAGGCGACCAGGAGCGGCACCGAATACACGATCACCGGCGAGAAATTTTTCGTGCCCGACGCGCATGTGGCGAACGGCATCGCGGTTGCGGTCCGCACCAGTGGCAGCGGCGAAAATGGAATCACGCTGCTGGCGCTCAATGCGAAAGCTCCCGGCGTTACCATCACTCAGCTCAAGACCGTCGATATGACGCGGCGGCTCTGCCACGTGAAATTCGACAACGTGAAAACTTCCGAAGTCATCGGCAAGGAAGGCGAAGGCTGGGCTACCCTGCGGCGCACGCTCGACATCGCAACGGCTGGCCTCGCAGCCGAGATGGTAGGGACGGCACAGCGCGCACTCGACATGTCGGTCGAATACGCGAAGACCCGCGTGCAGTTCGGTAAGCCGATCGGCTCGTTCCAGGCCGTCAAGCACAAGTGCGTTGACATGATGGTCGCGGTCGAGAACTCCCGCTCGCTGACCTACTACGCATGCTGGACCGTCGATACCAACGGCGCAGAGGCGGCGACTGCCGTGCCGATGGCGAAAGCGTACGCATCCGACATGGCGAAGAACGTCACCTCGGAGGCGATCCAGGTGCACGGCGGCATCGGATTCACCTGGGAGCATGACATGCACCTGTATCATCGCCGCGCGCTGGCGGGAGAAGCAAATTTCGGCAACGCCCCGGTACATCGCGAGACCGTAGCAAAGTCGCTGCTCGGCTGATCGCGAAATCGCTGGATTGATACAGGGCCGTGGGTGATAAACCCGCGGCCCTTTTTTTCCCGATGTGGGATGAACTATGGCGGAACACCTACGCGATCGACTTTGTTTTTTCTTCTTCCGCCTTCGCCGTTACGCGCGGCAAGCCGATCGCGCATTGCGCGGTGGCTGGCGCGGGTTATTGGGTAGCGCGAGAAGACCAGCGCGCTTAGCAGGTAGATCGAGGCGGGGCCGATTGCGAACAGTGCGCGCAGGTGCTCGCCGGCTTGCGGCGTGATACCGCCGCCGCCCGGCTTGTAGCCGACCCAGCTCAGGACCGGGCCGACCATCAGCAGCGAGACCGCGATGGCCAGCTTGATCGACATCGAGGTGATTCCGCCGTACGCGCCCTCCTGGCGCTGGCCGGTGCGCTCCTCGTCCCATTCGATCACGTCGGCCGCCGCCGAGATTTGCGTCACCCAGATCCCGATGGCCGAGAAGCCGCTGAATGCCATCAGCCCATAGAGGCCGAAGGTGCTTTGCCGGGTCATCAGGAGGAAAGCGAGCGAGCCGAGCGCATTGCAGATCATCGCGACCACGAAGGCCGGCTTCTTTTCGAACCTGACGGTGATCCTGAACCAGAACGGATACGAGACCACCGATCCGGCGAAGTACGCCATCAGCCATCGCGCCGCCGCGTTCTCGTCGTGATACCAGTACTTGGCCAGGAAGCGCAGCAGCACGGTCGGAATGTTGATGGCCATCACGGCCAGCGTGGTGGCGATCAGCAGAATGACGAACGGCCGATTGCCCGCGACCGACTTCAGCGACGCGATCAGCTTTGACCGCTCGAGCGTCGAGAACTCCGCGCGTTCGCGCAGACCCGCATACGCGACCATCGCGCCGCCTGCGACTACCAGCCCGCAGACTGCGCCGGTGACTTTGAAGTCGGTGCCGCGCGCGAACAGATACGTCGCCGCGAAGGGCAGCAGCGCTCCGCTGATATCGCCGACGGTGCCGAGCAGCTGGCGAAAGGTCGAGAGCTTGGTGCGTTCGTCGTAGTCCAGCGTCAGCTCCGGCATCAGCGCGCCGTATGCCGTCTCGTAAAACTTCCGCGACGTGAGCATCAGGAAGTAGAAGCCGAAAAACCACACGAACAGCCCCGCGCTCAGCCGCGGCGGCGACAGCAGCAGGTAGTAGCAGAGCGCCATCGGAATCGAGGCGAAGAAAAACGGCCGGCGCCGGCCCGACTTGAAGCGCGCGCGATCGGAAATATTGCCGACCAGCGGATCGGTCGTCGCGTCAAGCACCAGCGCGAGGAAGAATGCAAGTCCGGCCAGCGATGGAGAGAGGCCCATCCGATCGGTATAGAAATAAAGCAGGTGCAGCCCGATCAAAGTCGCGCACAGGTTGAGGCCGGTCTGCGCCTGCGCGTAAATTAGGAGTGGACGCAGGCCAATCTTCTCGCTCGAATCCCGGTTTGCCACGGTCCGCAACGATACTCGATGGACATGCTCACTTACAAAGCGATTGCGCTGCCTGCTTCGACTCGGCTATCCGGATGGCGATGAGAATTTTCTCGTGCGCGGCGCCGGCCGAGCGGCGATGGCGGCCGTGGCCTGTCACCGTCGCGATTTTTTTTGCGCTCGCGCTCGCGACCCACGGATGTGCGACCGTCACCTCGCACGTCAAGTCGATAATGGGCTCGTCCGACGACGACACGACCGACATCGACGACATGGCCAACGCCAACGAGGGTGAGCCGCTGCCGCCGCCGGTCGCCAACGTCGCTATCACGCTACCGCCGTCCCGGCGACGCGCTCGCCCGCGCCACCGTGATCAAATTCTTCGGCGCCGAAGTGATCGCGAACCATCAGCGGGACGCGTCGCGAACCGAGTCTGTCGTGCGCTTCGATGGCGGCGTTCCCATCTGGGAGTTCAAGGCCGACGAAAGCACGTTTGGCACGATCACCGGCGTCGGCGGCTCCAAGTATTCGCTCAAGAGTGTCGAATACGCCAAGGTGCCGCCGCACTTCACCCAGATACTGCCGGAAGAAGGGCCGCCCGAACCGCTGGACCGCGGCTCCTACTACGTCTTTCAGATTGAGCGGCAATCAGGCTCGGTCAGCTACCAGGCCGTCAAAGTGCTCGCCGACGGATCGCTTCAGGCTTACAACGCTCAGCCGCGCGCGGGCAGCAGTTACCTGCTTTGCTGCAACGTCACCGCCGACTTCCCCGAGCCGGTGATTCTGCCAGATGCGACTCAGAACGCAGGAACCGACAACGGAACCCCCGACCAGCCCCCCGATGATTCGGGCGCGGCTCCAGATGAATCCGGCGCAGCTCCGCCGGTTGATCCCAACGCTCCAGCGATTGATCCTAACGCTCCACCCAGCCTGCCGTAGCTCTTTATCGCTCTTTTTCGTTCATTGACTGCCTGATTAAGCTTCCCGCAGATCGCTAAATTCTGTAACAAATTGGCTTGTTTAGCCTATCTCGACGGTCAGTTCATTTATGAATTATCATTCATTATTGAATTGGAAAATCGATATTGACATACAATTCATTTTCTACTTATTCTGGACTTATGGGACAAGTTGCTCGACAGTCCGGTGATGTGCCGAATCGTTTCGATCGGCGTCGCGAAAAGACGCGCTTCGATCTGATCCAGGCCGCCGAGCGCGTCATCTCGAGTAAGGGCTATCATCAGACCCGAATCGCCGACATCGCGACCGAAGCGGACGTAGGGCTCGGCACCTTCTACCTGCACTTCAAGACCAAGAACGAAATCTTTATCGAGCTGATCGAACATGGCGCGGCCGAACTGCGGCGCGACCTGGCCGAGGCCAAGGCGGGCGTCCATACGCCGGCCGAAAAGCTCAAGATCACGATCGATACGATCCTCGACGCGGCGGCCAAGGCGCCCGAGCTGTTCCGGATAGTCTTCGGTCACAGTCCCGCGTTCCTCGACCTGATGGTCCGGGTCCACAATATTTTTATCGACGACCTGCGCGACGATCTCGCGCCCGCGGTCGGCGAGCGCGCCGACGCAATTGCGCATCTCACGATCGGGATGCTGTCGCAGGCTATTTCGTGGCTGCTCGCGAGCCGCGATCTTTCTCACGCGGAACTGAAAAACATCACCGTGAATTTTGCCTTGGGCGGACTCGAGCGCGCGGCACGGCTCGGCGCCCAGTAATAAGTGAATCTGGAGGATTCCCACAATGGCCCATGACCACACACTTGTCAGCACCGACCTCGAAAGCGTTTTCCACTGGGACTACAGCGTCAAGTTCCCGCAGATGGACCGCCTGTACGAGAACGCCAAGCGCGATCAGTGGAACGTCTCGACCACCATCAACTGGGACCGCCCGATCGAGAAGGAAGTCCTGGACATGACGATGATGCCGATGTTCCAGACCGAGCTCTATCGATCGCTCAGCGAGGAGAACAAGCTGCAGCTCGGCCGCAAGTTCGCGGCATGGCGCCTGTCGCAATTCCTGCACGGCGAGCAGGGTGCGCTGATGGTCTGCGGGCAGTTGGTTGACGCGGTGCCGGACCTCGACGCCAAGATGAACGCGGCGGCGCAGGTCTTCGACGAAGCGCGTCACGTCGAGGGCTTTCGCAAGTACATCACCAAGCTCGATCGCATCTACCCGATCGACCCGACGCTCGAGCGGCTGCTGACCACCGTGATGAAGCATGATCGATGGGAGCCCAAGTACGTCGGCATGCAGGTCGTGGCCGAGGGGCTGGCGATTGCGGCGTTCCGCTTCATGCAGCGCGAGACCAAGGACGAGCTGCTGAAGGAACTGCTCGAGTACATCATGAAGGACGAGGCGCGCCACGTCGGCTTCGGCATGCTCGCGCTGCGCGACGCCGTGACCAAGCTCAAGGGCAAGGACAAGAAGGACCTCGAGGACTTCGCCTTCACCGCATGCGACATGATGGTGACCAAGGTCGTCGACGGCGTGCCGAAGGACGGCTTCCTGTCGGGCTCGATGGTGTTCGAGGAAGTGGGCATCTCGATCAAGGACATCGAGGACGAGATGCATCGCAACCCGGCGTGGGCGGAAGCAGAGAACGACATGGAAAAGCAGTTCAACTCGTTCCTGTTCGTCGACACGATCATCCCATGCCTGCGGCAAATCGACCTGATCAACGACCGCACCGAGTCGTGGTACCAGCAGCTAGGCGTGATGCAGATGGCATCGGCGGCATAGCTGGCAATCAGCACAGCGTTAATGAGGAAGGGCCGGTCGTAAACGACCGGCCCTTCCCTTTTTTCTGGTGTCATCCTTTTCGAGACAAACCAAAGAGGTAGCACCAGCCGGAGGGATTTGAACCCCGAGGCTCTTTCGAGCCTACCGCTCTTCAGGCGGGCGTCTTCGACCTGACTCGACCACGGCTCCGACAGATTGGCAGCGTGTCGCCATGCTGCCACGGCTGCTACTACATCTTCACTAGAGTTTCGCGGCGCGAACAAACTCGTCAATCTCGGCTGGCTTGCATCCGCACGTCTGTAGCGTTGCGCGTAACCACGTCTCCGAGACTTTGGCGGTTTTCGGAAGGAACACTGCATAGAGTTCCCTTCCGCCAAATCGAACCGCGCGGTGTATCTCTTTTGAATTTGTATTCTAGCTCGTGAAGAATATTGATTATGCGGTCACGCTTGAGCATGAGCGCTTTTCGCTGACAAGGTGGTCACAGGGACTCTCTTGAGGTCCATCGGTATATCAAATTTCAGTCCCTCGCGCGGCATCTTGGTCGGCAATGCGATCAGCGGTTGCCAACCGCGATCTTGCAGAAATTTAGCCAGTTCGCCATCTCGATAGAGATCAACCAGAAGTTCGCTGACGATCTCTGCAAGTATCGAAGTGAGTTCAGCCCAAGTTTCACCCTCAGCGGTGATGGCTAGCGGTCGACAAACGCCTACCCATCGATTGCTGCTTGGATCGCGGGCTATTTGCCATTCCAATTTTGTGTCGATGCGAACAAGCATTTTTCGATCGATCCCCGTTGCGAAGGCAACGTACCAAGATTGTATCGCATCAAGCAATACGATCAAAATCGCATTATTTTCGCGGGTTCAGCGTGATTTCGTCAGTCTTTGATCGCCTTCTCCAGGATGCGATCAAATTCCTTCAAATCAGCCTTCGTCAAGTGATCGAGGTTTTCTTTTAGACGCTGGTCTTCGGCGCGCTGCTTTGCGCTTGGAACGTACTGCTTTTTGCGGGCCGTGGTGCCCGCGCCCTTTCGCGTAGCCACCCCGATACTTTAGCGCTTCCAAATCTGAAGGGCTAGTTATCGCACGTCGTAATCAGATCGGCGAATGCGTTGGGGTTGTTTCGATTGTTGAAGCGCCATGAAAACTCGTTCATGTAGAGCGGCAGATAATCCTTGCTCACTTTGTGATACGAACCCATGATGCCGCGCTTCAGAAGCGACCAGAAGCCTTCGATAGTGTTTGTGTGAACAGTGCCGACCACGTATTGGCCCGCACTGTGGCGCACGACCTGATGCGGCAGATCGCGGCTCAGCAAGCGGTATCCTGAATGTTCATCGGTCGAAACTAGCGAGACGTTTGGGCCGACTGCCTGATGAACGAAATCGTCCAAAGTTTTTGTGTCGGTGTTCTCGATCACTTTGGTAACGACCATGCCCTTGCGACTGATCGCGCCGATAACCGCGACTTTGCCAGCGCTGCCGACTACGCCTTTGCGCTTGCTTTTGTGCTTGTTGAATTCCTTGCCGCCGACATAAGTTTCGTCCACTTCGATTTCTCCGCTCAGGCAGAATGCATCGCCTTTCATGGCAGCGCGCCAGCGATGGCAGATGTACCAGCAAGTGCGCCAGTCAGTACCGGAACGCTCGCCGAACACCATGCGCCGGACCTGTAGCGAGCTAAGTCCCTTCTTCGCGGTGATCATCAGGAAACCGATCTTGAACCACAGTGTCAGCGGAATCTTTGTGTCCTGAAAGATCGTGTGAGTGATGACGCTGAAACGATAGCCATTGCGACCACCGCAATCCTTGTTCTTGCACGCCCAATGAAAGGGCCGCGCCTTGAGCGCATAGACGCCTTCCTTGCGGTGGCAGCGCGGGCATTTAACGCCATCGGGCCAACGCTTGTCAGCCAAATATTGCTTGCACGCGGTTTCATCCGAGAACATCCGGTCGAATGATGCTAGGTTCTGCATGAACGGAATTTAATCACATTTGGGCGTGAGTGTCAACAGCAACAAAATCGCCTTCCACCAGGGGAAGGGGTTAGGGGTTAGGTCGCACGCATCTTTCAAGATGCCAGCGTGCTCACTTTTTTGTGTCATCCCGAGCGTAGCCGAGGGACCCCGAATTTTTTTCGGCGCCCGCCGAAGCACCCCCCAGCCATGCATCGCGCTAAGCATTCAGGTGCTCGCCTGTTTTTGCACCTCTCCAGCGAACACGCCGATTGCACCATGGTTGAGGTGCACCGACCAACGCCGAGAAAAATTCGGGGTCCCTCGGCTACGCTCGGGATGACACGAAGAAAGGAATGACACGAAGAAAAGATGACGCGAAGAAAAAATTGGACGGCAGACGAATGCCCGGCCAGTACTACTGGCTACTTCCGGAACTTCGCGAGTGCCTCGCCGCTCAGCTTGTAGTTCGGCTCGCCGAATTCTTCATCGACGTCTGCCTGTCGGCTTCGAAGCCGAGGCTCGTGTACAGCGCCGCTGCGTTGGTATTGGTGCGAAAGCAGGTTAGCTGTACCGCGCGGCATCGCGGATAGCGCGCGGCGATCATCTTGATCACCACGACCATTGCGGCGCGGCCATAGCCTTTGCCCTGATGCTCGGCATCGATCATTATGTCGTCGATCCAGTAATTTTCAGCGCTGTTCGGGTCGCATGCGGTGGTCGCGTATCCGACCACTTCGTCCGCCGCGCGAATCAGATGCGGCAGATGCTCGAATTCGTCGCCGAACTGCTTCACGTAGCATCGCGCGAGCGTCCATCGCGGCGGCGTGACGAAAGTGATCTGCTCGGGCCGTAGCTGCATACGGAACAGCTTGCGGTAGTTGCTGCGATCGATCGGCTCGAGCACTATTTCGTGATCGGTCTTCTTCATGATGACTGCACGTGCAGGAAAATGTCGCGGGCGTGCTCGTCACTGATACGCTTGACCGAGGTGATTCGATCCGCAAACTGCGCCAGCGACGACATCTCCGCCGATCCCACGTCCACCAGCACCGCGAAAATCGAAAAATCCAGCTCGTCCTTGCGTTCCTTCAGCCGCGCCAGCCATTCGGGACTCACCTGCGATTCGCCGTCGGTGATTATCACGATGTCGCCGCGCTTGAGTTTCTTTTCGCCGAGCAGCTCGACCGCGGCGTCGATCGGCGACTCGAAGTCGGTGCCGCCGCCGGGAAAGTACTCGGCCATCTCGACCACCTTGTTGAGGTCGGGCTGATAACGCCGCTCGCGATTGAGGTCGAGCACCTTCAGGCTCCCGGGTCCCGATGAAAACATGACGGCGCGGAACAGCCGCCGCTGGCGCCGCGCGATATCCATCAGCGTCAGCGCGACCGCCTTCGACCACATCTCCTTGTCCCCCTGCATCGAGGAGCTCACGTCGATACACACGACCATCGGGCCCTTGCCCTTCTGCTCGTCGTCGCGCAGGCGGTACTGCAGCACGGTGCCTTCGAGCACGCGGCGATGGAAATCGCGCTTGAGCACGGGATGATGCATCGCGAGCAGCTCGGCGGGAATCAGACGACCGAGCTCGGAGCCGAGCTCGATGTCATAAGCTTCGGCGACGCCGCGTTCGAGCGTTTTGCGCTTGAGCGCGCGCGCGTCCTGCTTGAACCGCCCGACCATCCGCGCCAGCTCGCCAAGCTTCTTGTTGCGCGCGAGCCGCCGTCCGAGCTCGAGGCGCGCGCCGGCCGCGACGCGTCCGCCCTGCCCGAATTCGCGGCTGAAGTCATGACTGTCCTCGGCCGCCTGATCGATCTCATTGGCAAGTTCGGCGGTCTTGAGCTGCATGCGTTTGAGCGCGCTCTGATCGGCGCCCTTGAGTTGAGTCTCGAACTGCCGCGACTTCTGATTGAGCCGCGCCTCGGAAACCTTGGCCGCGCGCTCAGCCGCATCCGCCATCTCGGCCAGCTCTTTTTTCCTGGCCTGATCTTTCTTTTCTTCGCCGGGAGCGGACTCCTCGTCGCCCTCCTTCGGCTCCTGCATTTCGTTGACGGCCTTGACCGCCTCGGCCCGCGCTTCGAGGTCCTGTTCCTGGCGCGCGAGGTCCCACAGGTCGAGCATCTCGCTGCGGTTGATGAGCTTCTCGGATTTCACCAGTTCGAGCGCATGCTCGCTCATCACGATCGCGGCGATCGCGGCCTTGTCTTCTTCGAGCGCGGTGCGCGACCGCAGCGCCTGGAACGGCGCCGACGGCACGATCTGTTCGAGGATAGTGCGGTTGAGCGCGGCCGCCAGCCGCACATCGCCGGCTTTACGCATCACCGGGTTCATCTTGAACAGCGCGAAGAACAGATCCTGCACCAACGCGCCGAAATGCGGCACCAGCCGCTCGCCGGTTTCCGCCAGCTCGCCGATCGACGGCGCGTCGGCGACGATTTCATTCCACGTGCGCCGGTCGTAGCTGTCGCTGTCGAACCACGACGCATTGGCGGGCACGACGGGGACATATACGCGCCGCGGCTTGATGATTTTGGCTTTGCGCGCCATCGGATCGATCCTATGTCAGCGAAAACCGGCTCGCTATCACCGCAATCGCACCATTGCGTTACGATAGCGCTTGAATGTATCGCTGAAGGAGTAACAGAATTGTAACAGGGCTGCGCCGCGTGGCCCGTCATGAGATGACTCAGGATTCTGCCAGCAACAATCTTACGAGCCGCCAGCATGCGTTGGTGCTGGCGGCGGTGCAGGAGTTCATCTCGACCGCCGAGCCTGTGGGTTCCGCGCAGATAGTCGCGCACCATCAGCTCGGCGTGCGCGCCGCCATGGTCCGCAACATGATGGCCGAGCTCGAAGACGGCGGTTACCTGCGTCAGCCGCATACGTCGGCGGGCCGGGTGCCGACCGAGAAGGCGTTTCGCTACTACGTCGATCATCTCGGCGCGGCGACGCGAATCGGCTTCGAGGATCGCGCGCAGATTGAGCTCCATTATTCGAGCGCGATGCGCAACCTCGGCGAGGTCCTGCGCGACACCCCGCGGCTGCTCTCGATCCTCACCGGGCAGGCGGCGCTGGTGATGGCGCCGCGGCTCGAAGCTTCGATCATCGAGCGCGTCAATTTCGTGCGCCTGCGCGACAACCAGGTGCTGGCGGTTTTCGTCGCCACCAAGGGCGCGATGCAAAATCGAATCGTCGATACCGATCGCGACCATTCGCAGGACGAGCTCGACCGCATGGCGCGCTACCTCAACGAGTCGCTCGAAGGCCGCACGCTCGACGAGGCGCGCCGCTGGATCGAATCGCAACTGCGCGAGGAACGCGCGAACTACGATCGCTTCATGCACGACGCGCTGGCGCTGGGCGAGGCGATCGCGGATTACGCCGGGCGTCCCGAGCTATACGTCGAGGGCAGCCTGCAGGCGCTCGAGCAGCCGGAGTTTTCCGATCGCAACAAGATGCGCGAGCTGCTGCGCGCGCTCGACGACAAAACCGCGCTGCTCGAACTGCTCGAACGCAGCCTCACCAACGCTGGCCTGACGGTGTCGATCGGCTCGGAGAACTACGACCCGCGGCTGTCGTCGTTGAGCGTGGTCTCGGCGTCATACGCCAGCGGCTCGAGCGCGCTCGGCAGCCTCGCAATCGTCGGCCCGGTGCGGATGGACTACGACCGCGTGATCCCGCTGGTCGAGTACACCGCGCGCGCCCTGTCCCGCCTGATGGAATACTGACCTGACTCTGGTTCCCTCCTCCAAAATGGGAGGAGGGTTAGGGTGGAGGACCATTGTGCGGCGCGATTGTCTGTTGCGCCGCACATCCGGAACTACGCACAAAACTGAAGAATTTCGGTCCCTCACCCGCCACGCGAGGACGCGTGTCGGCCTCTCCCCTCTTGGGGCGAGGCAATTAGGAAAAACCCCTCAAAAACTCCCCGCCAGGTCGACAAAAAATCCAGCGATTTCCGCCCTTGCCTGCACTGGCACGACCCTGAATCGTGCTTAGGTTTAAGGTCGGTTCGGTTCATTAAAATGAACAAACGAAACAAGCATCCTCAGGACGGAAATCCCGGTATGGATGGAGAGTTCGACCCTATCGACGGCGGCGGCGAGTCACAGCCTGGCGGCGAGGTGGATACGCTGCGCGCGCAGTTGGCTGAAAAAGACAAGGAAATCGCCGAGCTCAAGGACAAGTACCTGCGCACGCTCGCCGACTCTGAAAATGCGCGCAAGCGCATCCGCCAGCAGAGCGAGGAGTCCGTGCGGATCCAGCGCGAGAGCATTCTGCGCGACCTGCTGCCGATTATCGACAACCTCGAGCGCGCGCTCGCGGCCGCTCGCAACGGCACCGACGCCAAGACGATCGTCGACGGCGTCGAGATGACGGTGCGGGCGCTGATCGATTTCCTGCGCGCGCAAGGCGTGACGCCATTGCAGTCCGTCGGCCAATCGTTCGACCCCAATCGGCATGAGGCGGTCGATCACGTGGCGTCGGAGAAGCATCCGCCGAACACGGTCGTCGATGAATTCCATCGCGGCTACCTGATCGGCGAGCGCGTCCTGCGGCCCGCGCGGGTGTCGGTCGCAAAGGGAGCCGGGCCGATTCCGGGAAGCGAAACGGAGGCGAAAGCGATGCCTCTGACGTTGAAAATGACTGAACCGTGATTATCTCTATCTTAAGTTCTATATCAGGGGACCTTTAGGAAAATGGCAAAAGTTATCGGTATCGACCTGGGCACGACGAATAGTTGCGTCGCGATCATGGAGGGTGGCGACCCCGTAGTTATCGCCAACTCCGAAGGCAGTCGCACGACGCCGTCCGTAGTCGCGTTTACGGAAGCGGGCGAGCGGCTCACCGGCCAGATCGCCAAGCGCCAGTCGATCACCAATCCAACCAATACAGTTTTTGCGATCAAGCGCCTGATGGGCCGCCGGTTCGACGACCCCGAAGTTCAGAAGGCGCTGAAAGTTCTGCCGTACAAAGTCGTGAAGAACGACGACGGCGCGGCATGGGTGGAAATCCGCGGCAAGAAATACAGCCCGCCGGAGATTTCCGCGTTCATCCTGCAGAAGATGAAGCAGACCGCCGAAGATTATCTCGGTGAGAAAGTTACCGAGGCCGTAATCACCGTGCCTGCGTACTTCAACGACAGCCAGCGGCAGGCCACCAAGGATGCCGGCCGTATCGCGGGCCTGAACGTGCTGCGAATCATCAACGAGCCGACAGCGGCGTCGCTGGCGTACGGCCTCGACAAGAAGAAGGACGAGAAGATCGCCGTGTTCGATCTCGGCGGCGGCACGTTCGACATTTCAATTCTCGAACTGGGCGAAGGCGTGTTCGAGGTCAAGGCGACCAACGGCGACACCTTCCTCGGTGGCGAGGATTTCGATCAGCGCGTCATCGACTACCTGGCCGACGAATTCCGCAAGGACCAGGCGATCGATCTGCGCAAGGATCGGATGGCGTTGCAGCGGCTGAAGGAAGCGGCCGAGAAGGCCAAGACCGAGCTGTCGACCGTGACCGAGACCGACATCAACCTGCCCTTCATCACGGCCGATCAGTCGGGACCCAAGCATCTCAACATCAAGCTGACGCGCGCGAAGCTCGAAGCGCTGTGCGCCGACCTGCTCGACCGGCTCGATGCGCCATGCGTGACTGCGCTGCGCGACGCGGGCCTCAAGGCCAGCGAGATCAATGAGATCGTGCTCGTCGGCGGCATGACGCGCATGCCCGCGGTGCAGGAGCGCGTGAAGCGCCTGTTCGGCAAGGAAGGGCACAAGGGCGTCAACCCGGATGAGGTCGTCGCGATCGGCGCGGCAATCCAGGCGGGCGTGCTCAAGGGCGAAGTCAAGGACGTGCTGCTGCTCGACGTGACTCCGCTCTCGCTCGGAATCGAAACGCTCGGCGGCGTGTTCACCAAGCTCATCGAAAAGAACACGACGATTCCCACGCGCAAGAGCCAGACGTTCTCGACCGCGCAGGACAATCAGACGGCAGTCACGATTCGCGTCTTCCAGGGCGAGCGTGAGATGGCGTCGGACAACAAACTGCTCGGCCAGTTCGACTTGATCGGAATTCCACCGGCTCCGCGCGGGATGCCGCAGGTCGAGGTCACGTTCGACATCGATGCGAACGGAATCGTGAACGTGCATGCGAAGGACCTCGGCACCAACAAGGAGCAGTCGATCAAAATCACTGCGTCGTCGGGTCTCAACGAGGAAGAGATCAAGAAGATGGTGCGCGAGGCCGAGGCGCATGCCGCCGACGACCATGCTCGCCGTCAGCAAGCCGAGGCGCGCAACAAGCTCGACAACCTGATCTACACGACCGAGAAGACGCTCAAGGATCACGGCGCCGAAGTCGACGAGGCGGGACGCAAGCAGGTCGAGGACGCGCTCGCGGAGGCGAAGACCAAGCTCGAGTCCAAGGACGCCGACGAGATCAATCGCGCGGCCGAGGCGCTGCAGAACGCGTCGCACAAGCTGGCGGAGGCGATGTACAGCAAGACCAAGGCTGGAGCAGGACCGCAGGCGGGCGCAGGTCCCCAGGATGGCGCCAGCGGCCAGAGCGGCTCCCAGAGCGGAAATGGCGAAAGCGGCGCGAAAGAAGACGTGGTCGATGCGGACTACAAAGAAGTCAAAGACCAGTAATCATCGATGGGGCCGCGCAAGCGGCCCTTCTTTTATGCGTCCGCCAATGGCGTCGCCGCGCGTGTTCGCATAGAATCTTTCCGCGATGCCGCCTGCACAAAAGCGCGATTATTACGAAGTTCTCGGTGTCAATCGCGGCGCCGGCGAAATCGAACTGAAGAAGGCCTATCGCAGTCTCGCCATTCAGTTTCATCCCGATCGCAATCCCGGCAACAAGGACGCCGAGGAACGTTTCAAGGAACTCAACGAGGCCTACCAGGTCCTCTCCGATCCCGAGCGGCGCGCGCAGTATGATCGTTTCGGTCACGCCGCGTTCCAGGGACCGCAGGGGGGTCCGGGCGGATTCGGCGGCTTCGATTTCAGCCAGGGCTTCGAGGAAGTCTTCTCCGACATCTTCGGCGATTTCTTCGGCACCGGACGCGGGCGCTCGCGATCGCGCACCCGGCGCGGCGACGACCTGCGCTACGATCTGGAAATCGAATTCGAAGAAGCGGCGCATGGGATCGAGAAGGTCGTAAAGTTTCAACGCCTGACGCAGTGCGAGTCATGCAACGGCAGCCGCGCTCGCGGCGGCTCCAGCGGCGCGCGCCAATGTCCCAATTGCCGCGGCAGCGGCCAGGTGCGCACGCAGCAGGGATTCTTTTCGATCTCGACGACCTGCGGGCAATGCCGCGGCGAGGGCATGATCATTTCCGACCCGTGCCCGAAGTGCCAGGGACAGGGACGAATCCGCAAGCAGGAATCGCTCGCCGTGAAAATTCCGCCCGGCGTGGACAACGGCTCGCGCCTCAAGCTGCGCGGCGAGGGCGAGGCCGGTTACGGCGGCGGTCCGCAAGGCGATCTCTACGTCGTCATCCACGTCAAGGAGCACGAGATGTTCGTGCGCCAGGACAACGACGTGATAATCGAGGCGCCGATCAGTTTCCCGCAGGCCGCGGTCGGCACCGAGATTGAAGTGCCAACGCTCGACGGCAAAGTGAAGCTGAAGATTCCGGCCGCCACGCAATCGGGAAAAATCCTGCGCCTCAAGGGCAAAGGCATCGTCGATCTCCACGGCTACGGACGCGGCGATCAGCTGATCAAGGTGATCGTCGAAACGCCGCGCAGCCTGACCGCGCGCCAGCGCGAACTGCTCGAGGAATTCGCCAAGCTCGACGGCAAGGCCGTCAACCATCCGCTCTCCAAGGGCTTCGTGGACAAGCTCAAGGAGATGTTCGGTTAGGCTGGCGTGCGAGCGCCGACCGGCGAAGGAGCTGAAGCCATGGCCTGCAACTCATGCGAAAGCAGCAGTAGATTTCACGCGAGCTATTGCGATGATTGCGAACGCTGGACCTTCCATATCGACAAGCGCGACCTCCTGATCGCGGCGGGTCTGATGGCGGTCGGTGCGGTGATCATGCTTCAACCGGAGCTGCTTTTCGCGCCAGTGGGTTTCGCGCTCGCTCGGCGCGCAGTCGGCGCGCTCGTACCGGTCTGAGCAATTTCGCGCGCTCAGCGCGGAACGTGCACAAGCTCCAGCTTGAGTCCGTCCGGATCGGTGAAAAACACCGCGTAATATCCCGGCAGGTAGTCGTATTCTTTGGGCGGATCGGTGACCTTGCCGCCGGCACCCGAGATTTTCATCGCCAGTTCGTCGATCTGCTCGCGGCTCTCCGCTGCAAATGCGATCTCGCACAGCCCGACGCGATGGCGATGGAACGTGTCGCCGCGAAATTCCGGATCAGACGGCCGGATCCACAGCGATCCGTGGTCGCCAAAATACCCGGTAGTGACGTCGGTCTGCGCCTGATCGTACGACATCGCCTTCGGATAGCCGATTAGCGGCATCAGCCACGAGTAAAACTTTTTCGCCGCCGCGTAATCGTTCACGTTAACGATGATATGGTCGACTCCCGCGCGCATAACGAGACCTCCGTCTGAACTTCGACGCCGCCCGGCCGCTACCTTAAGACCGCGCGATCGAAACAGTCAATTGCCATTCCCCGCCCCCTTGACGCGCGCCGAAGAGGAATTATTTTTCGCTCGGATAGCGGTTCCAAATCTCATTCACGAGGAGGCTCATATGGCGCTGCTAAGATATTCCCCCGAATTGGATCCTGTTACCAACCTGCTCGCGCTCCAAAGCGATCTGGAGCGCCGCCTGCGCAATCCCGGGTACGGGCTCGGCATGTCCGGCTCCGGCGGTTTCCCACCGGTGAACATTTTCGACACCGGCGATGGAGTAGCTGTGATAGCCGAGATCCCCGGAATCGATCCCAAAGAAATCAGCGTGTCCGGCCAGGGCCATACGCTGACAATCACCGGCCAGCGAAGGCGCGAAAGTTCAACCGAGGCGCGAGGCTATCACCGGCGCGAGCGGGCGTTCGGCGAATTTTCGCGCTCGGTCCAATTGCCGGAGCAACTCGATCTCGACAAGGCCGCCGCCAGTTACGAAGCCGGCATGCTGACGGTGAAGGTTCCGAAGGCGGAAGCTGCAAAGCCGCGTCAGATAGCGGTGACGCCCGCGTAAGGAATTCAGTCGTAGCAAAACTCGCAAAAGGAGGAAGCCAAAATGACTCAGCAGGAAATTGCCGCCCAGGAGAAGCAGGCCGTAGCAGGCCAGGAGAAAACTCGCGCCGGCCGTTTCTTTCTGCCCGTGGTTGATATCCAGGAATTGAACGATTCGCTCAAACTGTACGCCGACATGCCGGGCGTCAAGCAGAGCGATGTCGAGGTGACGCTCAACGGCGGCACGCTCACTATAGTCGGCACGGTCTCGACCGACGCGTATCAGAAACTCGCGCCGCTCTACACCGAGTACAATGTCGGAAACTACTTTAGACAGTTCGAACTCAATGAGGATATCGACGCGCAGCGGATCAACGCCACGATGCGCGACGGCGTCCTCGAACTGACTCTGCCGAAGAGCGAACGCGTTCGGCCGCGGCGAATCGAGGTCAACGCTCGCTGAGCTCTCGTCCCAGCGCGTTGAACAAAGCCGCGCGCATCACGCCCGCCGGCGCCGCGATGCGATTGAACAGCTTGAACGCGAGTTCACCCTGGTTTATCAGCATCCCGGCGCCGTCGGTCGCGTGCCGGCCGGCCGCGATCGCCGGCTTCAGAAATGCGGTCGGCTCGCGCGCATAGATCAGATCGTAGAACAGGCAGTCGGACGCGGTTGAGCCGTAATCGAGCCGCGCAAATCGATCCGTCGTCAGACCCATCGAGGTCGCGTTGACGATCAATCGCGCCCCAGCGAGCAGCTCGGAGTCCATCAACGCGTCCAGCCCGCGCGGCTCGCCCGCGGCATGCGCTCCCTTGGCTGAGAATCGCCGCGCCAGCGCCGCCGCGCGAGCAGGCGTGCGATTTACGATTACCACCCGACTCGCGCCGAGCCGGGCGCAGGTGAGAACCGCGGAAGCCGCGCCGCCGCCCGCGCCGATCACGATCGCGAGCCGCCCGCGCAGCTCGCATCCGAGATCGCGCAGGTCGCGCTCGAGGCCGCGCGCGTCGGTGTTGTCGCCGCGCAGCCCGCCGCGCCGACTGACGACGCAGTTGACCGCGCCGAGCACGCGCGCCTCGCCGCTGAGATCCTTGATGAGCCGGGCCGCAGCTTCCTTGTGCGGAACGGTCAGATTTACGCCGATTATTCCGAGCGGATGAATCGCGCGCAGCGCCTGCGCGAGGTTCCCCGAAGTGACGCGGAACGCCGTGTAGGTCCGGTTCATGCCGAGCGCCGCGTACGCCGCGTTGTGCATCGCGGGCGATTTGGAATGTCCTACCGGATCGCCAAAGATCGCCGCCACTGCGGTGTCGGGATTGGCTGCCAAGCGCAATCAGCCAGCGACGGGATGCGCGGCACGCTCGGCGCGCACCTCTTCCGACGTAAACACCCAGCTATACTTCAGGCCGGCGCGCGCGAACGCCTCGACCGCGCCCTCGCCGCGCTCGACCAGCGTGATTGCCGCGATCACGTTGCCGCCCGCCTCGCGCATCGCAGCCACCGCCTGCAGGCTCGAGCCGCCGGTCGTGATCGTATCGTCGATCACGGCGGTCTTGAGCCCCGGCTTGAACGCCCCTTCGACGATTTGCTGGAGGCCGTGCTGCTTGGTTTCCTTGCGCACGAAGAAACCGCGAATATCAACGCCGTGCCGATGCGCCGCGGCCATCACCGCGTCGGTCACCGGCAACGCTCCTGCAGCCATGCCGCCGATCTGCTCGACGCCCGCCGCGGTCGCGAGTTCGAGCACGAGCTCTCCCGCCAGGTACGCTCCACGCGGCAGGTACAGCGTGCGTTTGCAATCGACGTAGTAGTTCGACGACCGCCCCGAAGCGAGCGTCAGTTCGCGCTCGAAGTACGACTCCCGGGCGAGCATCGCCAGCAGTTCGCGGCGTTCTTCAGATTTCATTGAATGGTGATCTTAACGGATGCAGCGCGGGGCACAAGAGCGATATATAATTGCAGGCCCGATGCGAGTAGCATCAAAGATGCCCGAACGATCCCTGACCTGCCGCATAGCTCTTACCCCATGTTCATGTTAGGGTTCGCCCGCGGAGAAGGAGAGGCAGCGATGTCGTCACGAGTTCCGTCGCTCGGACGCCACGCGATTATAAGTGACTAGCAACGATTCACCCCGTGTCATCGGAACCGGAACAGCGTTACCCGGCAACTACGTCGATCAGGAACAGCTGACCTCGCGCCTGCGTGAGCTTTGGGAGCGGCGGTGGTCGGATATGCGCCGCTTCGACAAACTCCAGGGCGCGCTGGGAATCACCGGGCGTCACCTCGCCTTGCCGATCGAGCAGTACATCCCGCTCGACACATTCGCCAAAGCCAATGACGCGTGGCTGCGCGTCGCACCTGAAGTCGGCACCATGGCGGCGGAGCTCGCGCTCGAACGCGCCGGGCTGAAGCCGCGCGATGTCGACCATCTGTTTTTCGTAACCGTCACCGGCATCGCCGTTCCGAGCATCGACACGCGCGTCATCAGCGCACTCGGGATGCGCAAGGAAATCAAGCGCACTCCTATCTTCGGACTGGGCTGCGTCGCAGGCGCCGCCGGCACTGCGCGCGCCGCCGATTACATCCGCGCGTACCCGTCGGAAGTCGCGATGCTGCTGTCGGTCGAGTTGTGCTCGCTCACTCTGCAGCGCGAAGATCTTTCCATCGCGAATATCATCGCCTCTGGACTGTTCGGCGACGGCGCGGCCGCGATGCTGATAGGCGGCAATGCTCAATCGGCCGGTACCGGTCCCCAGGTCCTTGCGACGCGATCGCTGGTTTTCCCGAATACCGAGGAAATTCTCGGCTGGGAAATAGTCGACAGCGGTTTCAAGATCGTCCTGTCGTCGAAACTCACCGAACTCGTCCGCGCCAACATCCTCGACGAAGTGGATTCGTTCCTGGCGACGCAACAGATCGACCGCTCGGACATCCGCCACTGGATCGCGCACGCCGGCGGTCCCAAAGTGCTCGAGACCCTCGAAGGCGCACTGGCGCTCCCAGAGGGTGCGCTGGCGCGTTCGTGGCGCTCGCTGCAGTCGGTCGGAAACCTCTCGTCGGCGTCCATCATGTTCGTCCTCGATGAATTGATCGAGGACAACGAAGCCGCACCCGGCGACTACGGCCTGATCATCGGGATGGGTCCCGGCTTCTCGGTCGAGCTCGTTCTTCTGAAATGGTGACATCGCCGAAGTGGTGATCTCGCTCCGCACGTATCTGATCATTCTCGCGCTGCTCGTGGTCGAGCGGATCTTCGAACTCGATCGCGCGCGCCGCAACGCCCGCCGCGCGTTCGCGCACGGCGCGGTCGAAGTCGGACAGGCGCACTATCGCGTGATGGTCGCGTTTCACACGCTGTTCATCGTGTCATGCGCGGTCGAGGCGACGTTTTTCCCGCACGCATTGGCGCCGATCGTCGCGTGGATCGCGCTCGTCGCTGAAATCTTCGCGCAGGCGCTGCGCTACTGGGCGGTCGCGACGCTCGGCGATCGATGGAACACGCGAATAATAGTGAGCCCCGATCGCACCCCCGCGACCGACGGCCCGTATCGCTTCATGCGCCATCCCAACTACCTGGCGGTGGTGATCGAAATCGCGGCCGTGCCGATGATCGGCGGCGCGCTCTTCACGGCGATCGCATTCTCGATTGGCAACGCGCTGATTCTCGCCGTGAGGATTCCGGCCGAGGAGCGCGCGATGGGCGGGCGCTACGCCGACGCACTCGGCTCGCGCCGCCGTTTCTTCCCCGGCCTGCGTCACGGCTAAGATAGCCGCGTGTTCTTCGCACCATTTCTCGCGTTCTACGCGATCGTCTTCTTCCTCGTCCTCGCGTTCTTTTTTATCCTGCTCGAAATCCACGTAATCAACTACGCGTTCGTGACCATCGGCCTGCCGCCCGAGCTGGCGTTCACGGCGCTGCTCGTGAGTCTGGTCGGCAGCTACATCAATATTCCAATCACGCGCGTCGCCAACGGCCATACCCATCCCGACGAGATAGTCCGCAGCTTCGGCGTGCGCTACCGGGTGCCGACTCGCTACGCGACCGACTCGACCATCCTCGCGGTAAACGTCGGCGGCGCGATCGTTCCCGTCGCCATCTCGGTGTACCTGCTGACGCAGATGCCGGCGATAATCATGCCGGCGCTGATCGGCGTCGCGATCGTCACCGCCATCGTGCATCGGTTCGCGATGCCGGTGCCAGGGATGGGAATTGCGACGCCGATGCTGATACCGCCGATCGTCGCGGCGCTATGCGGCTACTTCCTCGGATCGTCGCAGCATCATCGCGACGCCGTCGCATTCATCAGCGGCGTGCTGGGCACGCTCATCGGCGCCGACCTGCTCAACCTGCGCAACTTGCGCCACCTGGGCGCGCCGGTCGCATCGATCGGCGGCGCCGGCACCTTCGACGGCATCTTCCTGACCGGAATCGTCGCCGTGCTTTTGGCGTGATCGAGAAAACTACGCCGGCTTGAACTTCACCAGCGTGTGATCGGGCGTCACGTCGTCGAAGAAAACCTGCACCGGCATCTCGACCCGCACACTCTCCGGCGCCGCGACGATATTCGTCGTCAGGCGCGGTCCTTCGGCCAGCTCGACTATCGCCAGCACGTACGGCGCGTCGCCAAACGAGCGGGCCGACGCTCGCCGCACGACGGTATAGCTGTACACCTTGCCGCGCCCGCTCACGCGCTCCCACGCAAGCTGGTCGGAGAAGCATTTTGGACATCGCGGACGCGGATAGTAGATGTACTCGCGGCACGCGCCGCATCGCTGAATCGTCAATTCGTGGCGCCGCGCCGCTTCCCAGAACGGACGGCTCGTTGTCGATGGCTTTGGAAGCGGTTTGTAGTATTCGCTCATGATCTGCGCTCCAGCACGAGACTTGCCTGCTCGCTCATTATTCCGCCGTTGCCGTTGACGTAGCCGAGCGCCGCGCCCTTGACCTGACGCTCGCCGCCGCGTCCCATCAACTGTCGTATCGCTTCCGTCACGTGACTCATGCCGCCCGCCAGCCCCGGCTGGCCGAACGACAACTGCCCGCCGTGCGTGTTGCAGGGAAAGTCGCCCGCATAGGTCAGGTCGTGCTCCGCGACGAACGGCCCGCCCTGCCCTTTCTTGCAGAAGCCCGCGTCTTCGAGCGTGACGATCACGGTGATCGTGTAGCAGTCGTACGGACAGACGAGGTCCATGTCCTTCGGCTGCAGGCCCGCCATCTTGAACGCGTTCTCGGCCGCCGGCTTGATCGGCGACGTGGTGATCGACGGCGCATACGTGATGCTCGAATGATTGGCAGCTTCGCCCGCACCCAGCAGCCATATCGGCGGATGCTTCGCGCGCTTCGCGACCTCGGGCGACGCGACGATTATCGCCGCCCCGCCGCTCACCGGGCTTACGATTTCATATAGATGAAGCGGGTCGACGATCATGCGCGAGTTGAGCACGTCGTCAATCGTCAGCGGCTTGTCGTTGAACGTCGCCAGCGGATTCTTGAGCGCGTTGGTTCGCTGATCGACCGCGACTTTCGCCATCTGCCGCGCGGTGGTGCCGTACTCATGCATATGGCGATGCGCGATCATGGCGTAGCCGCAGTTCGCGCCGATATTTCCGTAGGGCGCCTCGAATTCGCGCTGCACCGAGACCACCGGCGGGCGCTGGTCGCCGCCCTTGTTCAGGTCCGCGACGACGCATAGCACCGCGCTGCACATGCCGGCGTCGATCGCGGCAGCCGCGCGCCAGATCATTCCGGCCGGACTGGCGCCGCCGATATCGACCTGGTTCAGCATCCGCAGGTTGAGCCCCAGCACTTCGGCCGCGCTCGCCGGGTAAATCATCCCCGGATCCGAAAACGGCACGCCGACCAGGAAGCCGTCGATGTCATTTTTCTCGAGGCCGGCGTCGGCGATCGCCTCGGCCGCCACGCGCGCCATCAGGCCGAGCGCGGTCAGGTCGCCGGGTTCCTTGACCGGTTTGAGTTCTCCGATTCCGATTGCCGCGGCTTTTCCCTTCAGACTCATTGCATCGACTCCCGCGTTTGCGTTTCTCTCGTCACGATCACGACTACCACAAATCGCGTCAGGCGAGGTTGCCGCGGCGTGGTTCAATCCGGTGAAAAAATCTTATAGGTTGGTTCGTTCGAGGTGCTTTTAACCAAATGGCATTTATCATCTGTGACGACCACAACGTTGATGTCGAAGCCGACGGTGTCGATAACGCCGTCGCCAAAGAGCTGATGCTGACCGACGCAAAACCCGGCGCGACCCCGATCGAAAAAGAGATCATCGAGTTCGGCCTGAAGCATCGCCACTGCAACATCCGGATTCTCGCCGGCTAGTTCCGGATTCGCCGCGATCGCGGCAATCACACGCCCGCGCGCATTTTCCTGCATTCATGTTGACCGGCTGACCAAGCGGCAGATACACTGCCGAGGCGGGGTGGAGCAGTCTGGTAGCTCGCCGGGCTCATAACCCGGAGGTCGAAGGTTCAAATCCTTCCCCCGCAACCAATCGGGCTGCGCGTGGGAACAGAGCCGCGCAGCCAGTTGCACCGTCGCTCCGAACAGATCTTGCTCACGCTCGACGGGCTCTCCTGCCGCGGCGGATTCCGGTACAAGACGCGAGTCAGCGCGCCTTCGTCCCGGTCTGTACGCATGCCTCGCCGGGGCTTGACCGTCTCGCCATAATCGAGCGAACGACCGGGGCGAGCGGAGCGCTGCTGTTGAACACGACGGAATCGCCGGAAGGCTGAACACCCAATTCACGCCACATCACGGAGAGGTCCGGAGTTACCGCGGTCGCTTTCATCTGATCGTACAGCTGTGTGAGGACTGGTACTCCGATAGCGTCGTCTCCAGCCTTCAGAGCTCGAGCGAGCGGCCAGTCGTGCTCCATGTTGCCGCCGGCGCGCACAATCCCTCGCAAAGCATCCTGGAGCCCATATCGATTCTTGGTACGCCGGTGAATCTCGACATCTGCCATCAAGCAGAAGAGCGCGCCGCCCCAATAGGTGCGGCCCCAAGTATGGGTATTGTCGAGGCCGCGATCGCCGGGTGCCGGCAATCCCTTCGGAAGGCCGTCCACGAGTTCGCGCCAGACTATCTCCGGTGAGAGGTCGCCGACCTGTGCGCGCGCGATCGGCTCGACGTAGGTGGCGATGCCTTCCTCGATCCAGTGGTGCTGGTCTGGAACCGAAGGAAAGGCGAGATGGACCATTTCATGCGTCATTACCCAGTCGTCAGCCAGGCTTGAATCACTTGCGAGCCTGGACAGGCCAACCCGGATCACGGGAGTTCGATCGACCACGACGGTCCTGCCGAACATTACGCCGTTGCCTTCGTCGGTCGGCACGACCTTCACCTCGACGTTTCGAACGGGAAACCCGGCGTAATATTCGCTTACCGCGCAAGCTGATCTTCGAACCCATTCGTTGACCTGAATGCGTGACACGGTGAGATCACCCGCCTCGATTTGCACGCTGATCGCTGCGCCGCCGATGGACATCGACTCAGCAGGAGCCGGTGTCGCAGAGGGATTCGCCGAGGCGGCGTTCAATTCGGCTGCAGTGCTGAAGAGACACAGCGCCACGACCATTCCCAACGCGAATCTCAAGGCCCGAACCGCGTCAATTCTGGTTCACCAACTTGCGGCCCAGGAACTCGCGAATCGCGCTTGCGATCTCGCGGACATGGGTTTCAAGCGCAAAATGGCCGGTGTCGTAAAAGTGAACCTCCGCGTCGGGGTTATCACGGGTGAACGCTTTGGCACCTGCGGGCAGGAAGAATGGATCGGTGTTGCCCCACACCGCGAGCAATGGTGGGCGCCGCGCGCGGAAGTAATCTTGAAATTTAGGATATAGCGCGACGTTATTCGCGTAGTCGAGGAACAGGTCAAGTTGGATATCGTCGTTCCCCGGCCGTGCCAGTAGCGCGGAGTCGAGCGTGTAAGACTCCGGCGCCATCCGGGTTTCGTCCTTTACTCCGTGCATGTACTGAAGCTTGGTCATTTCCGGCGTAAGAAAGGCACGAAGCGCGGCACGATTAGCCTCGGTCGGCTCCTTCCAGTATTTCTGGATCGGGTTCCAACCGTCGCTCAGGCCCTCTACATAGGCGTTACCATTCTGCGAGATGATCGCAGTGATGCGCTCGGGATGCTTGAGCGCGAGCCGCAAGCCAACCGGGGCGCCGTAATCGAAGATATAGATCGCATAGCGATCGAGACCGACGGCCTGCGTGAAATCGTCGATGACGCCGGCAAGATTTTCGAACGTGTATTTGAATTCAGTGCATCGCGGCGCTTCGGTAAAGCCGAAGCCCGGCAGATCCGGAGCGATCAAATGATAGCGATCGGCGAGCAGTGGGATCAGATCGCGGAACATATGCGACGACGTCGGGAAGCCATGAAGCAGCAAGACGGCCGGCGCGTTCAACTCACCGGCCTCGCGATAAAAGATTTTCATCCCGTTCGAGTTCACAGTGCGATAACGTGCGGTGGGCGAAATCACTTGATCAGTATTCATCATTCCTTCCTTTTGAGTAGTCAGCGATTTGCTGTCTAACGGTCCGGGATGTGAGGAGCCTGAGAGTCAGCGAGCTGAACAAATGGCGCATCGGCGCGTATCGATGACTTATCGCGGCTGATCGCCTTGTCCACGAATTGTCTTAGAAGATAATCGACACTCAGCCATCCAGCGCCTGAAAAGAACAGCCAGACAAACGACAACGCGTACAGCGGTTCGTCGAGTTCGGCAAAGTCATCGAGGCCGCTGACATCCTTCAGTTTCACAGTCAGGATCGCGACTATCATATTGATGATCATGGGAATCGAAACGAAACGCATTCCCAACCCGAGAATCGTCAGTGCACCGCCGAGGAATTCCGTGTACGCCGACAACGCGGCATTGAACGCGGGGTAGGGAATACCCCACTGCGCGAACCTCATCGTGAATCCGTCGAGGTTGTGAATCTTTCCCCACCCGGTCTCCATGAAGAAGTAGCCGACAAAGAGACGCATCAGGAGCGCGGGAATCCACCATGCAGCCGACAGCCGGTCGGAGAGTTCAGCCGCAACAGTTATGAGCTTTTTCTGGTACACGCTGCTAAGGGCCTCCGCCCGAGCAAGTTAGATGCGTCAGAAGCTGACGAGGTTACAGCGTTCTCTCGCCAGAGAGTTCGTACGTGGGGACTGAAACCTTTCTCTCGTCGCGGAATCAAAGTCCTATAACCCAACTCCTTAGGAGGAGAAAAAATGAACGCGAAGAATGTGCTGATCGCCAGTGCAGTGGCGATGCTGTTTGTAACCGGCGCCGTGAACGCGCGCGCCCAACAGAGCGCTGGCGCCGATCAGGTGAAGTGCGTCGGTGGGAACAGCTGCAAGGGACAGTCGTCCTGCAAATCTGCGCAAAACGACTGCAAGGGCAAGAACGCCTGCAAAGGACAAGGATTCGTCCAAACGTCCACGCAGGATTGCAAGGACAAGGGCGGTACAGTCGGAGCGCCGGACAGCAAGTAGATCAATGAGGGGGCCTCGGCTTCGCGGCCGGGGTCCTGCCAAATCCATGAGCTTGCTACCCCATCTGGGTCACGGCGTCGGTCTTCGGACCGTTCACTACCCGCACGTTCTGGACAAGACAGCGCGTGCGGACTGGTTCGAAGTGATCTCGGAGAACTTCATGATCGCAGGCGGCCGGCCACTGAAGATTCTCGAGAAAGCTCGCGAGCTCGCGCCAGTCGTTCTTCATGGCGTGTCGCTGAATATAGGTGGCACCGATCCTCTGAGACAGGACTACCTGGCGGAATTGAATTCGTTGATTGGTCGCTTCGATCCAGCCTGGGTTTCCGATCATCTTTGTTGGGGAGCAAGCGGCGGCCAGTTTGCGCACGATCTTTTGCCGCTTCCCTACACTGAAGAAGCGTTAAGGCACGTCGCTTCCCGAATCCGCCAGGTTCAGGACCGACTCGGTCGGCGCGTCCTTATAGAGAATGTTTCCAGCTACCTGACCTATGCGATCTCGTCGATGCCGGAATGGGTCTTTCTGGCCGCGGTCGCTGAGGAAGCTGACTGCGGAATTCTGCTGGACGTTAACAACATCTACGTCAACGCAGTGAATCACGGTTTCTCGCCGATGGAATATCTCTCGGGAGTTCCAGCGGACCGCGTCGGTCAGATTCACCTGGCTGGTCACAGCAGCGACGGAGACTTGCTGATCGATACGCACGATCATCCAGTGCCAAATCCGGTATGGCGGCTCTATCGCGAGGCGGTGCGAAGGTTCGGCGGTGTATCGACTCTCGTGGAATGGGACGATCGGATCCCCTCTTTTGACGAACTCCTTGCCGAAGCAAATCGCGCGCGTGAAATCGAAGGTGAGGTACTCTGTGCCAGCTGCGTCTCTGCATGAAGTACAGCGATTGTTCTGGGAGTCGGTACCGGTCCGGCCCGGCCGAGACTCGATTGCTCCCGCCTTTATCGGTTTGGTGCGCGGTCGCGACGACTGCGATCGGAGAACATGAATCCAGGTTTACTCGGACGCTTATTTTTTGCGGCTGCGCGACGTCCTGCGCGAAGACTTCCCCCGAGTGGTCGCTCTGCTCGGCACTGAGCAATTCGACCAGGTTGTGGCAAACTATCTGGAGGAGTTTCCCTCGCAACAGCCATCGGTCCGTCACCTGGGACGCGCTCTCGCCGAATTTCTGCGGCACCGAGAAGACATGCCAAAGTGCCTGGCCGATCTTGCGGAACTCGAATGGGCTCGGGTCGAAGTCTTTGACGCACCCGACGCGGAGTCCGCGACGATCGAGGATCTTGTCGCCGTTCTCGCAGATGACTGGCCGGCTTTGCGCTTTCAGGCGATACCCGCAATGCAAACGCTGCGCGTTCAGTACCCGGTGCATCAACTTTGGTCCGGTGACGATTCCCTGGCAGTGTCACTGGCCGAGACTTCGCTACGCGTGTGGCGCAAAAATGACTACGAGGTCCTTCATGCGCCGATGGACGAGCGCGAATCAGCGGCGCTTCACAAAATGATCTCCGGCGAACCGTTCGCGGCAATCTGCGGAACATTCGCGGACCTGCCCGAGACGCAAGCCGCGCAGGAAACGAGTGGGCTTCTCGCGCGATGGATTGCAGACGGGATTATTCGTCGAGTCGACCGCGCCGACTAGACTTGCGACCCAGGAGTCTGCGAACAAGAGATTCCGGCATCATATCTTTCCCTGAATCGCGCGAGTCTTCGGCGATCCCCTTGGTCGCGCTGATTGTCAGCTCGTATCCTTTTAGATATTGCGCGCATCGTCGGCACTTCGCGCGGTGCAGCAGGAACAATCGACGATCGGCATCGCTCAACTCGTCCTCGCGCAGGCGACGAATCAGACCGACGAACTCGCGGCAAGTCAATTCACGCGGCACAGCTTGCTTCCTTCTCAGCAGAGCCTTCCGGTGGTGCCATGCCCGGAGAATGTCTGGCAGTCACGCACGCGAAATCCTTTGCAAAACAAAGATCCAACGTCCAATCGAGCGCAACCCGCATCTTCTTTTCAAGCCGCGGGAGCTTGAACAGGTAAATTGTTCGCCAGAGCCACCATGCAGGAAATCCCGAGAAGTTGAGGCCGAAAACATTCGCCACCCCGGAGCGCCGGCCGATTGCGGCGAGCCGGCCTAACGTCGAGAATCGAAATGGTCTTTTCTTTCCTCCCAGCATTGTCGCCGCTACGTTGCGTGCAGCGCATCTGGCTTCGCGAATCGCGTGCTGAGCAGTGGGAGGATGGAATCCTCCGGTCTTGCGGTCGGGAATCGAAGCGCAGTCGCCCAGCGCCCACACGCCGGGAAATTCTTTAACTTCGAGACACTCATCGACCAGGATACGTCCCCCGCTTTTTTGTATCGGCATAGCAGCAACCAGAGGATTCGGCGCATTGCCGGCTGCCCAAATCAGCGTGGTGGCGGGAATCGTCCGCCCATCTGAGAGCTCGACGATACCGTCGCGTACACCGGTGACTCGAGCGCGCATGATAATCTCGACGCCGCGTGCAGCCAGCTTCCGTTGCGCATAGGCTCCGAGCTTGTTGCCCAACTCGGGCAGAATGAACTCGTCGGGCGATACAAGAATCGTGCGGACAAATTCCGGCGTCAGGTTCGGATAAAAGCGGATCGCCTGGCGAAGGAAATCATTGATTCCGCCCAGCGTTTCGACTCCCGCGAAACCGGCGCCCACCACCACAAACGTCAGCAGAGGCTGCCGCTCGCCGGCCGCACACTCGGAGTTCGCTTCTTCGAGATGTGTGATCAGCCGGTTTCTCAATTCGATGGCGTCGTCGAGCGTTTTGATAGTCAGCGCTGTCTCCTGAACGCCCGGCAGGCCGAAGAAGTTCGTGCTCGAACCGAGCGCGATTATCAGATGGTCGTACACGAGTTCGTGAACGTGGCGATCGAAGCCATGGGTGACGGCGACGCATCGCCGTTCGAGGTTTATCTTTTCTATGTTCCCGGTGAAGGTCTTCGTTCGCCGGAGCAGCTTGCGAAGAGGATTCACGATGGTGTTCATTTCGAGATCACTCGCCGCTACCTCATGGAGCATCGGCGTGAAAAGAAAGTAGTTGTCGCGCGTCACCAGTGTGATGCTGACGTCGGCCCGGCGGTGCAGAGTTCGTTCCAATTCCATAGCGGCGTAGATGCCGCCGAACCCGCCGCCAAGTATCAGGACCCGGTGGGCGCAGTCTGCGCTTGTGTTGGACTCGGTGCCGCATCCGTCTTTATTTTCGTTTTGATTCAATTGATTCGTTCGCGCTGGAACCGTTGAAAGTGCCTGATTGTTCCATATCTTAGATGCGTCTCAGGCCGCGCGGTTTCATTATTTCCGTTGGCGTACCGGCGGTTTGTTACTAAAATAAGAGCACTGACAACGTCCCCGACTGTCGCGGCGGAGTTTTCTTTGACGGGTCCGAAGCAATTCACAGAGCAGACCCCTCCAGACGACGCTCCGCTGCGAGAGATCGTCGAGGGCGTCGAATCGGAAACTGGCGATCGCTTCTTCTACTCGCTCGTCAAGCACCTCGCATCCGCGCTCGGCTGCGAGTACGCGTTTGTCTCCGAACTGCTGGCAGACGGTTTGCGGTTCCGGACCCACGCGGTATGGGGACGCGGAAGTTTCATGGAAAACTTCGAAGTCCCCCTTGAGGGCACCCCGTGTGAAGCAGTTCTGAACGGCGAGGCCTGCCATTATCCCGAACGGATTTGCCAACTCTTCCCCGCTGACGCCGCTCTCAAGGATTGGGGCGTTGAGAGCTATTGCGGCGTTCCGCTGCTTGATTCGATCGGGACCGTGGTTGGCCATCTGGCAATCCTGTCGGAGCGACCGATGTGGGAGGGACCTCGCGGCCTCGCGATCATGCGAATTTTTGCCATGCGCGCGCGCGCCGAATTGGAGCGGCTGCGCACCGAGGACGCATTGCGCCGCGCGAACGAGGCGTTGCTCCGCAGCGAAGAGCGCTTTCGTGACCTCTTCGACGAGGCTCCGATAGCCTACGTGCACGAAGACCTGGACTCCCGGTTCATCGAGGCTAACCGCACCGCGATGAGGATCCTCGGTCTCAAGCCCGAAGAGGTAGCCGGAATGACGGGGAGCTCTTTGGTGCCTGACACGCCCGATGCACAGCGCGCCCTAAGCGAGTGGCTCGACTCAATGGCGCGCGACTCCTCCAGCACCAACGGCTCGGTCCTTGAGCTGCGCCGCAAAGACGACGGCCAGCCCGTTTGGATCCAGTGCTGGTCGAGGCCGGCGCCCGACGGCAGTTACACGCGCACGATGTTTATCGACGTAACGGAGCGCGTGCTCATGGAGCGGGAGAAGGCGCGCCTCGAAGCTCAAAACACCTACCTGAACGAAGAGATCAAGGAGACGCACAACTTCGAGGAGATGGTCGGGCAAAGCCAGGCCCTCGCCGAGGTTATCGAAAAGGTAAAGCTCGTCGCGAGCACAGATTCGTCCGTGCTGATCCTTGGAGAAACCGGCACCGGAAAGGAGCTGGTGGCGCGCGCCGTGCACTCGAACAGCGAGCGCAGGAATCGGCCGTTGGTCAAGGTGAATTGCGCGGCGCTTCCGGTTGGCCTGATCGAAAGTGAATTGTTTGGTCATGAGAAGGGAGCCTTTACGGGCGCGACCGATCGCCGCATCGGCCGATTTGAGCTCGCGCATGGTGGGACGATCTTTCTGGACGAAATCGGCGAGATGCCGCCGGATTTGCAGGTCAAGCTGTTGCGCGTTCTGCAGGAGCAGGAGTTCGAGCGGGTCGGTGGCTCGAATCTGATCAAGGTCGACGTGCGTGTGATTGCCGCGACTAACCGCGACCTTCTGCGATCGGTTTCCGAAGGAATGTTTCGGCAGGACCTCTACTACCGCCTCAACGTCTTCCCGGTTCAATTGCCGCCGCTGCGCGATCGGCGCGAGGACATTCCACCGCTCGTACATTACTTCGTCCGCCGCTTCAGCCTGAAGATCGGGCGCAAGATAACTCGCATCCAGCGAGAAACGATGGAGCGGCTGGTCAGCTACGCCTGGCCGGGAAATGTCCGGGAGCTCGAAAACGTGATCGAGCGATCGGTAATCCTGTCGCGGGCGAACGAACTCGAAGTCGGGCCCGGCGTGTTGCCGGAAACGGCGGCTATCGCGCAGACGCAAGCTGGCGCGCCCGCGCATGAGGATAAGAACCTGTCGGTTGCTCCGCCGCAAAGCATCGACCAGGTGGAACGCAATCACATTCTCGAAGTTCTGATGCGCACCAATTGGCGAATCGAAGGATTGAAGGCGCGGCGGCGTTACTGAATCTCAATCCCAGCACACTTCGCAGCCGAATGAAGAAGCTGGGAGTCCAGCGAAGCACTCAGGGAGTTTCGTAGATCCGCGATATGTCGCGGGCGAGCGTCGCGGCTCGCGGTCTTCGAACGGCCTAAATACTCGCAGTCATTGCTATCTTGGTCGTGGCTCGCGGCTTGCTCTAAGCCTGGTCATGATCAGAATCACCGTCGAGACCCGCACGAACCGCAAGACTCGCGTTATTGTCGAGGGCCGAATAACCAACGTCTCGTCGGTAGAATTGGCAGGCCTATGCCAACAGCATCTCATCCGCGGAGATAACCTGGAGCTCGATCTGTCGGCCGTGACCTTCGCGGACCGCGACGGCGTAGCCCTCGTGCGCGGTTTGATCGGCCAGGGTTGCGTGCTTGAGGAATGCTCGGAGCTGGTGCGCACGCTGGTCGAGGATCACTCATCGCAGTCGGCGAAATCCAGCGGCGCTGGCCACGAACAGCAGTTGCTCGCGCAACTACGCGCAGGCGAAGAGGGCGCCTTCGAACTGGTGGTTCATCTATTCTGGGATTTGTATGTATCTCTCAACCGCCTCATGGCACCACGTGCCGATTGCACTTAACATTAGAATGTCTGAATTTCTGGAGAGCAGTTCGCATCAAACTGTCTTCATCCGCCAAGCAGTCCTGAATTTTCGCGTTCTCCGCGAGAAGATCTGAAATACGGCGCAAGTTCGCGCATTTTCTTCTACCAGAGGGGACCGGAGAAGCTTAGATTCTGCCTTCTAGCAGCTGTTCTATGCCCGATTCTCTCTGTCGAGAACCGAGCCGGTGCCCTATCGCTGTACGAGCGTAGCGTTGCCGCTGTCAGCTGGAACTTTCGCAGTCGTCCCTTGCAAATGGGGCGCGCGTCCTTCTTGGACAAGATGGTGCGATCGAAGTCCGCGCGCGTCGTCGCCACTTGTGCGGGGAGCAAGCGGGATCGCACTTCGGCTCGGCGAATCCAAAACCAGGCCCGCTATGCAGCGGCCGGCTTGATGTTCTGATTCACGCGGAAAAGGTTTTTCGGGTCGTAGCGCTTCTTGATTTTCGCCAGTCGTGCGAAGTTGTTGCCATAAGCCGCGCTGATCCGGTCGTCGCCTTCGTCCATGATCATGTTGACGTAGGCCCCGCCGGCGGAGTGCGATGCAGCGCGCCAGTAATCCCGTGCCCAGCTGATCATCTTCTCTTTCTTGGATGGGTCAGGATCGACCCCGACGATCACCTGCGACCACATCGCGTCGAGATAAACCACCGTGTCGCGCTGTTCGTACCTTCGGCGCCGCGCCGTTGATGGGTACAGATGCATCGTCGAATGCAGGGTCTGGAGTGCGTGACATACTTGGTGCAGATCGGCTCGTCACTGAATTCGCGGAAGAAGTCGGCCTTCCAATACCATTGCAGACCCATTGGAAAGACGGAATCGAACATGCTCTGTAGCGCCGGAAACGGGATCGGCCCGACGAAGTCGAGAATGGGCGCCTAAAAAGAGCGAATGGCCTCGAAGAGCTCCTCAGCCTGCTTCAACGGACCCGTATAGCACCATACCATGCCGCAGATCTTCTTGTTGTGTAGGGCCTCCGGAAACGGCGGCCCGGGCGGAACAGTAAGAACCCGAACAGCCATTGATATCCTCCGGTGCAGCTATGATGAAGTCGCGCCAGTTCAGCAGATCGGATGCCTCTCCAGGGGCCAGATCATGGGACCGCCGTAGACCGTACTGATCGGGTGGAGCTTGAATAAGAAGGAGGTCACAGCACCGAAGTTCCCGCCGCCCCCGCGCACCGCCCAAAGAGGTCGGATGTTCCTTCTCATTAGCAGTAACAAGGCGGCCGTCGGCCAGCACCATATCCACCTCAAGCAGGTTGTCAATGGTCAGTCCAAAGGTTCGAGTCAGATAGCCAATGCCTCCGCCCAGCGTCAGCCCGCCTACGCCGGTGCTTGAGATAAAGCCCGGGGTACGGCCGGACCGAACGGGTGAGTCGAGTGGTCCACGCTGCCCCAGGTGGCCCCGCCACCGAACCGTACGGTGCGGGCGGCCGGGTCGACACGGATATCTCATCCGCGATAAGTCGAGCACTAAACCGTCGTCGCGGACACCGAGACCCCGGCGTTGTGCCCGCCTCCGCGCACCGCCAGAGTCAAGTCGCGCTCGCGTGCAAAATTGACACCGGCGATGACATCTGCCACATCGGCGCAGCGTGCGATTAGCGGGACGTCTGTCGATCATGGCGTTGTAGACCTTGCGCGCGACTCGTATCCGTCGTCCGATGGGTGGATCAGCTTACCGCGAAGGGTCGATGCAAAGGCCTGGACGGCGCCCGCATCGGGTTCACCGACAGCCTGCTTTCCGGCAGCATGCTGCATGACAGTCCCTCGTATTCCGAAATGTCGTCCGCCCCACTTTATGCCAACTCGGGAAAGTTGGCATCTAGCATGGCCGAGCTCTCGGATGAAGTCCCAGCCCTTTAGGCAGTGAACCATCTTCGGCATTGACAGTCAGTGCACTGCCGATTGGCTGCAATAAACGAATAGGTCCGCCAAGCTCCTGTAAATGTACGGGAAAGCCACCCATTTCGGTCGGTATTTCCTGCTTTACCTGCGGAGTTATTTTATCGAATCCAATCACGATCCAGAGATCCATAGCGTCGTATGGGTCACAACCAACGCCGACTGACTCGATCCCGATTGCTCACGCCGCTGGCTATACTGTCCGCGACCCGCTTAGCGGCGGCGTTTTCTTCGTCGTAGCGGGTCTGATCACGACCTGAATCCAAACGTCTTCAAGTTCGCTTGGCAATTGTGAAGCCCCGCAAGCTTTGCGCTTTCTTTCAGCATAGTCTCGTCTGCCAGCGGATACCCAAGAGCCTCGCACAATTCGCTTGATCATTCGAAGCACAAGATCGAAGCTCACGTTGATAGTGGAGGCGGGACACATGGAAAATTATCACAAAGAAAAATACCAGATCCGGATGGTGCGCAATCTTTTTATTCCGATGCGCGACGGTGCCACGCTGGCGGCGGATCTCTATCGCCCCGACGCCGACGGCGCATTTCCCGCTCTGCTCAGCTTCTACCCGTATCACAAGGACGATCTGATCGGTGCGATGAACGAATTTCCGCGCCGGATTTCGCCAGTCGCGGTTACGCGGTCTGCTCATCGATTTTCGCGGACTCGGCAGCTCCGACGGAATCGTCATCAGGCGATGGATCGCGCCGAGGGACGCGACGGCGCCAAGCAGTCGAATGGATAGCCGCCCAGCCATGGTGCGACGGCAACGTCGGAATGTTCGGGATGTCATACGGTGGCATCACGTCATTGAAGGTCGCGTTCGAGCATCCTCCGCATCTGAAAGCGATCGCGCCCATTATGGGCACCGACGATATCTACGTCGACTATCTTTACTCGGGTGGATGCTTGAGTTGCCTGCCTTCGTTCGGCGCGTGGGGATCGTTCATGCTCGCGATGAACCTGATGCCGCCGACACTGATCGATTCCACGGGTCGCTGGTACAAGGTCTGGCAACAGCGGCTCGAGCACGCGCTGCCCTATATCTTTCCATGGCAGGATCATCCATCGCATGACGAGTATTGGCAGTCGCGCGCGGTTGACTGCTCTGAAATAAAAATTCCGGCGTTTGTGATCGGCGGATGGCGTGACATTTTTCCGGAGGCGATGCCGCGCGTGTACGAGCAGCTGGGCAGCGCCAACAAGAAGCTCCTGATGGGACCGTGGATGCATTCGCTGCCCGACCTCTCGCCGCACGAGCCAGTCGATTACCTCCCTGAGATGGCGCGCTTCTTCGATCGCTGGCTGAAGAACGAGGACAACGGAGTGGATCGCGAGCCGGCGGTTACATACTTCGTGCAGGGCGGCGCGAATCGATGGCGCAGTGAGCGCAAATGGCCTGTTCCGCGAACCGCATTCAACAACTTTTATCTTGGCGCAAAGGGGACCCTCACCCTCGATCGACGGGCGACGACAGCAGCGAGCGGTAAAAGGCGCGACCGTCGGTCGGCACGCTCGCGGGTTTGTGGATCCAACAGCGCTCGGAGTCGGCCTGCCTCTCGATCAGAACGCCGACGATCTCGCGTCCGTCGCCTACACCAGCGCGCCGCAGCCGTCCGATCTCGAGATAAGCGGATCGCCCGAGGCGTTGATCAAAATTTCAGTTGAAAGTGGAGACGACGTAAACATAGTTGTGAAGCTATGCGACGTGGCGCCTGATGGCAGGTCGTCGCTCATCAGCACCGGATGGTTGAAGGCCACGTATCGCAATTCGCTCGAGACTCCGGAACCGGTACCGAGCGATCAGATAATCGAGATGAAAGTTCCGATGGTGGCGACGTCGTACATGGTCGCGCGACGGCATCGGATCCGCGTGAGCATCTCGTGCTCGGATTTCCCGCGAATCTTCCCGACCCGAACTAACCCGGTGATTCGTATTCATTCCGGAGGCCGTCGCGGATCACACGTGAGGCTTCCGATAACTCCACCGCAGAAGAACAATAACAATCATTTCGAGATTCGCCGTCCTGATCCCGCGGTTAATCGCTCGCCGCTCGCAATCGCGATGACGCCGCGATGGTCTATCGAGCGCGACCTTGCAAGTGACCGCGTAAGCGTGATCACCGGATCTCATCAGCAAAGCAATCTCCTCAGCGGCGGCACGATGGAAATGAATCATATCGCGCGCGCATCGGTAGTCGATGCGCATCCAGAGGGCGCCGCCGTGGACGGCAACACTACGATCACTTTGAGCTTGCCGTCGGTCGGCAAGGTGGTCGTCAAACTACGAGCTGGATTGGTCAGGACGGAATGTCGCTGACGGGAGAGATCTATATCGAGGATAAACTGATATTCCAAAAGCGATGGCGCAAGTAAACCGCCACCCGAACACGTTCGGCGAGTCGTCTCAAAGACTGCCTACCCTCCTTGGTAGGTAGTTCTTTTTCTTTCAGTCTGCAGTGGCGTCTTTAACACGCTGCTATACGGAACAGCACGTCTCGTCTCTTAAATTCCCTTTTCAGTCGGCGGGCCCTCTAAAGGTACCGCTACCATGCAAACTGGCCAAAACCACCTCGAAGTCTTTGACCGCGGAGAATTCTCCGTGCGCTCGTGCGCTCGCTGAGGCAGCACAGAAAAGACGTAGCGCGCCATGTTGCCGGAAGTGTCACGGCGGCAGTTTGCACCGCACCCAGTACCTGGATTAATTGAACCTTAGTTCATTGAATCAAGGTTCATTAAACTAAAGTGTAATAGAAATAAGCATCGGCTTAGGTGCAATCTTGAAGTAAAGCTAGCCCGGCCCAACCAGTAGATAAGGTCAACCCAGCCTTCCGAAGGCCGAGATTGTGTCACGAGGAGTCTGAAACTGATTTCGAAATGAGGATTTAGGAAGTCTGGCGACGAAGGAGGCAGGTCGGTCCAGCCGACCATCCAGGATGGCCAAGTCGAGGGCTCGCGTCAAAAAACTGGTTGGAGCCGTCCGTCCGGGAACCGTACTGGTGGTGGACGATGATCCGTCCGTTCTAAGAGCATTGGGGCTGACTGATCCCTGCCTCGGGTTTTACCGTCAAAATGTTTGCCAAGCCATCTGAATTGATGACTAGCGAGATTCCAACCTCAAACGCCTGCATGGTGGTCGATATAGACTTGCCTGAAATGACTGGAATCGAGATGTGCGAGGTTATGAAATCTTCAGGACGTGGCCTGCCTGCGATACTAATCACGGGCCGAACCGACCGCAGGACTCAGCTGCAGGCAGCGCAAGCGGATGCTGTCGCAGTGCTGTTCAAGCCATTCGATAGAGGGCCGCGCAGTCTCGATGCAATCGGCCGAGCGCTCGCTCTTTCCACAAAAGATTGACCGACTATACAACGAGACGGGGAGAGCCCTCCGGATCCCCGCCTTTGCGGGAACCTCGGGCCCTGACGAAACAGTATGGCTAATCGCGCCGAAGAATTTAACGGCACGAAGACAGCTGCCGGTTCGCCCGCCAAATCCACTCTAGATCAGCAGGTTGCGGACTTCGAGAAGCTTCTTAGCGACTTGTCCGCTACTTTCATCCGCGTATCCGTTGAACAGGTCGATGCCGAAATAGAGCGATGGCTTCAGTTGATCGTCCTTGCGATGGAGGTCGATCGAGGCAATGTAGTGCAGTTCGATCATTCCGAAGGAATCTTTTATGTCACTCATCAGTGGGCGCGGCCCGGAGTAACTGCCCCCGACAAAGGCCGAAAGGTAGACAACTTGCATTCTATCCCTGGCTCACCCGCCAAGTGCTGGCAGGCGAACTTGTCATAATCTCGCGCCGTTATTGATGATGATAAATTGGTGTGCACTTCATTGGTGCGAGCCATCAAAACCGCCGGGATGGACGTAGCTTCATTCTCATCCGCTCACGAGTTTCTCGACGATCCCTGTCTCAATCAAATCGACTGTGCTGTAACGGATGTGCGAATGCCTGGCATCGACGGTCTCGCGCTTCAAGAAATGCTGGCCCAAACTCAGCCTCATCTATCACTCGTGTTTATCACGGGCCAGGGTGACGTTCCGATGGGCATCAAGGCAATGAAGGGTGGCGCCGTCGACTTTCTTGAGAAGCCTGTCGATCGCGAGGCATTGCTTGAGGCTATACGCCGCGCCGCCGAACGTAGTCGCGACCAAAAGCTATCGCGCGCCGAGATTGACAACCTTCAACGAAGGTACGAGCTTCTCGCGCCCCGCGAACGCCAGGTGTTCCAGCTGGTTACGTCGGGTCTACTTAACAAACAGGCGAGCGCCGAGCTCGGCACAACCGAACAGACCATCAAGGTTCACAGAGCACGCGTGATGCTCAAGACGGAAGCCAAATCGCTCGCTGAACTCGTGCGAATGGCGGATCAATTGAACGTACTGCCTTCAAACAAAACTGAGTGAAAAAAGTGTCACTCGCGACGCCCTGATTGACTGTCCCTGCGATCGCAAAATTCTTCGCGCGCAGTCTTTTCTACCGAGGATGCGGGCGATGAGTGACTAACTTCGCTAATCGGTGTGATCGCCTGCGATGCGCAAGACAACCTGAACTTGGCTTCGTTGGCCTGCCCGAACTACCGAGAGATAGATGACAGGACCCTCTCTGCTTTTGCCGATCTCCTCGTCCAGTTCCTGCAGATCGCGCGTACGCTCGGAGTCTACCGCGATAATGGTGTCGTACGAGCCGCCGATGTCGCTGCCCGCAACCGCGATCCCTACGAACAGGGCGGGCGGAAAAAACAGTCCACCAGCGAAGAGTGCACCAGCGAGAACCCATTTGCCGACAAACTGTTCGGTTCCTGAGACCGGCCCGCGCTGCAGGTCCGCCGGGGATTACTCGAATCACTTTGATGCCGCGAAGAGAAGTGCCGGAGGACAGCCTCCCGATCCCTTCAGTTACTTCCAGTCCGAGTTCGGGCACCTGCTGAACAAGTTCAGAGTGCTGTTCCCGAACGTAGTCGTCGACGGATCCAACCGGGGATGGGATGCCATTGTTCTCCTGAGGAATGACGCCACAAGTCACCGTTGCCGGTACAGCTATCCATATGACGACCAATATCGCCACACCTGAGACGATGCGGCGCGAGGTCCTCCGAGGCGTCGAATTCGATCTTTGCTATGCCGTACTTTCTTGATCGGCTCTGCGAAAACCTAGCACTCGCAACACTTGAGCGCACGACGGAAACCCGAGGCAGCCGGTATTGGCCCGATCGACCGTGGCATTCGAACGCCCATTCCTGCGAGGAACCAAAGCCCTGTTCTTTCGATCGGACAAGGAAAGTAGCGTCGCAGGTTCGACAACGATAACGCGCGAAGCGGGCCAGTTTGTTCAGTTTCTTGACCGGCATCCGCGACAGACGAGTATTTTGACTGTCGCAAGTTGGGCATTCGCGCGCCGACGTCAATGGCAAGGCCGGAGGGACCACAGGGTCCAGCGCTGCTCGTCAGAGGACTCTCGAAGTAGCCGTTCGCGCCCCATTGCGTCAAACGACCAGCCATAGGTTATAATCCGCAGCCCATTACTGCATGAACCCGGATGACTTTTTGTCGGCATAGCTACTCGGGAGTCGTTAGTGCAGCGCATCTTCCATGGATGCGAAGGATGTTGACGATTGCAGCGGCTACATTTACGCTGGCCGCGCTGACTATTGTGTGCGCTGTCGCGGCGCGTGCCCAGACCACAATCCCTGACAAGTCCAAGGCCGTTCAGCAGGCTCCATGTCAAGCCCAAAGCGCTTCATTTCAAAACCCTTGAGCCTTCCTCGCCGCCGGCATCTGAAATCAAAAAACTGCTAGTTATCGACAAGGGGACGCTGCCGTTAAGCGTGAACGTCGGAACCAATACCGGCAACGCTGCGTTCGTGGTGACAGCAGGATGCGGATCGATCGATTTGGCGCCCGGTGCGAAAGCGACGGTGACAGTGGCTTTGCGCCCGCTGAGGCTGGCAAATTCGCGGGGACAATAGAAATTACCAGCGACGCCACGAAAGGAAAGTCCGCGGCCGCGGTCCATCTTAGAGGCTCCGCCAAGGTTCCGAAGAAATCCAAGGCGCTCCCATATAGCACAGTTGTGCCGTGCGTCCCGCCGACGCCGTCGGGCACCCCAACCGCCACAGCTACTCCGACAGCCACGGCTACGCCTACAATCACACGGACGGCCACTGCAACTGCTACCGGCACGTCAAGCGCGACGCCGACCGCCACGTTAACGGCGACCCGGACGGTTACCGCGACCGCAACATCAAGCGCGACTGGTACCGTTGTCGTCACAGCTACCGCGACGGTCAGCACGACACCGACCGCGACTCCCACCGCTACGGCCGTGACAGTGGTAGGAAGCGTGACTGTGAGCGGGGTTCCCGCAGCATGGTGCTCTATACGAACGGGGCACAACAGCTTGCTTACGTTTGTTCTGGCTCTCAGATTAACATCATCGATGTGACTAACCCTTCAAGTCCCACCCTGCTCAGCTCATTCGCCAACATTCTTCTGACCGAAAGCGGCGCTGCGACAGGATTTGAAATCGTGAGCTGCGGAATCGACGGTACTTCCTTGATCGTGAGCTATAGTCGCGAAGACGGAAATTTCACTCAAGACGAAACTGCGGTTCCGACTCATTTTGCAACCTTTAGTCTTGTCGATCCGCTGAGCCCAGCGCAGGTGGGAAGCGCAGTGAGCATCGACCGGCCAGACAGCGAAGGACTGCTTATGCAGGGCAGCTCTGCCCTGCTGTTTCAGAGTAGCACCTTCTATAACGCATATAGCGGTTTCATTACCCAGGAGACTGGCGACGTTTGGGCCCTCGATTTGACGAACGCACCTACAACAGGAAACGTAGCCTTCCTAAGTGACATCTATCCCTGTGGCGGAATCGATCCTTCGACCAGCATGTGTACCGACAGTACGAACGTCTCCACTGGTAGTTTCAGCGGGGACGTTTCCATCACCGCTGGCACTACTCCCAGCGCCAACGATCAATACGAAGGCGGACCATACTGGATTTACCCTGGCACTTTGGTAAACGGCACGACGGCCTACTTCCCGTCCACCAGCGCTTATGGAGGAAATGTGGAAGAGCCGACATGCCCGTCCATCGCCGGACAGCTCCTAGTGGTCAACAGCTCGAATGTGTCGGATCTGACGATCGCCTCGAGCGTCGCAGTTCCACAAGCGGCATTTCTGACAGGCGTCGCAGTTCAGGCGACACAGCCTTGGTGGTTGGAGACAACACCGGTGTTTACAATATCGATCCGGGATCCGTGGGTTCCCTGGTGATCGCCTCCTTCGATATTAGCGATCCCCAAAACCCCGCGCTTCTGGGCACAGTCGTTACCTCCCTATCGGATCAACCTGGAGCCACTGTCGTCCCACTAGGGAGTAACACCTTTGCGATCGGCGGCACGGCCAACGGTGGCAACGCGTCCCTGGTGCAGGTGAACGCATCAAATCCCAATGCACTAACCTACGTAATCTTTGGGACACCAGTTGTTGCAGCCCTGAGATCGCGAATCCACCATATTTCTACGCGCTGAGTTCCACCCCCAGCTCTACCGTCAACCAGCTGTCGATCCTCAAGTTCGGACCCTAGGAGGCTGCGAACCCCTTTGCCGACTTTGGAAATCCGATCTATTGAAAATTAAATCCCTGCGCGACACAATTTTACCATGTTACCGTTACGCGAGTCGTATTTTCAGATCTCTTGAGAGATATTTCCGGATTCCGCGGTACATTGGATTCGCCAGCGCCCCGTCAGTTTCGTATCGAGTTGCAGAGCCGCTATGAGGACGACGTGTATCGTCTTGACGATCAAGTTCACGGCTATTTCTGGTCTCTTCCATCGCTGCCTCGAAACCCTTGTCCGGAGAAAAAACCTATTTACTTCCGGATGATTTCAGGGCCAAATTTGGATGAACCAAGGTCAACTGTTTGCGTTTTTCGGGCCCCCGCAACCAATAATCTACATTTCGCGTGCCGAATCAGGCCGGATTGAAGCTCGCGATTTCCTTCTCAACTGCCGCCTTGAAGCTCGGGCGGTTGTGAATGCGCTCGACGTAGGCGGCGAGCATGGGCCATCGCTTCGCGTCGATGCTGCATCCGGCGAGCTTGAAGTTTACGAAGTGAGTCGCGACGCCGATGTCGGCGACTGTGAAGCGATCGGCGACGAGAAACTGCTTGTCGCCGATTTCATGCTCCAGGTAGTCGAACAGCGGCGGCACTTCCTCGTCGATCGTCTTCTGGATCGCAGCTTCATCGGGCGGCTGGTTCATGAAGCGCGGCGCGATCACGCGTGGGAAGAAAATTTTGGTGCCCGTGATCGGCGAGATTCCGCCGTCGCCATATTCCTCGTACCAGAGAGCGCGCGCGTAGTCGTAAGGGTCGGATGGATAAAGCGGAGGCTCGGGATGCGTCCGCTCGAGGTAGGCGAGGACTACCGACGAGTCGGGTAGCGTGCGGTCGCCATCGCGATAGGCAGGAACTTTCCCGAGCGGACTTATCTTGCGGTACTCCGGAGTCGTGGCGAACGGGATTATCTGTTGGTCGTGATCGTAGTTGATTCCCTTCTCGGTGAGGGCGACGACCACTTTTCTCACGAAAGGCGATCCCAATACTCCGTACAACGTCGGCATAGCGATACTCCCTGGTTTAGTTTCGTTGTTTCAAGATTAGGACGAACGATGCGCTCCAGCGCCACTGATGATGCTGGGCTTGTATTCCCGATATTCACTGACGATGTAACCGCGGAACATCGCCTGGGCGTTCATCGCCGGCCGATATTCAGAAATCGAGCGAGAGCCACGCGGGTCCTCGTTCCAGACGGCATGTGGCGTGCCCGCCGGTATGACCATCACCGTTCCGCGTTCAAGCACGTGCTCTCTGCCGGCCACTCGGCATCGGACGGTACCCTCGACGACTTCCAGCCGTTCCTCCTGATGCGTGTGGATGTGATCGCGCGGCGCAGCCGAGACTTCGCGGGCGATGTACTCGCATCGAAAGAATTCGCCCGCCGTCTCCTCGGCTGACTTGAGCACGATCACTCGATCACGCGCTGCGGGACGTTCCGAGATTGTTGTCGTCATCGTCTTTCCCCTTCCACAAGATGGCTGCTGCGTTGGAGAAAATTTTAACATTCCGACCATGATGAACGGGTGCGTCACTGCTGACAGAGGTGTGTCAGCAGAGTCCGTCGAGACAGGTGTGGCTGGTGAGATCCTGACAGCGTGGTGTCAGGAGCTTTGCCCCATGTGCTCAGGATCGGCTGAGCAGTTCACGGAAGAGGTCGTGCGCGGACTTGCCATCCTCCTGCGCAAACACCTCGCTCAGGAACTCCACGTCGGTCATGCGATCGACGCGGAAGAAGCGAAAGTCATTGCGCAACTCGCACCATGAAGCGGCGGTCCAGAATGGCGGATAGAACCAGAGGCTGAGCGGACGCACCTTGCGGCGCGTCTCGGCGCCCTTCTCGTCGCGGTAGCTGAACCGAACTTTCTGGCAACCGCGAATCGCGGCACGCAAGCGGCCGAGATCGAATGTCACCGGTACCCGGCGGAGATCGGTGGGCGCCCATAGCGATCGATCGTCCAACAGCCGCTGCAGGTGCGCCGGCAGCACATTTTCGATCTTGGATAGTGCCGCGTCGGCCGCGCGACCGAGCTCGGCGTCACTCCAGCTCTGCACCATGCGGGCGCCGAAGACTAATGCCTCGAGTTCGCGCTCACTGAACATGAGCGGAGGCAGATCGTAGCCGGTGCGCAGCGAGTAACCTACGCCCGCCGCGCCTTCGATAGGGACATTGCTTGCGATCAGGTCGCGAATGTCGCGGTAGATGGTCCGCTCGCCCACCCCGAACTGATCCGCGAGCGAGCGGGCGGTGACCACGCGGCGTCGGC
Source organism: uncultured delta proteobacterium (assembly GCA_963747845.1). Lineage (GTDB taxonomy): Bacteria > Desulfobacterota > Binatia > Binatales > Binataceae > Binatus. The sequence continues at coordinate 48,356 of CAVVGR010000001.1, forward strand.
GCAGCCGCTGAATGATCTCGAACAAGCGATCGGCGCGACGCATGATACTTACTCATCCCAACCGAAATGATGCGAGACCGCGATAGTGCCATAGCCGTGGTTATTGCCGTAACCGCCCTGAAGATCGACGCTGGTCTGCCATCGTCTGAAGAACAGCCCTAAGTCGGGACCGAACTCTTTCATGATGTGCGGCTCCGATCCGCCGCCCCACAATTGTCCTCCCGCGCCAACCAACCAGGTGAGTTCGCGCGAGGACAACACCACGACGCGCGCATCGATCATCCCGCTGCTTTGTCCATTGTTGTAAAAGTGATCGCCGGTGAAAGATACATTTGTGGGATGGCGGCTGTGAAGCATGAGCCAGCTCGAAAAGTCTCCTTCGATCCTCGCTCCGCTGCTGTCGCCGACGTCCCTGCCGCCAAGGATAGCAAGCGAGGTACCTTGAAAGGGCAGCAGATCGATCCCACCCATAAAGACTCCGAAGTTACGTGGACGAGTTCCGGGATGAACAGTAAGTGGGTTGTCCCAACCGGCGCCCTGGTAGATTTGATATCCCGACACTCGTCCGATCACGTCAATATAAGGGTTTAAAGTCTGCTCTAGCTGAAAGCCTTCGTGCGTGGCGGCGTACCTGCTTTCGTTGCCGATGGCGCTCGCAAACAGCGTCATACTCAAATGCAGAGGATTCGCGGGCGTGAAGAAATCTGAATAAGGAAACGCACGCGCCGTCGAACCTCGCGTCGCGATAAGCACGAACAAAATCGCAGCGGTCGCTTTGACCGGCGCGAGTGATCGCAGATGCCGCGGCGGATTCTCGGCGCAATTCCCGAAGGTCATATCAATGGTAACCGGGCGCTCCCATTTCTTCCATGCCGAGCGGTGCCGGGAAGGTAGCCGGCGCCTCGCACGCCACAGTTGTCTCGTACCCTTCGGTCACAAGCACCGTCTGCGCCGGGTTCGAAACATTGGCGACCGCGACCACTCCATGGAACACCCCGACCGTCGTGTAGCGCATGCAGCTGCGGTCCTCCGGGCATGGACGGCCCGCGATGTAGGCAGTCTCGAATTCGGTGCCTCGTACGGCAGCTGTCGCATTGGGAGTATGCACCTGGAAATCGGGAACTGCGCCGCCCATCGTGTTGACGATCGCACGGAGATGCCCGCCCAACAGTCCGATCGACCCTTGTCTGCGAGCGGTCGCCGTCATCGAGTATTGATCGATGGTGCAGGAACTGGACTCGGACAAAACGAGCTTGCTGCCGTCGCTAAGTGTGACTGTAATTTCCGACTTTGCGGCGGTACGAATCGTGTCGCGAACGCGGATCGGCATCAATAGCACGAGCGCGACTTCGCTCCCGCCGCGCTCGAGCGTCGCAGTCCCGGTGACACTGGTCACCTCGCCGATCGTGTCCTGCGCGAATGATGCCGCACAACGCAAGGTCAGCGTGAAGATGAAAACAGCGATTGCGATGAGCTGAATCGGGGCACGCATTTGGCACTCCGCTCAAGCTGCCATTCGTTCAGCCCAATGGTATACCGAAGAGCAATCATTGGAGCCAGTTTTTCAACTGTTAATGACGACCAGCGAAAAGGTGAGGAAGCGAGATGCCTATCAAAGGAAGTTGCCTGTGCGGGGCCATCAAATTTGAAATCGAAAAGGTTCGCGCGCTGACGCACTGCCATTGCGCCGTTTGTCGAAAAAGTACCGGGGCCTCATTTGCCACGTTCGCCCACGTCCGTTCTGAACGGTTCAGATTTCTCAGCGGCGAGAACTCGATCAATTCGGGATACGAATGGACGGCGGGCCACTCGCGCAGTTTTTGCGAGCGCTGCGGTTCTCCGGCGCCCAAGTTTGTCCAGGCAACCGGCATGTTCAGCGTTCCAGCGGGACTGCTCGAGGACGATCCGGTAGTTCGCCCAACTATGCACGTGTTCACCGCATCCAAAGCGCCGTGGGTCGAGCTGAACGACAATCTTCAGCAGTATGAAAAATGGATTCCGGGTTTTGTGCCGAAAGATCTCGTCTCCTGATCGCGTCCACGCTTTCGGATGACACAGGCAGCACGATATCTACTGATTTTTGTGTCGGTCGGCCTTCAGGTCGGACTGGCAATCCTGGGGATGGGCGGGCTTGGCTTCTTTTTCGCCCACACGGCGCTGATCGCGCTTGCGATCGCGGGCGGCGTGATGCTGGTCGCGTCGCTTTTCACCGAAGGGAATTTAAGCTCTGGCGAGCGCGAGGATCGCGGCAATCGTTGGGTGCTCCTCGCATTCGGATTGCTGTTGCTGATGATTTCTTTTCTGCCGCCATACACCGACCGCATGGGTTTCCTGACTATCGACGGCGAGGCCACGCGATGGGTCGGCGTCGTACTCTTCACCGTCGGCGGCGCGCTGCGGCTCTGGCCGGTGTTTGTGCTCGGGCGCAGGTTCAGCGGCTTGGTGGCGATACAGCAGGGTCACACGCTCGTGACGAGCGGTATCTATCGCCTGATCCGAAATCCCAGCTATCTCGGTCTGCTGGTCATGACGTTCGGATGGGTGCTGGCTTTTCGTTCGATCGTGGGAGTCGCGATGACCGCGTGCTTCATACCGCCGCTCGTCGCCCGCATCCGCGCTGAAGAGGCGATGCTGCGCTCGCAGTTCGGAGAAGAATTCGATGCGTACTGCGCGCGCACGTCGAGGCTGATCCCGGGAATCTACTAGCCCGAGCCTGCATCTCCGCCGTTTGCCCCAAGTTGGGTAAAGTCCTATTTGTTTTCCAATCCCGGGAGGTTTTGCGATGAGCGAACAGGAAAATCTCCAAACCGCACGGCGCTTCTACGAAGTGGTTAACGCCGGAGATATCGCCGGAGTGTTGTCGCTGGTGACCGACGACATCGATTGGAAGGACGCCGGCGCAGGCAACTTGCCGTGGAGTACCTCGTGTCGCGGACGCGAAGAGTTCGAGCGCTACGGTAGCAAGTTTTTTTCGGTGCTCGAGGTTCGCGCCTTCCAGCCGGAAGAATTCATGGTCGGACGCGACAGCGTGGTAGTAATCGGTTTCGAGCGCCTGGTGCTGCGCGCGAACAAGCGCGTGGTCGAAGCAAACTGGGTGCAGGTGTTCTCCTTCCGCGACGGCCGGATTTGCCGCTTTCGCGAGTACTCGGATATGGCGGGGCTGGGAAGCCGCAGCGGCGAAGCAACCGCAGCAGAGCGCTGATCAGCGCAACGGCTTTCGGCTGGCGCTGAAAGGGTCCGAACTCATCCCAGAAAACGCAATTTCAAGTAGATCGCCGCGACGATCAGTTGCACGACCATCACCGGAATCCCGTATCGTGCGAACTCGACATAACCCAGCCGACGCCCTTCGCGCACGCATATCCCCGCCGCCACGATGTTCGAGGAGGCGCCGAACATCGTGCCGTTCCCGCCGAGCGTGGCGCCATACATCATCGCGTAGAACAAAGGCAACGCGTGTGCCGGGATGTGGCCGAATCCGGCCGCGATTTGAGCGGACGTGGCCCAGCCCTGGTTCACTGCATACTGCTTGACGATCGGCACCATCGCGACGACCAGCGGTATGTTTGGAACCGTACTCGAGAGTAAACCTACGGTTGAGAGTATGATCATGGATGCGGACGAGATTTCGCTCCCGAATACGTCGCGCAAGCGTGAGCCCACCGCAGCGATCACACCCGTGCTATCGAGCGCGCCGACCATCACGAAAATACAAATGAAAAAGAGCAGCGTCTCCCAATCAATGTCCGCCAGGACGCCGGACACCGTATCGATGCCGCTAAGGTAGATTGTCAGAAGGATGAGGGACGCGCCCGCGATCGCCACGGCGGGCGGGCCGAGCCGGACCGGAAGGCTTTCACCCACGATGAATAACATCACCATCAGCGCCAGAATGGATATCCCGATGATCAGCACACCGAAATGCTCGATCTTCGGTATCTCGACGTTCTCGACAGCCGCCCGCGTCCGCCAGATCGAACGAAACGAGAACAGGAAGCATCAAGGCGAGCGCGACCAGCGACAGTATCCCGCCGAGGCTCAAAAGATACAGATAGCTGGCAAAGCTCATCCGCTATCGAATTGCCAACAATAAAAGTGGCGGGATCGCCCACCAAGCGTCAGCAGCCCGGAGGCGTTGGCGACAAAAACCAACAGCATGACCGGCGGGGCGAAATCGATTCCCATCTTGCGGCATACACGGATTAGCAAGGGCGCAAACAGGATGACGACCGTCGTATTGGGCAGCAGCGCGCAAATCGGCGCCGTCATGACAATTATCGAAAGTAACAGCAGGCGACCGTCGCCGCGGACCAAACGCAGCACACGCGCGCCGAGATAGTCGAAAACCCCCGTCGGAATCAACGCGCGCGCGACCACCATTCCTCCGAAGAAGAGTCCAATCGTGTCGAAGCCAGCGTTGATGCTCGATACCGCCGTCTCCTGCGAGACGATACCAAGCAGTCTGAGCAACACCGCGCCGAGCAGCCCTGCGACCGCGAGGTCCAGCAAGTCGAGCGCAATCGCCAGTATCACGCCTGCGAATGTCAGTGCGGCGATGATCGCAGGGAGGGTAGATGCGCCGGTCATAAGAGACGGCAAGACTTCGTCAAGGAGTTCGACGAAAGTCGAGTATTCATACTCGCGACCCGCGATTCAGGCAAACACCTTCGTCATTCGTGCAAAACCAGCCGAACGGATCGAATCGGAAATTCCGAATCGCCCCGGGGACGGCATCGCCTTAATTGAATGAGGTCAGGAATAAGCACTCACTCGACTGGGATTGTAAAATTTTCACTCATACGAATCGGCTGACGATCGGCACCATCTCACTGGCACAGAAGCTAAGTCGGGATCCGGTGACAGATCTGGCCGCGATCGAAAAATACGACAGGCCGATCGAAATGCTGGCGATTCAAAATGCAATTTAGTAAGCCGTCACTGACGCGAATTATTTGGATGCTCAACGACGCGATTGAAACAGGCGTCTGCTCTCGTTCGGAAGCAGTCTCGCGATTTCAGTTGCTCGCTTCGAAAAGGAAAGACGGATGTTCAATAGCACCGTCCTGGATATCGCAATCGCATCTTCCTGAGGAAGTCCCGGTACTGCGAAGCAAGGCACACAATGTTCCGGCGCGTCTTACTAATCGAGAGAAGCAGCCCGACGCTCAAATCGCGGCTTCATGAGATTCTTGGCCAAGGTGTCGAACTCTTGCACGAGTCCACCGACTCGAAGGCGACAGTCACCGCTACTTTGAGCAATTGCCGCGCTGATCTGGTTGTACTCGTTGTTCAGCACGACGCGGTCGAGGCACTCAGCCTGTTCCAGTGGCTGCATCAGCATCCGTTGACGATTCCGACGCTCGCGATTCTCCCCAATCCGCCCAACGGCAGATTGCTCGCGGCCGTCGCCCGGTCTGCCGACGATTTCGTTGTCTGGCCCGCGCCGGATCAGGAATTGCGCGAACGCATTATGCGGCTCGGACGAAAGTTCGGCGACGAAGCGGAATTCGTGATCGAGAAGCTCACGAGGGACGCAGCGATGGCCGAGTTGGCCGGCAACAATCCGTCGTTCTTGCGCAGCATCGAGAACATTCCCCTGATGGCGCGCAGCAATTTTCCGATCCTGATCACGGGTGAAACGGGTACGGGCAAGGAACTTTGCGCCCGGGCCATTCATCAGCTGAGCGCGCGCCGCGATTTTCCCTTCATTGCCGTCGATTGCGGTGCGTTGCCGGATCAGCTTTTCGAAAACGAAATGTTCGGGCATGCGAGAGGGGCTTTTACCGATGCGCATCGCGACCAGAAAGGCCTGGTGGCGCTGGCTCTCGGCGGGACGCTCTTTCTTGATGAGATCGAATCGCTGTCGCTGTCGTCCCAGGCAAAACTGTTGCGGTTTCTGCAGGACCGCACCTATCGTCCGCTCGGCGCGGAGCGTTTTGTCGACGCCGACGTAAACATCCTGGCCGCGAGCAATATCGACCTCGACGACCTGGTCAAAGAGAAGAAATTCCGTTCGGATCTGTTCTTCAGACTCAGTGTTCTGACGCTGCAGATGTTGCCATTGCGCGAACGGAGCGACGACATACCATTGCTGGTGCACCGCTTTCTGGCTTCGCTGTGCAACGAATACGGAGCCAGCCGGAAATCCTTGCCAGCCGGTTGCGCCGACAAGCTGATGGCGATGCCGTGGCATGGCAACGTCCGCGAGCTTCAGAACGTCGTCCGCCGCGCGTTTGTTCTGGCTGGTGAAGGGCCGCTCGAACCGGAGCACTTCGGTTTCTCCGCGGGTCCGCCCGCCCGCGAGAATCTCAGTTTCAGCCAGCGCCGGGCCCGTGCCATCGAATCGTTCGAGCGCAACGCGGTGGAAGATGCGTTGCGGCAATGCGAAGGCAACATCACACGGGCAGCCGGACTGGTCAAAAAGGATCGTCGCGCCTTCGGACGTTTGGTCAAGCGCTACAACCTGCGTCCCTCAAGCATCTGAACGCAGGGATGGGTAGGAATCGTCCCACCCATGGGACGATTCGATCCTATGCCAGCAACGCAGTCCTATCCCTGACCTTTCGCTCCAAAGCTAGAACTAGGACCAGTCCCAGGTGGGGTCTCATCGACCCGGCCTATAGGACTGATTCCACGACTAGTTGAGAGAATTCCAACTCAATTGAGTGTGGCAAAGCTCTTGCTCTCAATCCAAATTAGTTTGGCAATAGGAGACTTACCATCAAAGACAGGAGTGAAGCCTTAGGGGGGACTCCGCCATGCGCGTATTCGATTCTCGACTACTTCCTACGGCATCCGGCGGCGGCTGACTCTGTTCAGGGCATTGCGACCTGGAGACTTATGCAGCGAACTATCGAAGAGACAGTCAAAGAAACTATCCAGGCGCTGAGTTGGCTGGTGGAACATGGATATCTGTTGCGCGACGCGAGCGAGTCTTCGCGAAGCACTTTTCGGCTGAATCCGAAAAAGCGCGACGCGGCCAAGCGCCTGATGAAGCGCACGGATTGGTCGCAAGTCTGATGAGAGTCCCATCGCACAGAGCTAGCGATTAGCAAAAGGACTTTCAGGCATACCGAGAAGGAAGATCTGCTTGGCAGACTACACCGCAATCTACTCTGTAGGTAACTCATTGGCTCTGTACCTGCAGAATAACTATCCGCCGGAACTTAAGGATCAGTTCCCCAACGTCAAGTTCCAACTGGTGGCCAGCGCGCAGATAGCGGAAGAAGACCAGACGGCGCTGGACCAGGTGGTTACGATCTTCCTCCATCGCATTACCATCGACGAGAATTTCAGATCGGCAACCCGCTTACAGGATCAGCCGGATAAGCAGCCGGTTCTCTTTCTCGACCTGCATTACCTGGTCACCTACTGGGGAACCGATCCGCAAGCCGAGCAGACCATTCTTGGCTGGACGATGATGCAGCTCCAGTCGTCGCCGATATTGGACAACTCGATCCTGACCCCGAGCAACATCTGGGATCCGATGGAAACGGTGCAGCTAATGCCGGCGGATCTCAGCCTGGAAGACATCCTGCGGATCTGGGACGAGCTGGGCCCGAAGTACCGCTTGAGCGTTGCTTACATCGCACGCGTGGTGCGAATCGATCGCGGCATCACGCCCGGACCGTTGGTTTTGGCAACCCGATTCTCGCTGCAGGGGAATGGAGCGGCGAAATGATCGAGAACGTCGATAGGCGCGTGCTGGCGGGATTCCGCTGCGTGGATGCGATGACGGGTCGATCCATTCTGGCACCGCTCGCCGTAACCACCGCGCCGCTGGTAATCACCCGCAACCGCAGCGGAGTCTTCGCCGTCACGGACGCGCCCGGTCTCCATGGCCTTACCACGCAGTTCCTTGCGCCCGCATCGTGGCCGGCGCCGTCTTCCTATCAGATAACGATCCAGGATCCCGCGCTGCGCTACCTGCCGAGGCGCGCGCAGATCATCGCACCGCAGCCGTTGCCGCCAGTAGTGCCACCAGGATCGGCGGCTCAACCTTCGCCCACGACTACGCTATCCGGCACCACGACCACGACTACCGCAGCGCCTGCGACTACCGCGCCAGCGGCAACGACTCCGCCACCCACGACAACGGCGCAAAGCTCGACGACGCAAACGTCGTCCGGAATCGTCCCGCAGGACGTTTACCTGTACCCAACACCGGCCGCGCCGGTGGCGCCGAACTGGGCGCTGATCCGCGCATCGGTGATTAGCAGCGCGAACCCGCCCGCTCCTTTGCCATGGACCGTGATCCAGGTCTCGGGTGTGGGCAATCCGCCGCCGACGGCAATTACAAATCAGAGCGGCGAAGCTTTGATCGCGATTCCCGGTCTCGGCCTCGAGTTGAGCTCCAGCAGTACCGGCTCTGTGACTGAAACTACGACCCCGGCGACGATTACCGCGTGGTTCGATCCGAGCGTTCTCAGCCAGCCCGCGGGCTGGGTCGCAAATCCGGACGACATCCTGACGAATCTATCGAGCGCGCAGTGGAAGAGCGCGTCGCAATCGGTGCAGCTGGGGCCCGGTCAAACGGTGTACGCGAACCTTACGATCTCGCTGTGAACCAGGAGGCAAAATGCCCGACTATTTAACGCCAGGCGTTTACGTTGAAGAAGTCAGCTACCAGGCTCCGACCATTGAAGGCGTCGGCACCAGCACCGCTGGTTTTGCCGGCGTAGCTCTGACCGGTCCTATCAACAGCACACCGGAGTTGCTGACCAGCTTCGGGGACTTTCAGAACATCTATGGCGGCTACGACAATCTTGCGCTGACCAACAATCCGAGCGATCCGAAGAACACCAACTACCTGGCGTTGGGGGTGAAGGGGTTCTTCGACAATGGCGGCTCGCAACTCTACGTCTCACGGGTATTCGTGCCCAGGAGCGCCAACGATACGGGTGTTGCCAGCAGCGGCGTGCCTACCGCCTCTAACGTGACCGTGTCCGCGCGCTTTCCCGGCGCGAGCGGCAATCAAACAGTCACGGTGAAGCTGAAAGCATCGCGGACGCAGAATGTCGCGAGCCTGCCACCCGGATCGTTGCTCGTTTCCGCCGCGAACACTTCGTCGCTGGCGAATGCTGTCGCCGCGACCGACAAGCAAATCACGCTGGCTGCGCCACAGCCGTGGGGGTCGCCCGCTTTCGTGCTGGTCGATTCCGAGATCATGACTGTCACCGGCGTGGACTCGACGGGAACGATACTGACGGTGACGCGCGGAGCAGCGCCTGCCAGTCATGCGGCGGGAACAGCGGTGCTGGGGCAGGTGGGAGTTCTGTCGGCGGCGCTTAACACAACCACTCCTACGCAATTTACAATTGCCGCGGCTCCCCCGCTCACGACTACGGCAGCTCCTACTACTACCGGCGCGCCCGCGACCACGGTCGCGGCTACCACCACCGCCGGTCCTACAACTACGGTGGCGGCAACTACGACGACGCCGGCTCCCGGCACCACTCCAGGCAGCCAAACCCACGGCGCCCGCCAACGGCATTCCGGCATTCCTGCAGATAGATGGCGAGATCATGGCCGTCACCGCGGTGGACGCAAGCGGGATGGTAGTGAGCGTGACGCGCAATTCGCCAGTAACTCACGCGGCCAACGCGCCCGTATTTGCGCCCGTCGTATTCTTCGCAAACGGCGTCAGCGGCGTATTCCAGAACGGAACAACGCCACTACCCGCCGTCATTCCTCCCGGTCTTTACGCGCTTACGATGCAGGTGACAGCGGACACGGCAGCCGGATCGCCGGCCGTCTTCGACGGATTGGGCTTCGACCCCAATCATCCGTATTACCTGGGCACGGTGCTGGCGAGCACTCCGCCGCGGCACATCGACGCGCTGCAAAACCAGGTTGCGTTCAACATCGGCGCAAACCTCACCGCCGCCACTTTGTTCTCGGCCATATTTCCAAATTGGGGCGGACCCAGCGCGGGCTCTACGCAGACCTACACTCTGACCGGTGGCGATGACGGACTGGAACCCGAATCGACGAACTACGACGCGGCGTTGGCGCTGTTTACTGCATTGGAAGATATCGCCATCGTGGGCGCGCCGGGCTCCGGAATTTTCGACGCGAGCCAGGACATCATCAACAGCCTGATCACGCATGTCAGCCAGCAGCGGGCCTATCGCATCGCGGTGCTCGAAACTCCGCCGAACCAGCTCGCGTCGGACAACGAGAACGTGCGCAGCCAGATCGACAGCAGCTATGCGGCCCTGTACGTGCCGTGGGTGATCACGCCCAATCCCCTGGCGACGGCAGGATCCGCGATCGCCGCGGAAATTGCAGTGCCGCCGACCGGAATGATCACGGGAATCTACGCGCGCAGCGACGAGCAGAATGGCGTCGCGAAAGCGCCTGCCAATGAAGTGCTGCTCGGAGCCTCGCGCCTGGAGCGGGATATCAGCTTCGCGGAACAGGGCATCCTGAATCCGGTCGGGATTAACTGCCTGCGCTACTTTCCAAATCGGGGATACCGGGTCTGGGGCGCGCGCACGGTCAGCTCCGATCCGGAATTCATGTACGTCAACGTGCGCCGCTACCTGATCTATCTCGAGCACTCGATCGACAACAGCACGCAATGGGCGGTGTTCGAGAACAACGGCCCCGAGCTCTGGTCGAGAGTCAAGGAAGCGATCGACTCGTTTCTGTACAACGAGTACGCGCAAGGCAACCTGCTCGGTGACAGCGCCGCCGATTCGTATTTCGTGCGCTGCGACCGCACCACGATGACCCAGAACGATCTCGATAACGGACGAATGATCTGCCTTATCGGCGTGGCGTTGCTGAAGCCGGCCGAGTTCGTGATCTTCCGCATCGGACAGTTCACGGCCCAGGCCCAAAGTTAACCCGTATGCAGCTCTTATAGGAAAATCGAAATGCCCAATCGAACAGCGCCGCTACCGGCATATAACTATACGGTCGATCTCAACGGACCGCGCAGCCCGAACAAGCTACTGGGCGGATTTTCGGACGTCTCGGGACTGGAGACGGATATTCATATCTCCGAATATCGCGATGGCAATGAAGCCGAGCCGCACGTCCGCAAGATTCCCGGCTCGCACAAGGTCGGTGACGTCACGCTGAAACGCGGCGTGGTCGATTCATCCGATCTGTGGGACTGGATCACGGCCGCGCGCACCACCGGCGTCGAGGCGCAGCGCGACGTGGTCATCACGCTCCTCGATGAAGCGGGCAACCCGGTTCAGCAGTGGAAGCTGCGCGCCGTGGTGCCGATGAAGTACACCGGCCCGACCCTGGCGGGCAAGGGCGGCGGCGAGGTCGCGATGGAAGAGCTGGTGCTATCGGCCGAAGGCTACGAAATCGCTACCGCCACCTCCTGACTCCGGATGGCGAACGCAGGCTTTCGAGGGAATGCGCCGTGAGCCGTGTTGCTTTTGACAACGCGCGTCCGGTGGCCGAATCCGACCCGGCCCGCACTGATATCGCGTGCTTTGTCGGACTGGCGCGCGCGACGGGCACTGCGCTGCCGGCGGCAATCGAGGACTGGCTCGAGACAACACGGCTGGACCGACGGCCCGTTGGCGCGTTCCACCGATCCGCCGTTCGCGGACATCCCCATCCCGATCGAAACCTACGCGACTTTCACTTCGCTGTTCGATCCGGGCGGCTCGGCATCCAGCTACGGCACCGACTACCTCGCGACGGCCGTGCGTTCGTTCTTCGCGCAGGGTGGAAGGCGTTGTTACATCGTGCGCATGGGCGATCCGGTCGCGCCTGGCGACGATGCGGTCGCGCAAAATGGCCTGAGCGGCAAGGGGCAGAAGCTGGCTGCGCTGATGCCAGGATCTCTTTACGCCCCGGACGATCGCCGAAGCTGGCATGGCGTCGGTCATCTCGGCGGTTTGCCGGATGTTTCTTTTCTGGCGTTGCCCGATCTTCCGGCGTTGTGCGCGTCGGCTCCGACGGCTGCCACTGGAGTAACTGTCGTCGTCCCGGCCGGCCCGTCCCAGTTTGTCGAATGCACACCGCCTGGGGCAGTTGCCGCGCCGAGACCGCTGTACGCGCTGCCGGCGCCGCGACTGACGCAAGACGACTACGACCAAAGATGGGCGCCGAGCGTTGACGCGATTCTCACCTACCTGCGCCAAAGCAATATCCGGGAAATTCAGTTCGTCGCGGCCTTTCCGTTGCCGCAAGATCTGGATGCGGCAGCGGCGGTGGAAAATCCCGACAGCGCGATGCTCGCGCAGGATATCCACGATGTGATCCAGGATCAGATGCCCGAGAATATTTCCGGCGGCACCGATGCCGACCCGCCCGCTGATCCGGGACTGTCCACTGCTTTCCTGCAGCTGTCGTATCCGTGGCTCAAGACCACCGGATCTTACGTGTTGAACGAATCGCTGGAGCCGCCGGATGGCGCGCTGGTGGGGATTCTCGCGCGCAATGCGCTCACGCGCGGCTCGTTTATGAACGCCACCAAGATCGTTCCCGCGGAGATCTCCGATGTCTGGCCGCCGATTCCCGCAGAGGACACGCAGGTACCGTCCACGGCGCTCGTTTGGGGAGCGAACTCGCCGGCGAAGCCGCTCATCATTCGGCTGAGCCTGTTCGGCTTCACTCCCGCGGGTCTGCGATTGCTCTCCGATGTCACAACCTATCCGGGCGAAAGCTACCGGCCTGCATGCGTGCATCGGCTGGTGGCGGTGATTTCGCGCGCGGCGCGGCAGTTGGGTGAACGGATCACCTTCGCGCAGAACGGTCCCGCGCTCTGGCGCAGCGTGGAAAATTCGCTCGGGCAATTGATGACGCAGCTCTGGCTCTCGAATGCGCTCGACGGCGCCAGCATTCAGCAGGCTTTCTCGGTGCGTTGCGACGCCAGCACGATGACGCAAAACGATCTCGATAACGGCCGGCTCATGGCGCTGGTCACCTTCAACGCCGCGGCCAGCATTGAACTGATTCGCGTCACACTGGCGCTCGAAACCAGCGGCGCCAGTGCGCAAGGCATCGCAGCGATGGCGCAGGCAAGCTGATGTCCACCCCGAGCATCGTTCCGCTTCATATATTCCGCTTCCGCGTCGACGTGACGGACGATTCGCTGTCGCAAGGCCCGCAGGGCTCCGCCGTCCAGATGAGTTTCGCCGAGTGCACCGGTCTCGAAGCCACCATGGAGCCCAAGACCATCAAAGAGGGTGGCCGCAACTACGGTGCGGCGCAGCGCGCCGGCGGGATCACGTTCGCCACCGTGGTGCTCAAGCGCGGCGTCAGCACGGATCGCGGCATGTGGCAGATTTTCAACGCGGTCGCGTCCGGGCAGTTCGCTCCGCGGCTGCAGGTCACGGTCACGCTGCTCGACGGCAGCCAGCAAGCAATCATGGCGCTGGCAACTCGCCCATGCGATGCCGGTGAAATTCAAATTCGCGGACCTGAACGGCCGCGGCATGGAGGTCGGCATCGAGGAATTGCACTTCGTTCACGAAGGGCTTTCCGCAGTCTGAAAGAGAATTCGCGATGACTCAGCCCAGCTCAACTTCGTCATCAGTTCCCACGGTCGTCAAGGCGACCTTGACGGCAATGCCCAACGGCACTCCGATACCGGTCCACTTCAATCCGTCGTCGCTGGTTTACACCGTGGAGAACTCCACCCAGCAGCAGGGCAGCGATCCGAAACGGCGGCAGTTTGCCGGCGCAGTTCACCGGAAAGTTGTCGATGGATCTGCAATTCGACACCACCGACACCGGAGTGGACGTGCGGCAAGTCACCGGCCAGGTCGCGCTGTTCATGCAGTCGTCAGCCTCGGCGAACAAGAGCGGCAACGGCGGCGCCAACGCGCCAGCACCCGCGGTGCTGAGTTTTGAATGGGGCGCGTATCAGTTCCAGGGGTTCATGGAGTCGTTCAAGGAGACGATCGATTTCTTCTCCGCCGACGGAATACCGCTGCGTGCGCTGGTGAGCATTGGATTGGCGCGGCAGGACAACGTGTTCGATACCGGATCCGCAAACACGCCGCCTCCAAGCGGCAGCCTGGTGCCGACGTCCAGTTCGAGCAGCGCCGCCAGCGCGGCGGCTCAAGGCGGCGATCCTAACGCGGGAAGAGCGTTGGCGAGCGCCAATGGTTTGGAGAATCCCCGCTTCACCGGCGGTGCCGCGCTCGAGGTGGGCGGCGGACTTCAGTTGAACGCAGCCGCGGGTTTTGCGGCGAGCGCCTCGGTTGGCGGTGGCATCGGGATATCCGGCGGCTTGGGAGTGAGTCTTTCGGCAGGCGCAGGCGTGGGGATTTCAGGCGCGGAGCCGGCATTTCGGCAGGCGCTTCGGCTGGAGCAGGTTTCGGCGTGGGCGCCGGCGCTTCAGCCGGAGTCGGCGTATCGCGCCGGCGTGAGCGTCTCCACCGGCGCGGGTGGTCAAGTGACATTGGCTGCGGGCGGCGGAGCGCTGTTCGGATCGACGGCCTCGGCGGGAGTGCCGGCGACTGCGGGCGCCTTTGCGGGACTCGAGACCGGGCGCACTACGGTCAGCACCACCGCGCAGCTCGATCCGATGCGCATGTTGCCGGCCACGGTGGGATCCGACGTGGCGGCGGGCGCCAACGCCAGCTTCGGTCTGGGCGGAGTGGCAACCGCGCCGTCGGGCTTTTCGACTGACGTGGGCGCCTCCTTCAGTTTCAGCGACCGGCTGACTTTCGATGGAGATTGATTCGCGGAGAGAACGACGATGGCAGTGACGATCGACGAAATGCAGGTTGATACGCAGATGCCGGCTCCGTCTGCGAGTGCGCCCGCGGCCGCGGCCAAGCCGCAGCAAACCAGGGACATCATCAAGGCGGAACTGAAGAGGCTGCGAGAGCGCGCTCTTCGATTGCGCGCGGATTAGCCATGCCCGAAACCCCGGTAACCAGTGCGGCAGTTTACAGCGCGATCCCGACAATCCAGGTGGATGGTCAGCTGAACGACAAGGTCACCACCCAGCTTATCGGCATGCAAATGCGCGAGCATGAAGCTGGAATGTCGGACCTGGAGCTGCGGTTCAGCAACTTCGGATCGTTCGCCGGCGGCACGGCCGACCAGGTGTTTGAAGATGGAACGATCCTCAAGCTCGGCGCGGCGCTGATCGTCTATGCCGGCCTGGTCACTTCGCCGACGGAGATCTTCCGCGGCAACATCACTGCTCTCGAAACTTATTTTCCCGAGCAACGGACCGCCGGAGCTGACGGTGCTGGCGGAGGACGCGCTGCAAGGCGCGCGCATGAAGCGCCGCACGAAGAACTGGGACGCGACTTCCCTCTCGGACATCGTGCAGCAAATCGCAAACGGCCTGGGTCTGACTCCCGTCGACCAGCGGTCTGGACGCCAGTATCGGCGCCGAGCAGCAGGTCAACGAGAGCGACCTTCATTTCCTGCGGCGCCTGCTGGCGCGCTATGACGCCGACCTGCAGGTGGTGGGCACCGAGCTGCACGCCACGCCCAGAAGCCAGGCGCAGCGCAACACGATCGAGCTGGATATGAACAGCCAGCTGCACGAGGTTCGGATTGTGGCCGATCTCGCGCACCAGGCGACGCAGGTTACGGCGACCGGGTGGGATTTCAACCAGGGACAAACCGTTTCGGTCACCAGCCAGACAACGTCGCTGGGGCCCGGATCAGGACAAAGCGGCGCGGGTTGGCTGCAGCAGGCTTTCAAGCCGCGATCGGAACAGCTCGCGCAATTCGCCACGCTCAACCAGGCCGACGCGCAAGCGCTGGTGGACGCAGAATTTGCGCAGCGTGCGCGGCGGTTCGTGGTCGCGCGCGGCGTGGTCGAGGGTAATCCGACACTGCGCGTCGGTTCGTACCTGACGCTGACCGGATTGGGTCCGCGCTTTTCCAACACGTACTACACGACCTCCGCTATTCATCGCTTCGACAACGAGCGCGGCTACGCCACCGAATTCACCGCGGAATGCGCCTACCTGGGAGCTGCTTCATGAGTTTGCTGTTGCATGAAACGGTGCTCGAGATGATGGGACCGGCGCTCTACCTGGCCCGGGTGGTGAGCGTCAGCGATCCCCAGAGCCGCAATCGGGTTCAGTTGCGCCTCTACAATGCGGACGGAATCGCGGATCAGGACGGACCCATTTGGGCGCGCGTGGCGGTGCCGTTTGCCGGCGACAATCGCGGCGCTTTCTTTATTCCGGATGTGGGCGACGAAGTGGTGGTGGCGTTCATGGCGGGCGACGCGCGCTGCGCGATCGTTTTGGGCAGCCTGTGGAACGGCCACGATACGGCGCCCGATGCGATCGGAGGATCCGGCCAGAGCGTAGATCGCTGGACGATCACGGGCAAGGCGGGCACCAAGATCGCCATCATCGAACAACCCGCCAGCGCCGCAACAATCAAATTCTCGACGCCGGGCGGGCTCTCCGGGACTCTCACCGATCAGGATGGATCCATCGAATTCACCAATTCCGACCAGACCCTGGTGCGCATCGACTCGAGCGGCGTCTCCATCACCGCGCCCACCGGCCAGGTGCAGGTAACCGCTGCGAGCCAGGTCACTGTCACCGCGCCGTCAGTCACGGTGAACGCCGCGATGAGCACCTTCAGCGGCGTCGTCGAATGCCAGACGCTGATAGCGACAACCGTCGATTCGGCGGCATACACGCTGGGAGCGGGAAACGTATGGTGAATCACGACGTGGTAGTGAACGGCGTGAATCTCGCCGGAGCTACGCAGATCCGGCCCGTGCTGCTGCAGATGAACCGGGAAGATTTTCCAAATGCTTTCCTGTCGCGATCTCGCTACCATGCCGGCGCCGCCCGCTTCTGTCCGCACGAGCAGCCAGCCGACGCTCTCGAGCACGCAGGCGCTGACGACTGCGCCCTCGGTTGCGGCCACGCTCTTTCAACCGGTAACGCGCGTCGTTCATCTGGCGCTGATACAGCTTGCGTGCGAGAGCGTGGGTTATCCACGGCTGGATCCAAAGCGGGTGCTATCGGCGGGATTGGTGATCCGGCGAATACCGCGGCTGGGGACTGTCAGCCAACTCGGCGAGTCGCCGTCGTCGGCGTGGCAGTGGATGCGCAACGCGAACGGGCAGTTTGCCTGGCTTGCGCCCGACCCGAACATGGTGGACGCCGATCCCGACCCGACGCTGCGCCCGCAGATTCAATCGGGACAGCCCGCGCTCGATCAGTTGCTGACCGCGCAGACGCTTTCATCCGCGCTGACCGAGATCACCACTCCGGCATTTGTGGCGGCGCCCGACGTTTGCGCCGCCGCGAATCGCACGCTGGTTTACGCGCTGATTCCGACCGCCAGCAAGGAGATCAGCACCCAGCAGCCGCCGGCGCCGCCGCAGTTCGATGCCAAAGCGCGCAAAGCGCTGGTCTCGATTCTGCCGACGCTGCTCAAAGCCGGTAAGCATGCCTTTCCGCTGGCGGACCAGGCCGTGACTTACCTGTATATGTCCGACGATTACACCAAGGCGCAGAACGCCGACGGCTTTCTGACGTTCTCCGCGACTTTGCGATTGCTCTACAGCGTGTTCGGCGCCTTCGAGGATACTGCGGATGCGCGCGCGCTGCTGGGAATTCTGAATCGGCGCAATGTCACGGTGCAGGCCGGGTCGGGATACGTGCAGCAACCGATGGGCCAGTTCTACCAGGAAGCCGCCGCCAAGCTGATCGATTACGATCCGAATCAGCAAGCGGCGTCAGCCCAGCCGCCGCAACTTCAGATGCCGCATGCGTGGGATTTTTTCAGCAATGCGGACCAGGACGATCTCATCCAGGCGGTGGTGCCACTGCTGCAAGCGCGCGGGGCCGCATCGGCGACGCCGCAAGGCCGCTTTCAGGATTCAACCCGGTTGTACCGCTTGCGGCTGTTCTTCCGCATCAAGAGCGACAACCCGTGTTGCCCGACGGAGTTGGTGTGGAGCGACTACAGCGATCCAGTCCGGATCGCGGCGTGGTACGAGAGTAGCGGCCGGGCGACGGCGCCGGTGCCGTTGCCCGATCCGACCGATCGGAATTTTCTGAAGAGCGCCAAACCGAATTCGTCCTTCGCCGTGCCGTCGGGCCTGATGGGCGCCATGCAGGGCACGACGCTCTCGGGGCTGTCGAGTGGAACTCCGCCGGCCGGGCGGCAACGGCGGCGGTCTGACCTGGATCTGCAGCTTCAGCATCCCGCTCATCACTATCTGCGCGTTCTTCGTGCTGAACATTTTCCTGACGCTGCTGAACCTGGTGTTTTTCTGGATGGCGTTCATCAAGATTTGCATCCCATTCCCCGCGCCGGCGGCGCCTACACCGCCAACACCCGACTAGTGGCGGCGAGCACTTACAAGGATCCGATCTCGTGGCCGTTTCTGCCGGTGCCCGACCCGCAGACCGGGCAGTTGAGCTATACCACGCTGGAGCAGAGTGTGCGCGACTCGATTCGGATCATCCTGACCACGCGGCCGGGCGAGCAGCTGATGGAGCCTTTTTTCGGCGCCGGTCTGCAAAATTTTCTCGACGAAGGGAATACCGTGGCGCTGCGGCGCCAGATCCAGACGGCGATCACCAACAGCCTGCAAACCTACGAAGCGCGCATCGCGGTGGACACCGTGGAAGTGGAAACCGGTGGCCGGCGCGTCGTCGCAAATCCACGTCCAGATTTACTACCGGTTGCTGCGCACCAACGCGCCGCAGCAAATCGGCGTGACGATGCAAGGCGGGTGACCCGGTGCCCCTGATACCACCAGCACTTGACGATCGCTCCTACAACGACCTGGTGCAGGACATGCTGGCGAGCATTCCGGCCCACACGCCGGAATGGACGATCCAGCAGCCCGGAGATCCAGGCCGCACGCTGATCGAACTGTTCGCATGGCTGGCCGATTCGATTCTGTACCGGGCCAACCTGATTCCCGAAAGGCAGCGGCTGGCGTTCCTCAAACTGCTCGGGCTGCCATTGCAGCCTGCCGCCGCTGCGCACGGAATGCTCTCGATATTTTCCGACCCGTCGAAGACTACCGCCGTGACGCTGGCGGCGGGCGCATCGGTGCCCGGTCAGGTTACGTTCGAAACGCTCGCCGAGCTCGACGTTCTGCCGGTCACGGCGCAGGCCTACATCAAGGCCCCGCTCACCGCCGAACAGAGTACCGCCGCGATGCCGTTGCTGCAGGGTCTGAAGTCGCTCTACAACCTGCCCTCGTTGCCGTCGGGCTATACGACGACTCCGGTGTTCATCAACAACATGGCGGATCCGAACGGCGTCGACGTGTTCGGCGGGACTATCGATCAGTGCATCTGGATCGCGCTGTTGGCGCCGAAGCCAGCCAATCTGTGCCGACATTCGCGCGACGTTGGGCGGCAAGAGCGGTCAGCGAATTCTCAGCCTGGGGTTTATGCCGGCTTTGGGGTCAGACGATCCGTTTGCGGATCTTTCGCTCGCGGCGGTTCCGGCGACCTGGCAAATCAGCGGGAACACTGCTGCTGGCCAGCCGCCCGTTTACTATTCGCTCAGCCTCGCCAGCGATACGACGCAAGGCCTCACCACCGCCGGCGTCGTGCAACTGATGTTGCCGCAAGCGTCGGACATCGGCGCGCCGGCCAACGACGTGCGCGTCGATCAACAGTCGGGAGTCGGACCCAAGCCGCCGCGGATCGACGACCCCAATATCGACAGCATGCTGGTGACCTGGATCCGCGTCAACGTGCAGAGCGCGCTGACGTTGGGCTGGGCAGGCGTCAACGCGGTCGAGATCGATCAGCGGACGACCTATCAAAATGTGATCGCAGGCGTGAGCGACGGATCGGCCAACCAGCAATTCGCGCTCGCGCAAACGCAGATCGATCCCGACACGTTCCAGCTCGATGTGGATATGCCGGGTCTTGGTTTTCAACTTTGGACGGCGGTCGACGATCTCGCGGTGTTACAAGGCCCGGTGCCGGCGTTCGTGCTGGATCCTGAAGCGGGGACGGTAAGCTTCGGAAATCAGATGCAGGGCATGATTCCGCCCATCAGCCGCCGCGTGCGAGCACGGCTGATGCGGGCCGGCGGCGGTGCGGCGGGAAATCTGCCGGCCGGCACGCTGACCGCGATCCAGGCGACCGATGTTTCAGGCAATCCGGTCTCCGGGCTCACCGTGCAGCAGCCGATCGACACCAGCGGCGGCGCGGATTCGGAGACGCTCGACCAGGCCGAGCAGCGTATCCCGGCCACGCTGCGGCATCAGGAGCGCGCGGTCACGGCGGATGATTACAAAAACCTGGTGCAGGAGATGCCGGGCAGCGGCGTCGCGCGCGTGGAGGTATTGCCGCTGTTCAAGCCGCAGACGCGCGACCCCAACGTTCCCGGCGTGGTCTCGGTGATGGTCATTCCGCCCAAAGCGAATTTTCAGCCGCCGTGTCCGCGCGCCGATCGCACGATGCTCGAAAACGTGTACGCGTATCTGAATCCCAAGCGCCCGGTGGCGGCCGAGATGTATGTCATCGGGACCGAGTACGTCGATCTCGGATTGAGCGTGGCGGTGGAAGTGCGCAGCGGCTTCGGCTTGCTGCAAGTCAGTCAGCAGGTGGAGCAGGCCTTGCGCAGTTATCTGTGGCCGGACGCACCGGGCGGCGCCGCCAATCAAGGATGGCCGCTCGGCCGCAACGTGCGGAGCCTCGAGCTCGAAGTGATCGTCAGCCAGGTGCCGGGCGTCGTGGAAGTCAACGGGCTGCTGCTGTTCCAGTTGCAGAGCGGCGGAACGTACCAGCCGCTGGGGGTGAATGCCAGCGGTAACTCGGAGCTCACGTTGCAGAGCTGGCAGTTGCCCGAATTGCTCCAGGTGCTCGTCACCGCCGGACCGGACGGCTCGGGCGTTACCGCCGCCACGAGCCTGACTCCCGAAGTTCAGACCGACAACACGTACGCAGTGCCGATTGTGCAGACGGTGTGTTGAGCGAATGGATTCCAACGGTCTCAATTTTTGGATGTTGAATCAGCAGCAGGATTGGCCGCTGCCGCCTGCCGCGAACACGCTGTACTACTGCGCGAAGAACAGCCGGCTGCAGTTGCTGAGCATGCGGCTGGGCAGTCCGCCGGTGGAGACCTTCGCGACGGCTTCCAGCCTGGTGGAAACGGTGCCGATGACCCGCGACGCGTTTGGCAACTACGCGCGCTGGGACACCGGCACTCTCCAGGTCTGGGCGGGAGGAAGCGGGGTCGGCGAGGTTTCGATTTACACTCCCCCTGCCGGGCAAGCCGTGACGGACCTCGCGATGGGCTACGACGGCATCCTTTATATAGCAGTCGGCGGCACGCTGGTGATGGTGGACCGGCGCGGGCGCTGGCCGAACTTCACGCTGACCGCAGGCGGGCTTCAATTTCTGGCGGCTGGCCGCTCTTCCCGATGGCGGCGTGCTGGCGCTCGATCGCAGCAAGCCGCAACTGGGCAAGGTGACCGGCGCTCCGCTGCAAACCGGTCCGACCGACACGCCCGATCCGGGGATTATGCGCTCATGCGTGCAGAATCCAACGCCGCCGCAGATGGTCGCAACGTATCCGCTGCCCTCGACCGAAACGTTCGTGGGCTTCACCGCGCTCGACCAGAAGTTCGGATTGCTCTCGTGGGCGGTCGCGTCGTCGGCCAACACGGCCTCGTATTTGAGGATGTTCGACTTCGACACCGGCATCGGCATCGCCTGGAAACTCGACGGGATACTTTGGCCTTATGCGATCGCGGGGCTGGGAAATCAGCGGCTGGCGGTGCTCGCGACCGGGTTGAATGAAGCGCTGATCTACAATCTGGCCGAGTCGGGCGGATCGCTGATTCCGGCCGGCGACACTTATGTCCTGTCGGGCAACGACAAGGGGCCGTTCGCGCATAGCCTGGACTTGCCGCCGTACTATGCGGACGGCACGCAATTGCGGCCGCTGCTGCCGCTGTCGCTGAATTCGCTGGCGGGGTCCGGCTCGACCGATCCCGCTGCGCCGAAGATCATCGACAGCGGCACGTCGCAGGCGGTGTGGCATCGCGTGTTCCTCGAGGCGGTTTTGCCGCCGCGCTGCTCGGTGGTGGTGTGGCTGACTGCGGCCGAGCAACCGTCGGGCATCACGGCGTCGACGGCTACATGGTATCCGCATGCGTTCGGCGACGCCGACATGTCCTCGCTGCCGTCGCAGACGCCGCGAGGAGTCTGGCTGTCGATTCCGTCGGAAGTGCCGTTCGCGCAGCCGATGCTGGGCGAGCGATCCGATACCGAATCGGCAGGGCTTGTTCATGGTGCTGGCGCAGCGGGCGAACACGGCAGTGCGCAACTTGCGCGGACGCTTTCTCGGCATCCGGGTCGATTTGCAGGGGGATCGCCGCAGCACGCCTGAGATCGCGGCGCTGCGGGTGTGGTCTTCGCGCTTTTCGTACGTCAACAACTACCTGCCCGAACTTTACCGCGAGAACAAATACAGCCCGGCGGCGGATCAACCGGGGAGCAGCACGCGGCGCGATTTCTTCGAGCGCTTCGTCGATACTTTCGAAGCGCAGCTGACGCGAATCGAAGATCGCGTGGCCAACTCCTACCTGCTCACGCGGGCTGAGACCGTGCCCGACGATGCGCTCGACTGGCTGGGCGGCTGGGTGGGTCTCAGTCCGCAGGGCTATCCGCCGGAGCGCCGACGGGCGCGGCTGCTGGCAGCGTCGAGCCTTCATCAGCAGCGCGGAACCGTGGCGGGAGTGACGCAGGCGCTGGATGTCGCGACCAACGGCCTGTGCTCGCGCGGCGCGGTGATCGTGATCGAGGATTTTCGGCTGCGCCATATTTTCGCGACCATTCTCGGCGCCGATCTGGACATCACCAACGACCCGATGCTGCCGGGGCGTTCGGGCAGCAGCAATTCGTTCGTCGGTGACACGCTGTTTCTCGGCGATCCGAAGAACCAGGCGGAGATCCTGGCGCTGTTCTCCGCGCAGCTGCCCGAGACGGGCGCGGAGCAGAGCCAGGTGCAAAAATTCTACGACAGCCTGGCGAACCGGATGACCGTTTTCGTCCACAACCAGGTCGAGTCCGTCGACGTGACGCTGGTTCAGCAAATAGTGCAACACGAAAAGCCGGCGCATGTGGCGGCCGCCGTGCGAATCGCGACGCAGCCTTTCATGGTGGGGCTGGCGGCGCTGGTGGGAGTGGACAGTTACCTGGCGCCGACGCCGGCGCGCGATCCGGTGATTCTGAATTCGAGTCAGATTGGCCGCTACAACATGGTCATTCAAGCGCCCAGCCTCGACCCGCGATTGGAGACGTGACGAAATGGCAACGACCACAGACAGCCTCAATCCGCCGCCGGCGCCGCAGCGCGTTTACTACGCGACCGGGCGCATGCTGGGAGTCGAAGACTTTCAGGCCGACCAGGACTATCACCGAGGCCGGCTCGCGCGCGTGCTGCTGCAACTCTACGGGACGGGAACGGTCGCGGGCCTGCTGGTGCAGACCGACGGCAATACGAATGTCGCGCAACTCGAGCTGCAGGTCACGCCCGGGATTGCGATCGATCGCGTGGGCAGGATTATCGAAGTTCCGCGGATGGTCTGTATCGTGCTGAACAACTGGCTGACGCAGCAGATGCAGGCCTGGCAGAGTCAGCAGACCAATCCGGTGCCCGGGCAGACCGCGCTACCCGATCCCAACTCGGCGATCCATGACGGGCAGAATCTCATGTGCGATGTTTTCGCGACGTTCGTGCCGTGCACGCGCGGGCTCACGCCGTGCTTTGCGTCCGAGGACGACTATGACGCAACCGACGCATTCTCGCCGAATCGATATCTGGATTCGTTTGCGATGCAACTGGTGTTGCGCACCGATCTCACGCCACTGACGCCTGCCGATCCATGGAAGTCCGTCGGCGCGATGCCGGCGGCGGGCGCAGGTCTGACAGCGGCGAACGCGGCGACCCTCGCGACAATTCTGCTGAACGCGACGGCGGGACCGGCGGCACCGGCGGTGGAATATCCGCCGGGCTTCGATGCGTCGTCGGTCTTCCTGGCGCGCGTGCTTATCGGAGCGACGTCGGGAACCGCGGGCAATCCGCCGACGTGGGATTTGACGAAGATCTCAATCAACAACCAAACCCGGCTGTTCGTGTATCCGGCGCCGCTGATGGCGCGCCTGGGCGGCCTGGGTTCGGGAACAGAGACGTAGGATCAGGTTATGGCAAATTATACCGCAGGCAGCATGCGCGTGGTTCTGCAGCAACCGGACCTGACCACTTACCAGGGCAACGGATCGGTGGTGCTGGATAGCCAACTTGCGCGACCGCTATGGTTCGACGGCCGCTTCCTTGCGGCGAGCGACCTCGAACGCGAACAGAATTATTTTCTGCAGCGACAAGCGAACCTCGGCCGCGCCGGCGGCTTCGGTGTGATGCACGGACTGCTGGTGGATCAGGGAACTTCCAGCGGGCAGCCCGCCACCGCCGAAACGATCGTCATCCATGCCGGCGACGGAATCACGCCGGCCGGCGAGCTGGTGATGCTGCCGAGCGATCTGACGATACAGCTTTCCGATCTCACCGAAGAAGAAAATCTGAACGTGCAGTTCGGGCTGTCCACGATGCCGCAGCAACCGGCGCGCACGCGCACGGGGCTGTATGTGCTAGCGCTGCGGCCGGTGGAGTTCACGGCCAATCCGATCACCTCATACCCAACCAGTATCCAGGGACCGCGCACGACGCATGACGGCGATATCGTGGAGGCGACCGCCGTTTCGCTGGTGCCTTACAGCAATCCGGTCAGCAGCTCCGATCCATCGCAGTTGCAAGCGGCGATAGCGCGCCAGATCTTCGTGACCGGCAATTCCGGAACGCTCTCGGACAGCTTGCTGCCGATAGCGATGGTCAGCCTGCAGGCCGGAGCTATCAGCTGGATCGACACCTACATGGTGCGGCGCGACAGCGGGCCGCAATACAGTGGTGCGCGATTCGGCTTGAGCGATCCGGCGGTCCAACGCGCTTTCCTGCTTCAGTACGACGCGCAACTGCAGGCGGCAGTGGCGGCTCGAACGAGCAGTGGCCTCAAGGCCAACTTCGCGGCCACGGATTATTTCCAGGCGCTGCCGCCCGGCGGGCGCTTCGCGATGGACGGAATCAGCACCAGTGACTTCTCGCAGGTGTTCTTTCCGCAGCAGATGGATGTGCGCCTGAGCATCATCCCGTCCGACGAGCTTCCCGCGCTGATCGAAGACAGTATGTCGCTGCCGCCAATCGACCTCACTCTTGCGGCCAGCGCTTATGCGAACCTGGCGGTGTTCGCGTTGATTCCGGTTCCGCGCAGCAACTTCGCGGCGCTCAAGAGCTCGCTGCCGGACACGCCGCTGAATCCTGTCCTGCCGCAGGTGCTCGCCAACCGGTCGCCGATCCAGTTGCTGCGGCTGTACCAGGGAACGGTGAACCTGACGCAGGCGCCGCCGGTGGCCAACAGCGCGTGGGCGACGGCGATAGGCAGCCAGCAATACGGATTCTACATCCTGCGGCGCAGCGAGCCGGTGTTCGTGAGTTTCGCCACTCCGCCTCCGGTTGCGACGACGACTACGGCCGCGCCGACTTCGACGACGGCCAATACAACGCCTGTGCCGACAACGACCACCGCTTCGAGCACTACAACGACGCCAAGCCCCACAACTACGACAACGCCGACCACGACTAGCGCGCCGACTACAACGACAACAGCGCCGACGACGACCGTCGCCGCAACCACCACCACGCCGCGGCCAACTACGTCGCGGGTGATAATCGTGGATCCGCCCACCACGCTCAAGGCGATCGACAAACCGGCGGTCTGATCCCGCATCGAGCCAGAAATATGGGTGCAACCACAATTCAGGATCCGATAGCCGGCGAGAATCTGGTCGCGATCGAACCGGAACTGCTGCAGCAGGTCGATCCCGGCTGGCTGCATCGGCTGAATCTGTTCGCCGGGCGGGCGCTCACTGCGCCAGCGCTCCAGAGCGAACAATCGTACCGCGCGGGCAGGCTGGCAATTCTGGGCCAGTGCGTGACGGCGGGCACAGTGACGGGGCTGGAGCTTTCGGCCGATCTCACGCAGGCGGATCCCGTGTTGCAGGTGGCGCCCGGTTACGGAATCTCGGCGACCGGTGAAGACGTGGCTCTGCTGCGCACGCTGCGCACAACGCTCGGCTCGTTACAGGTAATCGATCCGCAACTCGGGTCGGTGATTGCGGCGTTTCCGGATTACGTGAAGAGCGCAGGTATCGCGACCTATGCGGGCGTGCTGCTGTTGCAGCCCGTCACCGGACAGGTCAGCGGCACCAGCGTGGATACGGGGACGGGGCCGATCGTCGTGTCGGGCAACCTGGATGCTTCATGCGATCAGGATCCCGAGGAGTACGCGTACGAAGACTGGCAGATCGTCGACGGTGTGCGGCTGGTGATGGTCGCGTGGCCCGCCACTCCGGCGACGCTGGCGATTCCGGCGTCGAGCCCCGCTGCGAGTTGGAGAAACCGGCTCGTCTACACGGTGTTCAATGCGGAGATGGGGTTGGCGCCGGATGATCAACTGCCGTGGAATCTGCTTGGCGTGCCGGTTGCGTTGATCGGGTTCGACAATACGTGGAAGGCGCAGTTCGTGGATCGGTCGGCGGTGGTGCGAAGCGGCGGATTGCCGCGCAGCCGCTACGTGTTGCCGGCGAATGCCGGTGCGGCAGGGGCGCCCTTGCTGGTTCAGCCCGCGCTGGCGCAGGCGCGCGTGCTGCAATTCAACGAACAGCTCAACACGATGCCGGCGTTGACGAACTTCGTCCCGGCGTTCGCGAATATTCCGCCGTGCGGCGTGCTGCCCGCATCGGCGATGGACTTCACCAACCAGGTGGGGCTCTGGTTCCCTTCCAACTGGACGGTCCAGGTGGGACCGGTACATCAGGAGGAGATCGAAACGGCGCTGCTTGGCGCGATGACCGCGCAGCCGCTCGACGTGACGCAAAACGAATCGGTCGAGGTGCTGGTGCCGCTGCCGGATGCGCTCTACGACCCCGAAATCCTGCTTACCGAAACGGTCGATGGAGCGTTCCAGACTGCGGTGAATAACGCCACGCAAGAGCTCGACGGCGTTTTGCAACATCGCAAGGCGATCCAGAACGAGGCCAACGCGCTTTCCCAGGTGTTGACCGGCGCGCCGCAGGCGCCGCTGTACAACGTTGATGCGGGACTGACGGCGGCGGAAATCACCGCGCGCGACGCGCAGGTCTATACACCCACTGCGAGCGAGACGTTCGGCACCGTGCAAGCCGGCAGCGGTTACGCGTCCACGGATTACCAGCAGCTTCTGGCGGAGGCCGCGCAATTTCCTTACACGCTGACGCAGGACGGCAATGGAAATCCGTTGTCGACGCCGCTGACGCTGTTTTCGGCGGATGACCTGAATGACCTGGCGCAGAACGGCTTGCAGCATTTTATCGATCGGATCAACGCTCAGCTGGCCAAGGCCAACGATCTGCTGGATCTCGCGTTCCTGACCGCGCAAAGCGATATCTACCGGTTCCGGCAATACGTGCTCGGCGCCACCGATGCGACTGCGCTGGCGACTTCTCCAATTGTCGCCAACATCGCGACCGGCGATTCGGCGGCGGCGACGGCTGCGAACCTGGGAAATTATTTGAGCTCGGTGCTCGCGGCCAAAGCGGCGACGCCGACTGCTACCACGACTACGCCAAGTCCGGCGCCCGCAGTTTCGGCCGCGGCGGCCGCGCAACCACGGCTGCTGATGCGCAACCTTGCGGCGCCGTTGCGGTCGCCGACCGCGCTTACGTCGCAGGTCGCCGCGACCAGGATAGGTACGGCGACTCTTGCGGGTTCGTCGACCCTCACTGGTGCGACGGCGGTGTCTGACGCAGCATCAGCCGCGCGGCTTGTCCGCGGCGTCGGCAACCTTCACGCAAATAACGCCTGGGACGGTGAGCGAGCCGGCCAGCACCAGCGACATTCTGCAGGAATCGCCGGTGGTGGGTGCGCAGCTCAACCTGCGGACGCTGACAATCGCACAGCGTCTGGCCAATCCGCCGTCGCAGGACGGTATCTTCTATGCGGTCGGGAACCGGCTGGCGATTTTGCAGCTGCTGGCCGATCTCGAGATAACGATCGACGACATTCCGATCCTGGTCGACCAATGGTCACCGCCGGCGACGGCGTCAACCACTGCGGCGCCGACGACGACGGTGGCGGGAGCGCCGGTGCGCGCGATCATGCCGACGATCGCCGACTTCAGGGTAAATTCCGGCGCCGTGATGCAGGCGGTAAGTGCGCCGAGCATCAACATGAACTCGGATGAAGCGGACCTGTTCTCGACCGGGATTCACGTGCTGGAGCAGCATACGTCGCTGCTGCGTGCGGTCGAGGCACGAATCGCGCAGTACAACGATTTCATCACGCTATGCGGCAACGCGCTGGCGAATATTCAGAGCGATTTGCCGCAGGCGCAGACGCTGCTCACGCAACTGGAAAACGATCTCGCGCAGGCGCGCCAGGACGTGGCGTTCACCACCGCGCTGCTGAACGACGAAATCCAGCGAGTGGCGAACGTGAACACGCAGCGCGCGGACACGCTGAAGAACGTGCTGGTCGTGGCGTTCGCGCGGCCGCGGACGCTCGAGACGGATGCCGATGTTCCAAGCAGGCAGCTGGTGCCCGGCAATGTCGCGAGTCCGGTGCCGAGTTGCCTGCAACAAACGGTCGCAATTCCGCCGGAGCTGCGCGAGATCGTTGCGCTGATCCGCGAGGCGCCGGTGACCTGGATGCCTTCGATCCAGGCGCTGCTCAACAACCTGGAGCGGCCGAGCCTGCTGCAGGAAGTCGCGGTCGATGCGCAGGCGCGGGCTGCCATGCAGCTGCAGTTGCCGCTGCGGGTCTCGTCGGCGGCGACAGAACCGGGAGTGTATGCGCCGGTGATCACGAGCATCTACAGCGCGAATCAGCAGGCGTTTCGCACGTTTCAGACGCAGCGCGCCGCGGCTCAGCCGGCGGCGATGCTCACCCAGAGCTGGGCCGGGCAGGTGCAGGCGTTGCAGGGCGTGATTGCGGCGGGCGACCTGCAAGCTTCCGACGCGGTGCATGCGGAGGTGGTTAGCGCGACTTCGCTGCTGATGCAGCAGATTTCGAGCGTCGCAACCTGCGTCTACGCGCGCGCGGGGCAGGCGCTGCCGATCGACCGGCTGGCGTGGGCGGAGTTTCTGCGCGGTGTAGGACTCTCGATCCAGATGCAAAGCCTGGCGGTGCTGCCGAACTGGAATACGCAGGATTACGTGTCGCGGCAGCAGATGCAGATGCTGGTGGACTGGCTGTTCCAGCAAATCGACACGACCGACGCGGACGCCGTCGCCTACATGAGCGACGTGGTGCGGGTGGCGATTTTGCTGGCAAGCGACGCGCCGGTTAACGACGTGATCAGCGGGGCCGTCACGCTGGCGACGACGCCGAAAGTTGGCAGCATCGTGTCGCTCACGCTGCCGTCGGAGCGGGTGGCGCACGGGATGTACGTGCAGCTTTACAGCGCGGGGGTTCTCGCGGCGCAAGCGGTGGTCACCGATCTCGACAGCGCGAGCGTGCGCGCGACGGTAACGCAGACGTACCAGGCGGGCGTCTCGCTGCAGGCGAACGACGTCGCACACTTCACCTCGCAGGCGCCACAAGCGCCGGCGATTAGAGCATTCGATTCGTAGAAGCCCTATGGATGTTCGGACCGTCTCGCCGACGCGCGACCGCTACGACCGCCACGTGCGGCGCACGCGGATGTGCATCAGCGCGGGCGCGCCGCGGCATCGGCTGGCGTTCGCAGTCGAGGAAGCGCTGCGGCTGGCGTCGCTGCCGGGTGAAGATGAGGGCAGATACTACTATTTCAGGCATCTGCGGGTGACTGGCTTGCCGATGAGCGGAGACCGCGCAAGGTGGCTGGAGATTTTCCAGCGCGCGCTCATCGAGCAGGCGTCGCAGGCGGTTCACGGCTCCGATGCGCGGGCGGCATCGGCGCCGGCAGTTTTCTTTCGCGGCGAAGTGGAAGCGCTGGAAATCCTGCTGCGTCGGATCCTAGCGCGTCAATCGATCAGCGAATGGTTCTGGCCGATAATCACCTCGCCGTCGAGCGACGGCGCGCCCGCGTTCATCGGAGCTAGTCCGGCGCGCAGCGCCACGATGATTCCCGCGATCGTCGAGCAGATTCGCGCCACGTCGGCGTCGTGGGCGGCAGTCGCGGCGACTATCTTCGCGGTTCCAGGATTGGATGCGGTTTATCTGCTCAATGCTGTGCCGGCGCGCGTCGCGGAGACTTGGCTGCGCGAGATGGAAGGTACCATCGCGGGTGCATCCGGCACTGCGCCGGTAATTTCGTCGCCGGCTCGGAGCTCTGTCGAGCAGGCTATGCGAGCTTTCGGGCTCGAAGATGCGCGCACGATCTGGCTTGCAACGCTCGCCGTTGTTCTGGACTCGCCGGCCGCGCTGATCGCCGGCGTCGCCGTGTCGCGAGCGAGAGTCGCACTTCGAAAACTGGCCGAGGGCAATGTCGACGGCGCATTGGTGGAACGCGCACAGATGTCAGATCACTCTGCATCATCTGAATCGAGCAGCGTGGCCGGCTTCGAGCCGTATTTGCGGATGGCGACTGCTCCTCCCGCGCCAGTAGTGTCGGCGTTGTCACTGGATCGAGCTTCACTCGGCGCTGATCAGCTGGCGCGCTCTGAATCCGGCCTCGCCACAGCGCCCTGGTTCGGTTCCGGCTTGCCGACCAGCGCTGCGGGTCTGTTCTTTTTGCTGAACGTGCTGCAACGGATCGGTATAGCCGAGGCGCTTGCAGCGGACCTCGGCCGGGCCGATCCACAATTTGCGGCGCGGGTGATGCAGCGTTTTGCGGTGCAAGCCGGAGTCGATCCGGACGATCCGATCCGGCTTTGGCTGGATTCCCTCGTCACTAACGCGGCGGAAGTTTCGCCGCTGTCGTGCGAGGACGCGTGGTGGCCTTCCAACCTGCGAGTGTCGCGCACTACCACTGACATCGACTACCTGGTGCGCATCTGGTGTCTCGGCGTACGGCTCTGGTGTTGGCGTACTGGAAAATTGACGCTGCGCGCCGTCGTCTGCCGCAGTGGCGTGTTCTCGGTGAACCGAATCGACCTCGACGTTTCGATGCCGCTCGACGAAGCCGACGTGCGCGTGCGCCGCGTGGGCCTGGATCTCGACCCTGGCTGGCTGCCGTGGTTCGGCCGCGTGGTGCGCTTTCATTATCCCCACCGCGGAGAGCTCAATGGCTGAATCCGCTCGCGTCGCCGAGCCACTTAACTCCGGGGGGATCTGTTCATGCGGATTGGCCGCGCTTGCGGCGCTTCTGCCGAGCGGCGCCGCTTCGCCGGAAGCCGCATTTCTGCGCGCGCGATCGGCAGTGGCGCGCGGCGGCTCTGCGCAATCAGCCTTGAGCCGCGTGATCCAGCATCCGGATCCATCCGATTTGCCGCTGCTGAAACTGGCGGACGAGCTTTCCCTGCATCGCATCGAGTTGTTGACCGTCGCGCTGGCGGCGGCCGTGGAAATGGATCTGATGTGCGGGCGGGCCATTGCTCATTTGCAGCTGCCTGTCGGCGGATCGCGGCCGACGCTCGGCTTGCTGGCAGCAGCGCTGGCGGAATTCGAATCCGAGCGCGAGGTCATCGAATGCCTCCTGACCGGCGCGGCCGTGCAGTCAGGACTGCTCGTCTTGCTGAATGAAACCGCGCCGATCGCCGAACGCGCCGTCGCCGTTCCTGTTCCACTTTGCCTCGCGCTGAGCGGACGCGACGCCGTGTGGCCCGCGATGTCGTTCGGCGACGAGAGCGATCCGGAAATCGCGCTGCCTTCATCCGTGCTGGCCGAAGCGCAACGCCACGCTCGCGGATTAATGGCCGGCACGCCGAACGTGCTGGCTCTGCGCGCCGGCTCCGAGCTGGAAGGCAGAGCGGTCGCTCGTGAAATCGCGTCGGCGATGGGCCTGCGGCCGCTGTTTATCGAAATGGATCGATCGGGCAGCGCGGGCAAGCCACCGCCAGCTGACAAACGGTCTCGGGCCGTTGCTGATGCTGCGTCAATTGATCCCGGTCTTTTGTTTTGATCCCGGCCCCGGCGAGCGCCGCACCGTTCCCACTGTGTCGCACTACCCAGGGCCGATGCTGGTGCTGTGCGGTCATGAAGGCAGTATCGAAGCCAACGGCGAAACGCCGTTGTCGTGGAGGATTGGAGTGCCTCCGCGCGATGAACGCCGCGAGCTTTGGGCTATCGCGATCGGCAAGGGCGAACTCGCGGATCGGCTTGCTTCCGACTACCGGCATCGCAGCGGGCGTATCGCGCAGCTGGGCCGAATCGCTCGACAACAGTGCTTGCTCGACGGCCGCACACCGGCTGGAATTCGGCGATATCGCCGCGGCGTCGTGGGCGGGAGAAGGTTCTGGACTCGAAGCGCTTGCTCAGCCACTTCCCGATCTTATTCCCGATGAAGCCCTGGTCGCCGGCCCCCTGTTGCGCGCAGAACTATCGCGGCTGCTGCTCCGATGCCGCTCGCGCGAAAGCCTGATCGAAGGCCTGGGGGCGTCCGCCGTGGCGCGGTACCGTCCGGGTGTTCGGGCGCTGTTCACGGGCCAGTCGGGAACCGGAAAGACGCTGGCCGCTGGATGGCTCGCAACGCAGCTCGGGTTGCCGATCTATCGCGCCGATCTGGCCTCAGTCACCAGCAAGTACATCGGCGAGACCGAAAAAAACCTGGCGCAGTTGCTGGCGCGCGCCGAGGAGTCCGGCATCATCCTGCTGTTCGACGAGGCCGATTCGTTGTTCGGCAAACGGACCGAGGTGAAAGAATCCAACGATCGGTTCGCCAACGCTCAAACCAACTACCTGCTGCAGCGCATCGAGACCTTTGACGGCATCGCGATACTCACCAGCAACAGTCGCGCGCGTTTCGACCCGGCGTTTTGCCGCCGCCTCGACTTGATCATCGAGTTCCCGCTGCCCGGTCCTGAAGAGCGCCGTCTCCTCTGGCTGTCGCATCTGGGATCGCATCATCGGCTTACCGCGAGAGAGCTCAACCAGATCGCATCGGCGATCGATCTCGCCGGCGGTCATATCCGAAATGCGGTGCTGACCGCGGCCGTGCTCGCGCAAGCCGACAATCGGCTCATCGAATATCGGGACGTTTACGTCGGGCTGGCCGACGAATGCCGCAAGCTGGGACGGCAGACGCCTGCGAACCTGGTGCGCGAGCGGCTGACAGGAAAGCCGATGGCATCCGCTCTTGCCGCGACACCCGACGATAAGAAAAGCAAGGCGGCTGTGCGCGCCAGCGTCGCCACGGAAGGTGCAGCGCCGGAAAGCCCCGCAGGTGCTCCCGCCGGCATGCCGATATTCCTCGAGGCAGGCTTCGCCAACCCGGTCGCGCAGTCGCCGATCGGCGGCTCTGAAAGTGGAAGAGCTTCGACGCAAGCCCCGGCAGACACGCAGGCGGCCGCGGATTCGCAGGCGCCCGCGCGCGGTCTAGTCCTGGTTGGAGGAAGCGCGGCGCAATCAGGCGAAAACGGCGGAGTGCGATCGAAAGCGCCCGCCGCCGAGAAAGCCGGGCCTGCCGTGCGCATGGCGGCTGGCGTCCAGCCGATCGGGGCGCAAGGCGGATCGAAGGGAACTGCAGCGCAAGCGGCGCCAGCCGATGCTCGCGGCATTGTGGTCAAAGCGCCAACGTCTCCGCACGAAGATCCCGGGTTCCAGGCAGTCGTCGCGAGGGTGAGGGCTGTCGCCGAGCAGCAAGGACATAACAACCCCGCTCAGCTCAAAGCGGCTCAGGCACAAGCCGCCGCGTCGGGGCCTGTAAACGATGTAGCCAGCCAAGCGGCAGCGGCTCAGGTGGGCAAGATGGGCGCCCAGGAGCCGAACCCATTCGACAAGAACGCCTTCAAGGCGGCGCTGTGGAAGAAGATCAGCGAAGTTGCCCCCACCAATCTGGAGGAAGCCGATGATTTCAAGGAGAGCGGCAAGGTCGGAGAGATCAAAGGTGCTCTAACTTCTCAAGTGGCCGCGAGCAAAGACGTCGCGCAAGACCCGATTCAGCGAACGTCCACGGAAGCGCCCAATCCCGCGGGCTTGCAGCCGAAACCCGTCACTCCGCTACCGCCGAATAATATTGGTGCGCCACCGCCGGCGGTCGGCGCCGCGGATGCCGCGCCCAAGCCGAAGTCGGATGCCGAAATCTCACTCGACGCGTCCAGCCGCAGCCTCGATCAACAGATGACCGACGGCAGGATCACTCCGCAGCAACTTTCGAAATCCAACGAACCGCAGTTCAAGGGCGCGCTGAAGGACAAGCAAGAGGCTCAAGCACAGGCGCAGACGGGACCTGCGGCGTATCGCAAAACCGAGCAGACTTTGCTCGGCGCTGCCAAAACCGAGGCGGCGGGAACGACGGCGCAGCAGCTGCTTGCGATGCACGGCGTTCGCGGGGGTGCGTTCAACAAAATCGGACTCCATCAGCTGGCTACGAAAAGTGCGGACGAGCAAGCGCGTGCCCAGGTGGCGCAGCACGTCGAAGAGATCTACCAGGGCACCAAGGCCAAGGTCGAAGCGCGTCTGAAACAACTCGACGACCAGACCAATCAGACTTTTGACCAGGGAGCTGAGCAGGCGCGCGCAACCTTCGAGAATTACGTGGACCTGCGTTTCTCGGACTGGAAATACGATCGATATACGAATCGGATCGGCGGCTCAGTGCTATGGGCAAAGGACAAGCTCTTCGGGCTGCCTGATGACGTTGACCAGTTCTACAAAGATGGCCGAAACCTATATCTCAAACGCATGGACGGCGTGATCGATCAGGTCGCCGCCATGGTTGAGACCGGTCTCACCGAAACCAAAGGACTTATCACGGCGGGATGGGAAGAGGTCCAGACCTACGTGAAGGGGCTGCCTACCAGCCTTCGCAAGGTTGGTGAGGAAGCTGCCGGCAAGATTCAGGATAGCTTCGACGGGCTCCGCCAGTCGGTCAACGACAAGCGCGATGAATTGATCGAGGGGCTGGCTAACAAGTATGTCGAGAGCTTGAAACAGGTCGATGCCCGTATCGACCAGATGAAGGAGGAGAACAAGGGGCTCGTCAACAAGGCGGTGGACGCGATAGCCGGAGTCATCGACACAATTCTCAAGCTCAAGGACATGCTGCTTGGGATATTGTCGCGCGCTGCAGCGGCAATAGAACTTATCATCGAAGATCCTATCGGCTTCCTGGGCAACCTGGTCAGTGGGGTTAAGCTCGGACTCCAGAATTTCATCGGCAACATCGGCGCTCACATGAAGCAAGGCTTCCTGGACTGGCTATTTGGTGCGGTTGCAGAAGCCGGGATTCAATTGCCCAAGACATTTGACCTCGAGGGCATCCTAGGTCTCGTGATGCAGGTGCTGGGGCTTACCTGGGCTGCAATTCGTGCGCGCGCTGTCACGATCCTTGGCGAAAAAGTCGTCTCCGCGATCGAAACTACGGTCGACTTCATTAGAAGAGTTATCACCGAAGGTCCGGGCGCACTGTGGGACTGGATGAAGGAGAAGGTCGGCGATATCAAGGCGATGGTGCTCGATCAGCTCGAAGACTTCGTCGTCACGCGGGTCATTATGGCGGGTATTACCTGGCTGGTAGGACTGCTGAACCCGGCTTCCGCCTTTATCAAGGCTTGCAAGGCGATCTACGACATCATCATGTTCTTCGTCGAGCGCGGCTCACAGATAATTGCGCTCGTCAACGCGGTGATCGACTCTATAACTGCCATCGCCTCGGGCGCGATCGGCGGCGCGGCGGCGATGGTCGAGGATGCTCTAGCGAAGGGTATCCCGGTCGTCATAGGGTTCCTCGCCAGCCTGCTAGGACTCGGTGGGATCAGCGACAAGATCAAGTCGGTGATCGAAGCAATCCGCAAGCCGATAGGCGAAGCAATCGACTGGGTTATCCACAAGGCAGTGTCACTGCTCAAGGCCGGCGGGAAGTTCGTAGCAGGACTGTTCGGGGGGAAGGATGCAAAACCGACCGGCACTAAAGCTGAAGGACCCGTAGACAGCCAGAACGTAAAAAAGGAAGTCGCTCAAGACGTAACTGGAAAGACTTTGGCAACGTTCGATGAAGAGCAGGATCTTATCAATACGCTCTATGCGAAATACCAGCCATTTGGCTTGAAGAGCGTTCGATTTGCGCCCAGTGGCGATGGATTAGCGGTCATCGTTGAGGCAAGCGCAGCTGAAGAAGTCGCGAAATTGAACCTAGCGAAGCGCGCAGATCAGAATAAGCTCATAACTTTCATGCGTCGATTCCGCTACAACGCCCGCACCACCTACATCTATACCTACTATAGGGGTCGCAGGGTCGACCAAGTGAGGAACTACCCAAGTCACGCGGAACTATACTTTCTCAACAAATCAATTCCCATAGTGAAGGAATGTTTGCTTAAGGACCTTCAGTCTGGACAGATTCAGCCAAAATCTGCAGTTGATATCAGCTTGGAGATGACCAGAACGCCTTGCGAGGGTTGCGCCGTGCGCATTCCAGAGAGCATACGCCTGTTGAAGTCTGATCCTTCGCTAAAGGATCTAGAGATTCGAATGATCGTTAACGCTTCGACGATAACTCTAGGAAGCGGTGAGACTGGTTTAAAGAAACTTCTAGGCCAGGAGAACGTCCAGGTCAAAGCGTCGGATATCTGGTCCGTCATCTTCGCGAAGCTGGAGGAGTATCCGAGCTTTTATGATGAAGTCAAACAAGAGCACTACACGAGGCCAGAATTGAATGAATTCAAGACCAGGGCGGTTGAGCTCCAGGGCGAGATCGACGCGATTGTAGATAGTAAAAAAGCCGGGCCTCGGCCTTTATCTCGAGGAAAATGAAGACTGTGGCCCGAAAGACTCTAACGATAGGGATGGCGACCTATGACGACTATGACGGCGTCTATTTTTCCGTCATGGCTATTCGCTTGTTCCATCCTGAGGTAACCGACGAAACCGAAATCATCGTCGTCGACAATCATCCCGACGGTCCTTGCGCCGCTGATCTGAAAGCCCTGGAGCATTGGGTAACCGGGTATAGGTACATTCCGTTCAATCGGCATCGGGGAACTGCGGTTCGCGACATCGTCTTCCGCGAGGCTGCCGCGGATTTTGTGCTATGCATGGACTGCCACGTCATGTTCGCGGCGGGCGCATTGCGCCAACTGATAGATTATTTTCAGGCACACCCTGACACGCCTGATTTAATCCAGGGGCCGCTCGTCTATGACGATCTGCGGAGCTTTTCAACGCATATGGAGCGTACCTGGTCGTGCGGGATGTATGGCGTATGGGGCAGCGACAGCCGCGGAGCCAATCCGGCAGCGGCTCCATTCGAGATCGATCTGCAAGGCTTAGGCGCTTTCGCTTGCCGCAAAGCGGCGTGGCCAGGTTTCAATCCAAGATTGCGAGGGTTCG
The DNA here is from genome assembly GCA_963747845.1 of uncultured delta proteobacterium. Taxonomy (GTDB): domain Bacteria; phylum Desulfobacterota; class Binatia; order Binatales; family Binataceae; genus Binatus. Next base: position 85,760 of record CAVVGR010000001.1, read on the forward strand.
GTGGCGAGGAAGGTTACATCCAGGAGAAATTCCGCCGCGCCGGCGGCCGTAACCTATGCGCGCCCTTCCTGCGCTGGATACATCGGTTTGCCCGCCCCAGTGGCGTTCCCTACACGAATAGTTGGGAAGACAGGATCCGGAACTACCTGATCATCGCCGACGAACTAGATCTCGATCCTTCAGCCGCCCACGCGCACTTTCGCGGCCACTTAGGACGTGAGGCTGCCGATAGGATCATCAGTGCGGTGCAGGAGGAACTCTGCAGCCCGTTCCATTTCTTCAACGCGATTTATTGCATCAACCTAGCGGAAGAAACCGGCCGCTGGCGGGACGTATCGGCCCGTTTCGCCCGGCTAGGGATTTCCCATCGGGTCCAGCGATTCGAAGCCATCCGTACGCATCCCAACCAGCATGTTGGTTGCGGACTTTCACATCGTGCGGTCGTGGCCGAGGCAAAGCACCAGGGCCTCGCGAACGTGCTGGTATTCGAAGACGACGTACTTTTCACCTCCGATGCGGTTTCCGGTTTGGAAACGGCTCTGCGGGAATTGCAAGGCCGCGAATGGAAAATGCTCTACTTAGGCGCATGCCGATGGCGGCATGAGTATCCTCCCATCGAAGGAGCTACACGGCTGGCGAAGACTGGCCCGGTGACCTGCGCACATGCCGTCGCTTATCACCATTCGATCTACGATCGGATCCTTAACGAGGTTCCGCCCAGCCCAGCTGCAATGGAAGAGTGGCTGAAGAAGCATCATGGCATCGATCAGTACTACGCCTTCAGTCTTACTGAAGGAAAATTTCTCTTGTCGCCGGTAATCGCCACGCAGGCGAATATCGTTCCAATGGAAAGCGAAGATGTGCGGCGGCGCCTATTGGATTAAATTTGCTTGCCCCAGGTGTCGAGATACGCGAGTTGCTCGACCGGCCGCCTGATCAACGGACCATGGCCGCGGCCTACCGGGTAGCCGATCGGAATCGCCGCCGCGGTGTACCAGGGATCGGGAATCGCGAGCAGCTTGCGCACCTCCGGCTCGCATTCGCATAGCAGCGTCGTCAGCACGCAGCCGAGTCCTTCGGCGCGGCATGCGAGCAACAGATTCTCGACGGCGGTATAGACCGACCCGCCGCCGACTACCGAGACGCGCTCCTGCTTGGCGTCAGTGATCGCCATGTTTTTCGGATTGAAGCAGAACATCGCGATCGCCGGCGTCTCGCCGAAATGCGTGCCCAGGTAATCGCCCGCCGCCAGCGTGCGCTCGGCCCGCGCGCGCACTTCCGGCGGCGCGCTTGCGGGAATCGCTCCGCGATACTGTTTCGAGTACGCGATCCATCGCTCGTTGTAGAGCTTGCCGAGCGGCTCCTTGAGCGCGCGATCTTTGACGACGACTATCCGCCACGGCTGCACGTTGCCGCCGGTCGGTGCCCAGGTTGCCGCTTCGAGGACTCGATGCAGCACGTCGTCGGGGATCGGATCGGGCCGCAATCGCCGCACCGCGCGCAGCGTGCGCATCGTTTCGTAGATTCCCATTTCCGCCATTTTCGATTTCTCCTTTAGTGCGTTCGCAACATTCCGACTGCCGCCAGCGCGAACAGCCCTATGTCCATCGACGCATGCGCGATGATCGACGCTTCCAGTCCACGGCGCAAATACAGGCGCCCGAATATGACCCCTTCCCACGTCTGCGGCATCAGCATTCCGCCGATGAGAAAGCGCGAGGTGCTGCTGAACAAAGTGCCGGCCAGTGGCGCGAGGTGAATCAGTCCGAACAGATAGCCCTGCGCTATCGTCGCAATCCAGAGTGCGCTGCGCCCCGGATAGCCGTGCGCGTCGCGTGAGATTAACCGTACGATCCATCCGAAGATCGCATACAGCACCAGCCGGAACTGGATCTCCTCACTGATCGCCGCCGCGATCGCGACCGACGCGCCGACCAACGCGACACGCCCCGGCGCTACTGTCAGCATCGGCGGAGTCGGGATAACCGGGCCGCCGCCACTGCTGTGCTTGATCACGAGCGGCACGAGCACAATTACAAGCACGACAGCGCCGGAGAGGGCCGCCAGTAGCGCGTAGCCGAAAGAGACTCGAAGCAGGCGACGAATCGAGAAGTGTAGTTTGATGCCGGCCATCTTTGCCGCAATCAACGGCGCGCCGGGCAATCCGAGCTCGCCGTTGAGTCGCAGCGCGAGCGGTATCAACGACGCGAGCACGATCGTGACGCCGAGAAATGGCAGCGCGCGCCTGAGGTCGGAAAGTTCGAGCGATTTGATTGCCAGCGCGAGCGGATACTCGACCAGCGCGCCGCCAATCGCCAGCGCTGCGAGCAGAGTCGCCTCGCGCCGCCGCGTGACGCGCCGTGAATCCGAAGCGCCGGGGATTTCTGCCGCCGGCTCGCTCACTTGATCGTCGGGATAAATTCCGGAATGTCCTTCGACGGCTTCATCTTCCACTTGGGCTTGCGCTTCTCGACGAACGCGCTGACGCCCTCGTAAGCGTCGGGCTGTTTGCCCGCCCACACGAACGCCTTCGTATCCGCCTTTTGCGCCTGCTCCGCTTCGGGCTCCGCGAGCAGGCCGTAAATCAGCCGCTTGGTTATCGCGACCGACACGGGCGCCGTGTTCTGCGCGATATCCAGCGCCATCTCGCGCACCTTCGGCATGAATTCCGCGTCGGGCCATACGTGGCTGACGATGCCGAACTCGAGCGCCTCGCGCGCGGTGATAATCCGCCCGGTCATCAGCAGTTCGTTGGCCTTCGCCACGCCGATCATTCGCGGGACAGTCCACAGGCTAAGCGCTTCCGGGATAACTCCGCGGCGCACGAACACGAAGCCGATTCGCGCGCTCTCGGCGGCGACCCGAATGTCCCATTGCATCGGCAGCGTTATGCCCATCCCGACCGCCGGGCCGTTGATCGCCGCGATAATCGGTTTGCGCACGTTCCATGGCCTGATCGCGGGCGCTGGCCGATCGCGACGCTCTGCACGCGCATCAGCGTCGAACGTATTGCCGCCGCCCGACAAATCCGCGCCCGCGCTGAACGCGCGCCCGGCGCCGGTGACGACGATCACGCGCACGTCGTCGTCCTTGTCGTACTCGGCGAACGACGCGTAAAGCTCCGCGGCCATCGTGCCCGAGAATGCATTCAGCTTCTCCGGCCGATTGAGAGTGACAGTGGCGACGCCGTCTTTCACTTCTTTCAAAATATGTCCGCTGGCCATGTGAGAACTCCTTTAAATGTGAAACCCCTCCTGGGTTTCACGCTTCCTTGGGCAGGGGTGACCCCTGCACCCAGTATTCGGAGGCTTGGTTACTTCTTCTGGGTTGCGTTTTCGACTCGGAGAATGCCAGCATCTGGGTTAGCTGCTCGCGCACCAGCTCTGGCGTGTTGCCGGCCGCTTTGTCGAGGTCGCCGATCTCTTCTGGCACATACCAGTGCAGCTTGTCCGAGTGATAGGCCTCCCACACGATCTTCGCCACTTCCATCGCCGGAATGAGCCGGAACATTCCTTCCTTCGGCGCGCGCTCGGCGGTTCCCGGCGGGAGTATCGCCGTGTCGATCAGACCCGGCAGCGTGTCGGCCGCGCGGACGCCGTAGCGGCGGAACTCGATAGACAGCGCCTCGGTCAATCCTTTGACCGCGTGCTTGGTCGCGGAATACACCGCGATTCCCGGCATCCCGTAGGTCGCCGATGAGGACGAGGTGGTGAAGCAGAGCGATCCCGGCGTCGCCTTCAGCAGGCCGATCGCCGAATGGATCCCAATCAGCACGCCGATGAAATTCACGCGCACGACGCGCATGATGTCCTCGAACGGCTGCTCGTCGAAGGGGCCGCCGACGCCGATGCCGGCGTTGTTGTAGAGGATGTCCATCTTGCCGCCGGTCGCCGCGCCGAATTCCGCGAGCGCTTTCTCGTAGTCAGCCTTGTCGGTGACGTCGAGGCGGCGCACGACGCAGTTGTCGGCGCCGAGTTCCTTTTCGAGCGCGCGCAATCCGTCGGCATTCACGTCGTAGCCGCCGATGAACCATCCTTTCTCGCGGAACAGGCGCGCAGTCTCGCGGCCCATCCCGGACGCCGCGCCGGTGATAAAGATCGATTTGCGGCCGTTAGCAGTTCCCATAGAATTCTCCCGATGTCGGTACTTCAGGTCGAACATAGTCGAAACGGCAAGGCGCTGGCGAACGCTCGCGCGGCGGCGGAATCGACGGCATGCTTCGTCTACGTTCTCGGCAGCATCGGAGCCGACGGCTATCGAACCTACGTCGGCTGGACCAACGATCTCGAGCGACGCCTCGCACGCCACAACGCCGGCACCGGCGCGCGCTCGACGCGAGGCCGCGTATGGTTCCTGCTATACGCGGAGCGCCACGAGTCGCGCGAAGAGGCGATGAGCCGCGAGTGGCATTTGAAGAGGAATCGAAGCTTCCGGAAGCGATTAACGCATCTTGACTGCTGAGATCCGAGGCAGAAGTAAGGTTGTTTTCTAAGGTCTTCTTGAAAGAGACCTGGGACGGATCAGTGGGCGAGCGGGTAATCTCTTAGGAAGGTTAGCATTTGGTTGTTCCATTTCGTTGGCCAGCGCATGTGGTGGGCTAAGCCTCGGTAGCTTGCTACCGTTCCTATTTTGCCGTTGGCCATTTCGTCGGTGCCGCATGCGTTGTCGCATGATGCCACCTGCGTCTCCGAGGAATCGATGATGACGTCTTCGACGTTGCCGCCTAGCGCGCGAACGCGGGCTGCGAACCTGGTGCCGTTGGGACAGATGCCGCCGATGTCGCAATCGTTGCGCACGTGCATCAGCGGTACGCGCGGGTTGGTTACCTGCAACTGGCCGTCGCCCGACGGAGTAGTAGCCACTGGCGTCTGAGTGCATGCGTCGAACAGGGCCGAGAACGGGTCGGGCGCCGAATAGACGGCCGCGGCAGCGATCCACGGCCGATTCAAAGCGTATAGCAGCGCCATCGCGGCGCCGTTGGACCAGCCCGTCACATAAATCCTGCGACGATCGACTTTGCCCGTGGCGATCACTTCGTCGACGAAATGATCGATCGAAGCTGCGTCCGCGTTTTCGTTGTAACTGCTCTGCCCTTCCGCCACTGCTCCCGCGGCATTGAGCTGGCGATACCAGTTGTCCCATCCGAGCGCGTTCGAATCGTAACCGGGATAGCGATGGGCCGTGTAGCGGCCCTGCGGCGCCAGCAGAATGAAGCCGGGATTTGTGCCGAGCATGCCTTGGTCGGTGAGGCCAACGAGTCCGGTGACGAATACCGAGTAGGCGCTGGTTTCGGAGGGATGAAGGTAGATCAAAAGCGGGAGCGGCGATCGTTCGGCTGCGCGCGGCGGCTCGTACAGGCATGCGTATCGAGAGTCGCCGTTGGCGTCGGTCCACGGACCCATCCGCGTGCCGCCGGGACATGCCGAGCTGCGCGCGGCGATAAAGCTGGCGTACCAGCCGCGGTCGACCTTTGCGGGAGGGTCGCCGAACGGACCGCATTTGGTGTCGGAGATGGAGAATACGTCGGCGCCTGCCAGCATCGGCGCGATCAGCGCGATGCAGATCGCAATAGCACGATGGCGAAGGCGATCGCTTTTGATGCTACTTCCGGAAGTCGATCGGTTGAGCGCAGGCGGAGCCGCCTGCGTTGTAGCTGAAGACCATTTCGCCGCCCAGATCTGCGCCCGAGGCTATCAGTCCCATCGCCAGGACCAGGCCGGCGAGAAATACGTAGCGGCCGCGCGTCGGCATCGGGCGCGCTGCTATCGCCCATATCGTCAGCACGCCGGTTACCACCGACGCGGCTACCATCAGATGCTTATGATGCTGCAGCAGTTCGTTGCGCACCGATTCGGCGATCATCAGGCCGGGCGCCGCGTAGAAGCCGCTGGCAAGAGCGGCGGCCGCGCCGATCGCGCCCAGCGTCAGCATCCAGAGCGCCGTCCATTGGACTCGATCGCTCGCGCTTATCCACGCCAGAAAATAAAGCAGCGCCGCGCCGTAGATAAACGCGATCGGAAAATGAACCAGGAGCGGATGGTAGTTCTGTAGCTGCGACGCGCCGGGCAGAATGCGCTCTAGCACGACTCGCCTGCGGCTATTTCACAGACTCGACGACCAGGTACTGGACACCGTTCTTGCTGTATTCCTTGCCGGTCACCGTCACCTGGTCTTCCATGTGCTGAATCACGCTTTGGGGAAGCGGCGACGCATCCTTGTCGGGCAGCAGGATGTAGGCTTTCTCGGTCCCGCTTTCGATGAGCGTCACGGGAATTCCGGCTGAGGCGCACTTGATCGCACAGGCCTTGTGGCCCGGCCCATGCGCACCCATCGTGCCGTAGCAGTAGCTGTCGCGGAGATTTCCGGTGACAGAGGTCTCGCCACCGTCGGCAGCGATGGCCGCACCAGCCAATCCAAGCGCAATCGCGGCGATGAGTCCGGCAGATTGGTAAGCCTATTCATCGTTCACTCCTCTGGAGATCTTTGCGTAGCCAGTGCGGTGTGCGTTGCAGACAGAGGCAGAATCTCAGATCGCGCGCTAAGAGGCGCGCTGTATAAGGACCCTCACCTTCATCCTCTCCCTTACAGGGAGAGGAGACAGAATGCCAGCGTCGATACGAACTTGCTTCTCGAGGAGACGGAACGCTAGCGCCGATACGAGCGTGCTTCTTCGACGGTCGAGCCGACGTCGCCGCCGCCGAACATCTCGCGCCATCCCTTGCGCCGCCCGCCGGGAAGTCGCGCACCCATCCGCTGCAGGTGCAGCTCGAGAACCTGCTTGAGCTCCTCGTTGAGGCGCTCGATTTCGATTTCCTCGGGCATCTTCGGGCGCGGCTGGCCCTCGGTGATTCCGCCGCGCCGGCGGCCGTAGAGCTGCTGCAAGCGCAACTCCGCCTTCGCGAACATCGCCTTGTACTTGTAGTCGAGCCGGCTGAGCGCGTCGGTCATCGCGGCCAGCGCCACGAACCGGCGCCGCATCCGCCACCATTCGAACAGCGTCAGCAGCGCCACCCCGAACATGACCAGCGCGAAGATCCCGAGGCTGATGGCGGTCCCGCGCCACCACGGCAGCAGCTTCACGCCAAGCTGCAGCTCCTGGTTGTCGCCGGTCAATTCCTGCACCTGCGACTGCGAGGATTTGACCTGCTCCTCGGACGAATCGGCCTTCTGCTCGGCCGCCTGTTGTTGCGTGCTCAGCGTCTCGACCTGCGCACGCAGAGCATTGACCTCGGTGGTGAAGGGATGCGGAACCTTCAGCACCTCGTCGACCTGCAATTCTTCGTCGGTATGAATCCGGTTGGCGTGCGCGAGTTCCTCGGCGGTGATTCCGAACATCTGCGCAATTGCGCCGACCGAATCGCCGGGGCGAACCGTGTACGGAATGATATTCGCCGGATGATCGGGTTTGACCGACGGCTTCGGCGCCGACTCGTCCTCAGACTCCCCGGTCTCGGGAGCCGCCGCAGGTTCTTCGCCCGACGGACTGGTGACTCGCGAGGGCGGCGACGATGGCGGAATCGTATTCTCGTTGAAATCGGTTTGCGCGAACGCAAGGGCGCATCCGGCAACGATAAACATCGCCGCGAGGAGCAGCCTCGATGGAATTGTTCTGAACCGTCGCGCGCTCATTGATAGACGCCCCTGTGCCTTTTCGCCCAGCTTAGTATCTATCAGATCCAGCCGAGGGTCTAGGACACGGAAATCCTGCCGTCCCGGGCCGGTGGATGCAGCGCCGCGTACGCCGCCCCGACCACGCCGCCGCGAGGGCCCAAAGCCGCGCGCACGATGCGGGAATCCCGCGCCATTGCGGTGAAAGCTCGATCGCGCACCTGTGCCGCCATGGTCTTGCGCATGTAGGGCAGCGCGCCGGCCACGCCGCCGCCAATCACGACCAGCTCGGGGTTGAAGGCATTGAGGAACGAAGCGATCGCGATTCCGAGGTAATAACCGGCAGTCGCAAAGGCCTCGAGTGCTACTTTGTCGCCGCGGCGCGCTTGTGCCGAGAGTCCCCGCACCGAGAAATTCCCTTCCGAATCGACGATTTGCGCCGGAAACGGCGTCCCCGGCGGCAGTCCCAGGCGCTGCTCGACCAGCCCGCGCAGCCCCGACGCCGACGCGTATGACTCCAGGCATCCATGCGATCCGCAGTCGCATCGCGGACCGTCGGGTTCGACCGTGACATGCCCCAATTCGCCCGCCATTCCGCTGCGTCCATAAACCAGCTTGCCGCCGACAATCAGCCCGCCGCCGACTCCCGTGCCGAGCGTCAGCAGCACGACGTCGCGCCGGCCGCGCGCAGCGCCGCGCCAGTACTCGCCGAGCGCCCAGGCGTTGGCGTCATTGTCGAGGACGACCTTGCGCCCGAGGATCGCTTCGAGCTTTTTGCGAGCGGGTATCCGCGCCATGCGGCGACGTGCGGCGCCTGCATCACGGTTCCCGTATACACGTTCAGGGGGCCCGGCACCGCGACTCCGAGCGCTCGCGGCGAGCCAAGTCCGCGCCGGCGCGCGGTGTCGAGCAGATGATTGAGCTGCGCTGCGATATTCTCAGCGACGTCCGCGGCGTTGCGCGACGCGAGCGACGGCCCATGCTCCATCAGGATCACATCGCCGGCGACGGACACGGCTGCGCATCGGATATTGGTGCCACCCATATCCAAGCCGGCCGCCCATGCCCGCGTCATTTTCCGGATTCGCCCGGGAATTTCATCAGCGCGAGATATTCGCGATTTCCAGCCGCGCCTTCAATCGGCGATTCGAGCGTGCCGACGACGTCGAGGCCAATCTTCTCCGCGAACTCGACGATGCCCGCGACCGCCTCGCGCCGGAGCTTTTCGTCCTTGACGATGCCGCCCTTGCCGACCTTGCCCTTGCCGACTTCGAACTGCGGCTTGATCAGCGCGACTATCTCCGCGCGCGGCGCGACCAGCGCGAGGACGGCGGGAATCACCAGCCGCAGCGAGATGAAGCTGGTGTCGATCGTCACCAGCTCGGGCAGATGCGGCAGATCGCCCGGCGCCGCGAGGCGGATATTCATGCGGTCGAGCACGGTGACGCGCGGATCCTCGCGCAGCTTGAGCGCGAGCTGGCCGTAGCCGACGTCCATCGCGATGACGGCCTTGGCGCCGCGGCGCAGCAGCACGTCGGTGAAGCCGCCGGTCGATGCGCCCACGTCCATCGCGAGCTTGCCCTCGACCGAGATGCCGAAATGCTCGAGCGCGGCGATAAGTTTGTACGCTCCGCGCGAGGCGAACTGCGGCGCCCCGGCCATCAGCGCGATATCGGTCTCGGAATCGACCTTGAGGTCGGCCTTGTAGGCCGGGCGCGAGTTGACGCGCACGCGTCCCGCCATGATGAGGCGCTGCGCAATCTCGCGGCTGTCAGCCAGACCGCGCCGCGCCATTTCGGCGTCGAGCCGGAAGCGGGCCAGCGGCGCCGAGGAGCGCCGCGCCCTGGGCTTGGGCTTCGCGCCGGAACCATTGTTAGAAGGGTGTTTCGTCGTCGTCCTTTGCGCCGGCGGGATGTTCGTTTTCGTTCTCAGACGGTTCTTCAAGGGGCGCCGTGCGCAGTTCGCCGCCGGCGCTCCGCGTTAGCAGTTCGACCTTGCGCTCGACCTCGTCGAGTTTCCCATTGAGCGCCTTCACCAGCATCACGCCGCGTTCGAAAGCTCCGATCGATTCCTCGAGCGTAAGCTCACCCGAATCGATCTGGCTCACGATCGCTTCAAGCTCCTTGAGCTCATCCTCGAATTTTTTTGTCTTGGTCGTCATGCTCTATAACGAGCGGCCGGTCGCGCGCGCGCGCAGCCGCCCCTTCGCCAGCCTGATATCGAGCTCGTCGTCGAACTTTACCGTCGCCGCGTCGAGCACCGCGCGCGAGTTGGCCTGATTGATGACGACCGCGTAGCCGCGATCGAGGACTTTCAGCGGCGACAACGCGTCGAGACGGCCAGCCGTCGCGCCGAGCAGGGCGCGCCGGGCTTCCAGAGCCGACGCGGCGCCACGAATAAGACTGCTGCCGAGCCTGGCGGTCCTGACGCGCAGATCGCGCACCATCGCGTCGGGACTGCGAAGACGCAGCCGCAATTCGCGGATGCTGCGCCGCCCATCCTCGATTCGCGACGCCGCCGCATCGGCAAGTTCGAGTTCGAGCCCGGCCACGCGCTCGCGCGCTTCGGCCACGACGCTGCCCGGATGACGTATCCGCTCCGACAGATCGTCGATCGATTCGCGCCGGCCGACAGATCGCGTTCCATCACGGTCGCGAGCGACGCGCCGAGCGACTTCGACGCGCTGCTGCAACTCGGCGAGACTGGGCACGACCATGTGCGCCGCCGCGGTGGGAGTGGGCGCGCGCAGGTCGGCGACAAAATCGGCAATCGTGTAGTCGACTTCATGGCCGACGGCGGAAATCACCGGGATGACCGAGCGGAAAATTGCGCGCGCGACGATCTCCTCGTTGAACGCCCACAAATCTTCGAGCGAGCCGCCGCCGCGTCCGACGATCAGCACCTCGGCGCGGCCGTCGCGATTGAGATCGGCGATCGCGTCGGCGATCTCGAGCGCGGAACCGTCGCCCTGCACGCGCGCCGGCCGGAAAATCACCTGCATGCTCGGGAATCGATCGAACAAAATCCGCAGCATGTCGCGCAGTCCCGCGCCGCCGCGCGCCGTTACGATTCCGATACGGCGCGGCAGGAACGGAATCGCGCGTTTGCGCGCGCGGTCGAACAGACCCTCGGCTTCGAGCCGGCGCTTCAACTGCTCGAAGGCGACCTGCAACGCGCCGACGCCGCGCGGCTCCATCTCTTCGGCATAAAGCTGCAGCGTGCCGCGCTGCTCGAAGACCTGCACGCGGCCGCGAACGATCACTTCCATCCCGTCGATGACTTTGAAGCGCATCCGCTGGAACGCCGTCTTGAACATCACGACGTTGATCGCGGCTGCGGGAGTCCTTGAGCGTGAAATAAAAATGATTCGACGGCGCCAGCCGCGCGTTCGAGATCTCGCCGACCACCCAGCCCTCGCCGAGGCTGGCGTCGAGCGCGTCGCGCACCCTCCGCACCAGGTCCGATACGGTGATCAGGCCCGAGCGATGGCCGCGCAGCGAGAGATCAAGCTGCCCGTTCATTACGGACTAGCCTATCAGAACAAGTTGGCAGGCACCTATAAGGCGCGATTAGATAAGCTGCTCGACGATCGTTTTGGACAAAGGTTCGCGATGGCGCATCCGGCCCAGGTAGGAAGCTCTGAATGATTCCCGCATCGATGGTTCGCCGGTCTCTGTGCTGGGATCGCAGTCGCATAGGATGCCGCCCGCGATTTTTAGTCCACAACTTTCGCATTGCTGAATGAGGTGCCTCGCCGCGTTCATGCAGCCGGGCCGGTTGCCTACCACGATGATAACTTCGAGGTTGAGCATCGCGGCCAGATGGGCGAAATCGATCATGCTTGCACTTTCGACCAGTACGGCATCGTTTTGCGCGGCGACTTCTGCAAAGCATCGCGCGATATGAGCCAGGTCGCGCACGTCCTCAAGCGCGGGCGCGAGTCATGGCGAAAGGGACAGATCAACTCCATCGGCATGACCGATCCCACTGCGAGCGCGAGCGCTTGCGCATCCTGTGAGTCGAGCGTATCGGCCGGTTTCATGACGCCGACGCGCATCCCACGCGCCCGCATCGCGAAGCCCAGCGCGCATCCTATCGTGGTCTTGCCGACCCGCTGGCCGGTGCCGGCGATTAGGTATCGTTTTCGTCGCGCCATGGCTGATCGTCCGGGAAATTGAGGCTACCATCAATCCGGTGCTGGAGAGATCAGGCAGAGCGGAGATGCTGAGGCGGGATCGTGCGCGATTCAGCGACTAACCTAACCCCTTCCCCTGGTGGAAGGGGAACCGGATTTAAGGGGGAGAAAATGGAAGCGATGAATCGCGGAGGAATATATGACCGAAGGCAACGTCCCCGTCAGTCGAAAAATGGGAACGGCAGCGCATCCGCCATGTCCATCGCCACAAGCCTGTCATCAATATCAACCAGGCTGACGCCGACAAGCTGACCACCGGCCAGCGAATCGCTGACCGGCTCGCGTCGGTGATGGGCAGCTGGGGATTCATCATCGTGCAGTCCATCCTGCTGGCGATTTGGATCGTCATGAACGTCGTCGCCTACATGCATCATTGGGATCCCTACCCGTTCATCCTGCTCAACCTCGCGCTCAGTTTTCAGGCCGCCTACGCCGCGCCGATCATCATGATGTCGCAGAATCGGCAGGCCGCGAAGGACCGGCTGATGGCCGAGCAGGATTACGACGTAAATGTGAAGGCCGAGGACGAGTTGAAATCGATCATGTCGCATCTCGAGCAGCAGGACGAGGTGATGCTCGACATCCTGCGCCGGATCGAAGGGCAGCATCAGGTGATAATGGGCAAGCTCAATCTTCCGGCGGCCGACGGCAGCGCGGCGCCGGCATGAAAAAAAAGCGCCGGACATCGTCATGATGCCCGGCGCGTTGCGCTCATCTGTAGTCGTGAGCTAGTTCGGATTCGAATTGTCGCCGCTATCGCCCGCGTCTCCCGATATTTCGGCTGGCGGCCCGCCCTTGGCCAACTGCACCTTGTACGTGTTCCAATGCTTCAGGATGTCGATCGCCTTGTCGAGCTGCACATCCTTTTCCTCTTTGGCCTTCGCGCCCTTGGCACCGGGCCCCTTGTCTGGCGCGGCAGCCGGAGCGGGAGCCGAGCTCTCATTGGGCGCGGCGGCGGGAGCCTTCTCATCCTTCTTCTGCCCGTTCTGGAAATGATGGGGCAGATCGGCCTCATGAATTTCCGGGTTCTCGTCCAGTTCGGCGCCACTCTGCGTCAGCGACGCGAGCGTTTCTTTCGGCGGCTCGACGTCAACGTCAGGGGTGATTCCGACGGCCTGGATCGAGCGGCCGGTCGGCGTGTAGTAGCGCGCCGTCGTCAGGCGCAGCGCCGAATGATCGTCGAGCGGCAGGATGGTCTGCACCGAGCCTTTGCCGAAGGTCTGGGTGCCTAGAATCACGGCGCGTCTCTGATCCTGCAATGCGCCGGCGACGATTTCACTCGCGCTCGCGCTGCCGCCGTTCACCAGCACCACCATCGGGTAATCGACGAAGTCCTTTTTCTTGTGCGAGAAATATTTCTGCTGCTGATTCTCTTCGCGGCCCTGCGTGTAAACGATCAGCCCGCCGTCGAGGAAATCGTCCGAGACCTTGACCGCCTGGTTGAGCAATCCGCCCGGATTGTCGCGCAGGTCGAAGACCATGCCCTTGATCTTGCCGTGATTCTTCGCCTCGAAGTCGTCAATCGCCTTCTCGACGCCGTCGCCCGTGTTCTCCTGGAAGGTGGTGACGCGGATGTAGCCGTAGCCTTCAGGCAGCATCTTGGCCTTCACCGACTGGATCTTGATGACGTCGCGCGCGAGCGTCACGGTGAACAGCTCGGGCACGTTCTCGCGATGAATCGTCAGCTTGATCTTGCTGCCCTTGGGCCCGCGCATCCGCTTGACGGCCTCGGTCAGCGACATGTCCTTGGTGAAGTCGTCGTCGATCTTGATGATCTGGTCGCCGGCCTTGAGGCCCGCGCGATATGCCGGCGTGTCCTCGATCGGCGCTACCACTGTCAGCGCGCCGTTCTTGATCGTGATTTCGATTCCGAGTCCGCCGAAGCTGCCGCGCGTCTCGACTTCGAGGTCACGATAAAGGTCCGGCGTCAGGTACGCGCTATGCGGGTCGAGCGACGCGAGCATCCCGCTGATAGCGCCGTCGATCAGCTTCTTGGTGGTGACCGGTTCGACGTAGTTTTTCTGTACGATTGCGAGCACGCTCGCGAAGGTGTCGAGCTCCTGGTAGGTGTCGTTCGAGAGCGCCTGCGCGCGACGAACCGCAAACTCCTGCAACACAAGGAAACAGGTGACCAGGCATACCGCCAACGTGATGGACCATCGATGTCTTTTAATCATGAAGCTATTTACTGTCCGAAACGCGTGATTGTGAGTAGTTCATTTAAGCAGATGCGCCGCCCTGATGCATACGGTTGCGACATCGGCCTGCTTGCGTCGAAAAGCCCTTTTATCCCTTTGCGTCGAGCAGTTGCTGCAACGCGTCCCTGACATCGGGCCGCGACCAGTCGAACGCGCCCATATGGTGCGCGACTATCTGCCCCTTGCGATCGATTATAAAAGTCTCGGGCACCCCGCTGACGGTGTAGGTGTCCATGATCTTGTTCTCGGGATCGAGCAGTACCGTGAACTGGTACCCGTTCTTCGCGACGTACGGCGCGACCACCTCGCGGCCCTTGACGTCCTGGCTGACCGCGAGCATCACGAAGTCTTTGTTGGCCTTGAAGTCGTCGTACAGCGTCTGCATCGACGGCATTTCCTCGCGGCACGGCTCGCACCATGTCGCCCACACGTTCAGGAATACAACTTTGCCGCGCAGCGATTCGAGTGAGACGGTGGTTCCGTCCAGCGTCTCGAGCTTGAAGTCGGCCGCCTGGCCGCCGGCCGCCACCGGCGCCTCGGATTGCGCGCTAACTCCCGGTGGATTGCCGTCGACGCCGATACGCGCGCCGCGATGGCCGCTCAGCACGACCAGCGCGAGGCCCGTCGCCACGACGACAGCGGCAGCGAGGTAGAGGATCCTGTCCTTGATTGCCATCGAGGTCAGGCCCGCGCCGCGCGCATTGCATGAGCTGTCTTTTGCGCCGGATCCGTGATCTCTCTCTGCGCGAGCCTTGCCGTTGGTGAGAATCAACGCGACGCCGCCGATAATCATCATCGCGAATGCAATCAGCTGCGCCTCACTGAACATGTAGAAGACTCGCGGATTGATCCGCCAGAACTCGACCAGAAAGCGCGCGCCTCCGGCCAGCACCAGGTACCAATAGATCATCCGGCCCGTCCGGATAAGACGTCTTGCGCATCGACCACAGGATAGTAAACACGCCGAGATACAGAATAGTTTCGTAAACGGGCGCCGGATGCACCCGGACGCCGGGGAAATAGCCCGACACGAGCCGGTAGTGCTCGTCGAGTTTCAGCACCGTCGTCGGAGTTCCAGCCGACTATTGCGCTTGCGGATAAGCCATCGCCCACGGCATCGTCGACGGCAAGCCCCAGTCGCCATCGCCGGCAAGCTGGCATCCCATTCGCCCGATTGCCTGTCCGATCGCAAGCGCGCAGCCCGCACATGTCCATCGTCACGGCGAAGCCGATTCGATACCAGCGCGAAACGAGGTAAGCGCCGAGGATTCCGCCGATCATGCCGCCGTAGAACACGAAGCCCGAGCCCGAAAAGATCATCGTCTTGGGATCGGCAAGGTAGGTCGGCAGGTCGTCGAGAATCGCGTACAGGCGCGATCCGATCAGACCCATCACCGCCGCCGCGATCACGATCGACGACGAATATTCGGGGTCGAAGCCGCGCCGGACGCATTCGAGGCGGATAACGTAGTCAGCCGCGAGGAATCCAAGCGCCATCATCAGCCCGTAGCTGTAAACCGTCAGCGGGCCCAGGTGGAACAAGACAGGAATCATGATTGTCTGAAATTATAGTACGCGCGGGCTCGCATAGACCAACCGGCTTTTTGCAATGCGGCTGGCGCGGGCTCGGACGTATCTATTATATGACGCAATCATGCGGGCAGTTGTTCAACGGGTGAGCCGCGCCGAGGTGCGAATCGACGGGCGCATCGTGGGCAAAATCGCTCGCGGCTACGTCGTTCTGCTCGGAGTCGCGGGCGGCGACAGCGAAGCCGACGCGACGTTCCTGGCGGATAAAATCCTCGGGATGCGCATTTTCGCCGACGATGCCGGCAAGATGAACTTGTCGCTGGCGCAAATCGAAGGCGCGCTGCTGGTCGTGTCGCAATTCACGCTACTTGCCGATACCAACTCCGGCCGCCGTCCGTCGTTCATCAAGGCCGCCGCACCGGAAGAAGCGCGCCGCCTGTACGAGCACTTTCTCTCACTCGCGCGTATTCGCGGGGCAAAAGTGGAGACAGGCGAGTTCGGCGCCACGATGGACGTAGAGCTGGTGAACGACGGCCCAGTAACGATCATCCTCGACAGCCGCCCCCCTTTCTGATTCCCTCCTCCCAAGTGGGAGGAGGGTTAGGGTGGAGGACCAAAATTTCTTCAGTTTCGTGCCTGCCTCCGGATGTGCGCCGCAACAAACAACGAAACGAGCGACGCGCGCAATCCTGTCATCCTGAGGACCCCGAGCATCGCGAGGGGAGGAAGGATCTCGGACAACTTCGCGTCAGCGAAGCCGGTTCCGGTTTCGACATCGCGCAGCGCTCCCTATATGCGGCGCAACAGACAATCGCGCCGCATATAGTCCTCCACCCTAACCCTCCTCCCATTTTGGAGGAGGGAATCAGAGCGATGCGCTTCCAGCACTTTCTCTCGCTCGCGCACACCCGTGATGTTAAGCTTCACATGCAATGCCACGAGCTGGTTTCTATACCGTCGAATCGGGCAAGATCTCGTTTCGGCGCGACGGCAACTGGTACAGCGACGACGAGCGCATCGACAACCCGCGCATCGCGCTGCTGTTCAGCCAGAGCATCAAGCGCAATCCCGACGGCAGCTACTACCTGCAAGTCGCCGAAGAGCGCGCGTCGATCACCGTCGAGGACACGCCCTACGTCGTCAAGGCGCTCGAGGACGACGAGCTCGGCGGCTTCACGCTGGTGCTGAATGACGACACGCGCGAGCCGCTCGATCCCGCGGCGCTGGAAATCGGTGCGCGCAACGTGCTGTACGCGCGCGTCAAGGACGGCAGTGAGCGCGCGCGCTTCATCCGTTCCGCCTATTACCACCTAAGCGATCGCTTCGAAGCCGACGAGGCGGGCCACTACTACCTGAATCTCAGGGGTCATCGGTATCCGCTCGGCGGCGCGCAGGCCGATCAAAACTGAGATGGATCTGGCCGAGCCGAATCTGCATATCGTGCTGGTACGCCCCGAGATTCCGCAGAACACCGGCTCGATCGCGCGGCTGGCGGCGGCGATCAAAGCGCGGTTGCATCTGGTCGGCCCGCTCGGCTTCTCGCTCGAGGATCGCTACCTCAAGCGCGCGGGACTGGACTACTGGCCGCTGGTGGATTTGCGCGTGTACGACGGATGGGACCAGTTCAGCGCGACGCATCACGACTCGCCGTCGGCGAAATTTTTCTCGACGCATGCCGGTGCGAGCTACCTGGATGCTCGCTACGCGCGCGGCGATTTTCTTTTCTTCGGATGCGAGACGGCGGGACTCGGCCGCGAGTTCGTCGCCGAGCGAATCGATCGCGCCTACCGGATTCCAATCTTCGAGCCGGGCGTGCGCAGCCTGAATCTCTCCAACGCCGTATCGATCGTCGTGTATGAAGCGCTGCGCCAGACCGGCGCGCTCAAGACTTCTTGACGCTGCAACTGCCGCAGCCGGTGCTGCAACCGCCGCTCTTCTCACCCTCGGCAGGCGGCGCGCCAAAGTAATATCCCGCCTGCTCGAGTTCGCCGGGTGAGACCCACTTGAGCGGGTCGGCAATCGGCGAGTCGCAATGTACGCAGATGCGACGTTCGGCGCCGGCGTCGTCGAGTGCGACGTAGGTCAGCACCGCTTTGCCGCAATCCGCGCAATCCGCCATCGGAAATGACGAGTCACGAAGTGAGAGCAGAGGCGTGGGCATCGAAGTTCACACTACACCAATGGGTTGACGTGTGAAAATCGACGCCCGGCCCGGTTCAGCCGCGATGGTGCGCTTCGCCGTGAGCCTCATGCGCAACGGCAGCATGTCCGTCGATATGGCCGAAGTCAGCACGGCCGAAGTCGTGACCGAGGGCCGGATGTTCGTAGGCATAGCCGCGTGCGCCCCAGCCGTAGTGGTCGTAGCCATATGGACGACCGGCGACGTATACCGGTCCGAACAGAGGCGCCGCCGAATACGCAGGGTATCCACCGCCTCCATATCCACCGCCCCAACCGCCACCCGGACCATAGAAACAACCCTGTAGCGGAATCATGAAAGCTCCGAGCGACAGAGCTGCCAAAGTCATTACTATTTTGCGCTTGATGCGTTTCATAGCTCTGTACCTCCTATCTGTAAGACGCTCGGAAGGGCCCGGAGGATACGCAGGCGAACAATAACCGAATAATGGCCGATTTACATGTAAAATTAGATAGTTGGAGTGACTGGAAAGCGCAGATTAGTCGGCCTGTAGCGTTTGAAGATTACGCAGTTTGCAAAGCCTCAGACGCTGGCCTACGCGTTGGAGGCCGGGGCGTTCGCCGCGGCGCTACAGACAATCGCGCCTCAAGTTGTCCTCCACCCTACCCCTCCCATCTGGGAGGAGGGAATCAGATTTGGTCCTCCTCCAACGTGGAGGAGGGTTGGGTGAGGACCATTAGTGGCGCAATTGTCCGACGCGCCGCGCGTATTATCGCTCCTGCCGAGGCTCGTCTTAGTGGGGCGGGCCGCCGCGCCCGCCGCTGACTTTTTGCAGCAAACCGGCGCGGAGATTATGCACTTTGCTAAAGGCTTGACGCCTGGCTATGCGTTCGGGGCTGGAACGCTCGCCGCGTCCATCTGAAAGCCGGATCGCGCAAGATACGGCCCCGGGAAGTGGCTGTTGAATATGAACCCGCAAATCAGCAACGCCGTCGGCATCGCAAATCCGAACAGCGGCGGCGCGAGCTTGCCGCCGATGATGACGCCGATCGCGGCAAAGCCGATGTTGACGGTCATCAAGCTGCACCAGACCAGAGTCATGATGAGGTTGAGGCGAACGAAGACAGGATTGTTCCAGAACTCGGGCGGTGCGTTCTCGCGCGCGTAGACCTCGGTGAAAGGACGGCCGACAATGACCGAGCTCCACGCGGCGATTGCGAAGCACGACCATACTACCACCGCGTTATAGACCGGGAACGTCGTCGAGCGGATGCCGCTCGTCAGCACCGACGCGATCGCAAAGAAGGTCAGCGTCGTCCAGTCCATCAGCTTGATCGATCGACCGCCGCGGGCCGCGAGCGCCAGCGATACGATGCAGAGGATCAGGCCGCCGCCGCTCGCGACACGCCAATGCTTGAAGCCGGAGGCGAAGCCGTAAACGATCCAGGGCGCGAACGTCAGCAGGCTATTCGCGGCGGCCCGAAGATTTTTTCTGCTCCGCCATCCCTGCGACCCGCTGGATTAACGATACCAGAGCGGCAGCCCCGTGCGCGACGCTGATTCGCATCGAGCAGGTCTGCCGCTCCGCAGGCTCAGCAAATTTTAGTAGTTGCTGGTGCTGCTGCTCGAGGTGTGCTCGCTCGAATTGCCACTGGGCGAGCTGTCGCTCGACGACGAGGCCTGATGCTCGGTCGTCGTGGTGGAAGGCGCGACTATCGCGGGCGCCGCGACCACAATCGGCGGCGGAGGTGCAATCACCGGTGCCGCGTATACGACCGCGGGAGCCGGGGCCGAAGTTGTGGTCTCGGTGTTCGAGCTCGAGGTGTTGCTGGATTGTGCGAATCCGACGCCTGCGCTGCAGAACAGCACGGCGACGCCGAATGACAGGGCTGCAGTTTTGAACGAGTGTTTCACTATTTTTCTCTCCGTTGGTTCTTCTGTGACTGGTTAGGTTCCAGCGTAAGGTCGCATCGATCGCGACAGCAAGGACATGCGCGGTGCTGAATGCAGTTTGAGTGCTAGGGAGAACGCGCATCGACGGTATTTGTCGAGTGCGCGCGAGAAGGGCGCAATCAGGTGCGATTTCGGGCAGCTTGCATAAAGCCTCGCTTGCGCAAAAAATCCGATGTGACATGAAGGCCGTTCGCATCATTTTGTGGATTGCCGTCGCCGCACTTGGCGCTGCCGCACTCGGGGTGCTCGCGCTGTCGCGTGGCGAGGAACCCAGCGTGCTGTGGTTCGTCGTAGCCGCGGTATGCGTTTATGCGCTCGGCTACCGCTTCTACTCGCGCTTCATTGCCGATCGCGTGCTTGAACTCGACGACGCGCGCGTCACCCCGGCGATGCGCCTGAACAACGGCCGCGACTACGTGCCCACTCCAAAATGGATCACCTTCGGCCATCATTTCGCCGCCATCGCCGGACCCGGACCGCTCGTCGGCCCCGTCCTCGCCGCGCAGTTCGGCTACCTGCCTTCGACTCTGTGGATCATCATCGGCGCCGTGCTCGGCGGATGCGTCCAGGATTTCGTGATCCTTGGCTACTCGCTCAGGCGCGACGGCCGCTCACTGGGGCGCATGGCGTCGGACGAGATCGGCCCCGTCGCCGGCTTCACCGCGCTGGTCGGCGTGCTGATGATCATGGTGATACTCATCGCGGTGCTCGGGCTGGTCGTCGTCAATGCGATGAAGCATAGCGCGTGGGCGACCTCGACGGTCGCCGCGACGGTTCCGATCGCGATGCTCGTCGGCATCTACATGACCCATCTGCGCCCCGGCCGCCTGGTTGAAGGCTCGATCCTCGGCGTCGGCCTCGTCCTGCTCGCGGTGTTCGGCGGACGCTACGTCGAAGGCTGGCGCCTCGGGCACTACTTCGTGATGGACGCGCCGGCGCTGTCGGTCTGGATAATCGGCTACGGCTTTCTCGCCTCGGTGCTGCCGATTTGGCTGTTGCTAGCGCCGCGCGACTACCTCTCCGCGTTCATCAAGATTGGAACCATCGTCGCCCTCGCGCTCGGCATCCTCGCGATGCATCCGCCCGCCCTGATGCCGCCGTTGACGCAGTTCACCGACGGCCTGGGTCCGGTGTTCGGCGGCAAGGTGTTCCCCTTCGCGTTCATCACGGTGGCTTGTGGAGCCATCTCGGGCTTCCATTCGCTGATAGCGTCGGGCACCACGCCCAAAATGCTCGAGCACGAACGCGACGCTCGGCTCATCGGCTACGGCGCGATGCTGATGGAATCGTTCGTCGCCGTCATGGCGATGATCGCGGCCGTGATGCTTCAGCCGGGTGTCTATTTCGCGATCAACAGTCCCGCTGGCGTGGTCGGCGCCGGACCCGCCGCCGCCGAAAAAATCAGCTCGTGGGGTTACCCCGTTACCGACGCGCACATGCAGGAGCTCGCCGCCGACGTCGGCGAGACATCGCTGTACGCGCGCACGGGCGGCGCACCGTCGCTGGCGGTCGGGATGGCGCACATATTCTCGAGCTCGCTCGGCGGCAAAGCCGTGATGGCGCTCTGGTACCACTTCGCAATCATGTTCGAGGCGCTGTTCATCCTGAGTACACTCGACGCCGGTACCCGCGTCGCGCGCTTCATGCTGCAGGATCTGCTCGGCCACCTCTACGCGCCGCTGGCCGACAGCGCGTCATACGTGAATATCATCGCGACCTCGGCGCTGATCGTTTCGGCCTGGGGTTACTTCCTTTATTTCGGCACGATCGATCCATTCGGCGGCATCAATTCGCTGTGGCCGCTGTTCGGAATCGCCAACCAGATGCTCGCGACGATCGCGCTATGCGTCGCGACCAGCGCGATGATTCGAAGCGGCAAGCAGCGCTACGTATTCGTCACGCTGGGTCCACTTATATGGCTGGTGGCAGTCACGATGACGGCGGGCGTCGAGAAAATTTTCTCGCCGATGCCCAACGTCGGCTTCCTCGCGCATGCGGCCGTGCTCGCAGCCGAAGCTGCAGCGCCGGGCGTCACCGATGCGCGCCTGGCTGAAATCGGCAGGCTCATCTGGAACGATCGGATCGATTGCGCGATGACTGCGTTCTTCATCGCGGTGGTTGCGGTCGTGCTCGCGGATTCCGCGCGCGTCTGGATAAGGCTCGCGCTCGGCTCAGGCCGCGGCGCAAGCAACGCAGCTCAGGCGGCCGCATGACCTCAAACCGGCAACCATCGCGCTTGACGCGCAACGCTCGGCTCGCAGTGCTGGCGATGGTTCAAGTTGTCGGTGCAATCGCAAGCGAGCTGCGGCGGCTCAATCGCGCGCGCCTGGATTCAGCCACACTTGCCGCGATGGGGCCGCGTGAGCGGCGCAATGCGGTGAAGGCGGCGCTGGCGACGCATCATCGTAATAGCTCGCGCTGCTGCTGACTTTTACTAGGTATTCTTTCGCCCTCTTCTAGGTACTCTTTCCCGCCGATCTAGGTGAATTTCCGATTCACCGGACCCGGCCTTTGCTTCAACTTGATAACAATTGGCGCGGATAGCGGGGACCGAGAATTTAAGGCGAAGCGAAGTCAGATAAACAGAAAATAGAAAAATTAAAGTGCTGAATCCTTCAGACCATCGCCACCTGCCTGCTGCGCCCGCCGAGTCGGCGGCAAGCGATGCGGTCCGGTCCGCACGGCAGGCGGTTGACTGGCAACAGGGAGTGCACATGGAGGCTCTGGCCAATCTTGCGCACGAGCTTCGCACTCCGGTGCAGGTGATCCTCGGCTATCTCGACATCCTGCGCGGCGAGATGAGCGCCGGGCTCGACAATCGCCAAATCCGGATCATCGAGCGGCTCAACGCCAACGCGTACGACCTGGCGCAGACGGTCGAAAACGTGATGCATTTCTCGGTCGCCGACGCGATGGCTGAAGCGCAGGGCGAGGAGGAAATACAGCTGCAGCGAATTGATCGGCGAAATTGCGCCCGCGCTGGAAGCGGCCAACGACTCGAAGGGCCTCGAAATCAGGTTCGATCTCGAAAGTGCGCCCGCGGTTTTTCGCGCGCGGCGCCGTCCGATCAAGTCGATACTGCTCAACCTCGCGCTCAACGCGATCAAGTTTACCGACCGCGGCTGCGTGACGATCGCGATTCGACTGGCCGCCGCGTCGCAACTCGGCCCGGCAGTCGAGCTCGAAGTGCGCGACACCGGACCCGGGATCAAGCCGGAGCTAATCGCGCATGCATTCGAAACCTGCGCTCAGCTATCCAACTCGAGTATCCGCAGTCACCGCGGAATGGGCCTGGGGCTGGCCGTAGTCCAGCGCAGCGTCGAAGCGCTGGGCGCAAAAATCAGCGTAACAACGGCCCCCCAGCAGGGCTCAACCTTCGTAGTAATCGTGCCGATTACCGACCAGGTCGCCAACTCTCATCACCCGCTTCACTCTTAATCCGGGCGCAGAGTGTCCTGAGCGAAGCCGAAGGAGGTCACCCCTGCCCAAGGAAGCATGAAACCCACGGTGGGTTTCATTTAAATCAAGTTCCTACCGGTAGTGACGCATCAAACCGACCACCACGCCCCGAATCGCCAGCTCGCCCTCGCCCACCATGATCGGTTGCATTGACGAGTTCGCCGGCTGCAGCCGGATCTGCCCGCCCGGCTCGCGATAAAACTTCTTGACCGTCGCCTCGTCGCCGATCAGCGCGACCACCGTCTCGCCATTGTCGGCGTTGTCGCGCCCTTCGACGATGATATAATCGCCGTCGCGGATGCCGTCTTCGATCATCGAGTCGCCCTTCACCCGCAGGCAGAATGTATTATCGCGCCGGATGAAGTCGTCGGGGACGCTGATCGTTTCGTTGTTCTCGACCGCCTCGATTGGCGCGCCCGCCGCAACCGTGCCGAGCAGTCGAATCGCCCGTGGGCCGTCCTGCTTCTCGGCCACCGCCACTTCGAGCGCGCGGCTGTGATTATGCTGGCGCTTGATAAACCCTTTTTGTTCGAGGTTGTGCAGATGCTTATGCACGGTCGCGAGCGACGACAGCCCGAAATATTGCCCGACTTCGGCCAGCGTGGGCGCGTAGCCGTGTTCGCTGATATAGTCGTTCAGGTAGTCGATAAGCTGCTTCTGCCGCTTGGTCAGCGTCGCCATTGCGCGTTCTCCCCTTGGCTCTTTGGACGGTCAGATGATGGCGAAAATCCGGCGAAGATGCAAGCGGGCGGTAAGTATCCCTTGACTGTATAAGCGATTGAGAGTAGATTGAAGGAATGGCAGCAGGAAATCGAAAGAATCCGGCACGTTGCTTCTCATCGGACTCGCGCTACTCGCTCATGGAGTTCATAGCTGAGTTTCCCGACGATGAGGCTTGCTTGCAATGGCTCTGGAAAACGCGGTTATCGCCTGACGGCGAGCACGCACTTTGCCCGAAGTGCAAGGTTGAGCGTTCGTTCAAGCGATACGCCACGAACCAGCAGCGGCAATCGTGGACGTGCGTTGCGTGCGGCCATCACCTGCACCCGACAGCAGGGACGATCTTTCACAAATCGTCCACGTCGCTGCATCTCTGGTTCTATGCGATGTACATGATCACAAGCACCCGATGCGGCATCTCCGCGAAGCAGCTAGGCCGCGAATTGGGCGTTACGTACAAAACGGCTTGGCGCATCTTCAATCGAATCCGATACTCGCTCTACGATGGCGACACGCCCCTGAATGGACACGTCGAAATGGACGAAGCGTATTTCGGCGGGAAGGATGAAAACCGCCATCTGTCCAAGCGACGCGGGCACGCGGGGCATTACAAGGAAAAAACTTCGGTATTCGGAATGGTCCAGCGTGGCGGGAAAGTGGTCGCCCGCGTCGTTCCCACTCCGCCAAAGTCAGGCGATCTGTTGCCGCATATTCGGCATCACGTCATGCCCGCGACGACGGTTTTCACGGATGAGGCGCGATTCTATCAGGGTCTATCTTCGATGGGTTACGATCATGGCCGCGTTCATCACACTGCGCATATCTACGTAAGCGGAGAAGCGCACACGAACACGATTGAGGGGTTCTGGTCGCTAGTGAAGCGTGGAATTTCAGGCGTATATCACAACGTCTCCGCGAAGCATTTGCAGTCGTACTTGGACGAGTACGCTTGGCGCTACAATCACAAAGACGATCCGCGCGGTCACTTCAATCTTTTGGCTTCTCGCGTCGCACGCGGGCCCCTATCTTCAAAATGAGGGACAGTAGAGTTTCGGACGGACTCAGTCCGCGCGGACGGGGCAGAATCAAATATCTGAGCATTGAGGCGCAAACAATCATCAAGGGATTGCAACCTTTTCACGCTGGAAAAGACGCGACGCTTCACTGGCTTTGGATTCTCGAAAAACTGAACAACATCGACAAGCATCGTCGCTTGCTCGTCACCGCTACGCATTTGGGCGGCATCATGGTTGGCGTTCCGTCGCGCAGCAGCATCGGCATGTGGGAACCCTACATTGGTCCGATTAAAGGTAAGACAGAACTGACCCGACTCCGCGCGAGTCACATGGATATCCCTAAAACGAGCGTGCAAGTGGAGTTCATACCGACCCTGACCGTAGCCTTCGTCGATCCACCCGCAGAAGGGCGCCACGTGCTTCTGACGCTCGAAAGCATCCGAAGATACGTTCTGGACACCGTACTCCCGCCTTTGGGCGCCCTGCTTTGAAACCGGCCTGTCGGTACACATTATGGCGCACCTCGCTTGACCGGTCTATACAGTGGTGGGATACTTACCAAGCGGGCGCTGGACGAAAATGCGCGGGCGGTTTCGCCGTGCCGACGCAGCGCATAGTCTCAATTACGGCCTGAATCCGATGGCGAAACTGCGAATCCAATTTGAAAACGGCGACCCCGAAAAAGTAATCGAGTTCGATCCCGCCAAGGCGCCGTTTCATCATGACGGCAAGCCGGGCTCGATTCTCGACGTGATGCTCGGCCACGGGGTGCATCTCGAGCATGCATGCGGCGGCAACTGCGCGTGCACCACCTGCCACGTGATCGTCAAGCAGGGCTTTAACAAGCTGGGCGAGTCGAGCGAGCAGGAAGAAGACCTGCTCGACAAGGCGCCGGGGCTCACGCCGACGTCGCGCCTGGGATGCCAGGCCGTCATCGAGGATCCCGACGCCGAGATCGTCGTCGTCGTTCCGCGCTACACGATTAACCAGGTCAGCGAGGCGGCCGAAGAATGACGCCCGAACCGCCGCCCGCCGAATCCGGCAAGCGCGCGTCGCTGAACGCGCGCGTCGAGCGAATTTTCGATCACACGCCGGACACGCGCTCGCTTTTTCTTTCGCTCACCAGCGGCAAGCATCTGCGCTTCGTTCCCGGCCAGTTCATCTCGATAACGATTCCGCTCGGCGACGAAACGCGATCGCGGCCCTACTCGATTGCGTCGGACCCCGAAGACCGCGGCCCGTTCGAGATTTGTTTCAATCGCGTAGTACGGTGGCCGCGGTGTCGGCTGGATGTACGAGCGGCGTGCCGGCGACACGCTGGATTTCAGCGGGCCGTTCGGCGCCTTCACGATCGATCGCGCACCCGAGGCGGAACTGGGGTTCATCGCGGAGGGTACGGCGATCGCGCCGATTCGCCCGATGCTGAAGCGGGCGCTCGCGACCTCGCCGGCGCGAAGATCCATCTGATTTACGCAGCGCCCGATCGCGCGCATATCCTCTACGCCGCCGAACTCGACGCACTCGCGCAGAGCGCGCCGAATTTTTCCTGCGAGACTGTGATCGCGCCGGCGGAAAAGATCTACGATCGGCTGCATGAGCTCACGCAAGCGCGATGGGTCACCGGCGACGCTACTCGCGCGCGCCACTTCTACATCTGCGGCGTCGGCAAGGGCGTAATCAGCTTGCGCGACCTGCTCCGCGGCGCGGGCTACGAACGCCGCTCAGTGCATTACGAGCAGTGGTAGGTCTGATTTGCCCCGCGACCAGCGTTCGCGCCCACGCTTGCGCGCCTTCCGCGTTTTACTTCAGCTCTCCGCGAGTGCCGTCCCCCGGCGCATAGACCGTAAGTACGATCCGCGCGTTTACTTTGGACGCGGCTTTTACAATCTCCGCGGCGAGTGGCATTTCGTACGAACGGGGCTGCATCGCCGCCTGCACGCCTATATTGAAATCACGGGTCTTTGCGGTATTCCATAGCTCAACCGCCTGCTTTGGAAGCGCCGCAATCAACGCGCAAAAGCTGCGAATTGTTAAATCCGGACTTTCGTCTAACCCGGACCCGGCCAACTCAAGATGCGCGCGGTAAGTTCGTTTGTGCCGCCCCATATAGAGTACGTTCACCTTCGTACCCATTGCGGTTACGAGCGGCTCGAGATTCGATCTCGAGTAGAGGTCAAGGTCGACGTTCAGAAAATGAGTCACATCAGCATTCGCTGCCACGTTTTCTCTGCCGCTACTTCACGAATGCTTTCTTTAGCGCCTCGGCGGACTCTTCGATCGCGAGCTTGCCCTTGTCGAGCACTTCGTACATCGAAAAGAATCCGTGGATCATTCCTTCGTAGCGGCTGACCGTCACCGGCACGCCGGCCGCGCGCAGCTTCTCGCCGTAGGTCTCGCCCTCGTCGCGCAGCGGGTCGAATTCCGCCGTGATGATCAGCGCCGGCGGCAAGCCCTTGAAGCTCTTCGCCAGCGCGGGTGCGACGCGCGGATCTTTGCGGTCGGCGGCGCTGCGCAGGTAATGCCGCCAGAAATAAATCACGTCGTCCTTGGTCAGAAAGTACTCGGTGAAAGTTTTGTGCGAATAAGTGTCGAGCTCGGCCTCGGTCGCGGGATAAATGAGCAGCTGCAGCGCGATCTTCGGGCCGCCCGCGTCGCGCGCGAGCTGTGAGATCACCGCGGACAGGTTTCCGCCTGCGCTGTCGCCGCCAACCGCGAGCCGGCTCGCGTCGGCGTTCAACTCCTTGGCGTGCGCGGCCACCCATTGGG
This sequence comes from uncultured delta proteobacterium, assembly GCA_963747845.1. Taxonomy (GTDB): domain Bacteria; phylum Desulfobacterota; class Binatia; order Binatales; family Binataceae; genus Binatus. The sequence goes on from CAVVGR010000001.1 coordinate 113,345, forward strand.
TCGCCGCAAAGCAATCCTCGACGCCGGCCGGGAACTTGTTTTCAGGCGCCAGCCGGTAATCGACCGAGACCGTCACGCATCCGGCCTTGTTGGTGAGCTCGCGGCACGGTCCGTCATGCGTATCGAGGTTGCAAATCACCCATCCGCCGCCATGAAAGAACACCAGCACCGGAAACGGCCCCGTGCCTTCGGGCGTGTAGATGCGAATCGGAATCTCGCCGGCCGGTCCGGGAATTTTGCGATCCTCGACCTTCGCGACTTTCGCCGCGCGCTCCGGCGGCACTCTGAACATCCCGGCAGACAAGCGCCGCGCGTCAGCCGGCTCGAGCATATGCAGCTTGGGTCCGTTCGCGGCGGCGATTTGATCCATCAATGCTTTTGCCTGCGGGTCGAGCGGCATAGCTTTTTCCTCCCGATGAAATTCACCCCGTAACTTCGCGGGTGCTCTTCGCCTTTTTCTTTAGACCGGAACGGTCGCCGCCGACAAGCGCGAGCTAAGGTGCGAACGTGGCCAGGAGGCTGATAGCGCCGGGGTGGCCGTCGATTCGGACGCCGCGCGCGATTGCGCCTTCGCGCTCGAGGCGGCGCGCCGCGCCTTCGACCAGCGCCGCGTCGATTCCCAGCATGCGCGCGATTGCGCGCTCGCTGCCGAACGCCGCCGTCTCGAAATATTTGGCGACAATCGCGTACGCCGCTTGCTTGCGCGTGAGCTTGCGAGCTTGCGCAATCGCGTCGGGCCATCGATGCTCCATCGTGTCCCACACGTAGCTGAACGGGTCGGCGCGCTCGTCCACTTTGAGCGCGAGAAATTTCTCCTGCAGCTCCGCCATCGCGCGATCGAAGACCGCGCGCCGCGACGGCAGCGCGTATCCGCTCGACAGCTTCAGCACCCGAGTCTCGGCCGCGCCGCGCTTCGACAGCGCGTCCATCACCAGCTTGCCGCAATGCGACAGTCCGCCGCGCAGGTACAGCTTGCGATAGCCGCCCGGCTCGATCCGCAGCCGAAGAAACGCGCCAAGCATCTCGCGCGCGATGAAGCTCGGGCGCCGCGCGATCACCTTGCCGTAGTAAACGGCGCGGCGCTGCGGCAGCGAATCTTTTATGCGCCACGTCATCCCGATCGCGTAGTCGTGCTGGATATGCTCGGGCACCACGGGTTCGCGCGTTCCCGCGATAGCCTCGCGCAGGCACGGCACGCCCATCCCGGCGGTGAAGCCGGTGCAAAAGCCAACCTCTTCGATGAATTTGAGCGCGCTCTTCTCGCCGGTCACGCGCCGCGTCGCAAGGCGCCGAAAGTGATGGTCACGATGGCGCTCAAGCGCGTCGAGAATAGCGCTCATCCCGGGATTCGCTCGACGCAGTCGGCGAAGATTCGGCGGTAGTTGGTCTTGACCGCGAGGCCGCGCGTGATTCCCTCGAGCCCGACCAGCGCGCGAATCAGAAAGACGCTGTGCGCCGGAGACTTGTAGAGCCGATTCTCGAGCGCCAGCTCTCCCACCTTGGCCGCCTTGCCGACCGTGTCGTAGTCGAGCGGATCGACGGCGCGATCGACGCGCATCGGCTCGAACAGGATGTGAATGATCTTGACCATCGGCGCCGCTTCCTGGTTGCGATCGAGATAACCCAGCTTGACCATCGCCGCCGCGAGCGATTTGTCGTCGCCGCTCAGAATCGCGCGCGCGACCTGCAGGTTCGCCTTGCGCACCGGTTCCGGAAAGCGGCGAATCGATCCGAAGTCGAGCACGCCGAGCCGCGGATGATGGCTCACGAGATAGTTGCCGGGATGAAAATCGGTGTGCAGCATCCCGAACTCGAGAATCTGGCGCCACGCAAACTCGTGAATCTTGGCCGCGACCCATCCGCGCAGTTCCGCGTCGACTTCCGGGCCCATCACGTCCGCCAGCGGATAGCCGTCGACGTAGGTCATCGTCAGCACGCGCCGCGAGCTCAGCTCCTTGACGTAGCGCGGAATCATGATCTCGCCGTCGGCGCCGAGACGCCGGCCAAACTCCACGATGTTGCGCGCTTCGTTCACGTAGTCGAGCTCTTCGCGCAGCCGCTGCTCGAGTTCCTTGTACACCGCGCCGGTGTCGATTTGCTGGCGCATCACGTCATGGCCGAGCGCCTGCAGCGTGCGCAGCAGCAGCTTGAGATTCTGCAAATCCTGCTCGACGGTATCCTCGACGCCGGGATACTGAATCTTCACCGCGACGTCGACGCCGTCGCGCGTGACCGCGCGATGCACCTGGCCGAGCGACGCGGCGGCAAACGCGGTCTGATCGAAACTTCTGAATATCGCCTCGGGCCGTTTGCCGATCTCCTTGCGAATCTGTTCCGAGATGGTCGCGTAGCTCATCGGCGGCACGTTCGATTGCGTGGCGCGCAGCACGTCGAGCGCCTCGCCCGGCAGCAGGTCCTTGCGAATCGAGAGCATCTGGATGAGCTTCATGAACGCGCCGCGAAGTTGCTTGGAGCTCTCGACAATTCGCTGCGCGTTGCGGATGTGAGTCTCGAGCAGCTCGCGATCGCGCGCGGGTGCGCTCAGAAACGGCCGCCGCAGTTGATTCCACAGGTAGCTGGAGCCGACCTGCGACGCGAGCTCGCCCATCTTGATCGCGCGGCGCGCGCGCCCGCTGGTGATTGGCGTGCGTTTCGCCATCAGCGACCGTCGCGCTCGATTCCGACCCGGTTGATCAGCGTGGCCGCCAGCGCCGCGCCGAAGCCATTGTCGATGTTGACGACGGTGACGCCGCTCGCGCACGAATTCAGCATGCCCAGCAGCGCGGCCAGCCCGCCCATCGAGGCGCCGTAGCCGACGCTGGTCGGCACGGCGATCACCGGCTTGTCGACCAGGCCCGCGACGACCGACGGCAGCGCGCCTTCCATTCCGGCGACGACGATCAGCACGCTGGCCTCGCGAATGACTTCGAGGTTCGCAGTGAGGCGATGAATTCCCGCGACGCCGACGTCGTAAACGCGCGCGACCCGGTTGCCGAACAGCTCGGCGCATAGCGCAGCTTCCTCGGCGACCGGAATGTCGGAAGTGCCCGCGCTCAGCACCATCACGACGCCATGTCCCGACGGCTCGGCGCGCTCCTTCACCACGGTTCCGATGCGCGCATGCCGAGTGATACACCAGCGCCCGAATTTTGCGCTTGACGATGCGCGCCTTGTCCGCGGCCAGCCGCGTGATTATCAGGTTCGTTCCCGACGCGAGCACCCGCTGTCCGATCGCGACGAGCTGATCGGCGGTCTTGCCCTTCGCCGAATATCACTTCAGGAATCCCGCGCCGGATGCTCCGATGGTTGTCGAGCTTGGCAAAACCGAGATCCTCGAACGGCAGCTCGCGGATATGCTTGAACGCCGCGGCGGGAGTCATGCTGCCGGCGGCGACGCCGTCGAGGATTTGGCGGATTCGCTTTTCAGTCATCGCCGCTTGAGCAGTTCGGGGCGGATCGGATGCGCCAGGGTCAACATCAGTTCGCGCACCGCGCGTGCGTCGCTGCGCGTGACGGTGATCGTCAAGTCGCCGTCGATTAGTTTTTCGCCGGGCTTTGGAATGTGTCCGAGCCGCTCGACCACCAGACCGCCGATCGTAGCATACTCATCCGCCTCCGAAAGCCTGAGGCCGAAGCGCTCGTTGAGTTCCGCGATCGGCGCGCGTCCGACCACGGACAGCACGCGCGGACTGACAATTTTCGCCAGCTCCTCGCCGAGGTCGTGCTCGTCTTCGATATCGCCGACGATCTCCTCGATCAGATCTTCCAGCGTCAGAATTCCCGCCGAGCCGCCGTACTCATCGACGATCACGGCCAGGTTCTCGCCCGTGCGTTGCATCGCGACCAGCGCCTCGTCGAGCGGCATCGATTCGGGAAAATAGCTGACCGGGCGCATCACGTCGCTCACCGGGCGGCTGAGATCGGGCGCCTGCAAAAGATCGAAGACGTGCACGACGCCGACGATGTCCGTGATGCGGCGCCGGAACACCGGGATGCGGCTGAATCCTTCGCGGCGCACAGTCTCGATCGCGGCGGCGAGCGAGGTCTCCTCGGGGATCGCATCGACTCCCACCAGCGGCACCATCGCCTTGCGCGCGTCGGCCTGCGAGAAGCGAAAGATCCGGCTGATCATCAACTGCTCGACGGGCAGGATGGCGTCCTGCGGCTGCTCGGGCGCGTCGGTCGCGCGCCGGCGCATCAAGCGCGCCAGGTCGTCACGGCTAAGGAACACGCTCTCGGCGTCAACCGGCACGCCCGCCAGCCGGCGCAGCATCCTGCTCAGAAGGGTCTCCGCGTAGAGCAGCGGCGCGAGAATCGTCGCGAGGAATCGCAACGGCCGCGCGGCGATCAGCGCGAACCCATGCGGATTCGTAAGCGTCAGCAGCTTCGGAATCGACTCGCCCAGCACCAGCGTGATCGGCGTCAGAATAAACGGCGCGAGATAAACCAGGTGGTGCCGGCCACTCTGATGCAAATAGCTGGTGAGCACGACCGCCGCGACAACCGTGGCGACGTTGGTGCCGGTGAGAGTCAGTGCCAGCAAACGATCGCGATTGGACAGCAATTCGCCGAGCACCCGCGAGCGTTCGTGGCCGCCTTCGCTGCCGGCGCGAACCTTCAGGTCATCGGCCGAAACCAGCGCGATTTCCGAGGCGGCGAAAAACGCCTGTACCACCAGGCATCCAAGCAGCGCGATCACGAGCCATGCGATCGTAATCGTCATCGACGCAGCCTCACCAGCTCGACCGCCGCGCCGCGAACGCGCTCGATAGTCGCTTCGAATTCGCCGAGCCTCAGCCTCTCGCCCGCGCGCGGCACGCGCCCGAGCCTGCGCAGGACCAGGCTGCTCAGAGTCTTGCCACCGCCGTAAACGTCGATGACGCTGGCGGGAGCGAGCGCGTCGGCCAGCTTGCCCAGCGCGACTGCGCCCGAGGCGACCCATTCGTCGTCGGAAATTTTCGTCAGCTCGGGAATTTCGGTGTCGAACTCGTCGCGAATCTCGCCGAACAGTTCCTCGAGCAGGTCTTCGAGCGTGACCAGTCCCAGCAGGCGGCCGTACTCGTTGACGACCAGCGCAATCTGGAAACGTCCACGGCGCATCTCTTCAAACAGATCGGCGAGCAGCTTGCCCGGCGGGACAAAATACGCCGGCCGCACCAGCCGCTCGACGCGCGGCGGCGATGGCTCCAGGCGCCGCGCCGCGAGATCCTTGGCATGCAGAATGCCGACGATGTTGTCCTGGCTGTGACGATAGACCGGCACCCGCGAGAAACTTTCGTGCGCGATTTCCGCCACCAGTTGCGCCACCGGCATCTCGATGTCGAGCGAGAACATTCGCTCCCGCGGCGTCATCACCTCGGCCGCGCGCCGCGCACCGAAATCGAACACGCGATGGATCATCGCGCGCTCGGCGGGTTCGACCTGTCCCTGGTTTTCGCCGAGCCTGAGCAGCGTCTTGAACTCCGCCTCGGAAACCGGGCCGGGCGTCGGCGCCTGCTCGAGCGGCGTGAAATGCCGCGCGAACGGATGGACAAACTCCGCTAGCACCGCCAGCGGCCGAGCCGTCAGCCACGCGAGCGCGCCCGGAAATCCAAGCGCGAAAGTTTTCGGCGTGATGTCGCAGAACAGGAGCACGACCACGAGCATCGCCGGCGCCGCGACAATCGGCCCCCACTTGTCGCCGAGCCACGCCAGCAGAATGATCGTCGCGAGGCAGTCGGCGAAGATGTTGCACGCTTCGTTTAGCCCGATGATGACGATCAGCGACTCGAGCGGACGGCGCATCAGGCGGTCGAGCGCATGCTGCACGGCCAGGCTCATCTGGTCGCGCGTGGCCTCGAGCCGCGCCATCGAGAACAGCGCAGTCTCGGACGCGGCCAGCGTGGCGCTCAGCACGACCAGGATCAAAACGACGATCGGGAGGACGGATATCATCGTTTTCAATCAGCCGCGCGATCGCAGCTGATCCCATCCTGCGACAATCGGCGCGCTGGCACCAATCAGGTTCGCGCGCTTGCCCTTGACGATCGTGCCGATTCGCCGCACGTCGACGCGCAGGCGACGCGACAACGCCGATTCGGTGTGGCCGGGCCGCGCGCAGAAGATTAGTTCATAATCCTCGCCGCCGGTGAGCGCATGCACAAGGTCGTCGCCCATCAGCGCGCGGTAAGCCGGCGAGAGCGGGATTCGCGAGGCGTCGATCTCTGCGCCAACGCCACTGCGTTCGAGAATATGTCCGAGGTCCTGCATCAGTCCGTCGCTGACGTCGATCGCAGCCGGCGCGGGCCGGACCGCCGCGAGGCGTTGCCCGGCATACAGCCGCGCATGCGGATGGCGAAATCGATCGATGAGATATTTTCCTGCGGCGCGATCTTTTTTCGCGTTGCCGCGTATCTTCAGCTTGCCCGCCAGCAGACGCCAGCCGAGCGCCGCGTCGCCGAGCGTGCCGGTCACGAAGATCTCGTCGCCGGGAAGCGCCGTATCCCGCCGCATCACGCCCCGCCCGGCCTCGCCCAGCAGCGCGATCGTGATCGAGAGCTCGCGCGCGTGCGTGATATTGCCGCCAACGATATCGGTGGAAGACTCGCGCGCCGCCTTGCGCAGTCCGCCGTAAATACCGTCGAGCGTCCGTGCTGTAATTCCGTCGCGCACGGCCAGGTTCACGACGCACGCCGTCGGCCGTCCGCCCATTGCCGCGATGTCGCTCAGGTTGACCGCGAGCGCGCGCGCGCCTAGCGCATCCGCGGAACTCCAGCGCAAATCGAAGTGCACATTTTCGACCAGGCTGTCGATCGTAAACAGCATCCGCCCCCGCGGCCGCGCCAGGATCGCGCAATCGTCGCCGGCCCCCAGCACGGTGCGAGGGCTGACGCGAATTCCTGCGCTCAGTCGTGCGATGAGTTCGAATTCGCTGGGGAGTCTGCCCGAGGCGCCGAGCGTTTTGCTCACGGCTCGCGCGCTTTCAGCGGCTGTTCGTCGAGCGGGAACTCCGCGACCAGCGTCAATCCGCGCCGGCCATCGGCGAACTGCGCGGTGATCCTGCCTCCCGCCGCTTCCGTCATCACGCGCGCAATATACAGTCCGAGCTTGCGCACCGAATCGCGATTGCCGTTTTTGTTTGGGCGATCGAACAGCGAGTCGAGTTCGGCCGACGGGAGCGGCGGCCCGTTGTCGGTGACCTCGACCACGATCGCTTCGTTGCGCTCTGCCGCGCGCAGATCAAGCTCGCCGGTCGTCATCCTTGCGATCGAATAGGCCAGCATATTTCTGACGATCCGCTCGAAGTGCCGGCGGTCGAACCGGCAGAGTGGCAGCGGCCCGATGTCCACGCGGAGAGTCAGGCGGCGGCGGCGCGCCTGCACGCTGCAATCCTCCGCAACCTCGGCGAGCACCTTGTTGGGATCCTGCTCATCCGGCTCCGGAACCAGGTGCTCGTCCTGCGTCTCGTAGTAGTTCAGCACGTTGCTCACGACCAGGTCCATGTTCCACGCAGTCGAGCCGATTCGCGCGAGCAGGTCGCTGCGCTCTTTGGCCGGGAATGTCCTCTTCCTCGAGCAGATTGACGTACCCGCTCAGCGCGGCGACAGGGCTGCGGATGTCATGCGCCATCGTTGCGATCTGGGTCTGCCGAAACCGCGCCGCTTCCTCGAGGTCCTCGACCTGTCGCTTGAGCCGGCGGCGATAGCGCTCGATGAAAATCGCCGTGTATTGCGCGAAGACCAGGGCCGCACAAAGGCCCATCCATCGGTAGATCGTGAATGGCGAATCGATCGGCACGAAGTATTCGCCGGCGGCGTAGCCGACCAGCGCGAGGATCGCCATCGCGAACTGCCAGCGCGTGCCCCAGCTCACGAACGACGCGCTCGCCAGCGGGCACAGCATGATCGCGATAAAGCGCGACTCGGGTTCCTGGGTCTCGCGGCTGATCGCGATGAGCGCCGCGATCAGAACCAGGTTGTAGAGCAAAATCCAGATTCGCCAATGGCGTTTGAACGCCCGCGTCCAGACCAGGCCGAAGAACAGGCAGGTGATGCCGAGAATCAGCGCATGCAGGCCGGTTCCCGGCGCGTTCGTTCCGCGCGACGCCTGATCGTACGCGAGGTACGCCAGCAGCATGAAGATGCCGAACGCGCCGCCGAGCTTGAGGACGCGCAGCGATTCCTCGTCGTCCTCGGTCCAGCGGAACTCCCCGGTGACGCGCGCCGGATAAGCGCCGGTCAGCCCGACGCGGCCGTTATTTTCGCTTGGGTCAGACAATCAGGTTCCCCGGTACTCTCCCCCCACTCCGCTCTCCCCAACCTATCATGATCGGGACAGCCAGACTTCAACTCCGGATTTCATCAAGCGCTTGCTTCATCGCGCCGAAAGCAAAATCGATCTCATCCGGCGCGATAGTTAGGACCGGCGCGAGCCGGACCACGTTATCGGCGTTAAGCGTCCAGTTGATAATCACCCCGCGCGCCAAAGTCGCCGCAACAAAACGGCGGGTAATCGCCGCGTCGCGGAACTCGATACCTATAATCATTCCAAGGCCGCGCACCGCCGCGATTTCCGGCGCGCGCAGCGCAAGCAGCCGCTGCACGATCTCTTTGCCGATCGATGCGGCGCGCTCGCACAAATTGTCGCGCACGATCACGTTCAGCGCGGCAAGTCCTGCCGCACATGAAAGCGGATGACCGCCGAAGGTCGTGATATGGCCGAGCGGCGGATCGTGCGAGAGCGTGCCGAGCAGCTCGTCGCGGCTGCAGAGCGCGCCCAGCGGCAGACCACCGCCGAGCGCCTTGGCCATCACGACGATATCGGGCACAACGCCGAAATGTTCGAGCGCGAACATCTTGCCGGTGCGGCCAAAGCCCGTCAGCACTTCGTCGAAAATCAGCAGCGCGCCCACGCGATCGCATCGTTCACGCAGCGCGCGAACAAATCCCGCCTCCGGAATGCGCACGCCGCCTTCGGCCTGCACCGGCTCGACCACCACCGCCGCGATGGTCGAGTCGATTTTCTCGAGCGCGCCTTCGTCAGCGAACGGCAGATGCCGCACCGGCCCGGGCAGCGCGCCGAACGGCTCGCGCATCGCGGGATTTCCGGCCAGCGCGAGCGCGCCCATCGTGTCGCCATGGTAGGCGCCGTCGAAGGCGACGAATCCGGCGCGGCCGGTGAACTTGCGCGCCACCTTCAATGCGCACTCGATTGCTTCCGCCCCGCTGTTGGTGAAGTACACGCGCTCGAGCGGCCGCGGCAAAAGCTCGACCAGCCGCCGCGCCAGCATGACCTGGCTCTCGATCACATACTCGCCGTACACCATGACGTGCAGATGGCGCCGCGCCTGGGCGGCGATCGCGTCGAGCACTTCGCGATTTCCATGGCCGAGCGCGGACACGCCGATCCCCGCGATGAAATCGAGATAACGCCGCCCGTCCGTCGCAACGAGCCACGAACCCTCGGCGCGCGAAATCTCCAGGCCGATCGGCGCGTCGGAAGTTTGTGCGACGTTCTGGCGGAACAAATCGCCGAGCTCGCTCATCGCAGTCCCACCATCACGTCGAGGAAGCGGCCGCCACCATGACGCCAATCGAGCGGCGGCGATTGCATCTCACCCGGCGCGCAAACGTAAGGTATTCCCATCGCGCGTATCGTCGCGCGCAGCTCGCCGGATTCATCGCCAGCAACTGCCATCGCTTCGATCTGCCCCGATACACCGGCGAAGAAATCTCGAAACTCGGCGCGGTCGCGCATTCCGGTCACGTGCACGGTCCTGAATCCCGGTGAAACTCTAAATGAATCCGCGCGCGGCTCGAAAATTACCGTCCACTGAAGTTCGCGCCCCTCGAAAAGCTCGAGCGGCTCGCCCGCGATAGCACGCCAGCGCGCGCGCTCGCGCACGGCGCGGATTTCGGCAGCGTCGCGCAACGGAACGCGCGCCGGCGGCATCGACTCGCCGAGACGTTGGAGCGCCTTCGACATTCGCATCGCGAATTCGCGCGCAGCTCCGTCGGCGGCACTCACGACGAACACCTGATGAAGCGACAGGCAGCCGAGTTGCTCGAACAGTGCGACATCACGCGCGAGCAACTCCGCCACGCGCTCGTTCTGCGACGCATCGGCGCTCGGCACTACCACCGCGGCACTCACGCGGCTGCCGAATCCGATCACGTTGGCCCGGTTGCGCAAGCGACTCGATCGTCGCATCGTCGCCATACGCCACAACCCGATCGCAATCCGCAATCAACGCCGCGGTCAGATCGGTCCGCACGCGGCTCCATTGAAGTACCTCGATACGCGCGCCGGCGCCGCGATCGACCTCGGCGAGCGTGCGCGCAAACTCCGCGAAAAATACCGGCTCGGCCGACGCCGTTTTGATCAGCACGCCGGCGCCTGCGATCAGCGCGATCGCAATCTCATGAATTCCCGCGCCCGCAACGTTGCCCGCAGCGATAAATCCGACCGTCTTTGGCCGGTCGAGCATGCCGTTCGCCGAAACCCGCGCGGCCATCGACTTCAACGCATCGTCCGTGAACGGCTTCAGCAGCGCGTCGATCGAGTTCTCGAGCATCGCGACCGAATACCCTGCCGAGTGCGCGATTGCATCGAGCGCGTCGCGTCGTCGCGCATAATCGCGGTTGCGCCAGAGTGCGAATGCCTGCGCGAGTGCGCCAGCCATTCGATTCGCATCGAAGTTGGGGCTTGCCGCTTCGCGCACGCGCGCAACTGCCGACGCTATCTCCGCTTCGCCCAGCCGCGACGAATCGATCATGCGCGCAGCGCCGTGCTCATCGCGAAAGCTCCGCCGCTTCATTCGCGGAGAATTGCCGTATCCGCAGCGCACAGCCGCGCGCTTCTCCGCCAGCCGTTCTGCCGATCACGCGAACCATGCCGCGCTCGACCCAGCCGAGGTCCTCCGTCATCACCGCCGACACCGAGCCGACGTTGGCCAGGTCGAAGAACGTCAGCAGCCCGGTCTCCCCGTCCGGGAGCGGGCGCAACGTGACCGGATCGCGCGCCGTCACGCGCATCCACGGCGGCGCAATTTTGTAGCGGTCTCCGCTATCCGCGCCCGACCGGCCGGGGCAGTTGAACGCCGTCGCGTCGTAGAGCTGCGAGCACAATTCCGTCATGCCGTATTCGTTGATAACCATCGCGGGCGCGATTCCAAGCAGCTCGCCCGCCCGCGCGATCACCTCCGCCGGCTGGCATCGGCACGGCCTGCCCCTTCGCGCCGCCGGTGTCCATCATTCGCGATCCCGCCGCGAGCCGAAGCCCGACTCCGCGCATCGTGAAGCTGCGAAATCAGCGCGACGAACGCCGCCGTCGTCCCCAAAATGCAAACCGGTTCGCGCCGCGCCTCGCACTCGGCAAGAAACGCCGTCGCCGCCGCAACGTCGACCCGGTCGCGCGAGGCCGCCGCCAGCGTGCGCGTGGCGAATTCCTCGATACACCAACTGATCATCGCCGACAGCGACGACTCCGGCATCACGTCGGCCGTCGGATGCATCGCGAGAATCGGCATTCGCCGAGCGTCGGGAAACAGCATCGTCCGCAGATGCGCTATCGCCGACGCGCGATAAATCTCCGGCCGCGCCACGATATGACGTCCGCGCCGCTCGCGCCCCTGCGTCGTCCCGCTGGTGAGAAAAGTCATCGCACCGGGCACGCGCCGCGGCCCCCTCAGCCGCCAGGACGACGTACTTGAACGCGACATTGCTGACCGCCGGAACGTCGTCGACACTGCGCACCGCACCGGGATCGATTCCGCGCCCCTCGCAATAGCGGCGGTATGGCTCTATCCCTTCAAATTGATGACGGAAAACGTCAAGCGCGAGCCGCTCGAACGATTCGGGCTCGGGCCTGTGGATAAACGAGACAACCTGTTCGTAAATGGACATCGGCTTCGCGCCGGGCGCGGAACGGGGATGATCATGGCCCGGCGCAGGCGTTCATTCAATCCTGCCAATCCCGCTTCGTAATCCCGCAGCTATCGATTTCTGTAAAAAATGCCCATGTTTACCTTGCTCTCGAAATGTTCTAGACTCCGTCTGCGTTGGGTGGCGGCGAGCAGCCTCGGGCAGCGGTCAAATGGGCCGGGTATGCCGGGCTTTCTGAAGGTTACGGCGCTTTAGTCTGTCGATGCTGTCAAACCACCCCTTTTTGAGACGTAACTGATTTTTGCGCTTGCTGGTTAATTTTGCTAAACAAATTGCCATCGGATCGGGGGAGAGACATCGGGAAATGAAGAAATTCGCCGCCGGCGTGATGCTAGGCTTTGTGGCCAGCTGGGCAATTGCTTTCGCTTCGTCCAACGTTAGCCATGATGGCAGTTTCTGGAACCGTCTAAACGGCTCCGCCAAAGACGGTTACGTCAATGGCTACTCGGATGCGATGCGGGTCAGCGTCGGCAAGCTCGACGTGCTCAACTCCGCCGCCGACCTGTTTCATTGGAAGGGCGCCCGCCGCATTATCCATCAGCTCTCGGGACAGCTCTCGATGGACCAGGTCAGTGCCAATGACGCGGTGAAGCGGCTCGACGAACTGTACTCGAATCAAAAGTACAGCGAACTCGACCTCGGCGAGGCGCTGCAGACGCTTTCGATCCGCGCCAATGAAACCGCGATGCCCGACGCGCCGGTGAACAGCTCGAAGTAAGCACACTCGATTTCACATCTGAGGCGGTCTCGCGAGGGATCGCCTCTTTTTTTGCGCCGAAACGCGAGAGCGATCGCGCTTGAAACCATGCGAGCGCCACCCTAGCCTAGTTCGCAGGACATCCGTCGTGAACGCACCTCCATTCCTGCTCGAAAAAGTTCTGCGCGCCACCGTCGGCGTGCATTCGCATATCCCGTCGACCCACGTCTCGACCGCCATCGGCCTCGGCACCGACCGCCGCGGCACCGGCACCGTCGTCAGCCCCGACGGACTAATCCTCACGGTTCATTACCTGCTGCTGGGCGCGCAAAACGTGATCGTCACGATGCCGGGCGGCGAGCAGCTCGAGGCGAAGATCGTCGGCAAGGATTACAGCACCGGCATCGGCCTGCTGCAGATCGATCGCAACAAGTTGCCCTTCGCGGAGGTCGTCTCGTCGGAAAAATGCGTTGCCGGCCAGGAAGCCTTCACCGTCTCGAGCATGGGCGGCGAAAAGCGATGCGCCGATTGCGGCATCATCACCTATCTCGGCCCCTTCGACGCGGTCTGGGAATTCGTGCTCGACAAGTGCGTCTGCGTCACCGCCTCGTCGCTGAACATCGGGATGAGCGGCGGCCCGATCTGCAACCTGCAGGCACAAGTCGTCGGCATCTCGTACCTGAACTTCGCCGACTTGAGCCGCGCGATCCTCGGCGTGCCGGGCGAGAGCTTCCTCGCCGTCCGCGACGAGCTGGTTCAACATGGCAGCCGCACCACCGCCGCGCCGCGCGCCTGGCTCGGCGTGCTCTCCTACACGCTGCGCGAGCACGTCGTAATCGCGGGCGTGATGCCCGGCGGTCCCGGCGAGAAAGCCGGCTTGCAGCAGGGCGACCTGGTGATTTCGATCGACGACACCGACGTCAACGACCGGCGCGTGCTCTACGAGGCGCTGCGCAACCATCGCCCCGGCGAGAACGTCAATCTCAAGGTCCTGCGCAACAACCGCGTCTACCAACTCGACATCCCCGCCATCCGCGCCGAAGATTATTTCGCCTGATTTCAGGAGCGTCCCACCATGAATGAGCCGAGATCGCGGCTGCGCGAGATGCTCGCCGGCCCCGAAATGATCGTCGCGCCCTTCGTCTTCGATTGCCTGCAGGCGAAACTCGCCGCCGCCGCCGGCTTCGACGCCGTCTATATGACGGGATTCGGCACCGCGGCCGCGCGCGGTTACCCCGACCTCGGGCTGCTCACGATGTCCGAGATGGCCGCCAACGCTCGCGCGATTTCGCAGTCGGTAAACGTCCCCGTCATCTGCGACGCCGACACCGGCTATGGCAACGCGCTCAACGTTTGGCGCACCGTGCGCGAGTACGAGGACGCCGGCGTGTCGGCCTGCACATCGAGGACCAGGTGTTTCCCAAGCGATGCGGTTTTCTCGCGGGCAAGCAGGTCATCGCGATGGAAGCGATGGTGCCGAAGGTCCGCGCCGCCTGCGACGCGCGCCGCGACCGCAGTCTCGTCATCATCGCGCGCACCGACGCGCTGCAGCCCAACGGATGGGACGACGTCGTGCGTCGCGCGCATGCCTATCGCGCGGCCGGCGCGGATTTGATTTTTGTCGATGGGATCAAAACCATCGAAGACCTCAAGCACTACGCCGAAAAGCTCGGCGACCTGCCACTGATCTACAACGGCGACCTGCTGCCGATCGACGAACTGAAAAAGTATCCGTTCAAGGTAACCATCCACATCGGCACGATGCTCGCGACGTACGACGCGATCCGCACGACGATGACCGAGCTAAAGCGCAACGGCAAACTAAGCATCAGCACCAACTCGAACATCTTCAAAGACTTCGTAAAAACAATGGGCGTCGAGGACTACCAGGCACTCGAGAAAAAATACACCGACTAGAGAAGAATCCGCTTGCCCGTATGGCCGCTTCTGCCTCTGTCTCCTCTCCCTGTAAGGGAGAGGATGAAGGTGAGGGTCCTTATCCAGCGCGCTAATGCGCGCGATTCAGGATTCCGCCTCCGCTGAACGCCTTCAACAATTACACGTCCTTGAACGCCGTCTTCTTCTGCGACGCCTCGATCGCTGCCTGCGCCGCCGCCAGCCGCGCGACCGGAATCCGGTACGGCGAGCATGAAACGTAATCCAGCCCCAGGCGATGGCACAGCTTGACGCTGGCGGGATCGCCGCCATGCTCGCCGCAGATGCCGATCTTCAGTCCCTTGTTCGCTTTGCGCCCGCGTTCGATTCCGATTCGCATCAACTCGCCGACGCCGACCGGGTCCAGCTCCGCGAACGGGTCCTTCTTATAGACGCCGGTGCGAATGTAGTCAGGCAAAAACTTCCCCGAGTCGTCGCGCGAGATCCCGTACGTCATCTGCGTCAGGTCGTTGGTCCCGAACGAAAAAAATTCCGCCACCTCGCCGATCTGATCCGCCACCACGCACGCGCGCGGCACTTCGATCATCGTGCCGATCGTGTAGGCCACCTTGATGCCGCGTTCCTTGAACACCGCGGCCGCCACTTCGCGAATCTGCGCCGCCAGGATGTCGAATTCGCGGCGCTCGCCGATCAGCGGCAGCATGATCTCCGGCATCGCCTTCACGCCCTGCTTGCGCAGCTCGCACGCCGCCTCGATAATCGCGCGCGCCTGCGCCTGGTAAATCTCGGGGAAGCTGATGCCCAGCCGCGATCCGCGATGCCCCAGCATCGGATTGACCTCGAACAGGCTCTGGCGCACCTGCTTCAAGTGCTCGAGCGTGGTGCCGATCTTCGCGGCGAGCTCGCGCATCTCGTTGTCGGCGTGCGGCAGGAACTCATGCAGCGGCGGATCGAGCAGACGGATCGTGACCGGCAGCCCGGCCATCGCTTTCAGGATTCCGACGAAGTCCTCGCGCTGCATCGGCAGGATTTTCGCGAGCGCGCGCCCGCGCTGCGCGGCATTCTCCGCCATGATCATTTCGCGCACGGCCGAGATTCGCTCGGGATCGAAAAACATATGCTCGGTGCGGCACAGCCCGATTCCCTCGGCGCCAAAATCGCGCGCGATCTTCGCGTCGTTGGGCGTGTCGGCATTCGCGCGCACTCCCAATTTGCGCACCGCGTCCGCCCACGACAGAAATTTTTTGAAATACGCGGGCATCTCGGGCTCGACCGTCGGCACGCGGCCTTCGATCACCTCGCCTGCCGATCCGTCGAGCGTGATGTACTCGCCGCGGCGGATCACCGAGCCGTTGGCCGACAGCGTGCCCGCGCCGTAATCGATTTCCAGCGCCGAGACGCCGGCCACGCACGACTTGCCCATCCCGCGCGCGACCACCGCCGCATGACTCGTCATTCCGCCGCGTGCCGTGAGGATTCCTTCCGCAACCTGCATGCCGTGGATGTCTTCCGGCGAAGTTTCCAGCCGCACCAGGATCACTTTGCGGCCGGCTTCCGCGACGACGACCGCTTCATCGGCGGAGAAGACCACTTCGCCGTTGACCGCGCCCGGCGACGCCGGCAGGCCGCGCGCGATGACGTGCTTCTTGCTCGCCGGGTCCAGCCGCGGATGCAGAAACTGCTCGAGCTGTTCGGGCTCGACGCGCTTGAGCGCCGTCTTGCGATCGATCAGCTTCTCGTCGGCCATGTCCACGGCGATTCGCACCGCGGCCTGCGCCGTGCGTTTGCCGTTGCGCGTCTGCAGCATGAACAGCCGGTTGCGCTCGATGGTAAATTCCATGTCCTGGGTGTCGCGAAAATGCTTTTCGAGCTGCGCCGCGATTTTCAGGAATTGTTTGTAAACGCCGGGGAAGCTTTCCTCGAGCGTCGAGTACTGCGCGACGCGCTCCGCCTCGCTGATTCCCTGGCGCGCAGCCCACGCACGCCCCGCGTTCAGGCTTATCTGCCGCCCGGTGCGAATTCCCGCGACGACGTCCTCGCCCTGCGCGTTGGGCAGAAATTCGCCGTAGATTCCTTTCTCGCCGGTGCCGGGATCGCGCGTGAACGCCACGCCGGTGGCGCAATCGTCGCCGAGGTTGCCGAACACCATCGATTGCACGGTGACCGCGGTGCCCCAATCGCCCGGGATGTTGTTGATTTTCCGGTACGTGATCGCGCGGTCGTTGTGCCACGAGTCGAACACCGCGCCAATCGCCATCCACAGCTGCTCGCGCGGGTCCTGCGGGATATCGGCGCCGACGCGCGAACGGATCAGCGCGCGGAACTCGCCGACCAGCTCCCGCAGATCATCGACGTTCAGATCGGTGTCGTTCCTGACGCCGCGCGCCGCCTTCTTGTGATCGATAATTTCCTCGAACGGGTCAGGGTCGTTCTTGTTCTCCGGCTTCAGCTTGAGCACGACGTCGCCGAACATCTGGCAAAACCGCCGATACGAATCCCACGCGAAGCGCGGACTGCCGCTGATTTCCGCCAGCCCCGCCACCGTCTCGTCGGTGAGGCCGAGGTTCAGCACGGTGTCCATCATTCCCGGCATCGAGACGCGCGCGCCCGAGCGCACCGACACCAGCAGCGGATTCTTCGCGTCGCCGAACTTGCGCCCGAGCGCCTTCTCGATTTGCGCGACGCTCTTCGCCACGCCTTCGGTCAGCCCCTTCGGATACTTGTGGCCGTGATCGTAAAAGTAGTTGCAGACGCGCGTCGAGATGGTGAATCCCGGCGGCACCGGCAGCTTGAGCCGCGCCATCTCGGCCAGGTTCGCGCCCTTGCCGCCGAGCAGATTGCGCATCTCGGCGCGCCCTTCCGCCACGCCGGCGCCAAAAAAATAAATCTCAGGATGAATGCGACCCATATGAAACCGTCACTCCCGTCTCCGCTTCGTGCCGAGACAATTTTGAATTATTAGCGCGTCCAGCCGATTCGATCTGCGATCACTTCGACCAGCCGCGATGCAGGCACGCGATCCTGCGTCATCGAATCGCGATCGCGCAGCGTCACCGTGTCGTCTTCCATCGTCTGATGATCAATCGTCACGCCGTAGGGCGTGCCGACTTCATCCTGGCGGCGATAGCGCCGGCCAATCGATCCCGCCTGATCATAGGCGACCGTGAAATGCCGCTTCAACGCGTCGCGTATCGCAATCGCCTTCTCGGGCTGGCCCGCCTTGCGCAACAGCGGATAGACCGCGACCTTGATCGGCGCGAGCCGCGGATCGAGCCGCAGCACGATTCGCTCCTCGTTGTCGACCACGTCCTCGTCGTAAGCGTCGAGCATGAACGCGAGCATCGCGCGATCGACGCCGAGCGCCGGCTCGATAACCCACGGCCGAAAGCGCGTCTTGGTGTCTTCGTCGAAATACGTGAGATCCTTGCCGCTGAACTTCGCATGCTGATCGAGGTCGAAGCTGCCGCGCTTGGCGACGCCCTCGAGCTCGCCCCATCCGAAGGGATACAGGAACTCGATATCGGTAGTGCCGCTCGAATAATGCGACAGTTCATCGGTCGCATGCTCGCGCGCGCGCAGATGGTCGCGCTTGATGCCGAACTTGACGTGCCAGTTGAACCGAAAATCGACCCAGTAGCGATACCACTTCTCTTCTTCCGCGCTATCGGGACGAACGAAAAACTCCATCTCCATCTGCTCGAACTCGCGCGTGCGGAAAATGAAATTCTCGGTGGTGATTTCGTTGCGGAACGACTTGCCCTGCTGCGCGACGCCGAACGGCAGCTTCACGCGCTGCGTATCCACGATATTCTCGAAGTTGGTGAAAATTCCCTGCGCGGTTTCCGGCCGCAGATAAACCTCCGCGGCGGTATCCTCGACCGGGCCCATGAAGGTCTTGAACATCAGGTTGAAATTGCGCGCGGGCGTAAGCTCGCCGCCGCAGTTGGGGCATTTGTCGCCCGTCAGATGATCGGCGCGAAAGCGCTGCTTGCAGTCTTTGCAGTCGACCAGCGGGTCGGTGAAATTCTTCAGATGCCCCGACGCTTCCCAGGTGCGCGGATGCTGAAAAATCGCCGAGTCCAGCCCCAGCACATCGCTGCGGTACTGGACCATCTCGCGCCACCACGCTTCCTTGACGTTGCGCTTGAGCTCGACGCCCAGCGGCCCGTAGTCGAAGGTCGAGCCGAGTCCCCCGTAAATATCGCCCGTGGGAAAAACAATTCCACGGCGCTTGCACAGGTTGACCAGTTTTTCCATCGTGACCGCGCGTTTGATCGCGGGCACTGCATTTTCCGCGGACAACAATATCTCCTGAGTCGTTAGTGACCGCCCGGCTACGCCAGGCTGATTATCTCGGCGGAAATTTCGCCGCCGTTTCCAATTTCAAGTATCGCGACCGTTCCCGGCACTCCGACGAGATTGCGCGGCAGCGTGGCGCTGCCCGGATTAACGACCAGCGTCGCGCCGAACCGCGTCACGCCCTCGACATGACTGTGGCCTTGCACGACGACGTCGACCGGCCCGCCGAATTGCGTATTCATCGCGCGCGCAAACACCTCGTCCGAGGTCTCGTCCGGCGTCGGGATCGCATGCACCAGCCCGATTCGCACGCCCGCTATTTCGACCAGGTGCGCCTCGCGCACGCGATCGTCGGCCTCGAGGCGATAGCGATGCCCGTCGAGGCCTTCGTCGCCGTTGCCGAGCGCCGCGATCACCGGCGCGATCACAGACAGCTCGTCGAGCACGCGGTTCACGTAAACGTCGCCCGCGTGCATCACGAGATCCATCCCGGCAAACACCTCGAAGACCCTGTCGGGGAGATGCTCGCAGGCTTCGGGTATATGAGTGTCAGCGATCAGGCCGATTCGCATTACGATTGGCTCCGGGCGCGTTCGCCCGCCGAGCGTGAATCGTAAAACCTATCATGGCCCCGAAGCCCCCGCAATTTTCGGGTTGCGGCGGCTTTTCTGACAATCTCGCGGGCGCGGCGATGGCCGTGTTCACGAAGCTCATGCTAGAAACCCGCGGTAGAGGAGACCTTGCGATGCGAATTTCGACGGTCGTCATCTGCGCATTTGTGATTGGCGGCGCGCTTGCGCTCGAAGGATGCGGTCACAAGCTGGTCGCGCACAACGGCGACAGCACCGTCGCCGTCTATCCGGACGAGAACACGTTCATCAAGCTGACCAATCTGAAAAACCAGGGCGGCGTCGGCGGAATGATCGGCGGGCTGGGCGAAGGCATCGCTGCCAAGCAGGTCGACAACAACACGCCCGTGCGAATCATCAACAGCGACGACAAGGGCTCGCAGGTAGAAGTGCTCGACGGCGCCTTCAAAGGCCTGCAAGGCTTCGTCCCGCAAGACAACGTGCACTGACGAGGAAAATAGATTCGCGTTTCGTTCTCGTGAACTCTGATTCCCTCCCCCACAATGGGGGGAGGGTTAGGGTGGAGGACGACATGCCGCGCGGATGACTGATGCGCGGCATTTCCGATGCGTCGCGGAATCTCAGAACGACAAGGTCCTCCACCCGCCGTTCGAAGACGAGCGTTTCTGGTTCCCTCCCCCCACAATGGGGGGAGGGTTAGGGTGGAGGACGATTTGCCGCGCGGTTGACTGATGCGCGGCATTTCCGACACGTCGCGGAATCTCAGAACGACAAGGTCCTCCATCCGCCGCTCGAAGACGAGCGTTTCTGGTTCCCTCCCCCACAATGGGGGGAGGGTTAGGGTGGAGGACGACATTCCGCGCGGTTGACTGATGCGCGGCATTTCCGACACGTCGCAGAATTTCAGAACAATAAGGTCCTCCACCCGCCATTCGAAGACGAACGTCGGCCTCCCCCCACTTAGGGGGAGGCGATTCCAATTCCTTACCCTTACGCCGCGCGATATTGCCGAGGACTCGATCCGATGATGCCGCTGCGCTCCAGTTCCGAGATTTCATCGTCGGTCATCCCGAGTGTTTCGCTGAAGACTTGCCGGTTATGCTCGCCGAGCAGCGGCGCTGGAGTATCTGCGCGCAGTGGAGTGTCCGGGATGCGCGCGACGGCGCCGGGATAGAGCTGCGTGCCGACGACGGCGCGATCGATCGCGACAAAATATTCGCGGCCCTGGATCTGCGGATCGGCCATCACCGCCGGCGCCGAATTCACGGGTGCGGCAAGCACGCCCGCGTCCCGTGCAGACGCGCGACGCAATCGTCGGCGCTGAGTTGCGCAATCGCGCGCGACAGTTCGGCGTCGAGCGCATCCTCGTTGGCTTTGCGCGCCGACGCACTGGCAAAGCGTTGATCATCTGCGATGCGCCCAATTCCCAGCGCGATCGCGAGGCTTCGCCACTGAGCGTCGGTCTCGCACGCAAGCGCGATCCAGTTGTCGTCGCCCGCGCATCGGTAGATTCCGTGCGGCGCGTGCTCGCGATGGCGGTTGCCGCGCGCCGGCGGCAGCTTGCCGCTGAACTGATAGTCGAGCATCGCGTCAGTCACGAACGGAATCAGCGACTCGACCTGCGCGAGCTCGATCCACTGCCCACGGCCGGTGCGTTCGCGCTCGCGCAGCGCCACCATCAGCGCGAACACGCCGTGCAAGTCCGCCGACCGGATCGCCCAGCGCGTTGCTGAGCGTGTAGCGCTGCCCGTCGCCGTCGTGATAGCCGGTGAGCCCGGTCACTCCCGCCATCGCCTCGACCGTGTTGCCGTAGCCGCGCGCGTTGCATTCGGGACCGTCGCTGCCGAACGACGGCATCGAGATCATGATGAGCCGCGGATTGATCGCGCTCACCGACTCGTAAGCCAGCCCGAGTCGCTCCATCACGCCCGGGCTGAAATTCTCGATCGAGGATGTCGGCGACGGCTGATCAGCCGTTTAAGAATTTCGATTCCGCGCGCGTTCGCGAGGTCGAGCGTGACGCCGCGCTTGCCGCGATTGGCGGTGTTGAAGACCGACGCGCGCTCTATCGGCTGCATCTCCGGCGGCGCCATCGAGAGCGAGCCGCGCCACCAGTCGAAGTGATGCGTGTCCTCGACCTTGATGACCTCGGCGCCCATCTCGGCGAACATCTGGCCGACCAGCGGCCCGGCCCAGCCCATCGAGAGGTCGAGCACGCGAATCTTGCCGTCGAAAATCGTGTTCATATCGTGCCCGCTCTTTTCAGCGTCTCGATCGCGCTGTCGCTCAGTCCGAGCCGGCTCGCCGAAGATTTCGCGATTGTGCTCGCCGAGTTGCGGCGCCGGGCGCGACGCTTCCGCGCGATGCGACGTCAGGCGCAGCGGCGTCCCCGGCACCCGAATCTTGCCGAGCACGGGGTCGTCGATCGTCTCGAAATAATTGCGCGCGCGCGTCTGCTCCCATTCGAGCACTTCGGCCACGCTGGGAATCGGCACCAGCGGAATCGCGCGGCGCTGACCCTCGCGATAGAGCCACGAGCGTTCGCGGCCGATGAAAAACGCTTCGACGATTTCGAGCAGCGCGTCGCTGTTGAGCATCCGGTTGAGCGCGGTGTTGAAGCGCGCATCGGACGCGAGCTCGCGCCGCCCAATCAGATCGCACAAGCCTTCGAACTGCTTGTCGGTCACGCAATGCAGCCCGGCATAGCCGTCCTTGCACTTCAGCGTCACGATCAAAAACGGGCCGACTGCGAAGCGCTTGCCTGCGCGTCCGCGCACAATCCCGGTGGACTGAAACGTGACGGTCTCGTAAATCATCGTCGCCACAGCCGCCTCGAGAATCGAAACGTCGAGATGCTGCCCGTGGCCGAGACCCATGTCGCGCGCCGCAAGCGCCTGCATCGCAGCGATCGCGCCGTAGAGCGCAGCGACGTATTGCGCGAGCGAGCCGGGCGGAGTGAGCGGCTCGCGATCGCGCTCGCCGACGGGAAACGTCCATCCGCCGCGCGCGAACAGCACCAGGTCGTTGAGCCTCGCGTCGCGCTCGGGTCCGTCCTGCCCGAAATTTGAAATTGAAACGGCCGACAGCTTCGGAAATTTTGCGATCAGATCTTCGGGCGCGAGGCCCAGCGCGGCGAGAGTGCCGGGCGCGAAGTTTTCAATCAGCAAATCGGCGCCGTCGAGCAGACCGGCGAGGAGTTCGCGGCCGCGATCATGCTTCAGGTTCAGCGTGACGCCGCGCTTGTTGAGATTAAGAAACGCGAACAGGCCGCCGCGCTCCTCGATAGCCGCGCGATGCGGTCCCAGCTTGCGTCCGCCGTCGCCCCACGGCGGCTCGACCTTGACCACGTCGGCGCCCATGTCCGCCAGCAGCTTGGTGGCATAGGGACCCGCAATGAAGTGCGTGAGATCGACGACGCGAACGTCACTGAGCGCGCGGTATCGCATCGTCAGCGCGCCCCGCGATCGATAGCGCCAATCATTGCGCGGTAGTTCCGCTCGGCTATCGGCATGTGCACGATTTCGAACTTCATCCGGTCGGGCCCAAGAAAGTAGAACGCATAGTAACCGCCGGGACCGAACGGGAACTCGCCGGGCCGGTCGAGAATTTCCGCGCCGAGCGAGCGCACCAGCTCGAACAATTCATCGACCTGCTCGTGCCGCTGCACATTGAACGCCACGTGATGCAGTCCCGGCTCGTAAACCTCGAAGCGATGCTCCGCCAGCCCCGGTTTCGCCTGCCAGATGTTGACCGCCGTCCCGTTGGACTCGTTGATATTGAAGGTGAGGCGGCCGCCGGTGCGCGTGTCCTCGAAAATCCCGCCGACAGTGTAACCGAGAAATTTCAGCATCGGCCCGAAAAACTTCATCGCCTCAGGCAGATCGCTGACCGTGATCGACACGTGATTGATCGATCCGTGAAGATCGGGCTTCGGAATCGACAGCTCGGGTACCGTCATCGGTCGAATTCAGCGCATCGAGGCGCGCGCTGTCAAATGAATTCACCGCTGCTGTACTTGCCCAGGCGAGTCGCGCAAACTGAAAAAATGAAAACCAGACAACTTGGAAGAAGCGGCTTGAACGTGTCGGCGATCGGCCTTGGATGCATGGGCATGTCGGATTTTTACGGGCCGCGCGACGATGCGCAGTCGATGGACACGCTGGAGCGCGCGCTCGAGCTAGGCGTGACATTCTGGGATACCTCCGACGCCTACGGGCCGCATCGCAACGAGGAGCTGGTCGGGCGCGCGATTCGCGGACGCCGCGACAAGTTCGTCATCGCGACCAAGTTCGGTATCGTGCGCAAGCCCTCGGATCCGACTTTTCGCGAAATCAACAGCCGTCCCGAGTATGTCCGCAGCGCGTGCGAGGCGAGTCTCAAGCGCCTCGGCATCGACACGATCGACCTCTACTATCAACATCGCGTCGATCCCAACACTCCGATTGAAGATACGGTCGGCGCGATGGCGGCGCTGGTCAAGGAAGGCAAGGTGCGGTACCTCGGCCTGTCCGAGGCGGCGCCCGAGACGATTCGCCGCGCATGCAAGATTCATCCGATCGCGGCGCTGCAGAACGAATACTCGTTGTGGAGCCGCGAGCCCGAGGACGGAACCCTGGCGACATGTCGCGAGCTGGGAGTCGGCCTCGTTGCGTACAGCCCGCTTGGCCGCGGATTTCTAACCGGCCAGATTCGCAAGTTCGACGACCTCGCGCCCGACGATTTCCGGCGTTTCTCGCCGCGCTTTCAGGGCGAGAACTTCGACAAGAATATTCAGCTCGTCGCGCAAATCGAGGCGATTGCCAAAGGACAAGCACTGCACGCCCGGTCAGCTCGCGCTGGCATGGGTGATGGCGCAAGGCGACGACATCGTGCCGATACCCGGCACCAAGCGGCGCAAATATCTCGAAGAGAACGTGGCCGCGCTCGACGTGACGCTCAGCGCCGAGGACCTCAAGCGCCTCGACGAAGTCTCGCCGAAAGACGTCGCGGCCGGCGGCAGATATCCCGCCGCGATGATGGGATCACTCAACCGCTAGCGTCGCCGAACCTAAACCTTCGGCACTTGCATGCCCTTCTTCACCGCGGGACGCGCACCGACCGCCGCGAGCCATCGCGCGACGCTCGCGCCTTCGCCGACGACGTCGGCCTTCGCCGCTTTGATCGCGGGAAAGCCGAGCACGAGCCAGGGATAGGTCGCGATGTCGGCGATTGAATAGGCGCCCGCCATATATTCGGTCTGCGCGAGCTGATCGTCGAGCACCTTGATCAGCCGTGCGCATTCTGTGACGTAGCGATCGATGGCGTAGGGGATTTTCTCGGGCGCGGCGTTGATAAAATGATTTGCCTGGCCGAGCATCGGGCCGATATTCGCCATCTGCCAGAAAATCCATTCGAGCACTTTCGCGCGCCCGGGATCTTTTGCGGGAAACAGCTTGCCGACCTTCTCCGCGAGGTGCACGAGAATTGCGCCCGACTCGAAGATCGAGACGCCGGCGTCATGGTCGACGATCGCGGGGATCTTGCTGTTCGGACAAATCTTCACGAACTCGGGTTTGAATTGGTCGCGGTTGCCAATGTTGATCGGATGAACCGAGTACTCGAGTCCGCACTCCTCGAGCATGATTGAAACTTTGCGGCCGTTAGGCGTGGTCCAGGTATAAAGATCGATCACCTTGTTTTTCCTTTCGACGTTGAGTGGTTATTTGATTCTCGGGTCTGCAGTGCCGATTGCAATCATGGTCTCGCACTCGGAGCAAATTCGCGGACGTCCACCTGGACTCCGGCTCGTAGCGCTTCTTCAGCGGTACCGAGGAGCTGGCGGGTAATATCCTCGTCTACGTAGGCCTCGCCGCAATTGTCGCAAATCTGTGCTGGAACGCTTTTGACTACCAGGGTAACGCCGCTGCGCTCGAGCGTCACGGTGGTTTTGCCTGGTCGTGTCTCGCCGTGTTTGCAGATCACGCACTTCATTGCGTCTTTCTCCTTTCGAAGCCCGGCTCCCAACGATCCGGATCGGGTTCATAGACAGTCACTATGATCGTCTCATTATCCGCCGTGTCCTCGGCTGCGACTACGTGTATAGCTCTAGGCCCGCACCATCCGAGCATTAGCCGACTCGGGTAAGGATAGTCAGCCGGATAAGTCTCGATTTCCTTGCCCTCATCCAATACCTGCCGCACGTCGTCAGCGCTGATTCCGCGCTCTACCATCCGTTCGACGGCATGCACCCGATAGATTAGACGACTAACGCCTTCAGCCAATGAGGATCACCGTTGCGAGCCTCGATACCGTGGTTATCGATGACTATCACACCGCCGAATACCAGCCCACCAGACTTCGATTGCACGACGTAGAGAAGAGACCTTTCATAGCCCAAGCGCGTTCACACAGAAGCAGAATCCAGAATCGCGCAGGAGCGCTGTAATATGACCCTCACCTTCATCCTCTCCCTTACAGGGAGAGGAGACAGAACGCTTGTCAGCGGGATGTGATGCGCGGTAACGATCAGTCTGCGCTCACCGCTCGCTCACCAGGAGAAGTGCCATGCAAAGTGTTGCCGAAATTGAGGCCAGTCCCGAGGTGCAGGACCTTCGCAATCGGGTTTCCGGTTTTCTTACCGAGCTGATCTATCCCAATGAGAAAATTCTCGAGCGCGGCGGCGAGGAATCGTCGCGCACGATGAAATCTATCCAGGCCGAGGCGAAGAAGCGCGGGCTGTGGGCGCTCGGGCTGCCGAAGGATATTGGCGGCGGCGGACTCGAGTTCATGCCCTACGTTTTCGTCAATGAAATCGTCGGGCGCAGCGAGTATGCGATCGCCGGCCTCGGCACGCATTCCGCGCAGGACGCCACCATGCTGCACCTGTACGGAAATCCCGAGCAGAAAAAACGCTGGCTCGCGCCGCTCGTCAACGGCGACATCTATCCGAGCTTCTCGATGACGGAGCCGGAAGTCTCCGGCGCCGATCCAACGGGACTGCGCACGCGTGCGGTGCAGGACGGCGACGAATGGGTCATCAACGGCCACAAGTGGTTCACCAGCGGCGCCAACGTGGCTGCGTTCTCGACCGTGATGTGCGTGACGGAGCCCGACGCGCCGGCGCACGAGCGCTTCAGCATGATAGTCGTGCCGACAGACACCAAGGGCTATCAGATCGTGCGCATCGTGCCTGTGATGGGCGAGACGTCAGGCGGGCATTGCGAGATCAAATACACCGACGTTCGGGTGCCGCTGACTAATCTGCTCGGCCCGCGGGGACAGGCGTTCAAGATTGCGCAGAAACGGCTCGGACCGGGCCGCATCTACCATTGCATGCGATGGCTGGGGCAGGCGCAGCGGGCGTTCGAGCTGATGATCGATCGGGCGATCAATCGCCAGGCGTTCGGCGGTCCGCTGTCCGACAAGCAGACGATTCAGAACTGGATTGCCGACTCCGCCGCCGAGATCCAGGCCGCGCGGCTGCTGACGCTCAACGCGGCGCGCGAAGATCGACGCCGGCGACGAGGCGCGCGTCGAGATATCACTGATCAAATTCTTCGGCGCCAAGGTGCTGCACGACGTGATCGATCGCGCGATCCAGGTGCATGGCGCGATGGGCGTGTCGGAGGACACTCCGCTGGCGCGGATGTATCGACATGCGCGCTTCGCCCGCATCTACGACGGACCCGACGAAGTGCATCGGATGGTGGTGTCGCGGCGAATCGTGAGCGAGTTCAAGAAAGGCCGCAAATGGGACTTCGGCCGCGGGGTCACGAGGAACGGAAGATAAATCACCTGCGCGGTGGGCGGCAGGGGTGACCCCTGCACCCGGTGAAAGAGAAGACGCGAAATCCGCGCAGCGCGGCTTTCGTGAAGGTAATTTAGCCGACCCCGCACGAGAAGGGGAACAAATTGTTAGAGGGCGTTGACGCCGCGCTCGCCGGTGCGGATGCGCACCACCTCTTCCATCGGCATGACGAAGATTTTGCCGTCGCCGATTCTGCCGGTGCGCGCCGCGCGCTCGATAGTCTCGACCACCTGCGCCGACAGCTCGTCCGACACGATTATCTCGAGCTTCACCTTGGGCAGAAAGTCCACCACGTACTCCGCCCCGCGGTACAGCTCGGTATGCCCCTTCTGACGGCCGAATCCCTTGACCTCGCTGACCGTGAGACCCTGCACACCGATACTCGACAGGGCCTCTTTGACCTCGTCGAGCTTGAACGGTTTGATGATCGCCTCAACCTTCTTCATAAGTCTCCTCTCGGTCGCTCCTCAGACTGGCCGCGCGGGACATATGCCGGCCCCCGCCTCATCCGCCACCAATAACCATTCTCTCAAGATAGAGCTGGTTCAAGTCCCTAAAATTCGCGCGCGTCAGGCGTCCCCTGCCGCCTGCCCATCCCCTACTTGCTGAAAAAGACCTCGCGCGCGTGATTGGTATCGCAATACTCGCGCACCTCGGCAATCTTGTCGCCGTCGAAGCGGATGTCGAAGTGATAGCGATTGTTGTACTTCTTGCCGTTGGCCGCGACTGTATTCGATTCCGCCTGCACCGCGCAGCGATCGCCTTCGCAAATGACGGTGTCGATCGTAATCCCCAGTCCGCCCGGCATCATCGTCTTGATCGACTTCACCAGGTTCCGCAGACCGTCGTGACCCTTCACCGGCGCCATGCCTTCCATCCTGGTCATGACCTTCCACTCGAAGTCGTTGGCGATCATCGTGGCGAGCCGTGCCGGGTCGGGGTCTCTGAATTCAGTGAGGAAATCGGTGGCTAGTTCCTTTTTTTCCGCTGCTGTCATTGGCATTTCTCCTCTTCAGGTCAGAAACAGATACCTATTCCATCCCGCGGGATTGCGCCAACATCCAGCGCAATCGACGCAAGCGCGATGCCAATGGGGACAGGTTGTTGCGATTCGCACTGTCGCATCACAATTATTCCTGTGGTTGCCTATTCGGGGCCTCGCAGATGCCTAACGGGCGGGCGTCCGATTAATCGGCAGGCACTGCCTAGGTCGCGACGCTACTGGTGCGCTTGGGCTGGAACTTCGGCTCCTCGCCGCGCGAAAGGCGCTGGATATTGTCGCGAAAGCGAAATAGCGCCAGCGCTGTCATCAGGATCGCGAGCAATAAATAGTGATGGGGCAAGCTGAGGGCGGCGACCGTCGGCGGCAGCGCAATCGCCGCGGCGATCGACGCCAGCGACACGATTCGGCTGATCGCAACGACCACGGCGAACACCGCCAACGCGATCAGAATCGCCGTGGGCGAGATAACGAGCCAGATTCCAAGCGCGGCAGCGATACCTTTGCCGCCATGAAATCGCAGGAACACGGAGCAGATCGCGCCGATGAACGCAGCCAGTCCCACCCACGCGATAGCAGCGGGTTGAACCCCTGCGGCACGCGCCACCAACACGGGAATCGCACCCTTGAGCAGGTCGCCGACGAAGACGATGAGTGCGGCGCTGATCCCGCCTGCGCGCGCGACGTTAGTGGCTCCGATATTGCCCGAACCGACGGCGCGCGGGTCGAAGCCGCGCATCCGCCCGACGATCACGCCGGTAGGGATCGAGCCGACCAGGTACGCGCCAACAATCAGTAGTGCTTCAATCATCGAAAACACTCCAAGGCCAAAGCACCATACAAGAATGAGCGAACCAGCGGAGAGGCTGAAGCAAAGTCCTAACCACAGCAGCCTTAGTTGAGGAACTTCACTGAAAAGAAGTTGAGGAGCTTCACTGAAAAGATCGGGGTGACTGGATTTGAACCAGCGACTCCTGCGTCCCGAACGCAGTGCTCTGGCCAGGCTGAGCTACACCCCGTCTCCGGTTGAGCGTGATCGGGAAGGTACAGACGAGTGGTTATATCATCAGAGGGGATAGCGCGCGAGTCCGGCGAAACGACAGGCGGCGTGCTTCCTTCTTGCCTCGCCCCACGAGGGGAGAGGCCGACGCGCGTCCGCGCGTGGCGGGTGAGGGACTGAACTTTCCGAGTTGCTCCTACGAATCTGCTGCTCGAATCGCGGAACCCTCACCTAACCTCTCCCGTGAAACAACGGGCGAGGGATCGGAGGGAATCCTTAAATCTTGACGGGCGTGCGTGCGATAACGTCGCGCATCTCGCCCACGATCTTGCCGTAGTCGGGCTTGCCGAAGATTCCCGAGCCTGAGACGAACACGTTGGCGCCGGCCGCCTTCACGTCGGCGATATTGTCAAGCTTCACGCCGCCGTCGATCTCGACGTCGATGCTCAGGCCGCGCCGCGTCAGCTCGCGCCGGATGTAGCGCAGCTTGTCGAGTGCGGCGGGGATAAACTCCTGGCCGCCGAAGCCCGGATGCACGCTCATTACGAGGATCATGTCGAGCTGCTCGGCGAAGGGGAGCACCTTGTCGGCGTCGGTCTCGGGATTGATGCCGATCGACGCGCGCGCGCCGAGGTCGTGAATTCGTTTCGCCATCGCCGGGATATCGGGGCAGACCTCGCAATGCACTGAAATTGAATCGGCGCCCGCCTTCACGAATGCCTCGACGTAGCGGGCCGGCTCGGAGATCATCAGGTGCGCGTCGAGCGGCAGCCGCGTCACCTTGCGCACCGACTCGAGCACCGGGATTCCGATCGACAGGTTAGGCACGAAATGCCCGTCCATCACGTCGAAATGAATCATGTCGGCGCCGGCTTTTTCGACCGCGCGAATCTCGTCGCCAAGCCGCGCGAAGTCAGCGGACAGAATCGAAGGCGCAATTTTGTCAGCGGGATCTTTGGTCGAGGAATCCATGCGCAGAGATTAGCGGCAGCGTCATCTCGATGCGACTCGCGGCGCAGGATCGGGGGCGGGCGATTGATCGTTGTTCCGGATGCTGTGACTACCGGCCCGATCACCGTTCGCTACCTGAGTAACGTGTAATTGTTAAAGAAAACGACGACCTTGCATACCTGCGGCTTGAGTCGCAGAACCCTCACCTAACCTCTCCCGTGAATTAACGGGCGAGGGATCGGAACGCTGCCGCCCTGATAACATGGCCAAAGCGCGTCCGCGCGATTTCGCTCTGCTTCTTATTACTGGGTGCAGGGGTCACCCCTGCCCAGGGAGGTGTGGAACCCACGGCGGGTTCCACTACAATCAAGTTCCTCTGCGAATCATCCGCGCGGCGAAGAAGCCGTCTTGTCCGCCGACGTCCGGCCGCGTCTTCATGAATCCGCGCGCGTCGATCACGTCCTTCAACTCGCCGGCCGCGACACTGCGATCGATTTGGAAGTCAGCGTGGCTGGCGAGAAATCCGTCGACCACGCCTTCGCCTTCTTCGGGCGCGATACTGCAAACGGAATACACCATCGCGCCGCCGTGACGCACGAGCGCCGCAGCGTTGTCGAGCATGCGCGATTGTATCGCAGCCATTCGCGCCGGATCGGTCGGCTTGAGGCGCCATTTGATCTCCGGATGCTCGCGCAGAGTCCCGAGTCCGGTGCACGGGGCGTCGAGCAGTACGTACTCGAAGCTCGCCGCCGCGAGCGGCGCGGCAGCGGCCAGGTCGGCGCAAACATATTCGATATTGCGATGCCGCAGACGGTGCGCCAGTTCGCGCGCGTTCCTGAGTCCGCCGAGGTTGAGGTCCACTGCGATAACTCGTCCGCCCGCGCCGATCATCTCCGCCAGATGAGTCGCCTTGCCGCCCGGCGCCGCCGCGCAATCCACGACCGTCGCGCCTGCACGTGGCGCGAGCATCCGCGCCGCCATCTGCGAGGCTTCGGATTGCGCATGGAACAGACCCTCTCGATACGCGCGCGACTCAAAATGTGGCGCGCCGCCGAGCACGAGCGTCTCGGGTGCGCGGCCGGGCGCGCCGGTTTCGAAGCCGTCGGCCTTCAGCTGCTCGATTATTTCCGCGCGCGAGCCGCGCGCGAGATTCAGCCTGATGACGTTGGGCGCGGCGTCGTTGTTCGCCGTCATCAGGCGCTCGGCATTCGCAACACCGAACCATTCGACGAATCGCTCGACCATCCAGCGCGGATGCGAATAAGCGATCGCGAGGAAACTTTTTTCGTTGCGATCGCGCGCCGGCATCGGCGCCGTCTCGCGCGTCGCACGGCGCATCACGGCATTGACGAAGCCCGACGCCTTGCGCGTTTCGGGAATCCGCTTGGCGATGCTGACGGCGGTATCCACCACCGCATGCTGCGGAATGCGATCGAGGAATCGCAGCTGAAACAGCCCCATCCGCATGATCGCAACGGCGGCCGGCTGAATCCCGTCGAGCTTGCGATCCCGTCAGATGCGCCAGCTCGTAGTCGAGGCGCCCACGCCATGCGAGCGTCCCCAGCACCAGCCGCGTGATCAGGCGGCGGTCGGCCGGCGCGAAGTCAGGCAAGCGTCCGCCCAGCAGAACGTCGGCGTAAGCGGCCTCCTGATCGACACGGTACAAAATCTCGACCGCCGCCAGCCGCGACGCGAGTCCTTCTTCGGTGCGCGCCGCGACCCTCGCTTTCGCCTGTTCTTCGCTCATTCGCCGAGCCGCACTCCGGCTTGCATGCGTTTGCCGCGAATGAAATCAGCCGCCGATATCCTCTTGCGTCCCGCCGCCTGCACCTCGACGAGTCTCAGTTGTCCGACTCCGCACTGGACTATGGGATTCGGCTTGATGCTCACAATCGTGCCGGGAGCGACGCGGCGGCCCGCCCCACTGAGATTCATCCTCGACTGCTGCGCGCCAGATGAGAACTTCGTCGCCGCCGAGGCGCGTGCGCGCGACCGGCCACGGATCGTACGCGCGCGTCATCCGTTCAATCTGCGCCGCGCTCGTCGTCCAATCGATCAGCGCGTCTTTCTTTTCGACTTGCGCCGTGTAGGTCGCGAGCGCTTCGTCCTGCGGCGTCTCGACCAGCGCGCCGCGCGCCGCCAGATCGATCGCCTCGAGCATCGCGGACGCGCCTAACTCCGCGAGCTTTTCCTTGAGCGTTCCTTGCGTGTCGTTCGCCTCGATCGGAATCTTCCGCTGGAAATACATCGGGCCGGCGTCCATCCGCTCGACGATTCGCATGATCGTGACGCCAGTTTCAGCGTCACCGGCGAGGATCGCGCCTTCGATCGGCGCGGCGCCGCGATGACGCGGCAACAGCGACGCGTGCACGTTCAACGGCGCGATGCGCGGAAGGTCGAGAATCGGGTTCGGCAGAATTCGACCGTAAGCCGCGACCACCAGCAGGTCGGGTTCGAACGCTTTGAGCTCGCTCAGAAATTCCGGCGTGCGGATTTTGAGCGGCTTCAGCGTCGCGAATTCCACGACTCGCCGCCAATGCGCCGACTTCGCTCGGCTCGGTGCCGAGCCCGCGCCCGCGCGGCTGGTCGGGACGCGTGACAACTCCGACAACGCGGAAGTTGGCTCCCGAAGCCGTCACGAGCCGCTCCAGGATATGCGCCGCCAGGGCCGGCGTGCCCATGAAAACGATCTTTAGTGGCTCGGCGATTTTAGATCCGTACCGTGGAGGGGCGCACGTCGTCAGCTTTGCCCTCCTTGATTAGCTTTTTCAGTTTGCGCTTGTAGAGCTCGCGCTTGATCCGGCTGATGCGATCGATAAAGAGCTTGCCGTCGAGGTGATCGATCTCATGCTGCAGCGCGACCGCGAGCAGCTCGTCGGCTTCGATCTCGATTTCCTTCTCGTCGGGCGTCCATGCGCGCACCAGCACATGCGCCGCGCGTTCCACGTCGGCCGTGTAATCGATCACCGACAGGCAGCCCTCTTCCCACAGGACTTTGCCCTCGGCTTCGACCACCTGCGGGTTGATCAGTTTCAGAAGATGCTTGCCGGGCTGATCGTGATCGGTGTCGAGCACGATTATCCGCTTCGACTCTCCCACCTGCGGCGCCGCGAGACCGACGCCCGGCGCGGCGTACATGGTCTGCACCATGCTGTCGATCAGCCCTTCGACGCTGCCGTTGATGTTCTTGACCGGAGCCGCCGGCGCCTTGAGCGTGTCGTCGGGAAATTTTCTAATTTTCAGGAGTGCCATCTGTATCCACAAATCTATCAAAGGGTCAACGGGCGCAGCGAGTCCGAGCGGCGCAAGAAAAGATTCCACCGCGCGGATGCATTCGGCGGGACGCTCGATTTGCAGAAAATGCGTCGTGCCGGCGATCGCTTCGTACGGCAGCCCCAGCTCTTCGGCCATCGCGCGCCCGATCAGCGCCGGCGGCATGACCTCATCGAGGTCAGGATCTCCGCACACGAGTTTCACCGGCACCGGGCAATGCGCCATCTGCGGCCACAGGTCCGGATTCGCGCCGCTGGAAAAAACGTGCGCCTCGTATTCGCGCGGACACGCGAGAATCCAGTCGCCGCTCGCGCGATCGTGCCGCAGCGTCGCGCGCGCCATCAGCTCGTATGCCTCAGGCACCCATCGTTTGAAGCGCCGGCTGAACTGCTTCGCCAGTTCCATCGGATCGTTGTAGCGCTCGGGACGCCGCGCCGCGCGCGAGGCGAGCGATTCCTTGTCGGACTGCTGCATGTATTGAATGGGATGCCCCTCGCGCGGATAGACCGGCGGATCGAACAGCACCAACGCGTCGAATCGCCGGCCGTACTTGAGCGCATGCATCGCAGCCGTGACTCCCGACAGCGAATGAAAGAGACCGGCGGCCGGCTTCGCGCCAAGCTCGCGATTGATCGCGTGCCAGACGACTTCCATATCCGCGACGAAGTTCTGCCAGGTGTGCCCTTCGAACGTGTGCAGCGGATTGTGCCCGTGATTGCGGAAGTCGAAGACGACCACCTCGTAGCGCTCGCGCAGCGGCCCCCAGAATGGAAAGTAGCCGTCAATCGCGAGTCCGTTGCCGTGACTCAGAATCAATCGCGGCGCGCCGGGGATGCCGTGCTGGCGGACGTGGATCGTCGCGCCGTCGTGCATCTTCACGTCGAAGGCATGACGCGCGCGCGGCACATGATGCGTCGGTTGAGGTTGGTTGTTCTCGTTCATTGCGCTCACAGCATTCTCACCGGATCGATATCTATCGCAAGGTATATGTCGTCGCGCTCGGCCGACGGGCCGACTTCGGTGCGCATCGCGGCAATCGCGGCGCGCATCGGTTTCAGCTCGCGCGATTTTATCATCACCTGCCAGCGGTAGCGCTGCTTGATGCGCTCGATCGGCGCCGGCGCCGGCCCCAGCACGCGGATTCCCTCCGGCGTCGAATCGCGCGCCAGCGATTTTGCTACCGCCTCAGCCGCGCGCCTGACGATCTGCGGCTCGGCGCCCTCGATTCGCACCATCGCGAGGCGCGCAAACGGCGGGTACATCAGGTCGCGGCGCAGTTGCAACTCGCGGCGCATGAAGCGCGCGTAATCCTGATCCCTGGCGGCGCTGATGCTGTAATGGTTCGGCGCGAAGGTCTGGATGAGCACGCGGCCCGCGCGCTCGCCGCGGCCTGCGCGTCCGGCAACCTGCGTCAGCAACTGGAAGGTGCGCTCGGCGGAACGGAAGTCGGGCATGTTGAGCGCGAGGTCGGCGTTCACCACCGCGGCCAGCGTGACGCCGGGAAAATCGAAACCCTTGGTGATCATCTGGGTGCCGACCAGGATATCGATCTCGCCCGCGCGAAGCTCGGCCAGCATCCGCGCACGCGCACCGCGCAGACGGCTGGTGTCGGAGTCCATTCTTTCGATGCGCGCATCGGGCATCATCTCGGCCAGCGTCTGCGTTAGCCGCTCGGTGCCGAAGCCCTGGCCCTTGAGCCCGTAGCCTTTGCATTCAGGGCAGGTGTCGGGCGCGGCAATGTGATTGGCGCAGTAGTGGCATCGGAGCGAGCGGTCGCGCATGTGAAAGGTCATGCTGACGCTGCAGTTGGGGCACGCAATCACGTTGCCGCAGAGGTGGCATTGCAAAAAATTGTGAAAGCCGCGGCGGTTGAGAAATACCATGCTCTGGCCGCCCACCGCGAGATTTTCGCGCAGCGCGGCGACCAGCCTGGTCGAGAGCGGTACTGTGTCCTGCCCTTCCACCGCTTCTGACTTCGTTCCGCTCGGTCCCGATCCATTACTAGATTTGGCCGCCGCGAGCTTGCGCGGCCTCGGCAACTTCGCGGCGCATGTCCACGACTTCAACCGACGCCATCGCGCGATCGTTGACGCGGCGCAAAAGCCGCAGCAGCCGGTACCGTCCGCGGCGCGCGTTTGCGTACGACTCGCTCGACGGCGTCGCCGAGCCGAGCACGACGGGGCATTTCGAAAAACCCGCGAGCGCGACCGCGAGATCGCGCGCGTGATAGCGAATGCCTTCCTCACTTTTATATGAAGCGTCGTGTTCCTCGTCGACGACGATCAGGCCGACGTCATGCATTGGCGCAAAGATCACGGAACGCGGTCCGATCATCACGCGCGCCTGCCCGCCGAGCGCCGCCATCCAACTCGCCCATCGCTCGGTCACGCTCTGCGCACTGTGCGCGATACCGACCAGCGAGCCGAAGCGCGCGCGGAACGAGCGCACGATTTCGTCCGCGAGCGCGATTTCGGGCACCATGATCAGGGCGTTGCGGCCCACTGCGAGTGCGCGCGCTGCAAGGTTCAGGTAAATCTCGGTTTTGCCGCTCGCGGTGACGCCCCAGAGTAAAAACGCTTCGTAGCGCTGATGCTCGACGGCCGGCGCGATCGCATCGAGTGCGACCTGCTGCTCTTCGGAGAGATCGAACCCGGACGCGGCGCTACCGTTAGCTGTGGCCGGCGCCGCATCGATCGCAATCAACCCCCGGCGCGCGAGACTTTTCAGCGCGACGCTCGCGCCCTCGACTTCAGTCTTGAGAGCTTCGACCCGCAGGCCTGCACTACCCGCGTTGACGATCGCGTTCAACACTTCGCGCTGCTTTGAGCCGCGAACACCTTCGACGCTCGCGCCCGCGATGACTCGCGCAACCGTGTCCGCGGTCTCGCGATGCCGCCCGCTAGTAGCATCGCGGCGCTCGAGGATACCGTCCGCGATGAAACGGGCGAGCGTCGCGCGTACCTCGCTTGGCGGACCAAGTTTCTCGAGCTGACGCGTCGTCGCCGCGCCCTTCGCGACCGTCGCTATGACCGCGCGCTCTACTCGAGTGAACGCTGCGCGCGCCAGATCGTCGGGCGCAGTCGCGATTTTGTACGCAACCCTCGACTCGACCCGCGCGACAGCGGGAATCACGCTGCGATACGCGTCCGCAATCGAAACCATGTAGTACGACGCGAGGAATTCCATCAGCTGCAGATGCGCGCGATCGAACAGCGGGCGCGGCTCGAGCACTTCGAGAATTGGCTTCAACGGCGCCGTCGAAAGTCGTTCGCCGATCTCGGTGACGACGCCCGTAACCTTGCGCGATCGCAGCGGCGCGAGCACGCGATGCCCGGGCACGATAAGCCCGTCAAGCGCAGGCGGAATCGAATACGTCAGCGTCTCGAATCCGCGCGTCGCCCCGACGATCACAATATTGGCTTGCATCCCGACTTCTCTGCGCTTGCAACTTACACCGCGCGCGAGCAGCCCGGCGAGTCGCCGCGGCGCCGAATCCCGGATTCGACCTGTGGCAGGCCGCTTTCGCGGGCGCGTCCAATCCGGTTAAATCTGGTGCTGGAGGCCCGCAACCGCGCGGGAGGCAAAACAAAACCGATGCTCCGATTTCTGACTGCCGGTGAATCGCACGGACCTGAGCTGGTCGCGACGGTTGAGGGCGTACCCGCCGGCTTCGACATCGACATTGCCGCAATCAACGCCGATCTCGCGCGCCGCCAGAAAGGTTACGGCCGCGGGGGCAGGATGCTCATCGAGAAGGACGAGGTGCGTCCGGTTTCCGGCATCCGCTTCGGCAAATCGCTCGGCAGTCCGATCACCTTCATCATCGAGAATCGCGATTTCAAGAATTGGGTCAAGAAGATGTCCGCCGATCCCGCCGACCGCGGCGCCGCGGACGTAGTCACGCGCGCGCGGCCCGGCCATGCGGACCTGGCGGGCGTGCTGAAGTACAATCTCGAAGATATTCGCGACGTGCTCGAACGTGCGTCGGCACGCGAGACCACGGCACGCGTGGCGATCGGCGGCCTGGCCAAGCAGCTTCTCTTGCCATTCGGAATCGACCTGCTCGGCTACGTCGCGAGCATCGGCGCGACCGAGGCGAAGACGCATCCTGAGTTGAGCATCGCGGAGCTGCGCCGCATCACCGAAGCGTCGCAGGTGCGCGTAGGCGACCCGGATGCTGAAAGCAAAATTATCGCGGAAATCGACGCGTGCAAAAAAACCGGCGACACGCTCGGCGGTATCGTCGAGGTCGTCGCGACCGGATTGCCGGTTGGCCTCGGCAGTCACGTGCAATGGGATCGCAAACTCGACGGCCGCCTCGCGTTCGCACTGCTCAGCCTGCAGGCCGCCAAGGGCGTCGAGCTGGGGCTGGGATTCACCGCGGGCCGGATTCGCGGGTCCGAACTGCACGACGAAATCGGTTACGACGCCGCGCACCATCGCTTCACGCGGCACTCGAATAATTCCGGCGGCACCGAGGGCGGCATGAGCACCGGCGAGCCGTTGCGCGTGCGCGTCGCGTTCAAACCGCTGTCGACGCTGATGCGTCCGCTGCGTTCGGTGGACATCAAGAGCAAGGCAGAAGCGGTCGGCGCGATCGAGCGATCCGACGTATGCGCGATTCCGGCCGCCGCGGTCATCGCGGAATCGGTGGTCGCATTCGAACTCGCGGCCGCTTTTCTGGAAAAGTTCGGCGGCGATTCGCTGACCGAGATTACGCGCAACTTCAAAGGCTTCCTCGAGCAGGTGCGCGACTACTGAAACCGCGCTTACCGCAGCTATCCGCGCTGCAACGCAGATGACGCCCAAACTGATCCTCACCGGCTTCATGGCCACCGGCAAAAGCGCGGCCGGACCGATCGTCGCGCGCCGGCTCGGATGGGAATTCGCGGACGTCGATACGCTCATCACCGCGCGCGCAGGAAAGCCGATAGCGCAAATTTTCGCCGACCATGGCGAGGCGCATTTCCGCGAACTGGAGCGCGCCGTTATCGAGTTTCTGACGAGCGATCGACGTTTGTGCCCCAACTGCCACGGGCCTCATCCTGAAGTGATCTCGACGGGCGGCGGCGCACTGGTCGACGAGGCGAATTGCGTCGCGCTCAAGCGCGTCGGCGTGATCGTATGCCTAACGGCGCGGCCCGAAGTCATCACGGCGCGGGTCGAGAGATCGAAAACGAAGCGCCCCAAACTGACGGAGGGCGGCAAGCCGACCTTGGAGCGAGTCAAAGAGCTGATGCATGAACGGGCGGGCGCCTACGCGCGCGCTGACGTTCAGATCGACGCCTCCGATCTCTCGATCGAGCAGCTCGCCGATCATGTGATCTCAGCCTTCGGCGTGCACGCCGCGCGGCGAGTGCTGCCATCGTAGCGATGCGTACCATTCGCGTAGAACTCGGGGCCGCATCACACGACGCCCACGTCGGCGCCGGAATCCTGGACCGTCTCGGCGAACTTGCGCGCGCTGCGGGATTGAAGCCGGGCCGCTGCGCCATCGTAACGGACTCGACGGTCGAAAAACTTTATGCCGCGCGCGCCGTTGACGCGCTTCGCCAGGCCGGTTTCGAGCCCGCCATAATTTCGGTGCCGCCGGGCGAAGCTTCGAAGTCTCCGGCGACACTGGAACTGCTCTACGATCGCATGACAGCGGCGGGTCTGGACCGCGCCAGCACGGTATTTGCGCTGGGCGGCGGCGTCGTTGGCGATCTGGCGGGATTTGCGGCGGCGACCTATCTGCGCGGCGTGCCGCTGGTGCAAGTGCCGACCACGGTTGTCGCGCAGGTGGACTCAGCGCTCGGCGGCAAGACCGCGATCAACCATCGTCACGCAAAAAATCTCATCGGCGCATTCTATCAGCCGCGATTGATCGTGGCCGACGTGACCACGCTCACGACCCTGCCCGATCGCGAGTTTCGCGAGGGCCTGGCCGAGGTCATCAAGTACGGCGCGATCATGGACGCGGCGATGATCGTTGACCTCGAGCGCGACCTCGATGCGATCCTTGCGCGCCGCCCCGACCTGCTCGAGCACGTCGTCGCGCGATCGCTTATCCACAAGGCCGCGGTCGTCAGCGCCGACGAGCGTGAAGGCGGGCTCCGCAAATCGCTGAACTTCGGACACACGATCGGCCACGCAATCGAAGCGAGCGCCGGCTACGGCAACTACTTTCACGGCGAGGCGGTCGCGATCGGGATGGTCGCGGCGTCCCGGCTGTCCAGTAAATACGCCGGTTTCTCTGCCGATGAGGCATCGCGACTGCTGCGCCTGATCGAGCGCGCCGGCTTGCCGACCGCGATGCCGCCCGGATGGGACAGCGAGGATTTCCTGCGCGCGCTTGGCCTTGACAAGAAACGCGTCGCGGGGGCAGTCGAATTCGTTCTGCTCGACCGGCTCGGCCACTCGTTGACACAAAGTCTCTCGATTGGCAACATTGTGTCATCTCTACGTTGAAAACCGGCGGTAGCGTGACATTTAGTGTTCTCTACGTGACAAAATGTCACGAAAAAAACGCTTGAATACTTGGCTTCTCTATGATGTGTTTAGTATGTACTGAGTGGCGTACGCCGGGCTTGCTCAACCCGTACATGCTCAAGGGTCGGGACGACGGGTAAATGCGCGTAACGCAGGGGTGAGAGATATGGATCGATTCGATGAGATGAAAAGCAGGGTCCTGACAGTGCAAGAGGTATCGAGCTACCTTCGGGTGCATCCCTCCACGATCTACAGGATGCTGAAGAAAAATCAGCTGCCCGCATTCCGCGTCGGCAGCGACTGGCGCTTCACGGTCGAGGCAATCGACAAGTGGCGCGCCACGGTCGAGCTGTCCGCACCGGCCCAGGCGAGCGATAGCGACTGAGTTCGAGGGGGACGGCTCGCCGGCCGGACGAAAATCAAGGCGTCGGTGCGTTAGTTCTGGAAGTACCGGCGCGGGTTTTCCACCAGCATCGTGCGGATCTTCGCTTCTCCTACACCCGCTCGCTTGAGCGCCGGCACGATGTTCTTGAAGACGTGCGTCGGCGTCCAGTTGGCGACCAGCTTGGCGGTCTCCGGTGTCAAATCGAGACCGCGTCCGAGCCAGCATGCGACAGTGTCGTGGGAGAGCACGAGCTGGCTCTCGTAGCCGACGCCGATGAGTCCAATCAGCGCTGCCAGCCGCAGCTTGTCGGGATGGACAAAATCCAGCCCGAAGCGGTCGAATCCGAGGATACATCCGCGGTCGAGCATCGCCGCATGATAGCTGAGGTCAGACGACCCGCAGCTATGCCCGATGATGACGCGGCTCAGGTCGGCGCCCTCTGACGCGAAGATTTCGAGCTGCTCGCGCCCCATCGTGCCGTCCTCGGTATGCGTCGTGATCGGCGCGCCGGTCGCCTTATGCGCGCGCGCCGCGGCCCGCAGGCACATATCCTCGTACTTCGTGACTTGTCCCTTGCCAGTCGCGCACTTGATGATGCCGGCCTTGATGCCGGTGTCGCCGACGCCCTTGTTAATCTCGCTGATATAGACCGAGGCGATGTCGTCGATGGTCCGCTGTTTGAAGTACGCGGTGTTGCCCAGGTCTTCCTTGTAAAGTCCAGTCGCACAGATTATTCGCACGCCCGACGCCGATGCCGCCTCCGCCATGAAGTTCACGTCGCGGCCGATATCCATCGGGCAGGGATCGACAAACGTCTCGAGCCCGAGGTCGCGCACCTCCTTCAGCCGCTCGACGCAGTTCTTGAGCGCCGCCTTGCGCTCGAATTTCGGCGCGGCGCAGTCGAGCTCCCAGCCGGCCCAGCCGATCAGCAGATGCTCGTGCATGAGCGTCGTGCCGAGCTGCTCCGGACTCACGGTGCCAGTGACGGTGTTGATTTCTTTCATGGCGACGCGCTCCCCGCCGGGCGGATTTCAGCGCCCGGCGTCGATCGAAACTTCGATTTGCGAAACTAGACCCGTCGCCGCGCTGGCGTCAAATGCGCAGGTCCACGGTTCTACTGTCTAGCTGGGAGGATTCGGCTTGGGCTCGTCGTCGCCGCCGAAGAACGACGCGAGGATGATCAGCGCAACGCCAATCGAGATGGCGCTGTCGGCGACGTTGAAGATCGGATAGTTCAGGTCGTAGTAGTGCGCGCGCATGAAGTCGATCACGCGGCCGCGAATAGCGCGATCGATCATGTTCCCCATCGCGCCGCCGAGGACCAGCGCCCACGCGACCGAGTAAATCGTCAACCGCTCCGCACGCACTATCAGCACGGTCAGCACGATGATCATGGCGGCCGCCATCGAGAGCAGGAACGCTTTGCGAATCCACGCGGGCGCATCGGCCAGCATGCTGAACGCGGCACCGGGGTTCAGCGTGTAGGTGATGTCGAGATAGTTGGGGATGATCGCGATGCTTTCGTACAGCGCCATGTGCGCCTGCACGAACAGCTTGGTTGCCTGGTCGAGTACGACGACCGGCAGGGTTACCGCAACGAACAAAAACAGAAATGGCTTGCGCGGCGGCGATCCGGCCAATTCTTTCCCCTTGCCGCCGACGGCGAGGACGTTGGCCAGAGGTTTAGCGCTTGATCCGTCCGCCAATGGCTACGCTCCCACCACCGCGCGGCATCGCGCGTCCAACTGATCGCCGCTGCCGTCATCGAAGTACTTCCAGCATCGCGCGCATTTCGCACCGGACGCGTGTCGGCCGATCAGTGTGATTGCGGGATTTGCAGCGGCGCGCGCAAAGCTGCCGTTGCCATCGAGGGCGAAATCCTCGCGGCCGTTGGCCTGACGCCTGACATCGGCTGCTTGCGACTCGTCGAGCAAAGCTACGTCCGAGACGATGAACAAATCTTTCAGCTCTTCGCGATAGCGCTTGAGGGTTTCCGCCAGACCGCTGTCGGAGCCACCGTCAGCGCCGAGGCTGATTGCGGCGTCAAGTGGCGCGCCGATTGTCCCCGACTTGCGCATCGCCTCGAGCAGCTTGAGCGCTTCGTCGCGAACCTTGAGCAGTCGCTCCCAGCGCGCCTCCAGCTCTTCGTCGCGCCACGTCGGGTACGCCGGATGCATCGTCGTCAGATGAACGCTCGCAAGCCGATCGCCCGGCAGATAGCCGTAAACTTCTTCGGCCGTGTACGGAATCAGCGGCGCGAGCATCCTGACCAGCGCGTCGAGGATACTGAACAGCGCGGTCTGGGCAGAGCGCCGCTCGCGCGAGTTTTCCGCGTCGCAGTAGAGCCGGTCGCGCGCGACATCGATATAGAGCGAGCTCAAATCGACGACGATAAAATTCTGCATCACCTGGAACGCGGTCTGGAACTCGAACGCTTCGTACGCGCGGCGCACTTCGCTCTTGAGTTTCTCCGTGCGCGCCAGGATGAAGCGATCGAACTCGAGCATCTCCTTGAATTCAACCGCGTCGCGCGCCGGATCGAAGTCGGCCAGGTTGCCAAGCACGAAGCGGCAGGTGTTGCGAATCTTGCGATACGATTCCGAGACCGCGCTGAAGATCGTCTGCCCGAGCGTGATATCGGCCGTGTAGTCGAGCGACGCGTACACCAGCCGCAGCACGTCGGCGCCCATCCGCCCGGCCGCGTCGACCGCGTCTTCCGAGTTGCCGAGCGACTTGGACATCTTGCGGCCCTTCTCGTCGACCGTCAGCCCGTGGTTGATCACGCTCTTGAAGGGCGCCGTGCCGCGATCCGACACCGCGCAGAACAGCGACGAGCTGAACCATCCGCGCGCCTGCTCGACCGCCTCGAGATACGCATCGGCCGGCCATTTCAGCTCGGGCCGCGCCGCCAGCACGGCGGCCTGCGACGAGCCGGAATCGAACCACACGTCGAGGATGTCTTCTTCCTTGACGAAGGTCGCGCCGCCGCACTTCGCGCACTTCGTGCCCGGCGCCACGAAGTCGGCGGCAGGCCGGCTGTACCATGCGTCGGAGCCTTCACGCGCGAAAATTTCCTCGACCCGATCCATCGTCGCCGTCAACGGCGCGACCTCGTCGCATTCGGCGCATCTGACGGCGGGAATCGGCACGCCCCATGCGCGCTGGCGCGAGATGCACCAATCCGGGCGCGTCTCCGTCATGTTGCGGATGCGATCGCGCGACCACGGCGGATACCATTTCACGCTGTCGATCGCGTCGACGACCTTGCCGCGCAGTCCGTGGTGATCGACGCTCACGAACCATTGCTCAGTCGCGAGAAACAGCAGCGGATTGTGGCATCGCCAGCAATGCGGGTAGCTGTGCGAGAAATCGCGCGCATGCAGCAGCGCGCCGACCGTCCGCAATTTCTCGACGATCGGCTTGTTGGCTTTGAAAACGTGCTGCCCGGCCCATTCGCCGCCGTCCGCGGTGAAAATTCCGCTGCCGTTGACGGGGGTGAACGGCGCCAGGCCGTACTCCTTGCCGACGACGAAATCCTCGTAGCCGTGACCCGGCGCCGTATGCACGAGGCCAGTGCCGGCGTCGGCGGTCACATGCTCGGCATACATCAGCTTCACGTCACGCGGCAGAAAGGG
This sequence comes from uncultured delta proteobacterium, assembly GCA_963747845.1. GTDB lineage: Bacteria > Desulfobacterota > Binatia > Binatales > Binataceae > Binatus. The sequence goes on from CAVVGR010000001.1 coordinate 157,249, forward strand.
ATGGCGAAAAATGTCGCGGCCGTCGAGCGACTTGAGCGCGGCGCGGTCGAGCGGGATTCGTTTCTCGACCATCAGCCCGCATTCCTTCTCGACGCTGGCCGCCAGCCGCGACGCGACCACGTAATAATGATCGCCGGCTTTCAGCGCGACGTAGTCGAAGGTCTCGTTGAGCGAGATTCCAAGATTCGCGGGCAGCGTCCAGGGCGTCGTGGTCCAGATAACCGCCGACAGTTTGCCGGCCTTATGCGCCGCTGCAAGCTCGGCGCGGTCATTGCTTCCGCAGCCAGCATGCCTGCGTCGTGGAGATTCGAGTTGAATGCGAATGCGACGTAGATCGACGGTGAAACGTGATCGCGATACTCGACTTCGGCCTCTGCCAGCGCCGAGCGGCAATCGAAGCACCAATGCACCGGGCGCCGGCCGCGATATACGTAGCCGTTCTCGACCATCTTGCGCAGCACGCGGATTTCCGCCGCGTCGTACTCCGGCGCCATCGTGAGGTACGGCTTGAACCAGTCGCCAATGACTCCGAGGCGGCGAAAATCCGAGCGCTGAAGGTCGATCCATTTCTCAGCCTCGGCGCGGCACAGCTTGCGCAACTCGAGCTTGGAGGTGGTGCGCGCCTTGTCGCCTAGGTCGCGCGAGACCTTGTACTCGATCGGCATCCCGTGGCAGTCCCATCCGGGCACGAACGGCGTGCGATAGCCGAGCATCGAGCGCGACCGTACGACGAAGTCCTTCAAGATTTTGTTGAGCGCGGTGCCGAGATGCACGCGGCCGTTGGCGTACGGCGGACCGTCGTGCAGGACCCACGACTGCGCGTCCTTGCGCGCTTCCATCAGGCGCGCATAAAGGTCGGTCTCATCCCAATGCTTGAGCATTTCCGGCTCCCGCTTGGGCAGATTCGCCTTCATCGGGAAGTCGGTCCGGGGAAGTTTCAGGGTAGATTTGTAATCGGTCTCAGCCACAATTCGATCAGATTAACGCACGCCGCATTGGTTCGCGAGTATCGAGGGCGAGAGCTTCAGCGGCGCGAGTTGGCGCTTTGTCTGGCGTCGCACTGACCTGCTCAAAGACCCGCGCGCTGCAAGCGGAGAATGCGGTCTGCATCGCCACCGAAGTGGCGGTTGGGTTAACCAGGGCGCGGTGCGATGATGGGGGCGTTGCCGTCGTCATAAACGGAGGGGAAGCCATGGAAGCGGAAACCAAGTACGCGAGGAACGGCGACGTTCACATCGCCTACCGCGTTTTCGGTGACGGCCCGCGCGACATCTTACTGGTGCCGGGAACGATTTCGCATGTGGAACTCTATTGGGAGCTGCCGGTCAACGAATACATACTGAAAAGACTCACCTCTTTCGCGCGGGTAATCGTATTCGACAAGCGCGGCCAGGGACTCTCCGATCGGGTCGCCGAGCAAAGCCTCGAAGAGCGAATTGGCGACGTGCGGCAGGTGTTAGATGCGGCCGGCTCGAAGCGCGCGACCGTCTTCGGCTGGTCCGAAGGTGGCCCGATGTCATTGATGTTCGCCGCCACCTACCCAGAGCGAACCTCAGCTCTCGTGCTCTTCGGCTGCTTTGCTTCGATGAAAGCGGAACCATGGGCCCTGAGCCAGGAGCAATTCGATCAATGGCTTGGCGCACTGGACGCGCACTGGGGCGAAGGAGTCCTCGTTCCCATCAATGCGCCGAGCAGGCTCAATGATAAAGCCTTCGTCCAGTCGTTTGGCCGGCTCGAGCGCGCTGCATCGAGTCCCGGGGGTATCCAGGCGTTGTTTCGAGCCGACTACGAGAATGATGCCCGCCATCTGCTGCCCTCGATCCGGGTGCCGACCCTGATCCTCCATCGCAAGGACGACTCAGCGGTCCCCGTCGCATGCGGACACGACATGGCTCAGAAGATCCCCGGGGCGAAGTACGTCGAACTCCCTGGCAGCGACCATTTGCTCCAGGCCCTCGATCAGGATCTGCTCGATCTCCTTCTCGATGAGATCGAGGAGTTCACTACCGGCGTGCGCCATCGTGAGGATCCGGACCGAGTACTCGCCACCGTGATGTTTACCGATATAGTGCGCTCCACCGAGCGCGCAGCCGAGATGGGCGACTTGAGATGGCGCGACCTGCTCAATGACTACTACGCGGTGGTGCGAAAAGAGCTGACCGCGTTCCGCGGCCGCGAGGTGAACACGGCGGGCGACGGCCTGCTCGCCACCTTCGATGGGCCTAATCGGGCGATACGATGCGCCTGTTCGGTGCGCGAAAGACTTCGTGCGCTTGGACTGGAGGTCCGCACCGGGCTTCACACGGGCGAGTGCGAGCTGATCGGCGACGACATCGGCGGTATCGCGGTACATATCGCGGCGCGCGTTGCGGCCAAGGCCGAACCGGATGAAGTGCTGGTCTCCAGCACCGTGCGAGACCTGGTCGCCGGCTCCGGACTGCGCTTCGCCGACCGGGGCATGCATGGCCTGAAGGGCGTGCCGGACGAGTGGCGCCTGTTTTTGGTTCAGTAGAAACTGGATTGCACCGGCGTTTCTGTTTGAATCCGGCCGCTGGGCTTCATATCATCTCTCGCGCATTACTCGATTCGGACATTCATAGAAAAAAATTATGGCGCTTAGAAAAGTAACTATTTTCGACAAGGAAGGGACTACCCTCGTGCCAGTTGACGAGGATGGGCAGGCGAAGCCGGCTGTGATGGGCGTGCGATGGACCAACCCTGACACCTTCGAGACGATTCGCGTGGTCGGCGGCAAACGCACCGGGCCGAAGAACGAAGTGCTGATGGAAGTTCCGCCGACGCTCGACACCAGCGCATTCGCGATCGAAGACCTGCCGCCGCCGAAGGTCAAGGAAGAGCTACTCGAAATTGAAAAGCCGGCCGCGGGAACCTCGGCAAAGAAACCATGACCGGGGCCATCCCCGGCGCGCTCGCGGGCCTGCGCGTGCTCGACCTGACGGGGCATCGCGCACAGCTTTGCGCGCGGCTACTCGGCGACATGGGCGCCGACGTTATCAAGATCGAGCCGCCCACCGGCGACGACGCGCGCCGCATCGGGCCGTTCCTCGACGACCTGCCGCATCGCGACCGCAGCCTGTTTTTCTGGTTCTATAATCTGAACAAGCGATCGCTGACGCTCGACCTCAAGCATTCGCGCGGCGCCGATATTTTTCTCCAGCTCGTGCGCTCCGCCGACGTCGTCGTCGAGAGCTTCGCGCCCGGCACGCTCGACCAGCTCGGGCTGGGCTGGGACGTTTTGCATCGCGAGAATCCGGCGCTGGTCCTCTGCTCGATTGCGCCATTCGGCCAGACCGGCCCGTATCGCGACTATATTGCCGACGACACTGTGCTGACGGCGCTCGGCGGGATGCTGTACGTCAACGGTTTCCCGGAACGCGCGCCGGTTCGTCCGCTCGGCCTGCAGGCGTATCATTCGTCGGCGTACTTCGGCGCGATCGCTATCATGCTCGCGCTGCTCGCGCGCGACGCGTCCGCCGAAGGTCAGTGGATCGATCTCAGCATGCAGGAGGCCACGGCAGCCGCGGTCGAGCACGTCGCGGGCGGATACTTCGAGCGACACGAGGCGGAGCCGCGGCGCGGCACTCTGCATTGGAGCCGATTCTTTCGCGTCGGCAAATGCCGCGACGGCTACATCATGCATTGCACGCTCGGCGACTGGACCTCGCTCGTCGAATGGGTGAAGTCCGACGGCAAGGCGGCCGACCTCGACGCGCCCGACTATCAGCAGCCGATGTATCGCTACCTGATGGCCGAGCACGTGTTCGAAGTGCTCGACGAATGGGTCAAGGACTATCCGCGCGACGAGTTGCTCGAGCGCGCGCAGCTTTTGCGCCAGCCTTACGCAACCGTGCGCCCGCCCGAGGCGCTGTTCGACGACGCGCAGCTGATCGACCGCGGCTTCTTTGTCGAGGTTGAGCATCCCGAGCTCGGACGCAAGTTCCGCTACCCCGGCGCGCCGTACGTTTTCAACGGCACGCCATGGCGCGTCACGCGGCGGCCGCCGCTCGTGGGCGAGCATACCGGCGAGATTTTGCGCGACGACCTCGCGATGGCTCCTGAAGCGCTCGCGGTACTCGCCGCCGAAGGAGTGATCTGAGCATGGCTGCGATGCCGCTGGACGGCGTGCGCATACTCGACTTCACCTGGGTGGTCGCTGGGCCGGTCGCGACGCGGATTCTCGGCGACCACGGCGCGCAGGTGGTCAAGGTCGAGCGCAAGGACCCGCCGCCGATGGGCAACCGCAAGCTCGGCCTGCAATGCGACCTGCATCGCGACAAACTTTCGGTCGCGCTCAACATGCAGCATCCGCGCGGAGTCGAACTCGCGCGCCGGATCGCCGCGACCAGCGACGTCGTGATGGATAATTTTTCGGCGCGCGTGATGCGCAGCTGGGGGATGGATTACGAAAGCCTCGCCGCGGTGAAACCCGACATCATTTGTATAAGCATGTCCGGCCTCGGGCACACCGGGCCGAACTCGAGCTACGTCAGCTACGGTCCGACGCTGCAGGCGCTGACGGGATACACGCAATTGATGGCCGAGCCCGACGGCACGCCGGCCGGCTACGGCTACTCGTACGCGGACATGTGCGGGGGATACACGGGAGCGCTCGCGGCGCTGGTCGCGTTGTGGAATCGGCGCCGCACGGGCCGCGGGCAGTTCGTCGATCTGTCGCAGTTCGAGGCCGTCGCCGCAGTCGTCGGGCCTGCGCTACTCGACATCTCGGTTAACGGCCGCACGCAGTCCGCACCCGGCTACAAATCGCAGGAAGGTCCGGCCGCGCCGCATGGCGTTTACAAATGCCGCGCGCTCGACGGCGACAACGACAGATGGGTCGCGATAAGCGTGCGCACGGGGCCCGAGTGGCGAAGATTCGTCACCGCGATCGGTTCACCGGAATGGGCGAGCGAGCAAAAATTCCGCACGCTGTATCTAAGGATGCAAAACAGCGCCGAGCTCGATGCCCACGTCTCGCACTGGACGGCGCAGCACAGCGCCGAAGATGCGATGGCGACACTGCAGCGCGCGGGAATCGCAGCCGGCGTCGTCGAAAACGGCGTCGATTTGTGCGAGCGCGATCCTCAACTGAAAGAGCGCGGCTTCTGGCCCGCAGTCTCAACCGCAAAAGGCCCGCCGACCCACGTCACAGGAATCCCGTTCAAGCTTTCAGGGGTCTCAGGAAAAGTCAGCAGGATAGCGCCAGAAGTCGGCGAAGATTTCGACTACGTGCTGGGCGAGCTACTCGGCCTGGGCAAAAAAGAGCGCGACGAACTGGTAGCAGAAGGCGCAGTCTGGCGCTGATTTTGAATTGCCTCCTCCCTAGTGGGAGGGGCTGACGCTCGTCCTCGAGCGGCGGGTGGAGGACCTTGTTGTCCTGAAATTCTGCGACGCGTCAGAAGTGCCGCGCACCAGTCATCGGCGCGGCAAATCGTCCTCCACCCTAACCCTCCCCCCTCGTGGGGGAGGGAACCAGAAGGGGCAATCTGGCGCTGATTTGAATTGCCTCCTCCATTCGTGGGAGGAGGCCGACGCTCGTCTTCGAGCGGCGGGTGGAGGACCTCATTGTTCTGAAATTCTGCGACGCATCAGAAATGCCGCGCACCAGTCATCGGCGCGGCAAATCGTCCTCCACCCTAACCCTCCTCCCACGTTGGAGGAGGGAACCAGCATCAGTCTTCTGAAATCGAATAGCCTCCTCCGCTCGTGGGAGGAGGCCGACGCTCGTCCTCGAGCGGCGGGTGGAGGACCTTATTGTCCTGAAATTCTGCGACGCGTCAGAAATGCCGCGCACCAGTCATCGGCGCGGCAAATCGTCCTCCACCCTAACCCTCCCCCCACGTGGGGGAGGGAACCAGCATCAGTCTGCTGAAATCGAATTGCCTCCTCCATTCGTGGGAGGAGGCCGACGCTCGTCCTCGAGCGGCGGGTGGAGGACCTTATTGTCCTGAAATTTTGCGACGCGTCTGAAATGCCGCGCATCAGTCATCCGCGCGGCAAATCGTCCTCCACCCTAACCCTCCCCCCATTGTGGGGGAGGGAATCGATTCGGCCTAAGGTCCGCCCGGTCCGACCGCAATTCCCTGCGAGCCAAAATCCAGCCCCGTGAAAGGACCGCCGATAGTGCCAATTGGCGCGACGTCGCCGTTGCTGCCGGCTGCGAAAATGAGAATAGGACCACTAGTACGCTCGATGGCCTTTTGCACACCATGTCTCGTATCTGCCGATTTGCTTCCTATCCCGAAGCAAGAAAAGCCGAAGCCGAGATGCGTCGCGTTCAGCACATAGATGTTCCCGTTTGAGTCGACCGCGATTTCGTAGGGAAACTTGAGTCCGGTATTCGGACCGCCGATCGTGGCGGTGGGGACCGCGTTGCCACTGCTGCCGGGTGCATAGACGGAGATGCTTCCGGGACCGTTTGGGATTGCATTGCATCGGTTACATCCGCGTACGCACTTCACGTGACCCTCGTTCGCAACATAGATATTTCCACTATGATCCACGGCGATCGCCGAAGGCCAAGCAAGGTTCGTATTGGCACCGGTGATGACCGCGCTCGGATTGGCATTGCCATCGCTGCCGGCTGGATAGACTGCGACGCTGCCGGCGTTGGTTTGAAAGCAAGCATGCTTATTACAGTAAGAGACGCCTTCGTTCGCTACGTAGAGATTGCCGCCAGGATCAAGCGCAACGCCAGTCGTAGAATTCTTTCCGCTTCGATTGACGTTGAGTGAAGCGGTCGGCGCCACGTCTCCAACGCTACCCGCTGAATACTCAGTGATGGTGTTGCCGTTATTCAACACAGAGATGTTGTCGCTGGAATCCAGCGCAATTCCATAAGGGTAGAAGAGACCTGTGTCATCTCCTGAGATCGTGGCGACGGGCGCGCCAATGGCGTAGCTGCCGGCGGGATAGATGTCGATGCTGCCCTGTCTGGCGGCGCCGCCTGAATTGTCCACCACGTAGATGTTCCCGCTGGAATCCACCGCAATGCCATCAGCGAATCCGCTGAAGGTGCTGGTGATCGTGGTGGTCGGCACCGCGTCGCCGCTGCTATCGGCCGGGTAGACGGTTATGCTGCCTGCATACGACGGCGCCGCCGTAGCTGTTCGCCACGTACAGACTCCCGCCCGAACCAAATGCGATCCCACTCGCCCCGTCCAGCCCAGTGTCGGCGCCACCGATAAATGCCGTGGCCGATACGTTGCCACTCGCTACCTGCTGGGTAAAGATTGATGGTGTAGCCGAATCCGTTTAGGTACCCGCGACATAGAGGTTCCCGCTGGAATCCACTGCGATGCCCTCTGGATAATCAAGATCCGTATTGTCACCAGCAATGATAGCGGTGGGCGATGCATTACCTTTGCTGCCGGCCTTATAGACAGTGATGCTGGCGTAATATTTGCGGTTATCACCGGCGTTGGCGGTGTCTCCGTTGGCGACATAGATATTACGGCCCGAGTCCAACGCCAGGCCGATGGGGTAAGCAAGTCCAGTCGCATCGCCACTGATGGTAGCGATAGGCGCTACGTTCCCGATGCTGCCGGCAGAGTAAACAGTGACCCTTCCCACGTCGTAGATTGCGTGCGGCGCAACGCGGACGTGCAACGCGTTTGCGACATAAATTTCCCCGTGAGAGTCGAGCGCGATCGCGGTAGGATTATCAAGCCGGGTTTTCGAGCCGATGATAACGCCAATCGGCGCTTCGTTGAGGACGCCGGTGGCGGCGGCCAGCGGCGAATAGACCGTGATGCTGTTATCGGAGCTGTTCACCACATAGATCCTGCCGAGCACATCCAGCGCGATACCGTCTGGATTGGCGAGCAGAGTATTCGCACCGCCGATCACGACGATCGGCGGAACGTTGCCGTTGGCGTTCGCCGCATAGACGGTGACCGTGTTGGCATAGACGTTTGCAACGTAGATCCTTCCGCTGGCGTCTGTGGCAATGCCGTTGGGATCGTACATATCGGTCGAGAGAGCGATCGGCGAAACGTCGCCGCGACTGCTGGTCGGGTAGGCGGTCACCTCGGAGCCGTTAGCAACAAAGATTGTGGGACGTTTCGTTCCGGCTGCCGCAATCGCGGCCCGGGCCGATCATGGCGAGCAGAAGAGCGGCGACTGCCGCGGCTTTTGCGAGTCTCATCCCCCTTGTCGAACTCCGCGAGGTATATTACGCGGCGGCTTGCATTTGCGGTAGCTCCGGCTTCGAGGTTGCCAGCGCGAGGATCGCAATATAGCCCGGCTGAATCTCCATCCGCGGACCGTAGCCCTTTGCGAGCATGATCTCGTGCGCGCGCGGCAGGTTGTAGCACGGCACCGCCATCAGCAGGTGATGCTCGAGGTGATAGTTCACGAAGTACGGCGCGATGATGGCGCGCTCGAGCCAGTTCGCATGCGTCGTGCGCGTGTTGCGCATCGGGTCGTCGTTGTCGGTCGTCATCGAATGCTCGGCGATGCTGCGGATGCGCACGATCAGCTCGTGGAAGGTCATGAACGGCAACACCCATAGCGCGAAAAACAGCCACCAGTGCCCGCTCGCCGCCAGCACCGCGAAAATAATCGCGTTGGTGATGATCGCGCCATGCAGCCGCTTCCATCCCATGCGCAGACGCTGCGCCGTGGGCATATCGGGACGCCCGAACGCGCGCCGGAGCAGCCCCGCGCGCTGCTTGTAAGTCGTCTGCCCGGTGAGATCGCGAATCACCTTGCGCCGCATGCTGCTGCGCGTGATCGGAAAAGGCGCCGACAGCCCGATGTCAGGATCGTTTTTCTGCTGCGTGAAGCGATGGTGCCCCGCGACGTGATACGGCCGGTACGCGTACATGTCGCCCATCAGCGGATAGTCCGTCAGCCACGTGCCGGCAAAATCATTCAGCTTCATGTTGCTGAAGAGCAGGCCGTGCGCGGCGTCATGCGACAGCACGCCGAGCCCAAGCTGCCGCGCGCCGATTATCAGGGTCGCCGCAATGAAGGTCAGCGGATTCGGCCACCATACGAACAGCGCCATCGCGCCGAAGATGACCGCCCACGCGTGAAAAATCATCCACGCAGCGCGCCACTCGGATTTGCGCTTGAGCATCAGCAGTTCGTCGGCAGTGAAAACGCTACGCGCCTGGAACATGATATTCTCCGTCGGTCACGGATTTGTATATAACAAGTAATGGCAACGATTGCAAATCCTCGTTATGTGCCGCGTCACCTCACGGCGCGCGAGCTGGTGCTCGATTTTCTCTCGAACCGCTACCCGCGTGAGATGTCCGCGCAGGAAATCCTCGGCGTCGGCGCCGCGCTCGGGATTTTCCGAGCAGAGCCTGCGGATGGCGTTGACGCGGCTGGTCGAGCAGTCGGTCGCCGCCAACACGGGGCGTGGCCGCTATCAATTGAGTCCGTCGGGCGAGGCGATGCGAGTGGAAGTTCGCAAGTGGCGGCATCTCGACGATCTGGCCAAACCCTGGTCCGGCGCATGGATAGGAGTGTTCGACGCGAGCGTGCCGCGCAGCGATCGCGCCGCACTGCGCCGGCATGAACGTGCGATGCGCCTGCGCGGATTTCGCGAGCTGCAAAGCGGTCTGTGGATTCGGCCGGCCAATCTGCGCGACTCGGTCGCCGAATTGCGCGAGCATCTGCGCGCGCTGGGGCTGCATCCTGCGGCGCTGGTGGTCGGCCTGGACGATCTCGACGAAGATTCGCGCGCGAAGGCGACCGGGCTTTGGGACACGGCCGCGATGCTCGCGAGATACCGCGCGCTGACCGACGAATTGATCGCGAGCAAAGCGAAGCTCGACCGCCTGCCGCTGGAAACCGCGGCGGCTGAATCGATGGTGCTCGGCCGTGACGTAATTCGGCATATCAATCTCGATCCGGTGCTGCCGGAAGAGCTGATGCCAAGCCGCGCGCTCGCGACGCTGATTCGCACGATGAGCGATTACGATCAACAGGCGCGGCAGCTCTGGCGCCGCTTCATGCGCGCGCACGCTCCGCGCGACTAACCTCGAAACACTGTTACCTGAGTAACAATGTCCCCTGGATAACACGCATCGCTAGTGGCGCCCCGTTGCGCTAGTGTCAACTGGCTGTTAGCAGCGAGGGACGTTTTGCACGCAAGCGTTATATCGAGTGCGCTGGTCGGCGTTGATGCGCTGCCGGTGGAAGTCGAAATCGACATCGGCGCCGGGGTTCCGCCGCATCGGCTCGTCGGCCTGGCCGAGGGCGCGGTCAAGGAGGCGCTCGACCGGGTCAAGTCGGCGCTCAAAAATTCCGGCTTCGATTTTCCCACCCGCAAGATGACCATCAACCTCGCGCCCGCCGACACGCGCAAGGAAGGATCGGCGTTCGATCTTCCGCTCGCGCTCGGAATTCTTGCCGCGCAGAACGTGTTGAAGGATCGCGATCGCCTGCGCAGCTATCTCGTGCTGGGCGAGCTGGCGCTCGACGGCCGTATCAAGGGTATCAAGGGTGCGCTGCCGACCGCATTGCTCGCGCGATCGGCGAGGTTCGCGGGCGTGATGCTCCCGCAGGAGAACTCGTCCGAGGCGTCGGTCGTCGGCGAGGGTACTGCGGTGCTCGGGGTCGAGAGCCTGCGCGAGGCTTTCGAGTTTTTCGAGGGCCTGCGACCGCTCCGTTCCGCGCCCGCCGATATCGGTGCCGCGTTCAGCACCGCGAACATCTACGACGTCGATTTCAGCGAGGTCAAAGGCCAGGAGCAGGCCAAGCGCGCACTCGAGGTCGCTGCCGCAGGCGGGCATAACGTTCTGATGATCGGGCCGCCCGGCTCGGGCAAGACGATGCTCGCCAAGCGCCTGCCGTCGATCCTGCCGACGATGACCTTCGAGGAGGCGATCGAGACCACCAAGGTGCATTCCGTGATGGGCCTGCTCGACGGCCGCGCGCTGATCACGACGCGTCCGTTCCGCTCGCCGCATCATACTATCTCCGACGCGGGCCTGATTGGCGGCGGCTCGATTCCGCGCCCCGGCGAGGTCAGCCTGGCGCATCATGGCGTCCTGTTCCTCGACGAATTGCCCGAGTTCCGCAAGAACGTGCTCGAGGTCCTGCGCCAGCCGCTCGAGGACGCGCGCATCACGATTTCGCGCGTGATGGGCACGCTCACCTTCCCGGCCTCCGTGATGCTGGTAGCGGCGATGAATCCGTGCCCGTGCGGCTTCTATACCGACCCGCAGCACGAATGTTCCTGTTCGCCGATCGCGATTCAGCGTTATCGCTCGCGCATCTCGGGGCCGCTGCTCGATCGGATCGACATTCATATCGAAGTGCCCGCCGTGAAGTACAAGGATCTTACCGATCGCGTCGCGCGCGAGCCGTCGACGGCGATTCGCGAGCGCGTGAACCGGGCGCGCGAGGCGCAACTCGCGCGGTTTACCGGGATGCCGTTTTTCTGCAACGCGCAAATGCGCGCGAGCGATCTGCGGCTCCATTGCCAGGTCGAGGCGGGTGGAGAACGCCTGCTCGAGCTCGCGATCAACCGCCTCGGGCTGAGCGCGCGCGCCTACACGCGCATCCTGAAAGTCTCGCGCACGATCGCCGACCTCGACGGGGCTGCCGCGATCGGGGCTCATCATGTGAGCGAGGCGATTCAGTATCGCTCGCTCGACCGTACGGCGCCGTGAGCGCGGGGAAGGGTAAATCACTTTATTTAATGTGAAACCCCTCCGTGGGTTTCACGCTTCCTTGGGCAGGGGTGACCCCTGCACCCGGTATCCGGAAAGAGAAGCGGGCGGCTCGATTGCTTCGAGCCGCCCGCTGTTACTTGCGCGTTATTGCCTGGTCTAGTGCACGGCGAAGCCTGCCACGAACTGATCAGGCTGGTCGGCGCCAGTTTCCTTCACCACCAGCGTGCCGGAGTTAATCGTATCCGACGCGAAGTACTTTTTGGACTTTGACCCATTGCCCAGCGCGTTGGTCGATACTTCCACGCCCGTATCGACGTCACCCGAATCGTCGATCGGCCGGAAGTACACCTCGTAGTTGGTGCTCGGCGCCGCTCCCTTCAGGGTCACGTTTATCTGCCCGGTTGCGCTCACTTCGTAGCCACCGGAATCGAGCGGATCGCCGCCGCAAGTCAGGTCGTCAGGATTGGTCACCGTGCCGCATGGCACGAGGTTCGAGACCGAGGCGGCCGGAGGTATGAACTTTTCATCGACCTTGAATCCGCTCACGAACTCGTTGGTGCTGCCGCTCAGTATCTCGATCGTGCCCGAACCGATCGTGCTCGCCGCAAATACGGACTCAGCTGTCAGCGACGCATTGCCGTGCTTGTCGGTTGCGGGGAATGTTCCGATCGTCACCGGAGTGCCGCCGCTCGGCGAAATGAAGATCGCATTGTAGGTAGTGCTCGGGCGAGCGCCGTAGATGCGGATCGCGATAGCGCCGTCCGGGTTTTCGACATTGACGTGACCGGTGCTCAGTGGGTCACTGCCACAGCTGGTGAGTGAACCCTGGCACTGTCACGTCAGTGCAGCGGACCAGGCCCGGCTCATAGTCGCGGCCCGAGGTGAGGCCGTTGGACGACACGGTCAATCCGGTCGTGAACTCTTCGCCTGCGCCGCTGGTCAGCACCACGTTGCCGGCGCCGACGGTGCCGAATTTGTAGAACGCGTCCTTGCGAATCGCGCCGTTGCCGTGGGAATCGGTCATCAGAGTGCCGATCGTGCTCGTCTGCGTACCGTCAATCGAGACGAAAGTGACGGTGTACGAGGTGTTATTCGCCGCGCCGTGGAGCGTGGCGGTCACGTCGCCCATCGCGCTGATGGTGGAGCCGCCGCTTTTGATCGGATCCTGTGTCGCCGCACAGGTGAGGGCAGCGGGTACCGTCACTGAACTACATGGAACGAACTGGGCGTCGAACGTTTGCGCGCGCGCCAATCCCGCCATGCAGAGCGCCAAGGGCACGGCAAGTAAGGCTGCCGGCCATTTCATTCGTGATGCGAACATAATCTCTCTCCTCCTGAGTGTCTGTCGATCGCCAAGGCAATCGAGTCAAGAATTTGCGATTCAGAGTCTAAGACGCCCCAAGCAGCAAGGTCGTTTACACGTTAGCCGGAACAAATCGGAAATTGTGCATGGCTGAGCAGCGCACCACACCCTCTCTTTAGCATGACAGAAAAAAAATATGACACAAAAAATGGGCGGGCCTGATTTGGTACAGAAGAGCGCTCGATGCGGATGCTCACCTTATTCAGAGATCTCCGATTCTTCGCCGCTACGGCTGCTGCTGCGGACGCTGGCGCCATAGGCCGAAACGGCGACGTGCTTCGCGGCGCTGCTCGGGCGTCATTGCCTGCCATCGATGCCAGTTCGCGAGCATTCTCTGGCGCTGCTCCGGCGGCAACTGCTCGAACTGCTGGTATCGCTTCATCATGCCTTCGCGCTGCTCCGGCGGCAGACCGCGGTAATGCGCGTACTGCTGTTGCAATTCTTCGCGCCGCGCCTGTGGCAGCTCGCGCCATTTGCGCAAACCTTCGAGCACTCGCCTGCGTTCTTCGGGCGGCAGATTGCGGAAGGTCTCGAAGTTCTGCTGCACCTTTTCCCGCTCCGCGGGGTTCATCGATTGCCATCGCCGAAAGTTCTGCAGCACCTGCGCGCGCTGATCCGGCGTCAGTTGCGCCCATTGATTCGGATGCGCCGCGGCGAGCGCCCGCTCGGCGTCGTTCGAAGGCTCGGACGCGGCCGGCGGCGGCGATTGCGCATAAGCGGGCGCCCCATGATGCCATCCGCACAGCAAAAATACTGCGAGCATCACCGCACTCGCGATATGCGTGCGACGAGTCATGGCAGCGGCCCCTCGACGTCACCGCTCGGCGCGCTCGACGGCATCTGCTGCGGCGGCGTTATTGGCGGCGCGACATCTTCGGCGCCGGATGCGGGCGCGGGTGCGGGACCACTAGCGGCTGCTGGGAGCCTGCGCGTCGCCTCCCTGGGCGGCGGCTTGATGATGTCCGAGGTATCCCATCTGGTCGAGCGTTTGAATCTGATTGAGCATCGAGTCGTCGCCGGGCGCTGCGCCGGACGCCGCCGCTCCAGCGCTGTTGTTGCGCGGTTCGAACAGATCAAGGTCCATCAACATTCTCAAATCCGGCGGCGCCTGCTGCGCCGACGCTCTCCCCACTTCGGAACCGACAAGCATAGCCGCCAACATCATGATCGCGGCCGCTTTACGACGGCGTTGCATTGTTCGGGCTATTCCCGGGCCCCAGCTCGTCCAGGTGCTCGATCACGTCATAGTTCTCGAGCAGATCGAGATGCTCGACGACGTGATAGTTGGCCAGCAGGCCGACATCCGCGCTGCCCAACTCCTGCTGCAGCTCGAGCTGATCGACGCCGGGCACGGGCGGCATCCCGGCGCCGCGATGGAGGACCAGCGCGATCGCGAGCACCGCGACCGCTGCCGTTCCCAGCGCCATCGACGGCCAGCCGAAGACCGGCAAGCGAAGGTCCGCCCGCCTCGATCGCCATCGCCCGCGCAAAGTCGCGCTGCCGGCCTGGCGCGCGCGCAGCTTGCGCGTGAGCTCGGCCCGGTAAGCAGTCCAATCCGGATCGCGCACTTCATCGACGACGCGCGCCAGGCTCGTCAGTATCGCCGACGACGCATCCACCGACGCGCGGCATTGCGCGCATCCCTCCAGATGCGCCCCGACGCGGGCGCGCTCGTCGGCGCTCAACTCGCCGCGCAGGTACGGGATCAGTTCAGTCTCTGGATGAATTTCAGCCATGCTAGTCAGTCGTTTTTCGATTAGTCAGTCAATTACTTACTTCATTAGTCAGTCGTTTTGCAGCAGCTTCCGGAGTTGCGCGATCCCGCGATGCAAATGCACGCGCGCCGTGTTCTCCGAGCACTTGAGCACCTCGCCGATTTCGCGGCTCGAAAATCCCTCCTGCGTCTGCAGCAGGACCGCGGCGCGCTGCTGCGGCGACAGCTTCGCGAGCGCGGGACGAAGGCGGCGGATAGATTGGGTCAGCATCGCCTCAGCCTCGGGGCCGGCCGCGTTCGACGGCGGATCGACGGCGCGTTCATCGGGGTCATCGCCGCCGGGACCCGCCAACGGCGCCAGCCGCCGCCACCATCGATTCTTGCGCTGATGGTCGATGCATAGATTGACCAGGATCCGGTAGAACCAGGTCGAAAAGCGCGACCGTCCGTCGAACCGCCCGGCCGATTCGTAGAGCCGGATGAAGGCGTCCTGCGAGACGTCGCGCGCATCGGCTTCGTTGCCGAGTATAGAGGAGGCGAGCCGGTACGCGCGCCCCTGATGGCGCTCGACCATGACCTCGAATGCGTCCGCGTCGCGCGCGGCGATTCTTTTGCACAACTCCTCATCCGAAAGATCCACCATTAGTCGGTTCCGGGGCGCGACGATCAGACAAACCCAGTCCCCGGAGCCGAGACTACATTTTCCCGACCCATTTGACGAAACAAGATGAACATTCGTTTACACACCGTCTGAAATAATTTCAGGCTCTTCAGAAAAGCACGTGGGCTTATTCACTGTAAACGAATCCCGCGCTCGCGCCGTCCAATTCTCAACGAAACACGAATACAGACCGACGCGTACTAATACTGAACAGGAGACCGATCATGAAAAAATCCCTAACAACTCTCGCGGCACTGGCCTTTGCCGGCGCGATAGCCACCAGCGCTTTCGCGGGGCCGGTCACGCGCTTTGACAACGGCTACCTCGACGAGCATCCCGAAGTGGCCCATCAGTTGGGCGCCAATCCGGGCCTGGTGGACAACCCGCATTTCCTCGCCACTCATCCGGGGCTCGACGAATATTTGTCGCAGCATCCTGAAATCAGGACCGACCTGCAGTCGCATCCCTACCGCTTCATGAGCGACGAATGGCGGCACGATTTGCGCTGGAACAACGGCTACAAGCCCTACCCGGTCGCGCGTTTCGACAACGGCTACCTCAACGAGCATCCCGAGGTGGCGCAGGCGCTGTGCCATGACCCGAGGCTGGTCGATAACCCGCAGTTTCTGGCCGAGCATCCGGGACTCGACGACTACTTCAACAACCATCCGGAGATTCGGCAGGAGCTTCAGCAGCATCCCGACCGCTTCATGGCGCGGGAAGATTTCTATCGCGACCACGGATGGGGCGGCGCGCATCCGCTGGCGAGCACCGATCGCTACATGGACTCGCATCCCGACGTCGCGCATCAGCTAGAGAAGGACCCGGCGCTGGTCGACAATCACACTTACGTCGAGGAGCATCCGGGGCTGCACGATTACCTGGAGAATCATCCGGTAGCGCGCGAGGATTGGAAGACGCATCCGTTCAAGTACATGGCAGCGGAGCGGCACTTCCAGAAAGCGCATTAAGATAGGGCAGGCAGTGGTTGAGGCATGAGCGGGCGCCGAGCGATAACATCGCTCGGCGCCCGCCGTATTTCTGAATACTGGGTGCAGGGGTCACCCCTGCCGAAGGAAGCGTGAAACCCACCGCGGGTTTCACATTTAATTCAGTTCCTCAACTCGGGCCGGGAGCTTCGTAAGCCATATAACGCGCAATCTTCCAGCTTCCGTCCGGCTGGCGCCGGAAGATGTCGAGCCCGGGTTCGCGGGTCGTCTCTGCGGGTGCGATTTTGGAGCTCACGTTCAGGGTCCAGACGAGCCGCACCGCCGCGAGATCGCCTGACACGAGGATTTCCTTGATTTCGAGTTGATAGTGATAGGTCTTGGCCGGGTCCGACAGCGCCATCTGCAAGTTGGCACATAGAGAATTGTAGGTGTCCTCGGGCTGCCCGCGAAAATCTGAAATCAAATCGGGCGCGAACAGCGAGCAGACCGCCGATGCTTTGCCGGCGTTGAAATCCGCCATCCACTGTTCCAACTCGGCGCGAATCTGATTCTGGACTGCCGCAGAATCCTGCGCAGACACGTGCGACGCAACCATCAAAATCGCGAGAACAGCCGCCGCGATTGCTCGAATCCGGGCACGGTACATTCGGATAACCCCGAAGTCTCCATCTCACGAACGCGAGCCATCGCGCAATCGACGCGCAAATTGACGCGTTTTCACGCAAATTTGCGCCCAGTTATCGACCCATATTGACCAGTCGACAGCATCGCGCTAGCTGATTTGTCGAATAAGCATGGGTAATGTCCGAAATCGCGGAAAGTCGCGCCTGGCAGCGGATTTCCGCCAGGGGAGTCAGCGATGAGCAGCATGGCACGGATGGCTGTATTCGTTGTCCTGGGATCGGCATTGACGGTCGGAGCGCTGATGCTCGCCAGCTACCTGTCCACCTCCGCCGGATAGAGCGCCCGCGAGGGTAACCCCCTCGACGCAGTGACCGGACTTTTCTTCTTCAACGGCTTGTTGAAGCCGCACGCTGTGCGTTTTGTGCGCCGACGATTTCGCGCACGCGTCCTGTTGTCTATCCTGACAGGACGGGCATCAACTTGAGCGAAGCGCCGCCAGAATTCGTCGCACAGCATGGTCCCGCTTTGGCGCGCCTGTGCAGTCGCGCTCGCAATCCGCGATGGGCCGTCGGCGACGATTCGCTCCACGACGCGGCCTGGCGTGGCGCGCGGGCGGCGGGCGTGGTCGCGGGCGCGAGCATCGACACATTCATCGACGCGATCCACGCCGAAGACTTGAGCCTCGCGCTCGCATGCATGGCGGGAGAATCGGCGCCGTGGGAGCATTTCATCACCAGCTTCAGGCCAGCGCTCTACGCGGCGGCGCGCGCGATTGCGGGCGACGAGGCGCGCGGGCGCGAACTGGCGGATTCGTTGTGGGCCGAGATGTACGGGATGGAGGTTCGCGACGGCCGCCGCCGCTCGATCCTCAGCTACTTTCACGGCCGCAGCTCGATTCTGACCTGGATGCGCGCCGTGCTGGCGCAGCGGCACGTCGATTACATCCGATCGCAAAGCCGGATCCAGCCGCTGGATGAGCAAGCCGAACAAGCGAGCGACGGCGGCGGCGATCATGCCGACGCGCCCGACTCCGACCGCGCCCGCTACGTTGCGATGCTGGGCAGGGCGCTCGACGCCGCGCTCAAGTCGCTCGCGCCGCGGGACAGGATGCGGATGGCGTACTACTACCGGCACGAGCTGTCGCTCAAGGAGATCGGACGCGTGATGGACGAGCACGAATCGACGGTCTCGCGGCGGCTGGCGCGCACGCGCGATTATCTCAAAGGCGAGATCGAGCGGATGTTGCACGAAGGCGACCAGCTGAGCCAGGAGCAGATTCGGCTGTGTTATGATTTCGCGGCGGGCGATTTGCAGATCGACCTGTCGCGCGCACTCCCGGACCTCAAATGAAACGACGCGCAGTGCAATTTTCCGGCCGCGGTTCGTTCCAAGAGAGAGGAATGGTGAATCGGTGACGCCGGTCGACAGAAATAACGAGCCACTCGACGCGATTTTGCGCCGCGCGATGCGCGATCGGCCCGGGCCGGCGACGCCGGAATGCGCCGACGCGGAATCGCTCGCGGCATATTCCGACAAGTCGATCGCGGCGGCGGAGCGCGAGCGGCTGGAGAGTCATTTTGCCGATTGCATGCGATGCCAGGTGCTGCTGGCGGATATCGCGCGCGCGGAGGAGAGCGGTCGCATCGCGGAGTCGGCGTCTGCGCGGATGCCGTGGTATCGAAGATGGCGCATCGCGATTCCCGCGCTGGCGGCCGTCGCAGCGGTCGTCGTGTTCATCTCGATACGGCGTCCCGCAAATGACGAGTCGCGGACGCGATCAGCTGGTGGCGATGGCGAAGAATGAAGTCGCGCCGGAACGATGAATTTCGCGGCGCAAAAGCCTGCACCCGCTCCCGCAGCGCAAGCCGTTGCGCCAGCGCCTGCGCCTGCCGTCCCTGCAGCCGCGCCGGCTTCCGATGAGATCGCGATGAATGAAGCCGCACGGACGGAGGCGCCGCGAGCGCATGCGATGGGCGCTGCGGTTCCGCGCGCGATAGCCGGAAACGCGGCGATTTCCGCGATGGATCTCGCGGCGCAAAAACCCGCGTCTGCTCCCCGCAAGCGGCGAGCCGACGCGCCAGCTGCTCCTGCCGCACCAGCGCCGGTGAATGGGTTCGCGATGAATAGCACGCGCGAGGCGCCGCGCGCGTTGGCAGGAAGCGCGGGGGCGCCTGGCTTCCGCGACGGCGATGGTCGCGCAGGGCGGTGCGGCGAAGTTCGAGGCACAATCTTACGGCGCTTTTGCGAGCGGCGCGGCATGAGGCGCGGCGATTTCGGGCGAGGGTGCGGCAGGTCAGAGCAAGTCTGCTGCGGAAGGATCGCTTGCGACGATCGAGGCGCCGGGCGGATCTGTTGCGTGGATCGTTGGCAGGAACGGAATGGTCCAGCGGCGCGACGCGAATGGCGGCAATCCGGATTCAGCAGAGCGGAGTCACTACAGATTTGACTGCGGGCGCGGCGCCGTCGGCAACCGTGTGCTGGATCGTCGGCCGCAGCGGTACGGTGATCCGCACCACGGACGGCGAGCATTGGACGCTGGTGATTACTCCGACGATGGAGAATCTTGCGGCGGTGTCTGCGGCTGATGCTAATGACGCGACGATCACGACTGCCGGTGGAAGGAGTTTCGCGACGTCAGACGGCGGCGCGAACTGGCGTCAGCAGTGAGGCTGTGACCGAGCGAGCAATGGTGCTGTGATCGCAGAACCCTCACCGCTGGCCGCGATGCGGCCAGCCGCCTCTCCCGTACAAAAGAACGGGCGAGGTATCGGAGGCCGCGGCGGCCTTTTCGGAACAGCACAAAGAGCCGGGATTCTTCGCTTCGCTCTACCCGCAACTGCCACGGAAAAAAGTTCTAACAGGGACGAAGTCCCGCATCTTTCTTTTCCTAGTACTGGGTGCAGGGGTCACCCCTGCCGAAGGAAGCGTGAAACCCACCGCGGGTTTCACATTTAGATTACGTTCCGTTTCCTTTCGGGGTTCTTGTCCATAGCGTGAAATGGTCGGTCGTGAGGGTTGGGCGGAAGCCGTTGGCTGCGAGGAAGTCGTCGGGGACCAGCACCAGCGGCAGTAACTGGATTGGCGAGTCGCTGATTACGGCGGAGACTTTGCCGCTGGCGATCGCGTCGCGCATCTGGTCGGTCCAGTAGTGGCGCGTATCGGAGATTAGCTGGAAGAAATCGGCACTGCCGAGGCGGCTGCGCGCGGCGAAGAAGCCGTCGGCGTCGTACTCGGCTTTCGCTTCGCGGTAAACGCCGTAGGTTTCAGGATAGCGAATCAGTTCGCGGCGGCCGGCCTCGAAGCATACGAACGACGGCGCGATCACGTCGTCGCCTGGCTGGCTCGCGGCGCGCAAGGCGTCGGCGAGTTGCGAGATTTCCGCGCGCGGGACGAAGCCGAAGCCGTAAACGGCGCCATGCAGCCAGTTCTCGTTGACGATCGGCGCGATCCAGACGAGAGAGACAGCAAGCAGCGCCGCGCCGGCTGTGAGGAACTGCCATCGTTGCGACGCGGCCCGGGCGGCTTCGATGAGAGCCGATCGCGCCGATGGCGGCGACGATCGCGATGAACGGCAGCGGCTCGAGATAGTTGTGGCCCCATGCGGTCGGGCTGAGCACGCCGTAAAAGGCGTACTCGGCGGCGACGATGGCGAGCACGAGAATCACGCCCGCGGCTGAAGATGCGATCGGCGAAGATTCGCCAGCATCCGAGGACGAACAGCGGCACCAGGATGTCGAGGATCATGCGCGGGTAGGCCGCGATGTCGCCGGCGGTGTCGTGTCCTTTCAGAAAATGAAAGACGAAGGTCTGGAAGATGAACTCGTTGCCGTAGAGCCGGTAGAGGAACGCGCTGAAGGCGGCGAGCGCTACTGTAAAGATTGCGCCGGAGACGACTGCGGCGGTGATTCGGCGGTAGGCGACGGCGATGAAAATGAGCATCACCGGGAAACGGGATCACCGAAGTCAGTTTGATCGCGCAGGCGAGGAAGAAAATGCCCGCGAGGATTGCGGCCTGGCGCATCGCGGGCATCGTGTCGTCGAGCGTGACGATCGCGCCGAGGATCAGCAGCGGCGCGACGAAGCTCTCGCGCTCGTAGACGTGATAGCGAAAGACCAGCGAGCTCCAGGCGTATAGAATCGACGCGGCGACTGCGGTGGGACGGCCGGCGACGCGGCGTGCGAGCGACCAGGTCAGGATGCTGGCGGCGAAAATCGCGGCCTCGTTGAGGATTTCGATCGACTGATGGCTTGCGCCGAACAACTTGAGATAGCATCCGGCGATCCATTCGAGCAGCGGCATATGCGGTTGAACGAAATCCAGGTACGGGCGCATCCCGACGCTCACCAGCCACGCGCTTTCGAGATAGAAATCGTCCTCGACCCAGACTTCGGGGTAGAGCATCCGGATGATGCGCGGGATGAGCAGGACGACGACGAGCCACGCGGCGATGCGCGCGGCGTCGACGGGGTCAGGGGTCGCGGAGACGCGTCGCGATGAGCCGCGCGAAGTCATCGAAGCCGCCCGTAATCCCCGTTCGCGAATCCATGCTGCAAGTGCTCGATGCGATAGCGATCTTGGCCATCTGGCTGCTGTCGAATGCGATGGCCAAGTCGGGCGGCCTGCGGCGAGGGTACGAGCTGATGCCGTGGCCGGATGGACTCGAGTACGCCGCCTCGGCGGTGAATCTCGCAAATGGTCGCGGCGCGGTGCTGCATTTCGGTGGATATACTTACCCGTCGCGCTATACCGGCGGCTACCCACTGATCTTGAAATACGTCACCTTTACGGGGGTTCCGCCGTTCTTTATTTCGATGGTGCTCGGGGGGGCTTCGATAATCGGGATATTCCTGCTGGTACGCTTGCTCCTGGGGCGCGCTGCCGGAATGACTGCCGCGCTATTGCTCGCGTTCTCACCGGTGTTCATCACTTATTCATCGCTCGCGATGAGCGACGTTCCCACTTTGAGCGTGACGATTTACGCCGCAGGGATGCTCGTGACAGCGACTTCAGAGGGCGCGCTTCAATCGAATTGGTTGCGAATCTGGCGGTGGTTGGTATTCGGTCTCTTCGCGGGATTCTCGACGATCATCCGGCCGACTAACGCCGCGATCCTTGTTGGCCTCGCGGTTTGCGTGGTGATGGTGCCGCTGGAGAAGCGGGATTTTGCCGAGCCTCGCCAAAGCGGCGATCGCGATCGCAATCGGGTTTGCGATTCCCGTCGCGTGGCAGTTGCATCAGAACTCGATCAATCTCGGTAGCGCGTTCGCGAGCGGCTATGCGTGGTGGGTGCCTGAGGTTTACGGCGCGGGCGGCAAGACCTTCAGCACCGCGTACCTGTTCGGCCCCACGATGCCGCGAAATCCGCATGGCAATGTGCTCGTTTATCTCACGACGCTGCTGGGGCTCGACGGGATGCTCGGCGATCGCGGCAACCCGCGCTACTTCCTCTACCCGTTCGCGGCGGCCGTGTTCGCGATCGTCGGGTTCGTCACGATTCTGCGCGCGCCCGAAAGATCAGCCGCGCGCCGCCTGATGTGGTTCGGGCTCGGGTACCTTGCCGCGCTGACCGGGCTCTACTGCTTTTACATATTCACCGACGTGGCGTTCATCCTGCCCGGCGGCGTTCGTACTGTTTATCGCGGCGGGCGCGGGCGCGGCGATTGCGAATCGATGGATGCGCGAACGTATTGCGCAATCAAAATCGAAGCGCCGCTCAGCTCGCGGCGGCGGCCGGCGTGATCGTGCTCGACCTGCTGCTGTTCGTCTCGCTGGCTTCGGAAGCTGCCGTGCGACTCAGCGCGCAGCCCGCCGAGTCCGTGATGGTCCCGGCGCTGCAGTCGGTGGATTCGACGCTGCCGCACGGCGCGATCGTCGTCAGCAATATCTCGCTGCAGTTCCTCGAGCTGTATCTGCCGGGCGACAATCTGCAATTTCGTCGGCCTCAACTCGCTCGATCCCGGCGAGACGTTCACCGACTACCATCTGCATCGGCTGTACGAAAAACGCGCGGCTGGATGGAACGGCGCGGTGCCGCCGGTCGTCTTCGACGGCGATCAGATGTCGGCGGCCGAGGCTGATTCGCTCGCTTCGGCGATTGGCGCGAAGACGCCGGTGTTTCTGCTGCTCGCAGCGCCCGAGTCGCAGCAGTATGCGGATGTGTTGAAGAGCGAGCTCGATTCAGCTTCAACAAAAATTCACTATTCAGCCGCAATTGCAGAATGAGGCGATTGCGCTGTATCGGCTCAGTGCGCGCGGATTCGAATTGAATGTGAAACCCCTCCTGGGTTTCACGCTTCCCTGGGCAGGGGTGACCCCTGCACCCAGTATTAAGAAGTTTGGGCCGCCGTAGCGGTGGCGGCAGATTGCGTAGGCTGGCCAGACGCATATGCCTAGCGCGATCGCTAGGATGAAGTCGCTTTTCGCTACGCCGGCTGAGATTGCCAGTCCGAAAGTTGCTGCCCAGGTCAGTATCGGAAGAATTACCACCAGCGCCAGGCCCGTGCGGCCGCCGCCGATTGTGAAGATGCCGGTGCGATCGGGCATCAGCTTGCGCAGCCGGATCAAGGCGAACAGCTCAAGCGCCAGCGCCGCCATGTAGAAGAAGACGTCGAGCACTACCAGCGCGACGAACCCGACCGGCACCAGCAGCGTGAAGATTACGCAGCAGAGCAGGATCGATTTGCCCGGGGTCGCGGTCGTCGACCATAGCTGGGCCAGCGGCGGCGAGAGGTAGCGCTCGCGCGCGAGGACGAACGGCATGCGCGACACCCAGAGCATCGCGGCCTCGAACACCGCAAACGACATCACGGCGCCGCCCAGAGCCAGCGCGCCGCCGAGTGCGCGGCCGCCTATCTCGTAGCCGACGTGCGAGAACGATCCCGTGCCCCAGCCGGCGGTGGTGGTCGCGCCTGAGACGGAGACCGCCAGCGGGAGTACGTAGCCGGCGACGATTATCGGCATCGCGATCAGCACGGCGCGCAGATAGTTGCGCCGCGGATTTTCGATTTCCGCGGACACCACGCTCAAGTTTTCCCATCCGCTGAAATTCCAGATGACCACCGTGAGGCCGGCGCC
This sequence comes from uncultured delta proteobacterium, assembly GCA_963747845.1. Classification (GTDB taxonomy): domain Bacteria; phylum Desulfobacterota; class Binatia; order Binatales; family Binataceae; genus Binatus. The sequence continues at coordinate 181,287 of CAVVGR010000001.1, forward strand.
GAGCGCGCCCCATGGGTCGGCGCCAAACAGCGGCGGCGTGGGCATCGTGAAGTGGACAAGACGCGGGAGGCCGACGATCACCAGTATCGCGAACGGCGAGACGAGGATGGCAGCGAGCACGAACTGACGCCATCCCGACCGGCCTGATGCCGAGAAAGTTCAGACCGCCGGCGAGCCAGACGAGCGCGACGCCGATAGCGACCTGCGCCACCGGGCCGATCGGCAGGATGAACGAAAGATAGCTGGCGAAAAGTACCGGATAAATCGCCATGTCGACGGCGGTGTATAAAATTGTCAGGTAAGCCTCGGCGAAACCCGCGAACGGGCCGAGCGCCTGCTTCACCCAGAAGTAGAAGCCGCCCTCCACCGGCATCAGCGCCGTCAACTCGGCCGCCATCAGCGCGGTCGGCAGGCTGAGCGTGAGCGGCACCAGGACGCATAGCAGGAGCGTCAGGCGCGGCCCCGCCATCCGCACGGCATCCTCGAGGCCGTACGCACCGCCGCTCACGACGAGGTACATCACGCATACGAGCGGGATCAGGCCGAGCTTGCGCGGCGTGTGAAGGGTGGTCGCGAACGGCGCGGCGCCGGGAGAATCGGCAGTTTGCGTGGGAACTTGCGGCAATTGAGGGGCTAGGCTCCGCCAGAAGATGAATCACCTGCGCGGTGGGCGGCAGGGCTGAGCCCTGCACCCAGTATCCATACCGAGAAGCCCTGAAGACAGGTCTTTTCGAAAAGTTCTAACAGAGGCGAAGCCCCGCATCCTGCGCGTGGACACTGGGTTGCAAGGGGTCACCCCTTGCCGCCCACCGCGGAGGTGATGGTGCGGTTGGTTACTGCGGCCATGCGGGCGGCCGATCGGCAATAGATCAAATGACGATTGCACAGTCGCATCCGGTTAGGGAAATCTTGTATTGTAGAAGATGCGCAAAGGTCCGCCGGCGGTTGTAACGGTCGTGGGACACCTCGCGTAGATGATCCAAGAGCGTGGTGTTGGCCCCATTGAGAAGCTTTCCCGGGAATCTGTTCTAGTGATTATTCGTTTCAGTACACGCGCGATGATCGCGCTTGCGGCCGCGTCGATTGCGTTTCTCGGTTGCACGCAAAGCACCAGTGCGAAGCCGGAGCTGTTGCGCAGCGCCAGCGTGGGCGGCGACAATCCGTTCGGCGGCGCGCCGGCAGTAGACGTACCCTCCGACGCGCGCGCGATGAGCGCGTTCCTGCGGGCCGAAGTCGCGATGAACGACGGCGACCGCGAAGAGGCGTTGAAGGATTACGCCGAGGCGGTTCAGTACGATCCTTCTAATGCCGCGCTGAAGGTGCGGCTGGCGACGCTTTACGTGCGCGACGGACGCCTGAAGGAGGCGCTCGAGCAGGTAAACCAGGCGCTTGCGATCAATCCGGATTCGGCCGACGCGCGGCTGCTCGGTGCGGGTATCAGCTCGGCGCTGGGCGACGACACCACCGCGGAGAAAGACTATCAAGAGGTGCTGCGCCTCAATCCCAAGAACCAGGAAGCCTATCTCTATCTCGGCACGCTCTACGCCAAGCGCGGCGATTACGGCGAGGCCGAGAAGACGTTCGAGCAGCTTATCGCGCTCGATCCGAATTCATTCCTTGGCTACTACTACGCCGGCAAGGTGATGGTGGCGTCGAAGGATTACGCCAGCGCCGAGAAATATTATCAGAAGGCGCTCGATCTGAATCCGCAGTCGGAGCTGGTGCTGCTCGATTTTGCGCTGCTGCGCGAGCGCCAGGAGCGGCCGCAGGATGCGCTGGTCTATTACAACAAGATCACGCAGATCAACCCGAACAACGAGCTGGTACGCAAGCGCAAAGCGGAAATCCTGGTCGGGCAGAAGAAATATAACGAGGCGCTCGACGAGTTGAAGCGCGCCGAGCAGGTCGAGACCAATCCCGCCGACACGCGCACCAAGATTGGCCTGCTGTACGTCGAGCAGGGCAACTTTGACGACGCCGCGACCGAGTTCAACCTGGTGCTCGGCTCCGAGCCCGACAATTACCGCGTCCATTACTATCTCGGCACGGTCTACACGGAGCTGTCCGAGAACGACAAGGCGATAAGCGAGTTCAACAAGATTCCCGCCGACAACGAGCATTACGTCGAGTCGCGCCTGCAGCTCGCGTACCTGTACGACAAGCAGAACAATTACGACCAGGCGCTGGGCGCGCTGAAAGATGCGCTCGCGAAGAAGCCCAACGATCCGGAAATCATCGGCTTCATGGTCGGGGTCTACCAGGAAAAGAAAGATTATCCGGCGGCGATCGAGCTGGCGCGCAAGATGGTTGCCGCCGATCCCAAGAATGACAAGTTCCACTTCACGCTCGGTGCGGCGCTCGATCAGAACAAGCAGCGCGACGAAGGCATGGCCGAGATGAAGAAGGCGATCGAGTTGAATCCCGCCAATGCGCAGGCGCTGAACTACCTCGGCTACAGCTACGCCGAGCAGGGCACCAATCTCGACGAAGCGGAGAAGCTGATCAAGCGCGCACTCGATATCGAGCCTGAAGACGGATTTTACGTCGACAGCCTCGGATGGGTTTACTACCAGAAGGGCGACTACAAGCGAGCGGTCGAGGAACTGGAGAAGGCGGTCAACCTGACCGGCAGCGATCCGACTATCACCGAGCATCTCGGCGATGCCTATCGCAAGCTGGGCAAGGTCAAGGAAGCCGGCCACGAATATTCGGACGCCTTGAAGAAGTCGCAGGAAACCGAACAGGTCGCCCGCCTCAAGGATAAAATCCAGGTCCTGCAGAATGCCGCCAGCGCGGGCCACTGAACGGAGTCGGCGCCGAAGAACAGTTCCGCTCGCCGCCGCCTTGATGCTTCTGCTGACGATGCTCGGGAGCTCGGGCTGCTTCTATATCGACACTCATCCCCCGCCGCTGCCCCCGACGCCAATCCCGGGCTGGGACGCCAACAAATATCAGGCGCAGAAGATGGTCGCGGCGCTGGCCGAGCGTGACAAGCGGCTGGTGTCGGTGGAGTCGCCGGCCGTCATGGAATATACCGTCGGCACTCAGCACGTGAAGGCCAAGGAGCAAATCGTCGCGCGGCGGCCGGGCAGCTTGCGGGTCGAGGCGTCGTCGCCGTTCGGCGTTGCACTGCTGATCGCGGCGCAGGGGACGGATCTTTCAATCTTCGAGCCGGGCGAAAATCGCTTCATTCGCGGCCAGGCGACCGCCGACACGCTTTACCGGTTCGTGCGAATCCCGATGGCGCCGGCGGACGCCGTCGGCCTGCTGATGGGACTGGCGCCGGCCCAGTTCGCGCTGGACAGCAAAGCCGACTCGGTGTCGAACGATGGCACGATGCTGGTCGCGACCTACGGCAACGCGGCGGCAGGGACTCGCGAGCTTGGATTTTCCGACGGCAACCTCGCGATGGTGCGGGAGACGGCGGCCGGCGGCCAGGTCAACTACGTGGTGCGTTACACCGACTATCATGATATCGGCGGAGTGATGTTCCCGTACACCGTCGACGCGACTTTTCCGGCGGCCGGCAGTCACGTCAAGTTTCGTTTCCTGAGGCCGATCGTCAACGGCGACATCCCCGATTCGACGTTCGTGTTGACTCCGGCTCCCGGAGCCACTCTGATGAATCTGAGCATCGAAGGGCCCGGCGCATTTTCGAATGAAAGCTGAAAGCCTGCGCAAGCGAATTCCAGCGGCCATCACCTGCGCGATCGCGCTGTCATCGCTCGCGATTTTCACCGGATGCCACGTGAACCGGCCCGACGCTGATCACGCGAAGGCGCAGGTCCTTTACAGCGCCGTGGGCAGCGACCCGCGCACCTTCAATCCGATCCTGATTACCGATTCGACCTCGGGCACGCTTACCGGCGATTTGTTCGAGGGCTTGCTCCGTCTCAATCCCGTCACGAACCTGCCGGAAGCCGGGATCGCCGAGAAATGGGAGATCGCGCCCGACAATAAGACGATCACATTTCATCTTCGCCACATGAAATGGTTTGACGGCGCGCCGCTCACCGCGCACGACGTGCTGTTCACGCTCAACGTCATCTACGATCCCAAGGTGCCCAACAGCTACCGCCCTGCGCTCACGATCGATCACCAACGCATCGTCGCCGAGGCGCCCGACGACTACACGGTCGTCATGCACACGCCGAAGCCGTTCGCTCCGCTGCTCTATTCGCTCGGCATCCAGGTGATCCCGGCGCATATCCTCGAGCCGGCGTGGAAGGCTGGAAATTTTAACCATATGTGGGGCATCGACACTCCCGCCGAACAGCTCGTCGGCAGCGGCGCATACAAGATGGTGCGCTACGCGCAGAGCCAGGTCGTCAATTATGTACGCAACGAAGATTTCTGGATGAAGGACGAGCATGGCGGTCAGTTGCCGCGCCTGCATGGGCAGAACGTGACGATCGTGCAGGACCAGAACGCCGAATATTTGCGCTACCTGTCGGGGCAGATCGACGTCTACGATCCGCGTCCCGAGGAGGTTTATCCGCTCGAGCAAAAGAGGGACGACCACGAACTCGATATCACGGTTCAGCAAGATCGGAATCGACACCGGCTCGCTGTTTTTCACCTTCAATCGCAATCCGCGCCACTTCGTCAAAAACGGCGTGACCAATCCGAAGCTCAACTGGTTCACCGACCTGAAGTTCCTGCAGGCGATGGCGCATATGGTCGACAAGAAATCGATGATCGATCTTGTCTTTCACGGCCTCGCCGAGCCGGCGGTGGCGGACATCTCGCCGGAGAACAAAATATTTCACAATCCCAATCTCAAGGATTACGACTACGATCCGAAAAAGGCCGCCGACCTGCTCGAGGCAGCCGGCTATCATCTCGTAAAGCCCGGCCTGCGGACCGATCCAAAAGGCAATCCGCTCGAATTCGATCTCACGACCAACACCGGCAATCCGCAGCGCGACCAGATGTGCACCATCTACAAGCAGGATCTCGAAAGCCTCGGCATCAAGGTGAACTACCGGCCGCTCGAGTTCACCACGCTGGTCGACAAGCTGGATTCGTCCTTCGACTGGGATTGCGTGTTGATGGGATTCGGCGGCGGGATGGAGCCCAACGATGCGTCGAACTTCTATCGATCATCGGGCAATCTGCACTTGTGGTATCCGAATCAGCCCACCCCGGCCACGCCGTGGGAGGCCGAGATCGACACGCTGCTCGACGAGGGCGCGTCCGAGATGGATCTCACCAAGCGTCCGCAGTACTACTGGCAGATTCAGCAAATCCTGCACGACCAGCTGCCGATAATCGAAACGGTGCGGCAGCAACGCTATGCGTCGTGGAAAAATTCGCTGGAGAACTATCAGCCCAAGGTTTGGGGCCTGTACAAATCGGAGTGGATCGAATTCAAGCCCGACTGAACATCCGGCGCCGCCCGAACGTCGAAATATCAGGCCGATGACACGATGACCCGCTTTCTGATCCGTCGCCTGCTCAACATGATCCCGCTCATCCTCGGGATCACCTTCATTTCGTTTCTCGCGATGTCGCTGGTGCCGGGCGACTTCGTTTCGAATCTCAAGCTCAACCCCGCCATCACGCCCGAGATCGTTCGCCAGCTCGAAGAGCAGTTCGGCCTCGATAAGCCGCTGATGGTCCGATACTTCAAGTGGCTGTGGGACGTGCTGCATCTCAACTTCGGCTATTCGCTGCAGTACCGCGTGAGCGTGCTCCGGCTTATCCCGGAACGCGCCGTCAACACGATCATCCTGTCGGCGACCAGCATGATTTTCTCGTGGCTGATAGCGATTCCGATCGGCATCATCGTCGCCGTGAATCAGAATTCGATCTGGGATCGCGTCCTGTCGTTCATGGCGTTTTTCGGGATGTCGGTGCCGAGCTTTTTCCTCGCGTTCCTGGCGATGTACCTGGCGTTGAAAACCGGATGGTTTCCGATTGGCCAAACCTACTCGCCCGACTATTTGACGCTCTCCCCGCTGAATCAGATCGCCGACCGCATCAACCATCTCATCCTGCCAGTCTTGGTACTCGGCATCTCGGGCACGGCGGGCCTGATGCGCCTGATGCGATCGCAGATTCTCGAAATCAAGAATTCCGAATTCGTGCGCACCGCGCGCGCCAAGGGACTGTCCGAGCGCGTCGTCATCTACAAGCACGTGCTGCGCAACGCGTTGAACCCGTTCGTCACGATGGCGGGATATTCGCTCGGCGATCTGCTCGGCGGCGCAGCGCTGGTCGAGGCCGTGATGAACCTGCAGGGACTCGGCCTGCTGATGCTCGACGCGGTGCGCGCGCTCGACATCTACCTCGTGATGGCGTCGGTGCTGGTCGGCACCGTGCTGCTGCTGGTCGGCAACCTGCTCGCCGACATCGCGCTGGTCGCGGTCGATCCGCGCGTCGATTTTTCATCGGTGGCGGCCGAGTGAGATGAACGCAGTCCCGGCGATGCAGGCGAATCTGCAAGTCGCGGCGGTCTCCGCGCGATCGACTTCGAGCATTGCGCGCGAATGGCGCCTCGCCTCGCGAACGGTGCGCTTCTCCGCCATCTGCCTCGCCATCTTCTATCTGCTCGCCGCCGCGTCGCCGTTCTTCGCCAGCTACGACCCGACTTATCAGAATCGCGAGATGCCCGATTGCCCTCCCATGTCGATTCACCTGAGCGCACCGTCCGAATGGTCGCGCTCGCTGTTCTACACCCATCCGATGCACATGCAGGATGCCAAGGCGCGCAAGTACGTCGCCGACGAATCCCAACGGCTCGACATCCACCTGTTCTCGCACGGCCACCTCTTCACCACCGACAGCGAGAGCGAGCCGTACTTCATGCTCGGCAGCGAGGGCCTCGGGCGCGACCTCTACTCGCGCATCGTGTACGGCTCGCGCGTCAGCATGTGCGTCGGCCTGATCGGCGTGCTGATCACCTTCTCGCTCGGCATCACGATTGGCGCGCTGTCGGGCTACGTCGGCGGCACGGTGGATTTCCTGATCATGCGATGGTCCGAAATCGAGATGTCGCTGCCGTCCTTCTATTTCCTGCTCGCGCTGGCGGCGGTGATTCCGTCGGGGCTGAGCACGGTCACGACGTTTTTCATGATCGTCGCGATCATGAGCTTCATCAGTTGGGCCGGCTTCGCGCGAATCATCCGCGGGATGGCGTCTTCGGTGCGATCGCGGCCGTACGTCGAGGCGGCGCGTGCGCTCGGCGCGTCGCGCTGGCGCATCATCACGCGTCACATCATTCCGTCGGTGATGGGCTACGCGATCGTCGCGGCCACGCTCTCGGTTCCCGGCTTCATCCTCGGCGAAAGCGCGCTGTCGCTGCTGGGTCTCGGCATCCAGGAGCCGGCCGCGAGCTGGGGCAACCTGCTCGCGCAGGCGCAGGACGTGCAGAACCTCGCGCGCTACCCGTGGATTCTGATTCCGGGCATTTTCATTTTTCTCGCCGTGATGTCGTTCAACTTCCTCGGCGACCATCTGCGCGACCGGCTGGATCCCGCCACCGCCGCATGATTTCAGAGAAGGAACTTCCGAGCCTTCGGATGGCGGTATAAGAAAGGCCGTCTGACCTCAAAGCACAGCATCAGACGGCCTTGCTCTCGATCGCCTCAGGCGGAGGTGCGTCGCATCAGGTCGGCATTGGCTACGGTTTTATGCAAACTTGCCCAGTGATTTCGGCTTCGACCAATTGCATGCGGCTTGCGGCCCAATTCGTCACTGGTGCCTTGCGTGGCTCTCATCAACTCGGGGCCTGTTTCGTTCCATAGCTTTCTAACCGCTGAAAAGCCCTCTCGCCACTGCGCTAGACCGGTTGTGGGATTTATTTCGACCATCCAGCGGAATGCTGCCAGCATTGGAAAGAGTGCGCCGCCCATCAATCGATACTTCGAGATCTCGTTGTTGAACAGAAATTCGTATTGACCGCGCTTTTTCTGCTCAACGAAAGCAAGTTTTCCACCCTTGCCTCCGGTAGTGTTGTGCTTGTCGCGCCCTTCGTAGGCGATCGTGTCGTGCAAGGTCAATATATCCTTGAGAATCGGCCGCAAATTCTCGTAGTGATCCTGTTTTCTCTTGTAGTTCGCCAGTACTTGGCCCTTTGACGTATAGGCTCGCACTGGGTGTTCGGCTTCGCCATTAGGAAAATCAAAAACATTGAATAAATCGAGCAATCCAACGATATCGCGCGCGTCATAGGCCAAGGATTCGTTCTCGCTGTACGCTATATTGGAGGCGTATGGCTGGTCTCGGAGTTCGTCTTGGATCCAGCGAAATCCGTCCTTCAATTCTAGAAGACTCATCTCCTGAACCTGAACGGCTGTGTTGAGGCCCCCTGCGATTTCGGGAGATAGATCGGGCGCGACGCCAGTAAGCACCTCGAGCTTTATAAACTGTGATATCTTAGCGTCGCCATTCGAACTCGAATTCTGTTCCTCGATTTCGGCGAGGTTCTGAAGAAGCAGTTCGTAGGTGTGCCCGCCGTCGACAATTCCTTGGCCCTCCTCGAAGACCAGCTCTATTTTCTCATCATCGATCTTGTTCACCCGTTGAGCGATCAGGGTTATCCCTTTGTTCTTCAGGTGGAACGTGTTTGGAGTTCCCTCTTCATTCAATAGGTGCTTCTTGATCTCCCGCCAGATCAGTCGATCGATACGGGGCTTACGCGGATTGGGATCAGTCGGCAATCCTTTAGGTAGATCCGCGATAGCGCACATTAAGATGTGTCGCTCGCATTGAGGAAAAACAGGGTCAGGAATACGACGGACGAACCGGACTGGAAAGGTGAAACGTTTCATCAGAGACTCCTTATGGCTAGCCACTCCGTGGCTGCGTTATTTTTGTCGATGGTCCAATCCAAGACCTCGACTTTGTTTATGCTAGCAAATGTCCGCCGTGAATTGAAGTGCTAGACCCTCGGAAATCTCGTTGTTGAGCCCCATCATCTGGATGGCTGCGGCAAGGCGATGCTACGCTGGTCGTCACGTGAAGCCTCTGCTTGAAGTTAAATCGCTGCGCACTTCGTTCTTTACCGACGTGGGAGAGGTGCGCGCGGTGGACGGCGTGAGTTTTTCCGTCGCGCCTGGCAAGTTGTTGGGAATCGTCGGCGAGTCGGGCTCCGGCAAGACGGCGAGCGTGCTCTCGATCATGCGGCTGCTGCCCGAGACGGCGAAAATTGTGGGCGGCGAAATTATCTTCGAGGATCAGGATCTGCTGAAACTCAGCGAGCCCGACATGCGCCATGTTCGCGGCGCGCGAATCGCGATGATCTTCCAGGAGCCGATGACCTCGCTCAATCCCGTCTTCACCATCGGCAGCCAGATTGGCGAGGCCGTCCGCCTTCATCAGCGCACCAATCGCGCCGAGACGCGCAATCGCACCATCGAGGCGCTCCGCATGGTCGGCATCGCCGACCCCGAACATCGCATCAACGACTATCCGCATCAGCTGTCCGGCGGCATGCGCCAGCGCGTGATGATCGCGATGGCGCTGTCGTGCAACCCGCGCCTGCTGATTGCAGATGAGCCGACGACCGCGCTCGACGTCACGATTCAGGCGCAGATTCTCGATCTCATCCGCGAGTTGCAGGTGCGGCTCGGCCTCGCTGTCATACTCGTCACGCACGACCTCGGGATCGTCTCCGAGTATGCCGACGACGTGACGATTCTTTACGCGGCGCGCGTGATGGAGCAGGCGCCGAGCGCGGAGCTGTTTCGAAATCCGCTCAACCCGTACACGCGCGGGCTGCTCGAATCGATTCCGGGCATCGACGGCAACCGCAGCCATCGCCTGCAGGCGATTCCCGGCTCGATTCCGAGCGCGCTGAATCCACCGGCCGGATGCAGATTTCATCCGCGCTGCGCGCGCGCGATTCCGCAATGCTCCGCCGGCGAGCCGCCGCTCGAAACCAAGGGCCCCAACCATTATGTCGCCTGCATCCGCGCCTGACTCTGCCGCTATTCCGGTGAACACGGCCGCCGCGGGCGCGCCGCTGGTTCGCGTCGTGAATCTCAGCAAGGAGTTTCCGGCGGGATCGACTGGCCTCATCGGCGGGAAAACACTTTCGATAAAAGCGGTGGCGGGCGTCAACCTGGAAATTCAACCCGGCGAGACAGTGGGACTGGTGGGCGAGTCGGGCTCGGGCAAATCGACCCTTGGACGGCTGATCCTGAAACTTCTCGAGCCGACTGCGGGCGCCGTCTATTTCGACGGCCGCGATCTCTCGACGCTTGGCCGCGCGGAGCTGCGCACGCTGCGCCAGCAGATGCAGCTCGTCTTCCAGGACCCGTACGCGTCGTTGAATCCCCGGATGCGCGTGCGCTCGATCGTCGGCGAAGGAATCGAGATTCACAAGCTCGCGCGCGGCCGCGAAAAGGAAGACCGGATCGCCGAGCTGCTCGCGATGGTCGGGATGAGCGCCGACGCGATGGATCGTTTGCCGCATGAGTTCTCCGGCGGGCAGCGCCAGCGAATCGGAATCGCGCGCGCGCTCGCGGTGAATCCGCGCTTCCTCGTGCTCGATGAGCCGGTCTCGGCGCTCGACGTTTCGATCCAGGCGCAGATCATCAACCTGCTGCAGGACCTGCAGGAGAAGCTGAAACTGACGTACCTGTTCATCGCGCACGACTTGCGCGTGGTCGAGCACATCAGCAATCGCGTCGCGATCATGTACCTCGGCAAGATTGTCGAAATCGCGTCGCGCGACGAGATTTACCTGAACCCGCGGCATCCCTACACGCGCGCGCTGCTCTCGGCGATCCCGACGATCGACGCCGCGCACAAGCCCGAACGCATCAAGCTGCCCGGCGAAATGCCGAGTCCGATGAACCCGCCGCCGGGCTGCGCCTTCCATCCAAGGTGTCCTTATGCGAAAGATGTTTGTAGTAACGTCGAGCCGAAATTGGAGACCGGACGAGGCGGACATGCGGTGGCGTGCCACGTTTTCCCGGCTGCGTAGTGGATGGATTCAATAAGCATACCCAAGGATGCGGGCGTCGCCTGGGCCGAGGAGCGCACGCGGGTGGCGGTCGGCCGCAACATCAATGTTTCAGGCAAGCTGATTTTCCAGGAACCGGTCAGAATCGAGGGCCGCTTTAAAGGCGAGGTTCGTTCGGTTGAGCTGGTCGTCGTCGGCGAAGACGGGATGATCGATGGCAAGGTCTTCGCGCCGCGATTGCTGATAATGGGCGAGTTCCGCGGCGAAGTTATCGGATGCACTCACGTGGCGCTCGGGCCGCGCGCGAGGTTCTACGGCAATATCGACACGCGCAACCTGACGATGGCCGAGGGCGCCTACCTGGACGGCAACGTGACGATGACGCGGATTCCTGCCGGGAAGACAGCTTCCAACGACAGATGATCGAAGGCTCGCCGGGCGCTCAGGTCGCGACGTCGAGGCGCGCCGCTTTGCCCGACAGATCGCGCAGGTAGTACAGCCGCGCGCGGCGTACGCGATTTCGCGTCAGCACCTGCAGCTTGTCGATTCGCGGCGAATGCATCGGGAAGATTCGCTCGACGCCGACGCCGTACGAAACCTTGCGCACGGTAAACGTCGCCCGGTTGGCGCCGCGGTTGATTTTGATCACGATGCCTTCGAAGGACTGCACGCGCTCTTTCTCGCCTTCGACGACCTTGACGTGAACGCGGACCGAGTCGCCGACGCGGAATTCGGGCAGGTCCTTGCGCAGGCCCCGCTCTTCGAGCTTCTGGATAACGGTATTCATGGGAAAAAAGACCTCGAGTCGAGCCCCTAAACCTACCCAAATGCGCGCGACCACTCAATGGGGTGCGTGCCGGTCATTTGGAGAGTCCCGCGCAATGCCCTTTGAGCGGTCGGATGACCCGTGGGAGACTTGTCTCCATGATGCTTCTGCTTGTTGCCGTGATGGTCCTTGGCCTGATGTGCGGAAGTGAACTGAACGTGGCGGTGTTCGCGCATCCGACGCTCAACCGGCAACCGTTCGAAGTGCATATTATGATGCGCCAAGCGTTCGCTGAGCTGCTCGGCCGCGTGATGCCGTTCTGGATGGGGGGCTCTACCCTGCTGAATCTTCTGCTGTTGCTGCCCATCGAGCATCTGAACGAGCATGCCTGGCGTCTGTGCGCGGCAGCTTTTGCAATCCAGGCAGTTGCGGTGGTGTTCTCGCTGGTCGGTCCGGTGCCTATCAACAATCGGATTGCCAAATGGACGCCGCATTCGGTGCCTGACAACTGGAGAGAGGAAGAGAGTCGCTGGGATTGGTTCCACTGGATAAGAACGTGCGGGTTGGGTGCGGCGTTCGCGCTTCTTGTCCTCGCGGTCGGTGCTGCTTGAGCGAACAGTCCGGGGTGTGTTGGAGAAGGCGAGTTCAATGCGTGCGAGAATCGCCGAGGTGATCGCGGCAATCGAGCCGCTGGACGAGATCGAGCGGGAGCATCGCGACTCGACGCTCGAGTGGATTCGCTCCGGCGCGCCGATTTTCAGGACCCGCAAACCCGACGTTCCGCTGAAGCACCTGGTGAGTTACTTCGCGCTGATAGACGATCAGCGCGGAAAGATCTTGCTGGTCGATCACAAGCTGGCAGGCCTATGGCTGCCGAGCGGAGGCCACGTCGAGCCGGACGAAGATCCACGCACAACCGTCGTGAGGGAGCTGGCGGAGGAGCTGAATCTAACCGCCGAGTTCATACGCGAGGGACCGCTGTTCATCACAGCAACACGAACGCTCGGCGAGGGCCCGCATACAGACGTATCGCTCTGGTACTCGCTCCGCGGCGACAGCTCACGCGCAATAGAATTCGACCGCGGCGAGTTTCACGGCGTGCAATGGTTCAGCTTCGATGAGATTCCGTTCGAGCGTTCCGACCCGCACATGCACCGCTTCGTCGAGAAGCTGCGCGCAATCCTCCCAACCTGATCGAGTGTCTCCTCCCCATTCTGATTCCCTCCTCCCAAATGGGAGGAGGGTTAGGGTGGAGGACCATTATGCGGCGCGATTGTCTGTTGCGCCGCACATCCCGGAACCACGCGCAAAACTTCAGCAAATTTGGTCCCTCACCCGCCGTTCTAGGAAGACGTCGGCCTCTCCCCTCTTGGGGCGAGGCAAAGAGCAGAGGCCCGTCTGCGCTCACTTCCCGCGCAGGCGATCCAGGATGATTCCTGCGGCGGAGCGCACCGACAGATGGTTGTAGTCGCCGGGACCCAGGACTGGCGCGAGAACGATGTCGGCGCGTTCGGCCACCTCGGGCGACATTCCAAATCCCGTCCCGAACAGGATCATCATCGGCGGCGCGTCCGGAGCTTCGAGCCGCGCGCGCAAATCGGCGTAGCTGGTGCCGCCTTCGGTGCGCGCCGAAGTATGCACGATGAGCGGACGCGCGCCGGAGATTCGCGATGCCTCCGCGATCGCGTCGTCGAGCTCCGCGACTATCTGCACGCGCTCGAGCGCCTCGCGACGGCGCGAATCGTGCGCGCGGCCAAAGTCGAAGCGCCAATGATCGATCACGCTCGCGGCGAATTTCCGCTGCTCGGGGATCGGATGCACGATGAACACGCCGCGCACGTCGTAGGTGCGCGACGCGCGCGCGATATCGTGAATGTCGAGGCTGGTGATCGCCGAGGTGACGGTCTCGCCATTCCGATTGATCACCGGATGATGAATCAGCGCTACGAAAAGGTCGGACACGTTCAGAACTTGCGCCGCTCGAGCAGGTCTGGGCGCCGCCGTGCGGTTCGCCGTTTTGCTTCAGCCTCGCGCCATGCGCGAATCTTGCCGTGGTCGCCGCTCAGCAGGATTTCCGGCACCGTCATGCCGCGGAACTCTTCGGGCCGCGTGTATTGCGGGTATTCGAGCATCCCGGCCGCGAACGATTCCTCGTCGAGCGACTCGGGATTGCCGAGCACGCCCGGGATCATCCTGCCGACCGCCTCGATCACCGCCATCGCGGGGATTTCGCCGCCGCTCAGCACGTAATCGCCGATCGAGATTTCCTGATCGACCAGCGAGCGCACGCGCTCGTCGATTCCCTCGTAGCGTCCCGCGACGATCATCAGGCCGGGCGCGCGTTTGGCGAGGTCGCGCGCCATCGAATTGTCGAACACTTCGCCCTGCGGCGTCATCAGGATGCGCCACAGACCCGGCCGCTCGCGCGTTGACGGCGTCGATCGCGGCGGCGATCGGCTCGGGCCGCATCACCATTCCGCTGCCGCCGCCATACGGCGCGTCATCGACCTGCCGGTAGTTGCCGAGGCCGTGCTCGCGCAGCGGATGCGGCTTGATCGCGATCAATCCCTGTTCGACCGCGCGCCCGATCATGCCGCCGCGAAACGGCGACTCGAACATCTCGGGGAACAGGGTGATGATGTGAAATTCCATCGCGGGTTTGATCAAATCTAACCGGGCGCAGCACGTCGGGCCAGATGGTCAGTCGAGCAGGCCGGGGATCGGCTCTATCGTGACGCGGCGCGCGGCGAAATCCATCGCCTTGACGACGTCCTCGATCACCGGGACCAGCACTTCGCGATCGCCGTCGCGCACGACCCAGATATCCTGCGCGCCGTTGGAGAAGACTTCCTCGATCGTGCCGAGGCGGCTGCCGTCAGATAGAAATACCTCGCACCCGATGGCTTCGTAATAGTAGAACTCGCCCGGCTTCGCGGCAGGGACGTCCTCCGTCGCGAGCATCACGATAGCGCCCTTCAACGACTCGGCCGCGTTTGCGTCGGCGACGCCTTCGAGCGTGATTCGCCGCGTCGTCGCGTTGAGCGGCGCGATTCCCGTCAGGCGAAACTCGCGCGCCGGCCCCTCGCGTTCGAGGAACACGCGCTTGACCTCTTGCAATGTGTCGGAGTCGGGATTGTCGGGCCTGAATCGCAGCGCGCCCTTGAGCCCGTGGGCGCCGGTTATGCGGCCGACGCGGAGCATCGATGCGGCAGTTCGCTTCGCGTCATCGTGCAGGAGTTTGCCGCGCGGTCACTTGTCCTCGACGATTTCGAGAACGACCTTGCGGTTGGTGCGGGACGCGACGGCGTTCAGAATCGTGCGGATCGACTTTCGCGGTGCGGCCCTGCTTGCCGATCACGCGGCCCAAATCCTCTTTCGCCACGCGCAGTTCAAGAACCGAGGCGGTGTCGCCCTGCGTCTCCTTCACGTCGACCGCGTCAGGATTGTTCACCAGTTGTTGTGCGAGAAACTGAACGAGCTCCTTCATGGGATGGCTCCGTTGCAGCGGGTCGCATCAGGCGGAGACCGTTGCTGTTTCGGCCCGTTTAATTAACTTTCTTACCGTGTCGCTCGGCTTGGCGCCAGCCTTGATCCATTGATCGGCCACGTCCTTTTTGATGGTGACGCGCGGCGGATCGAACGCCGGATCGTAGGTGCCAACCTGCGCGACGAAGCGTCCATCGCGCGGCGACCGCGAATCCGCGACGACGATGCGGTAAAAAGGTTTTTTGCGCGCGCCATGGCGGCGCAAGCGGATTACAAGTCCCATTCGATTTCTCCTGTTTCCTGTTTTAGCTGCCGAGCCCCAGTCCGCGCATCATCATTTTGCCCGCGCCCATGCGGGTGATTTTCTTCATCATCTTGCGCGTCTGCTCGAACTGTTTGAGAAAGCGGTTCACGTCCTGCACCGAGGTGCCGCTGCCGCCGGCTATTCGCGCGCGCCGGCGCCCGTTGATAATCAGATGGTTGCCGCGCTCCTGCAGCGTCATCGAGTTGATAATCGCCTGGATGCGCTCGAGCTCGCGCTTGGCGTCTTCGGAATCGGCGGCGCCCGCGACTTTCTTGAGCCCGGGAATCATACCCATCAGCTCGCCGAGCGAGCCCATTTTCTTTATCGCTTTGATCTGATCGGCAAAGTCCGCGATGGTGAACTCGTTCTTCTTGAACTTGCGCTCGAGCTCCTTGGCCTTGGTCTGATCGTAGTTCTGCTGCGCCTTTTCGATGAGCGTCAGCACGTCGCCCATCCCGAGGATGCGCGAGGTCAGCCGGTCCGGATAGAAAACCTCGAACGCGTCGAGCTTCTCGCCCGTCGCCGCGAACAGGATCGGCGCGCCAGTGATGGTTCGCACCGAAAGCGCCGCGCCGCCGCGCGCGTCGGAGTCGAGCTTGGTCAGAATGACGCCGGAAATTCCCAGCCGCTCGTGAAATCCTGCCGCCACGTTCGCGGCTTCCTGACCGGTCATCGCGTCGGCGACGAATATAATGTGATGCGGATTGAGCGCGGCCTTCAGGCGCGCCAGCTCGTCCATCAGCTCTTCGTCGATTTGCAGGCGGCCGGCGGTGTCGATCAGTATCGCGTCATGCCCGCCGGTCTCGGCGCGAGCCATCGCGTGCGATGCGATCTCGATCGGATTCTGATTCTCGTTGCTGTCGACGACCGGAACCTGCGCCTGCGCACCGAGCACGCGCAACTGCTCCATCGCAGCCGGCCGATAAACGTCGGTCGACGCGAGAATCGGATGACGCTTGCGCTCCGACTTGAGCCATAGCGCGAGCTTCGCGATCGACGTCGTTTTGCCGGAGCCTTGCAGGCCGACGACCATGATCTTGACGGGCGGCTTGACCTTGAGATCGAGCTCGCGCGCCGAACCGCCCATCGCGTTTTGCAACTCGGTCGCGACGAACTTGATGAGATGCTGCTCGGGCGTGAGCGAGCGCAGCACTTCCTCGCCAAGCGCCTTCGACTTGACGTGCTCGATGAAGTCGCGGACGACCTTGATATTGACGTCGGCTTCGAGCAGTGCGAGGCGGACTTCGCGCAGCGCTTCCTCGATATTGCGCTCGGTGATGCGCCCTGTTCCCTTGAGCTTTCTGAAAACCCCTTCGAGGCGGTCGCTGAGCGTGTCAAACATGGATAAAAACTCGGTTGCGGCAGGTCGAGGTAAGCGGCACCGGCCCGCTAGGTTTCTTTCTTTAATCTAGCAAACTGCCAAGGTTAGGGCACGCTGCCACGCCTGTCAATGCAGGGGTTGACGGGGCGAGCTGGAGATGTGCGATCGCGCTATGGCCAAGGCGAAGGAAGCTCCGATTGACGATATTTTGACGTGTCCAAAATGCGGCGGAAAAGCGATGATTATCTACGTCGAAGAGAATGAAGTTCAGAGTGTAAAATGTTCAGACTGTGGGAATCTGGTCGCGTACAGTTCGAAGCTGATCAGGATTCTCGATAAGGCTTGATGCGCTGCAAGCGATAACGGTCCAGGATCTGGGGCCGCGCGGGGTCGCAATGCGACCCCGCGCGGCACCCACACCATCATCAGCCACCCGAGCCCCATAGGCCTTGCCACCATGGCTTTGGCTGTGCGTCCGGCGTCAGCCCGGCCTTCTTGATCACGTCCGCCAGGTTCCAGCCGGTCAGATCGGCCAGGGTTTCCGCTTCTTCGGCTTTGCGCTTGTTCAGCTCCTCAAAATAATTCCGTGCGCCTTCGCATGCGGTGGGCGAGCCGTCCCATGGGTGATGCATCACGTAGCGCGCCTGGTAGTTTTCCTGATCCTGCGTTTCCTGGAAGTTCAGATCTTCGGGAAACGTGTCGGCGCTGTAGCGGACGTGCAAGCGCGTGAGCATCACCGGCATCGCACCACTGCCCATCGGTTGATACGGCATCATGCCGCCGGGACGAAATCGCGGCGTGCCACCTTCGTCGTCGAGCCAGAAGACGCCGAGGCTTTTCAGTTCGTCGCGCGAGAGCGGCGGTCCTGCGCACGGATCGCACCATCCCATGTTCCACACGTACTCGGTGAACACCGCGCGCATGTCGTTGCGCTTGACCTGCTCGTCGAACATCGCCTTGTAGAAATCGCCGAACTCACCGCGCACGTACTCAGGGATATCCACGCCGGTCGGCAGTTTCACGGTGCGGTAGTTGGTGGTTTCGACGCGGCCGTCTTCGGTGAGCATGTAGATGACGAGATCCTGCGGGCCTTGCGAGTTAATCATCCCGAGCCGAATCGGCAGCATGAACTTTGGCGAGTCGAAGGCGAACTGCAGCGGACGCAGGTAGGTCAGGCCCGTGCGCTTCTGCTCGGTCAGATTGACCTTGGCGACGAAGAACTTCATGTCGCTGCGGATGTATGGTTCGAGCGCGCGATCCGCGCCGAGCGGAATCTTGTAGCCGTTGAGTTGCAGCCAGGTTTGCAGGCCGAGCGACTGCTTGGCCGACAAAATCACGATGTCATATTCGCCGACGGTGTATTCCGCTTCGATCTTCACGCCGAGCGCGTCGGCTTCTGCCCTGCGCCGGCGCCGCCCCTGCCAGTATTCCTCGCGAACCCAGACCAGCGGCTCCCATAGCCATCGGGCGCATCAGCTCGCACGGGTCCGGATCGTAATACTCGACCAGCCGCGGCGAACTGTACGCGTCGATCTTCTGGAACAGCTCGCGATCGCCGATATGCACCTGGCCCTTCTGCAGCACGACCGGCACCGGCACCACCAGCGCGAACTCCGACGGCTCGCCCTGGTAGTCGTTCATCAGGCTGATGACGGTCTTGTCGTCATGATGCGCCATCACGACTTGCGACGAATGATTGACGAGGCTCTCGTCGGCCTTGCCGACGTAGAAGCCGCAGAACGCGCGCGCGTCATGCGGCGCGCCGAGAATCAGCGCGGCGAGCGTCAGCGTCACAAGCAGCGGAATGCGGTAGAGCGAGTTCATGGGCACCTCCATTTTGGGTCCATTCGAATTTTCGCGCGGGCCAAATCGCGTCCCACAGCGGAACGCATGGCGCCGCGATAAACAAAGCCCAGATGAGTCCGTTGGTGTGGTAGAGCCGGAACTGCCACGCGTACGCGAGGGCGGCGACGAGCGCGGCGTGCGCGATCCTGCCGCGGCGGGCGTTGGGACCGGTCATCGGATCGGAAATCATGAAGAACGCGAACAGCAGCAGCGCGCCGCTCTCGAGTTGATGCGTCCACACGGCCCATCGCTGGCCGAGATACCCGATGCGGAGCGCGAGCGCGCCGAGATAGAAGACGAGGAAGGTCCAGCTGATGTCGCCGCGGCGCGCGCGATTCGTCACGAGCGTCCCGAGCATCATCACCCATCCGGCTATCGCAACATCCTGGCCCCACTGGCCCGGCGACACCCACGTGCCGGGGAGAAGAACGATCGCGAAGATGATGCCAAAGGTCGCGGGGTTGAACAGATGCTTGCCGCGGTGGCGTAAGATCGACTTCGACGAGATGGCAGCGGCCGCGGCGAGCGGATGCGCGAGCAGGTTATCGGCGCGCAGCAGCAGCGACAGGCTGAGGCAGGTGATGATGGCGCTGCGGAGTGAGCGAGGCTTCGAGGGAGTGAGCCTCCAGCAGGCGGCTTGCGTCAGCAGGCCGGCGGCGAAGGTCAGCAGGACTTGCGATGGCCGGATACTGAAGTCGCGGAAGTAAGCGCCGGTGGCAAGCAGGATGCCGAGCGAGAAGGATCTGGAAGAGGCGAGGATCGGCAAGTGCGCCACTCCAGATCTTGAACTTCGAGCTTGATGCGTCCATGGAGTCGTCCCTCTCGACTCTTTGAACGCGCGGGGCGAATTTTCTTGCAGAAGTTCTCTTTGCCTCGCCCGAAGAGGGGAGAGGCCGACGCGTCCGCGCGGCGGGTGAGGGACCAAAATTGCTGAGATTCCGGGTGTGCGGCGCAACGGACAATCGCGCCGCACATGGTCCTCCACCCTAACCCTCCTCCCATTTGGGAGGAGGGAATCAGAGATGGAGGCGACGAATCGGAATGCTTACTTTTTGCGGCGGGGCTTTGGCGGGGGGTTGTAGACGTGCAGGAAGGAGAATGCGGCTATTGTCAGGGCGTGCATGATTTTGGCTGAGGCTATCAGGCCGGGAATTTCGCGCATCGGGACCATCACCACTTCGGTTTCCTCGTCGCCTAGCGATACCACGCGGTCGACCTGGCGCACGTTTTCGGCGAGGAATGAGAAAGCAGATATTGCCCTGGATCGCGGGGTTGGGATGCACCTTGCCGAGCTCGACGATTGCGTCGGAATCGAAGCCGGTCTCCTCGACCATCTCGCGCCGCGCGGCGTGCATCGGCGACTCGTCCTCGGGATCGACCATTCCGCCAGGAACCTCGATCGTGAATTCCGAGATGCCGTGACGCCATTGGCGAATCATCACGACGTCGCCGTTTTTCGCGAGCGGAATGATATTCACCCAGTTGGGCGCGTCGAGGATGAAGAAGTCGCGTTCGCCGCGGCGCGCGTGCGTCGAGTGCCGGCGATGGAGATCGAAGATCGGCGTGCTGTAGGCGACGTCGCTGCTGAGCGTCTTCCACTTGCGCGGCTTCATCTCACGATTGCGCGAATTCGGCTTCGACGTCGTGGCCGTAGAGCCACGCGTTCTGCGGCAGCGGAGCGGTCGCGGACGTCCCGAGGTTGGCGTCGCGCTTTTGTTGATCGTGGCCGTCGGCGAGATGGTACATGATGCCGTTGCGGCGCGAGCCTTCCTGGCATCGCGAGGCGCGCGGCTTGCGCGTCTGCTCGTAGCGCAAGAGCGCCGCGTCCACATCGTGCGCATCAGCATGCTCGAGACATTTCGCGAGCACCGCGGCGTCCTCGATCGATTGCACCGCACCCTGCGCCATGTAGGGGAGCATCGGATGCGCCGCGTCACCCATGAGAGTCACGCGCCCGACGGTCCATCTCGCAGAGCGGTTCGCGGTCGTAGAGCGCCCATCGATTGGTCGTCTCGACTGCGCCGATGATCGCGCGGACCTGCGGATGCCATCCTTCGAATTCTTTCAGCGCGTCTGCGACTTCGCCCTTTGCGGTCCACGACTCGACGCGCCATTCGCCGGGAGTTACGGCGACCCAGTTGTGATAACGCGCGCCGGCGCCGACGTAGTAGTGGACGAAGTGATGGCCGGGACCCCACCATGCGATGGCCGCGACCTCGACGCCCAGGTGCGCGACGCGATCCGCAGGAACCAGCCCGCGATAGGCGACGTGTCCTGAGAATCGCGGCGACTCGGGGCCCATGATGTCTTTGCGCACGGTCGAGTGGATGCCGTCGGCGCCGACGACCACGTCGGCATCGGCGGTCGCGCCGTTATGGAATTGCACTTCGACGCGGTCGGCGTGCTGG
The DNA here is from genome assembly GCA_963747845.1 of uncultured delta proteobacterium. Lineage (GTDB taxonomy): Bacteria > Desulfobacterota > Binatia > Binatales > Binataceae > Binatus. The sequence goes on from CAVVGR010000001.1 coordinate 202,329, forward strand.
GTTAGCCGACGCATCGATAGTCGAGATGCAGCACGCCGTCGGGCACAGCCGCTGAAAAAAGGTCGAGCAGCTCGGCGCGATGGAAATGATAATAGGGTGCGCCGAAGTTACGCTCGCAGGCGTCGGCCAGCGGCTGTCGCGCGAGCTCGCGTCCGTCGTCCCATCGGCGGAAAATCACCGCCTGCGGTCGCACTCCGAAGCGGCGCATCTCCTGCTCGAGTCCGAGCCGCTCGAGGATTCGCGACGCGTTGGGGCTTATCTGGATGCCGGCGCCTACCTCGCGCAGTTCGGTGGCTTGTTCGAAGACCTGAACGTCGAGGCCAGCGCGTCGAAGCGTCAGTGCGGCGGCGAGGCCACCGATTCCCGCTCCGATTACGATGACTCGCACGGTGGTCGAAGCCTCAGAACAGGCGGGCGTATTCGATTGCGGGGCATCGATCGACGATTACCGTCATGCCGGCTTGCTGCGCGTGGCGGGCTGCTTCGAGATGGATTACGCCGAGTTGGCACCACAGTATGCGCGCGCCTTTGGCGATTGCTTCCTCGACGATTTGCGGCACGAACTCCGAGCGGCGGAACACGTCTACTATTTCGACTGGCTCGGGAATCGACGCGAGGTCAGGCGTAGCACTTCTCGCCGAGCGCGCTCCGGAGAGCGTCGGCGTCGAGCTGCGGATTGACTGGAATCACCTTGAAGCCGTGGCGCTTGAGCAGTTGCGCGATTTTGAGCGAGTCGCGCGCGGGATTGTCGGAGCATCCAACGACTGCGACGGTGTGGCTTCGACGGATCGCGAATCTCGGCGTCGGGATTGGATTCCATTGTCATTTGACTAGAGAGCTTAGCCGCAGCGTTTCGGAGGGGAGGCAGAATCTTGAATCGCGCGCAGTAACGCGCTGTATAAGGACCTCACCTTCATCCTTTCCCTTGCAGGGAGAGGAGACAGAACCTCGATTGCGTTTTGCGGGGGGTCATCTGATTAGGGATGGAACAGGCGTTCGATTATTGTTGGGACGAGGCGATGGATTTCTTCGCGGCATTCGGCGAATACGATATCGCCCTTTTCGTACGGGTCGTTGATGTCGCCCGTCTCGCCTGCGAACGAACGTAGTGTGAACACCGGGCGCTCTTTCGCGCCGGGAAATCGCTCGACCAGCTCGCGCGCCTGCTGCTCGGTCATCGCGATGATGAGATCGGTCTGCTCGAGCAGCTCGGGATGCCGCTTCAGATCGGTGGAAGTCGCCTCGTCGCCGATGTCGATACCGACTTCGCGCAACGCCATTCGCGTGTCGAGCGAGACCAGCGCGCCGTCACGCGCGTACGGCGCGATTCCGGCAGACTTGATTTCGATTTGATGGTCGAAGCCGAGGCCGTCGAGTTCGCGGCGCAGGATATGCTCGGCCATCACGCTGCGCGCGGTGTTGGCGGCGCAAATAAACAGGATGGAACGAAAGCGCGGCTCACGAGGAGCCGCGCTTTTAGGTTTGGTCTCAACGGTCAAGAATCTACACGCCCCCGCCCATCACCTCGCCCATGCTCTCCTTCTTGGTGACGCCCTTGGCGAGCTCTTCCTTGAGCTTGGCGCCGAGTTCCGCCGGCTCCCACATCGAGCCCTTCTTCGAAACCTTTGCGCCAGTGTGCCATCCGCGCATCAGCCACACGTTGCCCATGCCGACGCGGAACACTTCGCCGTGAACGTCCTTGGCATCGTCGCTCGACAGCCACGCAACGAGCGGCGCGACGTGAGCGGGCGTGAACGCGTCCCATTCGCCCGCCTTCTGCGCCATGCCGGCAGCGGTCTGCGGAGTCGCGTCAACGGTGAGGCGGGTGCGCGCGACGGGCGCGATCGCGTTGGCGGTGACGCCGTAGCGGCTCATCTCACGATCGATGATCACCGCCATCGCGGCGACGGCGGCCTTCGCGGCGCCGTAGTTGCTCTGGCCCGCGTTGCCCAGGATGCCCGAGTCGGAGCTGGTGTTGATGAGCCGGCCATTGAGCACGTTGCCGGCCTTGTGCTGCTCGCGCCAGTACGATGTCGCGTGGCGGGCGACGTTGAAGGTGCCCTTGAGATGGACGGCGACGACGGCGTCCCAGTCCTCTTCGCTCATGTTGAAGATCATGCGGTCGCGCAGGATGCCCGCGTTGTTGATGACGATGTTGAGCTTGCCGAAGTTGTCGATTGCGCAATCGATGATCCGCTTGGCGGACTTGAAATCGGTCACGCTCTCGAAATTGGCGACTGCCTCGCCACCGGCCGAGCGGATTTCCTTGACGACGTCTTCGGCCGGCGAGCGCGACTGCCCGGTGCCGTCGAAGTGCCCGCCGAGATCGTTGATGACGACCTTGGCGCCGTGCTTGGCGAGCAGCAATGCCTCTTCGCGTCCGATGCCGCGGCCGGCGCCCGTGATTACCGCAACTTTGCCTGTCAGTAGTGCCATTTCGTTAGTTCCTCTTTTCTCTATTGCTGGGGATTTGGATTCGGTGCTTGCTGGGCGATTTCGCCCGGTCCTTCTACGTCAAAAGTTTCCGTGGGTTCCATCATCGAAGGGTCCAGGTGCGCGGGCAGCTCGTAGATAAGATCGATCGTCATCTTCGACTTATCCTGATCGCTCGGATAGAGCATCAGGCTGCCGGGACGCCCCTCGTAGTTGAAATCGCACGACCAGGTTTTGCGCGCCGGCATGATCAGCGACGACGTGACGTGAAAGTCGCCTTTCTTCAAGCCCGTCCTTGTAGTAGGCGACCATTTCCGGCATTTGCCCGTCGGAGCTGAACAGGATTTCGCGCATCGCGCCCTTGGGCTTGCGAACGTGCTCGATTTTGGCGCCCGGATACATGGGCATCGAGGGGAACACGTCCTTCGGCAACTCCTGGCTCGGCTCGTCGGTCGGACCCGCCACAACCACCGGTGGAGGTGCAACCGGAGTAACGGCCACCTGGGCCGATTTGCAGGCCGCACAGACGAGTGCGCAGACGGCGGCCAGCGCGGCCAATTTGAAGAGATGAGGCCGCTTCACCGTCTTAACAAATAGTGGTTCGAGATTTCTCAAAAGCTTCAATCGCCCAAAAAAACAATGACCGCATCGCGGTCAACCTGCGGCTTGCTGTAGCAAGCTTCTGGATAGACGTGGGAGGCCAAGAAGTCAAGGCGGCGCGAGCCAACGGCGCCGCTAAATTGCGCTGGTCGGCAGCATGGCCGTCGGCGTAGAGTTAAATTCAGACGGTCGCGGAAATCGAGCACGGTGCGAGGGTTGCGCCAACCGGACACGGCACGGGGAGCCGCCGGTGGGCATTCGCAATCATGGACGAATCAGTCAACATTTTTGCTTCTTTGCGGTGACTCTTGACAAATACGTCCTATTGTTGCATTCAGACTTTCCGCGCCATCACGGACAACTTTGACCGGCTGGTGGGAGCCCAATCGACTAAAATTGGGCGAACGACCGGTGCAAGGGAGAGCCGCGAAGGCATTTTGGGGCAGTTATCGCAATGGTTCGAGCGGGGCCCGAATTTCACCGCTCAAATTTACTAATCTCGAGAGGGTAAGAGATGCAAAGCAGTTTTGGAATTTTGTCGATGATCCAGCAGGGCTACTACGCGACCTATCCCCTGCTCTTCATTTCGGTCGTATGCCTGGCGATCATTTTTGAGCGCCTGTGGGCGTTGTGGGGCGTCGGACCCCGCACGGCCAAGCTGGCTGACTCGCTGATCCCGCAACTGCGGCAAGGCAAGTTCAACGAGGCGCTGCAGGCGACGCAGGCGCGCGGCACGGCGGCAGAGCGCATCTATCACACGCTCATCTCGGGCGCGCAGACGATGGACCGGGATCACCTGCTCGAGCTCGACGACGAGCGGCGCTACCAGGAAGGCCTGGAGTTCAAGCGCTACATCTGGGTGCTCGCGACGGCTGGCGCGTCGGCGCCGTTCATCGGGCTGTTCGGCACGGTCGTCGGTATCCTCGTGGCGTTCCAGTCGATGGCGATCATGGGCACCGGCGGTTTCTCGGTCGTCGCGGCCGGTATTTCGGAAGCGTTGATCTCGACGGCGCTCGGACTCGCGGTGGCGATCGTCGCGGTTATTTTTTACAACTACTTCTCAGTCAAGGTTGAGAACATCAGCGCCATCCAGCACATCAACGACGACCGCCTGATCGACGCTGCGCTCCAGGGGAGACAAGCGCGTGGCAATTAGCGGACCACATGGTGGCGAAGGTGGCGGCGTTTTCGCCGACATCAATATTACGCCGCTGACCGATATTTTCCTGGTGCTGCTGATCATCTTCATGGTGACCACTTCGGTCACCATCGAGTCTGCCGCTCACGTCGATCTGCCGAACGCGACCAACACCGCGCCCGAGAACAAGGGCGTCATCGTCACGTATACCGCGCAGCACGAGCTGTTCGTGAACTCGAAGGACGTGCCCGAGCGCGAGCTCGGATCGAGCCTGCGCGAGGCGCTGGGCAAGGTGGATCAGAAGATTGTCGTGTTCCAGGGTGATCGCAAAGTGCTGCTCGGCGACATGGTGCGAATCCTGAACATCGCCAAGGGCGCCGGCGCCGAACAAATTGCTATCGCAGCCAAGCGGGTCACGGGTGCACAACTAGCCAACTCCACCGGTGGTGGAGGAAGTTGAACGCCCGCAGAGGTATTTGCCCATGGCAAAAATGAGTAAAAACAAAGGCGGCGGGGTGTTCGCCGACATCAACATCACCCCGTTGACCGATATTTTTCTCGTCCTGCTGATCATCTTCATGGTGACGACGGCAGTGACGATCGAGTCCGCGGCGCACGTCGACTTGCCCAAGGCTGAAGCGGCGTCGTCGCCGACCGACAAGCCCAAAGGCATCATCGTCACCTACACCGCCGACCATTTGATCTACCTGAACGACAAGCAGGTCACCGAGCCCGAGCTGGTGCCCCAGTTGCATGACGCGCTGCAGAACTCGACCGACAAGATCGTGATTTTCCAGGGCGACCCGAAAGTGATTCTCGGCGATATGGTTCGCATCCTGGACATGGCGAAGTCGGCCGGTGCGGAGGCGATAGCTATCGCGGTGTCGTCGCTGCCTCCGGGCGGCGGTGGCGGCGCAACGCCTGGAGGCGGAGCGTAGGAATTTGATTTTCGAAAATCTCACGCGTCGCCGCGACGATCGCGCGGCCTTAAATCCAGTGAGTGAGGATCTCGGCCTCGGCGGCGGCGTTAAACGCGCCCCAAGCGGGGAGCACATTTTTATATGATCGCAGCAATTATAATTTTGCTTGTCCTGTCGACGTTCGTCGTCGCTTTCATCTTCTACCGCATCATCGGCAAGCGAGAGCTCGAAGCCGAAGCGCGGCGCGACGATGACGAAGCCGACGCGACCCGTCTGCAGAAGATGAAAGACGCGCTCGGTCTGCTGATCGGGCCGTTTCCCCTGTCGGTCGCCCTGCACGTACTCGCCCTGCTCTTCCTGATCATCACGGTGCACGAGCAACGCGGGCGCGAGTTAATCATGGTGAACCTGGAAGCTGGCGGCGGCGGTGGTGGCGGCAACGAGATGCAGGATCTCGACATGCCCGAAGTGCCGATGCCCGACTCGGCGCCGCAGCAGATGGAGCAGCCGACCGCGGTTGATACGTCGCAGGCGGTGGGTCTCGCCAATGACTACGTGCGAGCGGCAGGCGGCGGCGGCATCGGAATCGGCCGTGGCGGCGGCATGGGCTCGGGCTACGGTCATGGCATCGGCTCCGGCTTCGGCGGGTTTATCGGCGAACTGCGGCGCAAGGGACTGGACGTGGTGCTGGTTATCGACGGCACCGGCTCGATGCGGCTGATCATCGACGACGTCAAGGCCAAGATGGGGCAGCTGGTGCAATCGATTCACCGGCTGGTGCCGATCGCGCGAATTGGAATAATCGTGTTCGGTGGCAAGGGCGAGGCGCGGAAGATCCAACCGCTGACGCTGTCGCCGCAAAAGCTGAGCGACTTCCTTAACAGCATCCAGGCGATGGGCGGCGGCGAGTGGGAAGAAGACACGCTCGGCGCGGTCGACACTGCAATCAACAAGATGGACTGGAAGCCGTACGCGAAGAAGGTGGTCGTGCTGGTGGGCGATTCGCCGCCGGAGAAGGATGACTTCGCGCCGCTGCTGGCGCTGATCCGTCAGTTCAAGGACAACAACGGCACGTTCAACACGGTGGACGTGGCGGCGGAGGAGCACGAGCGGTTCGAGCGCGAGTTCTGGCTGAAGGTGCATCGCGAGGAGCCACCGAAGATCTCGCCGTTGCCGGCGTTCTATCGGCAGACGCAGGCGGCCTACAAAGTGCTGGCGCAGGCGGGTGGCGGCTCGATGAAGTCGCTGACCAAGGACGCGCATATCAATCAGCAGGTGCTGATCCTCGCGTTCGGCGACCAGTGGCAATCGCAGGTCTCTGCGTTTGGCCGCGGGCTGAACAACGCCAGTCAATAAATATTTGCGTCCGGTCAGCCGTCTAATATGATGGTGACCGGGACGCTATGAAAAACTTCAAAATCCTCAGCGCGGTCGCCCTTGCGGCCGCGCTCTCTTTTTCTCCAGGTGCGCCGCGTGCGCAGATGACGAATTTGCAGCATGCGCGCGCGCAAAAAGATTTGACGCCGGCGTTGCAGCAATCGCTCCAGGATAAACTCTCGGACGTCGCCGGGCCTTACTTCGATGAGCAGGACGAAAAGAAAGCCAAGGGTCAGATTTATATCGATTTGCTGCAGAAGTTCGAGTACCTGCCGACCTACGGTCCGCACAATCATCTCGTCGTAAGCTGCAAGCTCGGCGGTGTCGAGTATGACCCGACCAAGAAGGGCACCGCTAAAGGTCTCGCGACCGGCAACCTCAAGTACCTGGTCTTCACCTACGCGCTGGACGACGGGCAATGGGTTTCGGTGGCGAAGCCCAAGTGGGAGTCGCAGGATCTCGGCCTCGCAGGCGCCAAGCAGATGAACCAGAACCTCGCGCGCGGCGAGCAGCGCAGGGCTGCGATGGAGAAATCAGCCGAGACCCATGCGGCAGCCGCCGCCGCGGCCGCAGCAGCACAGAAAGCAGCAGACGGCCAAGGTCAGTAGAAAAAGGCAACCCGGAATTCGGACCCTCACCCGACGCTGGAAGCATCGGCCTCTCTCTGACAGGAGACCTTTTGCATAACTTGGTCGAGGTTCCGTCTCGAGGGCGAGCTTGGTTCTTGTCTGATTCCCCCTTTCCGGATCGGAAAGGGGGTTAGGGGGATAGGACGGAGCCGAGCTTCGACGCATTTTTCCGGTTCCCCTTCCACCATTTTTTTGGGAAGGGGTGAGGGGTTAGGGTGCTTCGTTTGCTGCCTTCCGATGCTAATCACCACCAGATTACGCTGTTGACTCGCAATTCGAGGGGCGCTGCGTCGGCCAGACCCTGACCCCTTGCCCCTTCTCCCAAAAATGGGGAAGGGGAACAGAAACGCCGTGGTGTCCTGCCGTCCTATCCCCCTAACCCCCTTTCCACAATGGAAAGGGGAACATGGGAACAGAAACTTCTGCCTCTGCTCCGATTGCTCCGCCCAGTTACGCAAAGCTCTCCTGACAGGGAGAGGCTAAGATCGGTCTATCTTCCTGACGCGGCGGCTTGATCTTCTACGTGGTGCTGCACCTTGCTGTGGTAGCGGCCGTAGCTGAAGTAGATGACGAGTCCGACCGCCAGCCACACGATCAGGCGGACCCACGTTGCCTCTCTCAGGCTGGCCATCAGGTAGAAGCAGAAAATCGCGCCGAGAATCGGCACCAGCGGAACCAGCGGCGTGCGAAACGGCCGGTGCAGTTGCGGCTCCGAGTTGCGGAGAATCCAGACTCCGATGCATACCAGCACGAAGGCGAACAGCGTGCCGATGCTGGTCATCTCTCCCAGTTCGTCAATCGGAAAAAACGCGGCGGCGAGACCGACTGCGATTCCGGTCAAGGTCGTCGGAATGTAAGGCGTGCGATATTTCGGATGTACCTTGCTGAACGCGGGCGGCAGCAGTCCGTCGCGCGATACTGCAAAGAAGACTCGCGACTGCCCAAGCATCAGCACCAGCAACACGGAGGTCAATCCGGCGACGGCGCCGAGTGAGATCATCCCCGAGATGGCATGCATCCCGCGCTCCAGAAACGCGGACGCGAGCGGCGCGGTGATGTCGATATTGTGGGCGGGCACCATGCCGGTCAGAACTCCGGCGACCAGGATATAGAGGAGCGTGCAGACCATCAGCGAGCCGAGAATTCCCACCGGCAGGTCGCGATTGGGATTCACCACTTCTTCGGCCGCCGTCGAGACCGCGTCGAATCCGATGTACGCGAAGAAAATGACCCCGGCGCCGCGCATCACGCCCGCCCAGCCCATCGGCGCGAACGGACTCCAGTTGGCGGGCTTCACGTAAAACGCGCCGACTACGATCACGGCCCCGATGACGAACAACTTTATCCCGACGATGATCGAGTTGAGCCGCGCGCTTTCGGAAATGCCGATGTAGAGCACGCAGGTGATCAGCACCACGATCAGAAACGCCGGCAGATTCATGATCGCGCCCGGCACCGACAACGGCGCGTGGGTCCAGGCGGACGGAAGATTGATGCCGAGGCCGCGAAGCAGGATCCCGAGGTAGCCAGACCATCCGGACGCGACGGTGGCGGCGCCGACTGCGTACTCGAGCACGAGGTCCCAGCCGATGATCCAGCCGACCAGCTCGCCCATCGTCGCGTACGAATACGAATACGCGCTGCCTGCAACCGGGATCATCGCGGCGAACTCCGCATAGCAGAGCGCCGCCATCGCGCACGCGAAGCCCGACACTACAAACGAGATCACGATTGCGGGTCCGGCGTCTTTGGCCGCGGCGACGCCGGTCAGTACGAAAATTCCGGCGCCGACGATCGCGCCGATACCGAGCAGTGTGAGATCGAGGGCTCCCAGAGCCCGTTTGAGGCCGCCCGAGTGCGAATCGGCGTCGGCCATCAATGATGCTATCGGTTTGCGACGGAAAAGCTGCGCTCTAAGCCCGCTGTCGTTCATCCACGCTCCCCGACGACTCCACTCACCACGCCTGGTAGCCGCCGTCCACCGAAATTACCGACCCCGTAACGTAGCTTGAAGCCGGACTCGCAAGGAAGATCACGGCGCCGCGAATCTCGTGCGGCAGTCCGAGCCGCTTCATCGGCGTGAACGCTTCCATCCGTTCCTTGTTTGCGGGTTTGGCGATTCCGCCTTCGGTGGCCTCGGTGGGAATCCATCCGGGCGCGATCGCATTGACCAGGATTCCGTAGCCTGCCCACTCGACCGCGAGCTGACGCGTGAGATTCGCCAGCGCCGCCTTGGTGGCAGTGTATGCCGACAGCCGGTACACCGAGCTCGCCACCGAGGCGTAAATCGAAACCATGTTGATGATTCGGCCCGGTTGCTTGATTTCGATAAGACGGCGCGCGACGCGCTGCGAGAGCATCATCGGCGCGGTCAGATTCACCGCAATCGTTTCGTCCCATGCTTCGCGCTTGAAATTTTCGGCGCGTCCGGTGGGCGACACGCCGGCGTTGTTCACCAGGATGTCGATGTCGCCAAGCGCGGCTGATGCTTCGGCCATCACGCGATCGAGGTCGTCCTCACGCGTCACGTCTGCGCCGATTCCCACTGCCTTGACGCCGTGCGCGTCGGCTAGCTCCGCGGCAATTCGCGTGACGCGGTCCTTGCGCCGCGCGACCAGCGCAACGTCGGCACCGGCCAGCGCCAGCGCCTTGGCGCATTCCACCCCCAGCCCGGACGACGCACCGGTGACCAATCCGCGGCGCCCGCGCAGGGAGAACAGCGATTCCAGCGAATCCATCAGTCGCCGAAAACTTCGCCGGCGGCTTGTGCGGCCGCCGCGACCGCTCGATCGATATCGGCGCGCGAAATTCCATGATGAGTAACGGCGCGGAAAGAGGTCGCTTCGCGCGGCGATATCAGGACGTCGTGCTGTTTCATCGCCGCGGCGAAACGCCGCGATGCGTCCGCGTCGCCGTCGACGTCGAACACGACCATGTTGGTGCGATTGCTGACCGGCCGCACGTTCAGTCCCGCGACCAGCGCGAATCCCTGCGCCAATGCGCGCGCATTCTGATGATCCTCGGCCAAGCCGATCGACCATCGTGGTCAGCGCGACGATTCCCGCCGCCGCGATTATTCCCGCCTGCCGCATTCCGCCGCCGAGCATTTTGCGGGTGCGATGAGCGCGCGCGACAAATTCGCGGCTGCCGCATAGCAGCGATCCCACCGGACATCCAAGGCCCTTCGACAGGCAGAACGAAACGCTATCCGCGCCGCTGGCGACTTCTTTCGGCGTGGTTTCGAGCGCGAGCGCCGCGTTGAAGATTCGCGCGCCGTCGAGATGCAGCGGAAGTTTTTTGCGATGCGCCGCGACGGAAACTTCCGCCATGTGCGACAGCTTGACCGGCGCGCCGCCGCATCGATTGTGCGTGTTCTCGATGACGACAAGCGACGGCAGCGCGAAGTGATCGTCATTGGGCGTCGCGAGCTCGTGCGCGAGTTCATCGGTGTCGAGCTCGCCGTCCTCGGTGTTGGCTATCGTGGTGAGCACGATGCCTCCCAGAGCCGACGCGCCGCCTGCCTCGTAGAGATTGGTGTGCGACTCCGCGCCGACTATCGCCTTGGTGCCGCGCGCGCAGTGCGTCAGCATCGCAGCCAGGTTGCCCATCGTGCCGCTTGGCACCAGCAGCGCGGCATCCTTGCCCATCATCGATGCGGCCATCGCCTCGAGCCGGTTGACGGTGGGATCCTCGCCGTAAACGTCGTCACCCACCTCGGCGCGCGCGATTGCCTCGCGCATTTCGGGCGTCGGCAAGGTCACGGTGTCGCTGCGCAAATCGATCAAGACGCGATGCCTGCCGCGCGGGGCCTACTGCCCCGGAGGATAGAGCGTGGTGAAATTGCCGCTAGTCGTATCGACGACCTCGACTGCGTTTTCCGTCGTGTCGGAGAAATACAGTTGCTTGCCGTCGCTGGTGAGCGCGCAGCCGGAACCGATATGGCCGTTGACGAGGGTGAGCTTGGTCACGGTGTTCGCGTTGAGATCGATTTTGCGGATCGAATGATTGTCGGCGTCGAGCACGTAGAGAAACGTGCCGTCGGTGCATATCGCGCCGGGATTATCGAACTGCGCCTGCAGCGCGGGACCGTCCTTGTCGCCTTCCTCGCCGGTGCCGGCGAGCGTGCTGGTCTCGAGCGTGTTGATATCGATCTTGCGGATGATGTCGTTGCCGGTATCGGCGACATAGATGAATTTTTTATCGACCGCGACTCCGCGCGGACCGCTGAACACTGACTTGTCCGGGCCGCCGTCGGTCTTGCCCGTCGTGCCCGACTGTCCCGCGATGGTTTTTACCTTGAAGTCGGGCAGCGAAACACGCCGGATCGAGCTGTTGCCGCTGTCGGCCACGTACAGATTGGTGCCGTCGGTCGTTATTTGCGTGGGCAGGTTGAAGTGCGCGGCCGAGCCGGTGCCATCATCGCTGCCCGAGATATTCGCCTGGCCGGCGACGGTGGTGACCGCTCCGCTGACGGCTATTTGGCGGATGTCGGAATTATTGGTGTCGCAAAGATAGAGATTCGATGCCGTTGATCGTCATCCCGTCCGGGCTGTTGAAGCGCGCCGTATCGCCGACGCCGTCGTTGCTGCCTTCCTGGAAAAGCTTGCCCGCGACGATGCGCAGCGATCGCGTGGCCGCGTCGATCGCCTCGACCGTATTGTTGCGGCTGTTCGAAACGTAAACGGCGCGGCCGTCGGTCGCCAGTCCGGCCGGAAAATCCAGCCGCGGTCCCGACTGCGCCTGCAGACCTTGCAGATCTTGCGCGCTCGCGGACGCAGCCACTGCGAGAATCGCGGCGGAAGCCAGAATCATTTTGAAGTTTGCGGAGACCCTCATGTACGCGACCTCGCTGGGTTGTTTGGAGTCATTCGGGCCGATTCACGAAATCTTGCCGCAACTTATGGAAAGATCGCTTTTACCACTTCGTCGATCGCGCGCTTGCTGTCCGCTTCGTCGGTCAGCGACCAGGTGACGGCGACCGTCGCCGCGCGCCGTGGCGCAATTCCCTGGCGAATCAGCTCGCCGGCGTAAATCAGAAGCCGGGTCGAGACGCCCTCCTCCAGGCCCGAGGCCTTCAGATGGCGCACCTTCTCGCCGAGCACCGCGAGCTGCAGCGCGATATCCTGCTCGACGCCCGCCTCATGCGCGATGATCTCGACTTCCTTGTCGGCGGGCGGATAGGTGAACTCGATCGTCACGAAGCGCTGGCGGGTCGAGTGCTTGAGGTTTTTCTGGATGCTCTGGTAGCCGGGATTGTAGGAAATCACCAGCAGAAATCCCTCGTGCGCCTCGATCGTCTCGCCGCGTTTTTCTATCGGCAGAATCCGCCGATGATCCGACAGCGGATGTATCAGCACGGTGGTGTCCTTGCGCGCCTCGACCACTTCGTCGAGGTAACAAATCGCGCCGCGCCGCACCGCCTGCGTCAGCGGCCCGTCAACCCACACCGTCTCGTCAGCCTGAATCAGGAAGCGGCCGACGAGGTCGCTGCCGGTGAGATCCTCGTGGCACGCGACCGTAATCAGTTCGTTGGGGCCGTTGGCGAGCGACGACAGCTGATGCGCCATGTGCTCGACGAAGCGCGTCTTGCCGCATCCCGTCGGCCCCTTGAGCAGCAACGGCAGGCGGGCTTTGTAGGCGGCGGTGAAGATTTCCACTTCGTCGCCAATCGGCAGGTAGAACGGTGCCGCGGCCGGGTCGAGATGCTTAACCTCGGGTCCCTCGGCCTGCAGCCTGGTGTCGAACTTCTTTAACTCAATCCCCATCGTTTCCTTCTGGGCAGTCGATTCGTCAAGGCGCGATTCTAAGATTCTTTGGCGCAACCATTCAAGGCAAATGCAGGGGTGACCCCTGCACCCAGTGATCGGAAAAAAACAGCATATCCGTCACTTCCAGCTCACGTCCGGCGTTGATAGGTCGCGGTGCCGTCGCGATTATCCTTGACCTCGTAGCCTCGCCGTTCGATTTCCTTGCGCAACTCGTCGGCAGTTGTGAAGTCTTTGGCCTTCCGAGCTGCCGCTCGATTGTCGATTAAGTGCTGAATGTCCGGTGCGATCGAGCCTGAGCGCGCCGTCTCGCGATGCTTTCCCAGCTCGAGCCCCAGCACAGCGTCGAGCGTCAGCAAGGTCGGCCATGCGCGGAAGTCCTTGCGCCGGTATGCTTCCGCGATCAGTTCCAGTGCCACCGCCAGCGCCTGCGGCGTGTTGAGATCGTTGTTAATCGCGTCGTGAAAGCGCTCGTAGTACTCCGCCGCCCAGCCCGCGGCTTCGGCGCCTTCGGCCGCGGCGTCATCCGGCACGCTGCGCGCGAACTCGCGAACATAGTCGAGATTGCTTTGCGCCGCGCGGATCGCTTCGTCGTTGAATGCGATCTCGGAACGATACTTCGCGCCGTAGCAAAAGATCCGAAATGACAGCGGATCGATTCCCGCCGCCGCAAGATCGCTCAGCAGCGGGAATTTGCCCGCGCTCTTGCTGATCTTGGTCCCTTCCTTGCCGACCAGGAACGCGTTGTGAACGAAGTACCGCGCGAACGGCTGATGCGTCGCGCTCTCGGATTGCGCAATTTCGTTCTCATGATGCACCGGGATGTGATCGATGCCGCCGGTGTGGATGTCGATGGTCTCGCCCAGGTATTTCATCGCCATCGCGGAGCACTCGATATGCCAGCCGGGGTAGCCGCGGCCCCACGGACTGTCCCATTGCATCAGATGGCCGGGCTGGCCGAGCACCCACAGCGTGAAATCGTGCGGGCTATGCTTGTCGGCGGAATGCTCGAGGCGATGCGCCGCGTCCTGCTCGTCGAGGCTCTGGCGCGAGAGCCGCCCGAGGCGATTCTCGCCGCGATACTTCTCGACGTCGAAGTAAACGCCGCTGTTGGTGACGTACGCAAATCCCGCGTCGATGATTCGCTTGATCAGCGCGATCATGTCGCCGATGTGATCGGTCGCGCGCGACCACACGCCCGGCGGCTCGAGATTGAGCGCCGCGCAATCGCGCCGGAACTGCTCAAAATAAAAGTTCGCGACTTCGAGCGGCGACTTGCCTTGCGCGCGCGCGGTTTTCTCGACCTTGTCTTCGCCCTCGTCGACGTCGCCCGTCATGTGCCCGACGTCCGTCACGTTCATCACGTGCCGCACCCGGTAGCCGTTGAACTCCAGCGCGCGGCGGAGGCTGTCGACAAACACGTAGGCGCGCAGATTCCCGAGATGCTGCGGCAGGTAAACCGTCGGGCCGCATGAGTACAGCGTCACCTCAGGAGGGTTGAGCGGCTGGAACTCCTCGACGGCGCGGTTCAGGGAATTGAAAATGTAAAATGGCTTCACTAGTGCGAGCGTCAAGCTTACCGTGCGCTCGCGATCCCGAACAAGGAGGGCTAGCGCTCCTGAAGCGCCTGCCCTTTCAGGCGGCCGCGCGCGTCGCGGGCGTAGCGGGAAGACGCGATCCGCTTGTACTGCCGGTCGGCGAGCCACGCGTAGCCCGGGACGTACCACAGGTACGCGAGGTAGCCCCTGAGCCCGTGCTGCCGGCGCAGAATTTCGTTGATTGCGCGAGCGCCGCGGAACACGCGGCCGGTGTCGTCAACCGCGTGCAATTCCTCGAGCAGATGTTCCAGCTTAAGTTCGGGAAACTGCGCGCGCACTTCTTCATTTTGAAGATCGAGCGGCTCCATCTTTCCCGAGTTGTCGAACTGGCGGACTCCGTCGAGACTCGCGCGGCACATCTCGCACGAGCCGTCGTACAAAATCGCGAGCTTGCCCGCCGACGCCTTGCCGACGCTCACCGCGCTGATCGCCCGTGCTCATTGCGGGAGCGCCGAAGTTGGCGGTCAGCGCTTCGACCATTTGGGATTTGCGTGCATCCGCCGCAGCCGCGCGTTCTCCTGGATAATCCGCCACTCGTAACCGTCGAGCAGCGACACCCACGCCGCTTCCATCGTGTTCGACGACTTGGCCAGCGTCGTCCACACCAGGTCGCCGTCGGCAAATTTTTTCACCGAGACGACGTCGGCCTCGGTCGAGGCGCCGGTCGCATGCTGGTAGGTTTCTATAACCTTCACCGGCTCGAGGTACGGAAAATATTTCAGCAGCGCCTTGCGCAGCGCCACGTCGAGCGCATGCAACACCCCGACGCCCGACGCGGCCTCGGTTTCCTCGACGTCGCCGATTCTGATTATGAGCGTCGCGTCGACCGTCATCTTGCCGTCGTAGACGTCGTCGATCACGCGCCGCCGCACGATCTCGAACGGCGCCGTGTATTCGCTGGAGGTGCGCAGCTTCGCCAGTTCGCGCGAGGCCTGCGGCGGTTCCGCTTCGTAAAAGTCTGCCTGACGTTCTGTGCTCATCGGGCTTACCCGCAATTTTTGGGCGATGCTTGCATTTCGATTATCATTGGCGACACATCGGCATTCAAGGATGAATGATGTTTGCCATAATAGTGGAGTCGTGGACTTAGTGCTCGCCCCGAACGCGCGCGGCAAGTCGCCTGCGTGACAAAAACCAGCAATTAGATGAATATCCGCGACCGACCGATTTTCTGTCTGCGATTTTTCCGCTTCTCACGAAGCAAAGGCTCAGTGGTCCGGCTGTGGATATTTGTTGCGATGATCGCCGCGATCTTCCTCGCCGCTCCCGCGCGCGCGTCGCAGGTGCGGATTCCGCTGACCATCGACTACCTCACGCTGCGCGAGGCGCTCAAGCGCCAAATCTACACCGCGCCCGGGGGACGCGCCGATCTTTGGAACGGGCTCGACGATTGCCAGTTTCTATACGCGGAAAATCCCAACTTCGCGCGCGCGACCGCGCCCGGCGCCGCAACCGTGAAGCTCGAAACCAACAACAGTCTCGAGCTGGGCGTCGCGATGGGATCGCAATGTCTCAACGCCGTCCAGTGGAGCGGCATCGTCGAGGCGCTCGGCGTCCCATACGTCGCACCCGGCCTGCAGCTCAAATTTCATTTCACCGATTTGAATGTCTATGACTCCGCGCATCAGAAGACCGAGATCGTCGGCAAGGGCTTCGATCTGATCAAGAGCTATCTGATTCCGCGGCTCGACGATTTTACTTACGATCTCAGGCCCGCGGTGCAGCAGCTCGCCGCGATGGCCGCCGACTCGATCCCCCCTGACGCCGCCGACCGCGTCCGCGCGGCAATCGCAAGTCTCACCGCCGAGCCTAATATCGCCGCACTCGACGACGGCGTCCGCATCACGCTCGTAATGACGATTCCAGACGGCCCGGCTGCGGCCGCGGTTCCCGGTGCGGCGTCACTCGCCCACGCCCGCCGAGCTCAAAGCGTTCCAGGACACGCTCGATCAATGGGACGCGTTCATGGTTTTTTCGATCAAGCAGCTTGGCGACGCGGTCGGCGACCAGCAGTTCCGCGATCAGTTGCTGCAAATCCTGCTCGACAGCCGCTATCGCCTCGTCGATGCGCTGAGCAGTCCGCCTGCTGCCGGCGAGCCCGACCCGGTGCGCGCGCTGTTCCTCGACGAATGGCGTCAATTGCACGACGCGGTCCGCGCCGCTGCCGCGCGCGGGATGCTCGGTCCGCGCGCGCTCGAATTCATGTCGTTCATCTCGGCGGGCGACGCGCTGTTTGCGCTCGATCAGGCCGCGCCCGCGCTCGGGATGCGCATTTCGGCCGCCGATCTGCGCCGCCTCGCGCATATCATGGCGCCAACGGCGACCGGCGACCCGCTTGAATTCAACTACCGCGAAGACCCCAACCTGAAAAAACTTTTCGCGGTGCCCGAACCGCCAACGAGCCATCACCCAATCGAAGAAGAGGACATTCCGCCATCAATTCCCGGCGCACTGCCCGGCTCAAGCAGCGCAAGCACGCCTGCCGCACTCCCGTCGCCGGCGCCCGGCGCTGCTCGCCTCCTTCCGAATCCTAACCGCTCCTTGTCCGAGGAGAGGCCGGCACGATTCCTATCGCGCCGGGAGAGGTGCGACGCCCGCAACCCCACATTGCAGCTCGCTTCGCCTCTTTTCACGCGACTCGCTTCCTTCCTCTCGCCGCTCGATGCCGACGCCGCCGAAGACGACGGCGCGCTGATGCCCCAGCTCCAGGCAGTCGCCGACCGGCTCTACCGTCTCGTCGTCACCGAAGCGAACGCCGATCCCTATCGCAGCGACATGAGCCTGCTGCTCAATCTCAGCGCGCAGCATCAACTCCGCGAAGGCGGTGTTGACGCCGACGACGCGCAAACCTACACGAAGCTCGTGCTCAGCACCGCATGGCAGGAAAGCTGCTGGCGGCAATTCGTGACGGACGGCGCGCACATCCGATGGCTCGAGTCCGCCACCGGCGACATCGGCCTGATGCAGGTGAACAAGCACGTCTGGCGCGGGTTCTACGACATCGAGCGGCTCGAGTGGGACGTGCTCTACAACGCGGGCGCCGGATGCGAGATTCTCGCGCGCATGATGCATTACACGCTCGCGCAGACGAAGGTCGATCCCGTGCCGGTCGCCGGCCACCTGGCGCGATCGGCCTACGCCGCCTACAACGGCGGCCCGGGCGCGTGCAATCGATGGCGCCGGCGCGAACCGCCGGCACTCAAGCAAATCGACACCAGCTTCTGGGAAAAATATCGCGCAGTAGAAAACGGAACGCAGATCGACATCCTGAGCTGCGCCCGCGACTGGGGCCACTGATCCCCCTCCAATGCCTCTCCCTGTCAGGGAGAGGCCGCGCTTCCGGCGCGGGTGAGGGTCCAAATTCCAAGATGCCTGCGCCGGACTCGGCTCTAGCTTGTAGGGGCATCTGCCCTATACTAGCAGCAGCAAACGCGCGCATGGCCAAAAAAACGGAACAGATCTTCACCGATACTCCCTGTATCGCGGCTGCGATTCGCAAAGCGTCGAGGCGCCTGTCGCAACTCTACGACGACGCGCTCGGCCCCTCCGGCTTGCGCAATACGCAGTACTCGATTCTGTTCGAGCTCGACCGCCGGGCGCGAAAACCGCCGACCATGCATGAACTCGCGGACGTCCTCGTGATGGATCGATCTGCCCTGGGCCACAATCTGCGCCCGCTGCAGCGCGACGGACTGATCGCTCTGAAGGGAAGCACCGAGGATAGGCGGCGCCGCCATGTCGTCATGACCGCGCGAGGCAGGGCGCGCTACCGCAAAGCCACTCCGCTCTGGAAAATCGCGCAGCTTCGCTTCGACGAAGTTTACGGCAAATCAAAAGCTGAAGAGTTGCGGGCGACCCTGTCGGCAATCGCTCGCCATGAGCGCCTGCGAACGCTGCGCGATTGATTTCGGCTTCTCAGCG
>CAVVGR010000002.1:0-28386 GCA_963747845.1 uncultured delta proteobacterium
CGCCGCGGAAGGGTTCGTCTCTTGGCGGCGGGAATTGCAGCAGGTTGATGGCCCATTTGCGGGCTTGTCGCAGCGCCTCTTCTGCGCGCCGGAAGATTCGCTCGCGATACATCACCGACCAGACGTAGGCGTCGACCGACGGTTCGTCGCCGAGCGTGATGTCGAGCATCCAGTCCTCGAGTTGCGGGCCGCATATCAGCAGGCGCACTACGCGGCCGTGATCGATTACGATTCCGCGCGCCTCGCGCGGGATGCGGAATTCGTCCTTGACCCGCTTGATCACGTTGGCCGGCGCGTGCTGCTCGGTCATCGCGACGTAGGCCCAGTCGCCCTGCGGAGGATCGGCCGCGCGCGCGATGCGCAGGTTGTTGTCGGTGAGATCTTCCTTGGCGCGATCCTGATCGTAGTCCTGCGCGACCTGGTAAAAGGCCATCGCGACCGGCAACTGCGGCATCTCGGTTTCGGACTTGGCCTTCTTCGGTTTCTTGAAGGTGGTTTCGACCCACCAGCGATTTTCGACCGTTGGCTTCTGCGGCATCAGGCGGCCCGCCGATATTTGCGCGCGAGGGTGCGCGCGGAGCGCCGCGATTTTCTCGCGATCGAAATGCGCGGGCGGCGCTTGCGGATGCGATTGGCGGCGCGCCGCGTGCTCGAGATCGCACTGCGGGTGCGCGAACGGGCGGCGGCGCGGCGGCTGGGAAGTTTCAGCCCACGCCTCATCCGGCGAGAGAACATTTCGGCCTTGCGCTCGGCGTCGGTCCAGAACAGGAAGTGACCCATCTCGTGGTAAATCATCTGGATCCACATGCGCTCGCTGAAGTAGACGCGGCCGCGTTTCCAGTTTTCGGGATGCACCAGATGGATGCGGCCGTCCTCGTAGGTGCGGCCCGCGGTTTTGCCCCAATCGATGTACTCGAACCATTCGACGCGCGGGCGGCGGACGTTGAAGTAGCGGCACATAGATGAGATGGCGCGTTTGAAATGCGCGGCGCGATGGCCGCGGAAAAATTCGGCGAGGTTGCGATCAATTTCCCGGCGATGAGCGACAGGAGGAACAATCATTCGCACAAGCAGGCGACCTCCGTGACAGGTGACCATGATCATATGGAAGGGCGTCGTTCAGAGTCAAACAAACCCGGTAAAATCTGCGTTTACAACGTCGTTTGATTTAATTGGAAGCTCAAACCGACCACTGGGTTGCTCTTTGGCGCGTTGTGCAGACGAAGCTACCCTAGCGTACCTGAACATTTCAGGCGGCTGATTTCGTCCCAACCCAGGCCCAATTCCAGCGCAACTTCCTCCGTATGCTGTCCCAGCTCGGGCGCCGCACGGTGGGCTTGTTTGTCGATGCCGCCGAATTCTATCGGGCTGTTCACCACGCGACATCTGGCAATGTTCGGATGATCGACATTGGCGAAGGCGCCGATGGCTTCGGCTTGCGGGTCGTCGAGAACTTCGGCGTCGGTGCGGACCGGCGCCCAGATCAGATTGTGGCGATCGAAAATCGGAGCCCATTCGTCGGAGCTGCGAGTCGCGACCGCTCGATCTATTTCGTCGGTTAGCGCGGCGCAGTTTTCTGCGCGTGCGGTCGAGTCTTTGAAGCGCGGATGGTCGAGCCAATCCGATTTGCCAAGCGCGCGGCAGAAGTCGGGCCAATGGCGATCGCTCTGGATCATCACGAAGTAAATCCATCGCCCGTCGGCGCATCGATAGGAACTCCAGAGCGGATTCACGCGTTGCGTGCGCGATTCGGATTGCGGCGAGCGGCCCGTCATCAGGCCGACGGTGAGGTCAGAGGCGTTCATCCATAGGCCCATCGCGAACAGCGAGATGTTGACCTCGCGGCCGCGGCCCGATCGCTCGCGCGCGAGCAGTGCGGCGGATATCGCGCCCGCAAGGCCGAGGCCGACCGCGTGATCGATCATCGCGGGACGCTGCGCAGGCGGCGACTGCCCAGGTTCGGCAATCGTCGCCATCAGGCCCGATCGCGCCCATGCGGCGGCGTAGTCGTACGCCGGGCGATTTTTGTCGGGCCCGCGATGACCGTAGCCGTTGATCGACGCGTAGATGAGGCGCGGATTTCTCGCGGAGAGCGTCGCGTAGTCGAGCTTCATCCGCTCGAGCGCGTCGAGGCGCAGGCTGGTGATGAACACGTCGGCACGCTCGATCAGTCGCAACGCGAATGCGTGGCCGTCGGCGGTGCGCAAATCGACGGCGACCGATCGTTTGTTGCGATTGTCGAGTTCGAACGGTGGACGGATGCGCGCGTCGGGGTCGCCCATCGTGCGCGTGACGAAGCCGCGAATCGGATCTCCCGTGCGCGGGTCTTCGAGCTTGATAACGTCGGCGCCCCAATCGCCGAGCACCGCGGCCGTGGACGGCCCCGCCACCCACATCGCAACTTCGACTACTCTCACGCCCTCGAGCGGACGGTCCATCGCGTGAATCTCCTTGCTTGGCACTTCGCGCAGTTAGACAAACATGCCCGGCGGCAGACCGAAGAGGACGCGGCCCGCAACTTCGTAGCGCGCCGTGTTCATCGTGACGTGCTGCGTGACGGCGTGGATGTCGCGCCAGCATCGCTCGATCGGCAGCACGGTTTGTAGCGAGCTGATTCCTGCCGCGTCGTACACCAGGTCAACTGCGCGCGTTGCCAGCTTGCCCGCGGTGACCGATGCCATCCTCGCCGACACCAGCGCATCGACGTCGAAGGGTTCGTCCGTTTCGCTTCTTTTCCAGATCTCGTCGATGCTTGCGTACAGGTAGGAGCGAGCCGCGCGCAGAGTTCCTTCCGCCTCTCCCAGTTGGAGTTGCGCGATCGGGCGCTCGCGCAGCGACGCCGACGTGCCGAGCGGTACCTTCGCAATGGCGAGCTCCTTGAGCGCGTCGATCGCATGACGTGCGATTCCCAGACCTACGGCGGCGAGAACGTTGCCAAGCTGGACCATCATCGGAATCCGGGAGAACGGCCCGGTCTGCCAGGTGCTTTTCGGATTGGGAAATTCGAAGGTGTAGCCGTCGGGGACGAAAACGTTTTCGAACACGACATCGTTGCTGCCCGTGCCCCGCAAGCCGGACACGGACCAGGTGCTCAGAATCTTTGCGAATTTGATCGGAAAAAATCCGGCCCTGAACTTCGGAATGCCGTTGACGATCTGCGGCGCGCCGTTCACCAACTCGACTCCACATGTCAGAAGCCATGAGGCTTGCGCAGATCCACTTGCGAACACTGATTTGCCGGTGAAGCGGAAGCCGCCGTCGCAGGCTACCGCGTTGTTACCCACCGGACTGAGCGATCCGGCGAGAAGCGCCCGCCGATCGCTGAAGATATTTTCGAATGCCTCGCGCGCGATGAAGTTTGCCATTGCCGGACCGCCGCTTCCAATCGCGAAATTCCATCCGGTGGCGCCGTCGAAGCGCGCGATCTGCTCGGCGACCTCGCATTGCTGTGCGATCGTCAGATTGAGGCCGCCCATCTCGGTCGGCAGCAGTGCGCGGAACAAGCCGGCGTCGTGGAATGCGTCGACGACCGTTTTCGAAAGCTGGCCCAGACGTTCCGATTCAGTAGCGTGCTCGGTGATAAGAGGACCGAGCGCGTGCGTACGTTCGATACATTCCGCAAAGCTGGCAGTGGATTCACTCATGCTGTCCTCGATCAAGCCGAAGGGTGTCGTGAGCGTGCGTTCGCCATAACGAATGGCACTTACGAGAGGGTTTATACCCCCACGGAGCAAGCTAATCCATGTAGCGATGGAATCGGAGAGCTAGCGCACGCGGTTGGCGCGATGCATCCGGCGCGGATCGCGGCGGCGCACTCGATTCACCGTGAGGCGCTGCATGCGGCTCGCTTCCTTCAGGCGCAGGCGCAACGGAGTGCCGCCGCGGCCCGCGACAAGTTCCGACAGGCGCCATCGCAGGCCGCGGGCGTCGATACCGAGCGCGTCGCATACGCTGTCGAATGACAGCGGGCATCCGACGCCCTTGGTGAAGAACCAGTTCCACGCTTCGTTGAACGAGTTGCGTTTGCGCATGCTGGTCGAGCCGCCGAATTCCTGCACCACGTTGATAGCGTCGGCGAGGACCGCGAGCATCAGGCGCTGCTCGCTCGAGAGCGCGCGCGTGCCGACCATCTCAAAGAACTGGCTGCGAAGGATAACGTCGGGAAAGGGTCGCGAATCCGCGACGACGATTGGAGAAACGACGGTGTCCATGTTCAGCATCCTCCCGCCCCCGAGCGAAGAATTTGAACTGTAAAAATGTGCCTGCTAGAGATTCGTGAACAGCAGCATCTCTTATGCGAAGCCCCCTTCCGTCTAATAATCATCGACGGAGAGAGAAACTTAGTGAGAACGCTGACTCATTGCAAGGGAAAAGTCACTGCCTAAATCAGCCATCGCGAGCTTTGGATAAGTAAGATTTGTCTAGCCATAACTTTCAGATAAGCGTAAGCGAAGCGGAGTCCGTTGGAGCCGCAATCCGCTTGTCGTCGCGAAAGTCCTGTTATTGCGGGAACGAGCCGGCGGTCTGCTATATTTGAACCACCGAAGACAAGGCCAGCGCGAGGAGGATTACGATGGCAGATTTTTACGGCAAGGAAACCTCGAAGTATCTGCGTAACCTGCGCCAGAACGCGCCCGACGCGTTCAAGGGCTTCCTGGAGTTCGACAAGGAAGTCTTCAAGGACGGCGCGATTCCGAGCAAGACCAAAGAGCTGATGGCGATTACGGCGGCGCATGTGACGCAGTGCCCGTGGTGCATCGAGGCGCACGTCACGCGCGCCAAAGAGAAGGGATGCACCGACCAGGAGATCGCAGAGGCGGTCTGGGTGGCGGCGGCGATGCGTGCGGGCGCGGCTTTCAGTCATGGCGCGATCGCGATGGCGGTGGCGGACGAGCATAAGCACTAGCAAGGGCCTCGCGCATTCGTCAGCATAGAAAGTTGGCAAGGTGGAAATGGATCAGGCAGTAAAAGATCGGAAGACACGGCAGATAAAGATTGGCGGCACCAGGGTCGGCGGCGACGCGCCAGTGGTGGTGCAATCGATGTGCGCGACGCGGACGATTGACGTCGATGAGACGGTCGCGCAGGCGCATCAGCTCGCGAACGCCGGTGCGGGAATCGTCCGCATCGCGATGGACAGCGAGAAAGAGCTGCCTGCGCTGATAGAAATCCGCAAGCAGACCAAGGGCGTCGTGCTGTCGGTCGACTTGCAGGAGAACTACAAAATCGCGGACCGGGTCGCGCCGCACGTCGACAAGATTCGCTACAACCCGGGCCATCTGCACCATATCGAAAAGTCGAAAACCATCGAGCAGAAGGTGAAATGGCTGGTCGACGTGGCGCGCGACAACGACGTCGCGGTGCGCATCGGGGTGAACTGCGGATCAGTGGCGCCGGCGTTCCTGGACAAGTACCCAGGCGATCAACTCGCGGCGATCGTCGAGTCGGCGGCGTACCATTGCGACCTGATGGACGAGCTCGGCTTCACGCGCTTCGTCGTGTCGCTGAAGGATTCCGATCCGGTCAAAGTGATGGACGCGAATCGGCGCTTCTCGAAGCGGCGGCCCGACGTGCCGATTCATCTGGGCGTCACGGAAGCAGGCTTGCCGCCCGACGGCATCATCAAGACGCGGATCGCGTTCGAGAAACTGCTCGCGCAGAGTATCGGCGACACCATTCGCGTCTCGCTCACGCTGCCCAACGAGCGCAAGCACGAGGAAGTGCTGGTAGGGCACAAGATTATCGAGGACGTGGCGGCGGGTCGGTTCATCTCAGTGCCGGACTTCGGCGCGGGGCTGAATATCATTTCGTGTCCTTCATGCTCGCGCGTCGAGAACATGAAGTTCGTCGAGCTGGCGCAGCAGGTGAAGGAACTCACGGTTTACGCCGAGAAGTACAAGATCACGATTGCGATCATGGGATGCCGGGTGAACGGGCCGGGCGAGACCGATGACGCGGACCTTGGGCTCTGGTGCGGTCCGACGACGGTGAATCTCAAGAAGAAGGATCGGAAGCTCGGGTATTTCGGCTACGATGAAGTGCTGCCGAAGCTGCGGGCGGAGCTGGATAGGTTGATTGCGGAGCGCACCGGCGCGGCTGCTGCGAGTTAGCGAACCGCGTTCGCGACACAGAATCCTGGACATCCTGAAATTTGGACCCTCACCCGACGCTCGATGACGAGCGTCGGCCTCTCCCTGATAGGGAGAGGCTATAGGAATCAAATCTTTTGGTTGGTTTTGCGCCAGTCTGCTAGAAAGCGCTCGAGGCCTAGATCTGTCAGTGGGTGGTGGAGGGTTTGTTTGAGAACTGCGAATGGGACTGTTGCTATGTCGGCGCCTATTTCGGCTGCGCGTAGTAGTTGTGTCTGGTTGCGCACTGAGGCTACCAGCACTTCGGCTGGGTAGTCGTAGTTCGAGAGTATCTGGACCATCTGCTCTACGATCTCGAAGCCGTCCTGGCCGATGTCATCGAGCCTGCCGATGAACGGCGACAGGAACGACGCGCCTACTTTGGCTGCTGCGAGCGCCTGGAGCGGCGTGAAGATGAGAGTGACGTTGACGCGGATGCCGCGTTTGGCGAGTGCGTGGGTTGCCTTCAGGCCCTCGACGATCATCGGGCACTTCACGACTATGTTCTTGTGCAGCTTGGCGAGCCTCTCGCCTTCTTCGATCATCGGGGCCGCTTCGGTGGCGACGACTTCGGCGCTGATCGGGCCGTCGACGATTTCGCAAATCTCTTTGAGCACGTCGTGATAGGGGCGCCCGGTTTTCGCCATCAGCGATGGATTGGTGGTGACGCCGTCGACGAGTCCCCAGCTGGCCGCCTCGCGAATCTCGGCGACGTCTGCGCTATCGATAAAATATTTCACCTGGAAGCCTCTTTTTTTGTTGGTTGCGGCCGTAGCAGGTCCGCCCTGGCAAGCGTAACACGAAACGGCGATTTCAGTCCTGCCAGCATTTCGGAGATCGACGCGTTCAGCTTCGGATGGATCAGCGCGGGCGCCAGCTCGCTCATCGGAGCGAGCACGAAGCGGCGCTCATGCAAGCGCGGATGCGGCACCTTGAGGATTCGCGTGTCGATCGTCTCCTTGTTGAAGAACAGCAAATCGAGATCGATGATACGCGGGCGGTACTTGCCGCGTGTCTGCTTGCGGCCCTTGACCCGCTTGCGGCCCATGATGCGCTCGAGCGCCAGCAGGCGGCGCATCAGGACTTCGGCGGTGACTTCGGTTTCGACTTCGATCACGCCGTTGAGGAACGCGCCCTTGAGATCGCCCATCGGCTCGGTCTCGTAGATCGAGGATTGGCGCACGACCCTCGTTTCCGGGATCGACGCGATCCGTTGAATCGCCTCGCGATAATTGGCGGCTCGATCGCCTAGATTACTGCCTATTCCGATGAAAGCCCGATTGGGCATCCTCGCCGTTACAACCGCAGCGCTTTTAGTCGGTCCACCGCCTCGACCAACCGCCCGCTCGTGAGCGAAAAGCGGACGTACCCCTCACCACCCTTGCCGAACCCGGAGCCGGGCGTGATTGCGACGCCGGCCTCCTGCAAAACGCGCTCGGTAAATGAAACCGAGGTGTAACCACGTGGAACTTTGGTCCAGACGTAAAAGGTTGCGCGCGGATTTTCACATTCGAGACCGAGCGCGCGCAGCGCTGCGACCAGCACGTCGCGGCGCTCCTTGTAGATAGCGCAGTATTCGGCGAGCTTGTCGCCGTCGCCGCCTTCGAGGCCGGTGATCGCGGCTTCCTGCACGGCCTGGAAGACGCCGGAGTCAAAGTTGGTCTTGACCTTGCCGAGTGCGCCTATCAACTGCGCGTTGCCGATGGCGAAGCCGACGCGCCATCCGGTCATCGAGAAAGTTTTCGACAGCGAGTGAAACTCGATCGCGCATTCGCGCGAACCATCGGCCTGGAAAACGCTCGGTGAGCGATAGCCGTCGTAGGCGATTTCCGAATACGCGCTGTCGTGCGCGAGGATCACGTCGTGTTTGAGGCAGAATTTTACGGCGTCCTGGAAGAACGAAAGGTCGACGGTCGCGGCGGTGGGATTGTTGGGATAGTTCAACCACAACACGCGAGCGCGGCGAGCGACTTCGGCGGGAATCGAGGCGAGATCGGGCAGGAACGCGTTTTCTTTTTTGAGCGGCAGGAAGTACGGCTCGCCGCCATTGAAGACGCATCCCGAGTAATACACCGGGTAGCCGGGATCGGGAATCAACACGATGTCACCGGGATCGACGACGGCAGTCGCGAAGTTTGCGATGCCTTCCTTCGAGCCGATGAGCGCGCAAACCTCGCGCTGATAGTCGAAACTGACGCCGAAACGGCGCTGATACCATTGCGCGGACGCCTGGCGAAATTGCGGCAAGCCTTCGTAGTCGGGATAGCGATGATTCTTGGGGTCGTCGGCGGCGCGCTTGAGGCTCTCGACGATGTGGCGCGGCGTGGGCAGGTCGGGGTCGCCGATAGAGAGGCTGATAACGTCGACGCCCTTGCTCGCGACCTCCCTTTTCAGGCGGTCAAGTTCGGCAAAAAGGTAGGGCGGTAATAGAGCCAGTCGGGAAGCAGTCTTGATTTGCACCTGTCTGAAAAGCCTTGGACCGTTACGATCTAGTCGTAAGTAACATACTTTCCGAGGCGTCGGAACTACTTGCCGCAATAAATCGATGTTTTCACACAATGAATCCACAGGTCTGGCGCCGGTTTCGACGATTTGCGCGGCGGCTACCATTACTTTTGCTTGATTAGCAGCGATCGTATTGTTAGAAATTTTAACCATCGCGTGGTGGCGCAGCGGCGCTCTTTGGGATTATCACAAGCCTGATCGTGAGCACGAACCGGATAATCCTGCTGCTTGCCGTGCTGATGCTCGTCCTGGGCGGGGCAACGATTGGGCTGTCGCAGCGGCCGTGGGCGCCGCGCAATGACGTGGTTCAGCCGATTCCATTCAGCCATCGAGTGCATGCCGGCGTGAACAAAATTCCCTGCCAGTACTGCCACGCATACGCGAGCCGGTCGTCCGAACCGGGAATCCCGGCGGTCGCGCGATGCGTCGGATGCCACGGCAACGGAATCGCGGGCGGAGGAATCGCGCCGGTGACGCGGCCGTGGACGGACAACACGCCTGCCGCGTTCGAGATCCAGTGGAATCGCGTGTACACGCTGCCCGACTTCGTGCGCTTCACGCATCGACCGCATATTCATGCGGGCATCGAATGCCAGAGTTGTCACGGGCCGGTGCAGACAATGGATCGCGTCGTGCCGGTGCATGAAATCAACATGGGCTTCTGCGTGAACTGTCACACGGAGAAAAAAGCGACGCTCGACTGCGTGGGCTGTCATCACTGAGTGAGGAAGTAATGCGCGAGGGACTGCCGATATCCAGGAGATCATTCATCAAGCTGGCCGCGACGGCGGGCGCGGCAGCGGCGATCCCTGGCTGCGAGCCGGCGGCGCGCAAGTTGATCCCGTACGTGGTGCCCGACGAGAACGTAGTCCCCGGCGTCCCGAGTTTTTTTGCGACGACCTGCAACGAGTGCCCGGCGGGATGCGGCATGGTGGCGCGAATCCGCGAAGGCCGCGTCATCAAGCTCGAAGGAAATCCCGCCGATCCGATCGGGCAGGGAGCGTTGTGCGCGCGCGGGCAGGCCGCGTTGCAAGGCCTGTACAATCCGGACCGGCTGGCGCATCCACAGGTGCGCGGCGACGACAGCGCGTTGCGGACCGTGTCGTGGGACGACGCGAATAAAATGCTCGGCGACAAGCTGGCGTCAGCGTCGAAGGCGGGCAAGGATCGCGTCGCGTTTTTCGGCGCGCCGGGCGGGCCGACGTTCCGGAAGGTGGCGCTCGCGTTTCTGGGTGCCTATAACTCGTCGCGCGCGATATTTTACGAGGCAGTCAACAACGAGCCGGCGCGGGTCGCAGCGAAGACGCTCTTTGGCCGGCGCGATCTGCCGACCTATCGAATCGATCAGGCGGAAATGCTGATTTCGTTCGGCGCGGACTTTCTCGAGACCTGGCAATCGCCGGTGGAACTCGCGCGCCAATACTCACTGTTCCGCACGCCGCAGATGCGGCGCGGCGCGCTGAGTATCGGACGCGCGAGCTACGTCGGCCCGCGTCTCAGCATGACGGCGTCGAAGTGCGACGAATGGATCGCGACGGCTCCCGGAGCGGAGGCTGACGTTGCCTGGAGCGTGCTCAACGTTCTGCTCAAGCAGGGCAAAGTCTCGCCCAGCTCGGGCTTCGATCTGGCGGCGCTCGGCAAGGCGGTCGAGAATTTCGATCCGGCTGCGACCAGCGGACGCACCGGCGTGCCGGTGGAAACGATCACGCGCCTTGGCGAAACGTTCGGACAGGCACAAGGCGCGCTCGCGATCGCGGGCACTGACGATTCATCGGCGCATCTCGCGGCAATGATCCTAAACGCGGTCACCGGCAATTTCAGCAAGACGATAATGTTCTTCGAAGGCTCGCCGGCCGAAGATACCAGCACGCCGGATGATGTGGACGCGGCGCTTGACGCGATGCGCGCCGGCGAGATCGATGCGGTCTTCATCGCGGGCGCGAACCCGGTCTTCACGCTGCCGCCGTCGGCGCGAATCGCCGAGGCGTTGCAAAAAGTCCCGTTCGTCGTCTGGGCGGGAGGCGTGCCCGATGAAACCGCGGGGATGGCGAATCTCATTTTGCCGGCGCATCATCCGCTCGAGTCATGGCGCGACACGGCGCCGCGCGCGGGAATCCGCGGACTCGGTCAGCCGGTGATGCAGCCCGTGTTCGAGAGCAAGCCGCTCGGCGACATCCTGCTGGCGGCCGCCGCGAAAGCCTCGAGCGCGAAACTTCCATGGACCAGCACCGCAGATGCCGTCAAGTCGGAATGGCTTGCGTTGGCTCCCAAAGCGGACAACGCAGATTCCGATGACTTCTGGACGATGGTCAGGCGCGAGGGCGGTTTGTTCGAGGAGCAGCATCTCTCAGCGCTCACGCTCGACACCTCGCCGTTCAAAGCGCCCGTGCCGACGGCGGAGCAGTTGCAACTTTCCGTGTACGCCTATCCGCACATTTTTCTTTACGACGGGCGCGGCGCCGACAAGCCGTGGCTGCAGGAATTGCCCGAGCCGGTCACGCAGCTCGTGTGGGATAGCTGGGCGGAGATTCATCCCGATACGGCGCGCCAGCTCGGCATCGCCCAGGACGACATCGTCGAGCTCAAGACGGAGCACGGCATGATCGAGGCGCCTGCGCTGGTCCAAAGCACGGTGCGTCCCGGCGTGATCGCGGTGCCGCTCGGGCAGGGGCATCATGCGTACGGCCGCTATGCGAAAGACGTCGGCGCAAATGCGTGGGCGATCATGGCGGCGGGCGCCACCTACTCGGCTGTGACCGCGCGCGCAACCGGCGAGACGCGCAAGCTCGTAACGCCGCTGGGCAATAGCGACATGATGGGCCGTTCGATCGTCGAGGCGATGAGTATCGAGCAGCTTGCAGCCGGCGTGGTCCCGCCGAGTGAAGCGGAAGAGGTCACCGGGCCGTTCGAAATGTACCCGCCGTGGAAATACGCGGGGCACAAATGGGGCATGACGATCGACGTCAACGCGTGCACCGGCTGCAGCGCGTGCGTGACGGCGTGCTACGCGGAAAATAACGTGCCGACTGTCGGCAAGGACGCCGTCGATCGCGGGCGAATCATGTCGTGGATTCGCATCGAGCGCTACTACCCGAATGCAAAGGAAGCGCCGGCGGCGCCACAACTTTACCTGGCGCCGATGCTCTGCCAGCAATGCGATCACGCGCCGTGCGAGCCGGTCTGCCCGGTGTTCGCGTCGTATCACACGCAGGAAGGCCTCAACGGCCAGATTTATAATCGATGCGTCGGCACGCGCTATTGCGAAAATAACTGTCCCTACAAGGTGCGCCGATTCAACTGGTTCGTGCCCGAGTGGCCGGCGCCGATGAACCTGCAACTCAATCCCGACGTGACCGTGCGCGGCGCCGGCGTGATGGAGAAATGCACGTTCTGCGTGCAGCGAATCCAGTTCGCCGAGCTCAACGCGAAGACTGAAGATCGCGAGCTGCGCGACGGCGAGATCGTCACCGCCTGCCAGCAGGCGTGTCCGACGCGCGCAATCACGTTTGGCGACAGCAACGATCCGGCGAGCGCGATGATGCGGCGGCGCGATGACAACAAGCTGCGCAACTACCGCGCGCTCGAAGAACTCAACACCCAGCCGGCAATCACGTATCTGCGCGATCTCTATCGCGAGAAAGGGAAGGCCTGAGTGGCAGCGGCGCCGAAAATACCGGTCGAGCCGAGTTACCGCGACATCGATCGCAGCGTGCTGCGCGTCATGGAACCGGCGGGGATGGCGTATTGGGCCTGGGTCGGCTTCTGCTTCACGCTGGTGGCGATCGCGGCCGGCTTCTGGATGCGGCAGATTTACTCTGGCCTGGGCGTCACCGGACTTCGCCAGCCGGTGATGTGGGCGATCTACATTACTAACTTCGTTTTCTGGGTCGGTATCGCGCACTCGGGCACGCTGATCTCCGCGGTGCTGTTTCTGTTCCGCACCAAGTGGCGCACTGCGGTTTATCGCGCCGCGGAGACGATGACTATATTTGCAGTAGCTACTGCCGGCCTGTTCCCGTTAATACATCTTGGCCGCGTGTGGTTTTTCTACTGGCTATTGCCATACCCTAATCAGCGATACCTACAACCCGATTTCCGCTCTCCACTGGTGTGGGACGCTTTCGCAGTTAGTACCTATCTGACTATCAGCGCCTTGTTCTGGACGATGGGCCTGATTCCCGACATCGCGAACGCGCGCGAGGCCGCCACCGGCTGGCGCAAGAAGTTCTACACCGTGGCGGCGATGGGCTGGCAGGGTACCGATCGCCAGTGGCGGCATTATTCGATGGCGTACTTGCTAATGGCGGGATTAGCTACTCCGCTGGTGCTGTCGGTGCATTCGGTCGTGTCGTGGGATTTCGCGATGGCGATAAACCCCGGCTGGCACAGCACGATCTTCGCGCCATACTTCGTCGCCGGCGCGATTTTTTCCGGCGTCGCGATGGTTATCACGCTGTTGATCCCGATGCGCAGGCTGCTCGGCATCGAGGACCTGCTGACCGAGTGGCATTTCGATAATCTCGCCAAGGTCGTGCTGCTGACCTCGCTGGTCGTCTCTTACGCGTACATCACCGAAGCGTTCATGACCTGGTACGCGGGCGATCCGATCGAGCAGATGACGTTCCACATGCGCTACTTCGGGCCGTGGGGATGGATGTACTGGGTAATGGTGTTGTGCAACTGCGTAATCCCGTTGTTGCTATTCTCGCCGCGCATCCGGGTGAACATGCGAGCGCTCTGGGTAATCACAATTTTCGTGAACATCGGAATGTGGTTCGAGCGCTTCGTGATCATCGCGGGCTCGCTGACGGCGAACTTCGAGCCCTCGCAATGGGCAGGTTTCCGTCCGTCGATCACTGAAATCATGATCACCATCGGCAGCTTCGCATGGTTCCTGGGATTGTTCTCGCTGTTTTGCAGGTTCCTGCCGATCATCTCGATGACGGAGCTCAAGGAAGGAATCGTCTGGCTGCGCAAGGCGATCAAGATGGATCGGGTGAAGGCCGCATGAGCACGATCGAGATCATAAGTTCGTTCGGCGATGACGCTCAGTGCGCCAATGCGATCGAAGAGCTTCGCGCGGCGAAGGTCGGCGACTTCAATACGTTCTCGCCGTTCCCGAGCCATCGAATCGAACACGCGATCGGCAGGAAAAAAAGTCCGGTGCGATGGATGGTGCTGGGCGGTGGTATCACGGGCATCCTCACCGGGCTCGCGATTACGATTGGCACGACTTACGAGTGGCGCCTCGACGCCGGCGGCAAGCCGCTGCTGTCGTGGCCGCCGTTCATCGTGATCTGTTTCGAGCTGATGGTTTTGTTCGGCGGGATTTCCGGCTTCCTGGGAGTGCTGATGATGTCGGGAATTCCCGCGACCGAGATTGCACCCGGGTACGACGGGCGTTTCGGCGAGGATCGCTTCGGCCTGGTGGTTCGATGCGAGGAGACGGAAGCGGAACGGGTCGAGTCGATGCTCAAGGAATCGGGCGCGGAAGAAGTCGTCCGTGAAGGTATCTAGCAGAGGGCGATGAGCACCAGTCTTCAACGAGCGCATCGCGAGCCGGCGCGACCGCGACCGATACAGTCGGTGGTCGGCAATACTACGCAGAAAGTCGCGACCGCGATGATTGTGCTGGGTGCGGCAGACTTCGCAGTTGCGCTGACGCGGGGCGCCGGCGCGATCGCATGGCAGGCCTATCTCGTCAATCTGCTGTTTTTTCTAGGCGTCGCGCAGGGTGCCGTGGCCGCCTCGGCAGGATTTTATCTGACGCAGGCAAAGTGGGGCGGTTCGACGCCCTATCGCCTCGGCGAGGCGTTCGCGCCATTTCTGTGGGTGGGATTTTTTCTGTTCTTTGGATTGTACTTCGGTCGCGCCGAGATTTTCCCGTGGGTTACGCATCCGATCCCGCAGAAAGCCGCCTGGCTGAACATCCCGTTTCTCTTTGCGCGCGACGGAATTGGGCTGGGCGTGATGGCCGCGGCGAGCTTCGCCTTTATCCGCGTCTCGCGTGGCGAAGACGTGCGCGCGTGGGCGATTGCGACCGACGACATCAAGCTGCCGCCGCATTCGATTCGAGTATTCGCGCCGCTGGTCGGCGTCCTGTTCGCGGTGGTCTACACGCTGATCGCATTCGACCTGGTCATGTCGCTTGCGCCGGTGTGGCGCAGTACACTTTTCGGTTGGTACTTCTTCGCCGGCGCCTTCTGGAGCGGATTGACCGCGATGGCTCTGACAGCGGTGCTGCTGCGCGGTCGCCTCGGCGAGCACAACCTCTTCACGAATCCGATCGTCATGCACGACTTCGGCAAAATGGTATTCGCGTTCTCGGTCTTCTGGATATATCTGTTGTTCGCGCAGTACATCGTAATCTGGTACGGCGACTTGCCGGTCGAAACATTTTTCATCGTCCAGCGGGTACATCACATGCCGTGGTCGCCGTTATCGGTGGCGTGCGTGGTTTTGATCTGGCTGATTCCGTTCACTGTGCTGATGAGCGTGCGCTCCAAGAAGACGCCGTTGATTCTCGGCACCGTGGCGGCACTCGGCCTCGTCGGGATGTGGCTCGAGCGCTACGTGCTGGTGGTTCCGTCGCTGTCGCTCGACGCTATCCCGTTCGGTCTGACGCAGTTCTTCATCACGATCGGTTTTCTCGGTGCGTTTCTTATCTCGGCAGTGCCGGGACTCAACCGCGTCGCGCAGGCCGCGACTTCGGGAGAACCGGTTGGAGACGACGCGGAATGACTACGCGCGGCTCAAATAGGTATTCGATCGCCTCAATAGCTATGCGAGTGGCTATTGCACTGGCTATTGCGGGATGCTCGGAGAAGGACCGGCCGATGACGACGCTCGCGCCGAAATCGGACCTCGCGCAGTGGATCCAGAGTCTCTACATCGATGTGACTATTTGGGACGCGATCATCCTGGCGATCGTGGTCGGCGCTTTCATCCTCGCAGTATTCGTCTTCTCGTCACGGGTAGGCGAAGCGGCTCCCGCCTCGACCGCGTCGTCCGACCTGGGCCTGGAAATCGCCTGGACGCTCGGCCCCACGCTCGTGCTCCTGATGATCTCGGTGCCGACGATACGCACGATCTTTCGCTCGCAGCCGGCGGTCGCACCCGCGGGCGCGCTGGAGATCAAAGTAGTCGCGCATCAGTGGTGGTGGGAATTCGACTATCCCGACGGCGTGAAGACCAGCAACGAAATGCATATCCCCGTCAACCGGCCGATTCGCCTGTCGCTGGAATCCGCCGACATCATTCACAGCTTCTGGGTGCCGCAACTCGGCGGCAAACGCGACGTGGTGCCCGGCCAGATCAACGAGCTGACTTTCGTCGCGACGGTGCCGGGAATGTATCCGGGGCAGTGCGCGGAGTTTTGCGGCCTGTCGCATGCGAACATGCGCTTTCGGACGTTCGTCGACACGCCGGATGATTTCGCCAAGTGGGAGAGCGCGCAGCTCGCCGGGCCAGTCGTAACTCCGGCTACCGATCAGCTGGCGTCGGACGGCGCCAAAGTCTTCGCCGACAGTCCGTGCACGACCTGCCACATGATCCAGGGAATTTCCAAAGGGTATATCGGACCCGACCTGACGCATTTCGGCAGCCGCACGACGCTGGCCGCCGGAGTGCTGCAGAACACGCCCGACAACGTCGCCAAGTGGATCGAGAATCCGCAGGAAATCAAACCGGGCGCGAACATGCCGGCGCTGCTGCTGCCGGGGCCGAAGCTGAACGCGTTGGTCGCGTATCTCGAGAGTCTCAAATAGGGAGCGTCGAATGGCAGCGCAACCGAAACCATTCCCGGTGCATGAGCCGAGCTACCTCGAAGGTGGCGGCATAGTCGGATGGCTGACGACGATCGATCACAAGCGCGTCGCCGTGATGTATCTCGCCAGCGCGCTGTTCTTCATGGCCTTCGGCGGCCTCGAGGCGATGGCGATTCGCGTCCAGCTCTGGCGTCCCGACAATCACGCGCTGTCGGCGGCGACCTACAACGCGTTCTTCACGATGCACGGGACGACGATGATCTTCCTGGTCGTGATGCCGCTGCTGCTCGGATTTTTGGGCAACTTCCTGATCCCGCTGCAGATAGGCGCGCGCGACGTCGCGTTTCCACGCCTCAATGCGTTGAGCTTCTGGCTCGCGCTGGTCGCGGGAATCCTGCTACATCTCGGCTGGATTCGCGGCGGCCTTCCCGATGCGGGATGGTTCGGCTACGCCAACCTGACCGAGCGCTACTTCACGCCGGGCCTCGCGATCGATTGGTGGGTGATAGGGCTGCTGGTGTCGGGCACCTCGACCGTCCTCACGGGCCTGAACTTCCTGACGACGATCATCGCGATGCGCGCGCCCGGCATGACCTACATGCGCATGCCGATGTTCATGTGGTCGCTGCTGGTCACGTCGATCCTCATTCTGATCGCGTTTCCGGCGCTGACTATCGGCCTCATCTTTCTGCTCTTCGATCGTTTCTTCGACACGCACTTTTACATCGCGTCGGCCGGCGCCACGCCGATCCTGTGGCAGCATCTGTTCTGGCTCTTCGGCCACCCCGAAGTGTACATCATGGCGCTGCCGGCCTTCGGCATCATCTCGGAAGTCGTGCCGACCTTCTCGCGCAAGCCGCTGTTCGGCTATCCGATGATGGCGTATTCGATCTGCCTCATCGCATTCCTGTCGTACGGCGTGTGGGGACATCACATGTTCGCGACGGGGATGGGCCCGGTCGCGGATTCGGCGTTCGCGATCACCTCGATGCTGATCGCGATTCCCACCGGCGTGAAAATCTTCAGCTGGATCGCGACGGTCTGGGGCGGCTCGTTGCGCATGACGACCGCATTCTATTTCGCGCTCGGCATGATCCTCGAATTCACCATCGGCGGACTCAGCGGCATCATGCACGCATCGGCGCCGATCGATCTCCAGCAGACCGACTCGTACTTCGTCGTCGCGCATTTTCACTACGTGCTGTTCGGCGGCGTGATGTTCTCGATCCTGTCGGCATTCTACTACTGGTGGCCAAAGATCACCGGTCACATGCTCGGCGAGCGGCTGGGCAAGTGGCATTTCTGGCTGACGGTGGTCGGCTTCAACCTGACGTTTTTCCCGATGCATATTCTCGGGATGTGGGGCATGCCGCGGCGCACCTACACCTACGGCGCCGACATGGGCTGGACGCATATCAACCAGCTCGAGACGGTGGGCGCGTTCATTCTCGGCATCGCGTTCCTGCTTTTCTACATCAACATTTTCAAAAGCGTCATCTTCGGAGAGCCGGCGCCCGCGGATCCATGGGACGGCCGCAGCCTCGAATGGTCCACGCCGTCGCCGCCGCCCGCTTACAACTTTGCGAAGATCCCGCAAATTCGCGGACGCGACGCGTGGTGGATTCTCAAATACGGGCGCGCCGGCTCGCGCGGCGTCGCTGCTTACATGTCGGGGCAGGCGCCCGCGCAACCGCAGACGTGACTGAGCCCGTCGATGTCGAGCACATCCACATGCCGGCGCCTTCGATCTTCCCGCTGGTGCTGAGTCTCGGCGTCGGCATGATGGGCCTCGGTCTCATCATCGACTGGTATCGCATCGTGATCATGGGCGCGGTGGTCGTGGTCCTGTCGATCATCGGGATGGGATTCGAGTATGCGAACTATGGCGAGGAATCGCACGATCCCGAGCACGCGCCGTCGTCGGGCGGCATCGACGTGCGCAAAATCGGTATCTGGTCGTTCATCGGATCCGAGTGCGTATTCTTCGCGAGCCTCATCTCGACCTTCATCGTTTACAAGGCGCGCAGCATCAGCGGCCCCGGTCCGGAGATTCTCAACATCCCGCTGACCTCGTTCAGCACCTTCATCCTGCTGATGAGTTCTCTGCTGATGGTGCTGGCGCTCGCGGCGACGCAGCGCGGCGACAAGCGCTGGGAGCGAATCTGGCTCGGCGGCACAGTGCTGTTCGGCCTGATTTTTCTCTGCGGCCAGGTTTACGAGTTCACCAGCTTCATGCACGAGGGCATGGGCCTCACCACCAATCTGTTCTCGCAGTCGTTCTTCGTGCTGGTCGGATTTCACGGCGCGCACGTCGCGATCGGCGTGCTGTGGTTGTCAGTGCTGCTCGTCGCCGCGATGACCGGCAACCTTGGCAAGTCGCGCGCGCTGTCGGTCGAGCTCGCGGGACTCTACTGGCATTTCGTCGACGTCGTGTGGATCATCATCTTTACTCTCGTCTATCTGATGCAGGCGGTGCCAGGAGCATGAGCGATATTGCGGATGCCCACAGCAGTCAGGTTCATCCCGGCGCGGCGACGTACCTGATTATCGCCGCCTTCCTCATCGTGTTGACGGCGATGGAAATCACCGTCTTCTACGTGCATGCGCTCCGGCCCGTGCTGGTGCCGGTGCTGATCGTGCTGGCC
Organism: uncultured delta proteobacterium; assembly: GCA_963747845.1. Taxonomy (GTDB): domain Bacteria; phylum Desulfobacterota; class Binatia; order Binatales; family Binataceae; genus Binatus. The sequence goes on from CAVVGR010000002.1 coordinate 19,045, forward strand.
GCCGCCAAGTTCGCGCTGGTCGCGATGTTCTACATGCACTTGAAGTACGACGGCTGGCTGCTGTCGGGAGTGTTTATCTTCCCGCTGATGATTGCGACGGTGCTGATGGTCTCGCTGATCCTGCTGTTCACGTATCTGTCGCATCACCTGGCGCCGATTGGATAGCGATCATCGTTGACGATGGACATCTTCGGCGAACATCCGAGCATACCGATTGGCATCGCGATTCTGATCGCGATTTACCTCGGCGCATGCCGCATGGCGGGGCGCCGGCCGACGCGGCGCCAGGCGATGTGGTTTGCGATCGCGATGGGCGCGATTCTGTACGCGCATAGCGAGCTCGACGAACTCGCCGACGCGCGAATCTTCTCGATGCACATGCTGCAGCATCTGATGGAGACTTTCGTCATTCCGCCGCTGCTCCTGCTCGGGACGCCGGGCTGGATGATCAGGCCGTTGGTCCTCAGCCGGCCGATCAAGCCCATCGCGCGCCTGCTCACGAAGCCGGTAGTCGCGTTCCTGGTTTTTTCGGCGGTCTTTGTCACCGCGCATTTCCCGCTGATTTTCGATCGGATGTGCCGCGACGAGGATTTTCACATTTTTCTGCACCTGCTCTTCATGGCGTCCGGCGTCCTGCTGTGGTGGCCCATCCTGAGCCCGCTGCCCGAGCTGCCGCGGCTGCCGTATCCGGCGCAGATCCTTTACCTGTTCCTGCTGATGATCCCGATGACCGCGGTGGCCGCGCCGATCACGCTCGCGACCCGCGTGATTTATCCCTGGTACACCGAGGGCGCGCACGGATGGGGCCTCAAGCCGATCGACGACCAGGTGCTGGGCGGCCTTATCATGTGGGTCGGGCAGGGCACCTACCTGATGATCGTTTTCACCTTCATCTTCTATAAGTGGTCGCAGCTCGAAGACCGCGATACTCCCGTCGTGCCCGCGTCCGCGGCGCCGGCGCTGCGCGTGGTGAGGGCGCGTTGATGACGCTTGCCGGGTGCGGATCTTGTGCGTTAGTACTTGATCAATGGAACACTCGAGGACGCGGATTATCATCGACGGAGCAGTCGCCGGGCTGATCGGCGCGTTCGTTGTCGCTTTCTGGTTTCTGATCTTCGACGTTATTCGCGGCCATGCGCTGGAAACGCCGGCGCTGCTGGCGGCGACAATCCTGCACGGCTCGCATAGTCACGAGGTTCAACACGGGCTGAAGCTGCTCGCGCTGGAATACTCGCTGATCCATTTCGCCGCCTTCATCGCCTTCGGCATCGCCGGCGGATTGCTGCTCGAGGCTTGCGAGACCGAGCCGTCGCTGCTCTTCTCGCTGGCGATTTTTTTCGTCGCCTTCGAAGTGTTCTTCATCGCGGTGGTGCTGTTCCTCGGCCCGAACGTGATGGTCGAGCTGACGTGGTGGGGCATCATCGTCGGCAACCTGCTCGCGACGGGCGCGATGCTGTCGTATTTTTTCTGGCGGCATCCTGCGCTCGCGTTCGATCTGCTCGGCGGATGGATCGCAGTCGCGCGCGAAGGCATTACCGCCGGACTGGTCGGCGGCATCGTCGTCGCCATCTGGTTCATGGGCTACGACCTGGCCTCGGGCAATTCGTTTCACACGCCGGCGATCCTGGGCGCGATGGTCTTTCACGCCGACGGCGTCGGCGACAGCGTCAAGGCGACGCTGCCGCTCGTACTTGGCTATACGATTCTGCATTTCTTCGCGTTCGTGACGTTCGGCCTCGCGCTCGCGATTCTGCTGGCCGCGTCAGAATGGGAACCGTTCATGGTGCTCGGTGCGCTGCTGCTGCTGGCAGTATTCGAAGTGTTCTTTGTCGGTTTCATCTCGCTGATCGATCAGTCGGCGCTCGAGTCATTGGGATGGTGGAAAATCGTCGCGGGAAATATTCTCGCGCTGATTGCGATGGCGACCTACTTCATCCGCGGCCATCGCGGCCTCGGCGTCAAGCTGGTCGAACGATGGGCGATGCTCGATCACGAAGGCGCCGAGATGGGCGACCTGCCCCAAGCGCATCACAAGCACGAACCCGGCAATCATCCGCTGCAGTGAAGCCCTGCGTGGGCTTCCGCATCCTTGATGGCGAGACTTCGTAAGGCGGCCCGGATTTGGGGGAATCCCAAATCTCGCGCGATCGGCGAGCGCGTGCTGTTCGTGTCTGACGACCGCCTGTTCACGATCGATCCGCCGGCGATGTTCGGCCGCCGCGCGCCGGTCGAAATCGAGATCGGCGCGGGTAAGGGCGAGTTCATCATCGAGCGCGCCGCCGAATTTCCCGAACGCGATTTCATCGCGGTCGAACTCTCCTCCACGATCACGCGGGTGCTGGCCGTACGCTGCGGCCGGGCGGGCCTCGACAATTTGCGCGTCGTGCGAATGGACGCGCGCACTCTGGTCAACCTGATGCTGCCCGACGCGAGCGTCGGCGCCTACCACATCTACTTTCCAGACCCATGGCCGAAGGAGCGCCACGTCAAGCATCGGCTGTTTACCCCGACCCTCGTCGCCGGCCTGTTCCGCACGGTCGAGCCCGGCGCGACTGCGTATATTGCGACCGACGTGCGCGATTACTCCGCCGAGATTTTCCCGATGATGCTCGCGGCGGGATTTATCCGCGCGGTCGAAGCGGCGCCTGGGGCCGCGCGGACCGGGTTTGCGCGGAAATATGTCGCGGCTGGGAAGCCGGTTTATTCTGGGGCGTTTCGAAGGCCGGGATTGGGGGAACTTGATTTAATGCGGAACCCACCGTGGGTTCCGCACCTCCTTCGGCAGGGGTGACCCCTGCACCCAGTGTTCGGATTGCGAGTCCGAAAATAACTGAATCTGTTGATTTATCGCCTGTCTGGCGCGAATCCGGGATCGGGCTTGGATTGCAATGCCGGACAGGCTTGTTTAACCTTTTTTTGCCTCTGAGATGAAACGACTGCTTCTGATATTGGTGGCTTGCGCGCTGCTGCCCGCGGCTGCGTGTAGCTTGCGCCAGAAACCCTCGGGCGAGGACTACTACGCCCAGGGCCAACTTGATTTTGCGACCAAGGAATACAAGGCCGCTATCGAAAATTATCAGGACGTGATCGACAAGTTTCCGTTCAGCCCGTATGCGGAAGATGCCGAGATGAAAATCGGCCTCGCCTACTACCAGCAGAAGGACTACGCCGAGGCGATCGGCGCGCTCGACGATTTCCAGCGGATGCATCCGACGAGCAAAAATCTGGAGCTCGTCACTTATTACATCGGGCTGAGTTACTACGACCAGATGGGGCGCGAGGACCAGGATCAGGGCAAGACCATGGCGGCGCTCAAGCGCTTCCAGGAATTGGAAGAGCGCTTCCCCGAAGGCGACTTCGCCCAGCTGGCGCATGACAAGGTCGTGGTATGCCGCGAGATGCTGGCGCGCAACCAGATGATCGTCGGCAACTACTATTATAAGCGCGCGAACTTCCGCGCGGCTGAGTCGCGATTTGCCGAGCTGCTGCAAAAGTATCCCGACACCCCGGTCGCGCCGGACGCGCTGTACGAGCTGGGCGTTTCGCTGGAGAAGGAAGGCAAGCGATACTCGGCAGCGCAGGCCTTCGCGGCCGTCGAGAAGCATTTTCCGGATTCCGGTTACGCCAAACGTGCACACGTCGAGCTGGCCAAGCTCCATCAGCCGATCGACACGGAAGAAGATCCGCTGCCCCTGGTGCTCGCCGAGACCGGCTATGGCGGAAACCCCGATGACTCTACCGCCGACAAAGTAGTGGTGCGCCAGCGCTCCGAGATGAGTGGTACGCAGGTAGCGTCGGCCGCCAGCGGACCCACCTACGGCGCCGACGGACTGCCGAACCTCACCGCCGCCGCGTCAGCGTCATCCTCTGCGACATCGGCCGCGTTCAGTGCGCCGGATCCCTCGCAGCCCGATCTGCCGAGCAAAGCGTCCGCACCGGATATGATGCGGGCGCCTGCCCCGATTCTGCCGAAGCCCACCGGCAGCATCGCCGGCGCCGCCGATGCGCAGGCGCGCGCGATGACCGGGGCTGCGGCCGACGCTCCGCAAGAGCCGGCGGCACATCAGATGACTGACCCCGGTGAAGATCCATCCGTACCGGTGGCCGTCGGCGGTTCGACCATGGCCGCCGCAAGCCAGCCTGAGCCCACGCTGCATGAGATGACTACGCCGGGTGAAGTGTCGTCGCCACCGCTGTCACTGAGTGAGCCGCCGACCGCAGGTCCCGCGACCCTCAAGACCATCCGGTTGTCATCCAACGATCCGCCGCTGTCGGTGATTCTCGAACTCAGCGGGCCCGTCAGCTTCGACAAAAACCTCGAGAACAATCACCGACGGCTCGACCGCGACGGTAGTGCTCAAGGACGTGACGCCCGATTCGGGACTACAGACTCATCTCGTCTTCGACAAGTCGATCTTCAAGGATTGCAGTATCTCGAGCAGCTCGTCGGGGACGACGATCACCTTGAACATGCAGCCGGTTGCGCATTTCGCGGTGGTGCCGCTCGAGAGCCCGCCGCGCCTGCTGATGACCTTCACGCCGCAAGCGGGAAATCTGAAAACCAGCTCGGCTAACTGAGCTGCTCGATCAGTTGAAGACCTGGTCGAACCTGATGTCCAGGAATTTCAGCACCACTTCGGCGTAGACCTTCAGTCCCCAGTAAAATCCCTCGACCGGCAGGCGCTCGTCGTTGCCGTGATAGAGCGAGCCGAACGGCATGTTCGGTTCGAGCCGCACCGGGGAGAAGCCGTAACACGCCGCGCCCAGCTTCGAGTAGAACTTGCTGTCGGTCGCGCCGGGAATCATCCAGGGAATCGCAAGCGATCCGGGGTCGGCCGCCTCGACCGTCTCCTTGATCAGCTTGAACAGCGGAGTGTCGGGACTGGTCTCGGCCGGCGGCGCGGTCTTGAGCAGCTCGAAGGTCGGGTCGGGACCGACGATTTGGCGCAGCTCGGCCATGAAGCTTTCGGGATCCTCGCCGGGCAGCGTGCGCCCGTCGAGCACGATCGTCGCCTCGCCCGGAATCACGTTGTCCTTGTAGCCCGCGCGCAGAATCGTCGGCGAAACCGTGTTGGCGAGCATCGGCGCGAACAGCGGTCCCGGCGAATCCACCGGCACGCCCATCTCCTCGAGCGTCTTGCGCATGAATGGCGAGACTTTCTTGCGCATCGGCGTCCGCACGATGCGGGTGATCAGTTCGGAAATTCGCGAGATGGCGGTGTCCGTGCGCGGCATCGATCCATGCCCCGGCATCGCGGTCACCTTCATCTTGATCGTGACGAAGCCCTTCTCCGCCACCTGGATCGGGTAGAACTTCTTGTTCCTGAGATGAACGGTGAAGCCGCCGACTTCGTTCAGCACGTAGCCGGCGCGGACCAGTTCGGGATGCCGCTCGACGAGAAACTTCGCGCCGAAATCCGATCCGGCCTCCTCGTCGGCCACCGCCGCCATTATCACGTCGCGATTCGGCTTGACGCCCGCGCGCTTCATCGCGGTCATCATCACCAGGTCCATCGCGCATTTGGATTTCATGTCGATCGAGCCGCGTCCCCACAGGCAACCGTCGTGGATTTCGCCGCTGAACGGCTCGCGGCTCCATCCCGATCGCTCGACCGGAACGACGTCGGTATGCGACGACAGCAGCAGCGCGCCCGCCGACGAATCCGACCCCGCGTAGCGCGCGACCAGGTTGGCCCGCGTCGGCGCGCTCTCGCGGATCACCGGTTCGATCCCGTGCGCGCCCAGCGCCTCCGCCAGGTAGTCCGCGGCGATTCGTTCGTTGCCGGGCGGGTTGGTGGTGTCGAACCGCACCAGCGCGCCGAGGCAATCAAGCGCTTCTTTCTGAAACGCCTGCCAGGAAATTGTCATCGAGGCCCCCTTTCCGGTGTGTTCACAATTGTCATTGAATGCTACAACTTGTCACAACATGAACATAGATATTTGAGCGTCGATTATTGCTACTAAAGCGGTGCAAAGGAAGGACTTCGAGCCCGCCTGATTTGCGGCCGCTGGCGTCGCCACCTGACTGACGGTACCCTCGGCCCCAAGGTTACAGCCGTGAGCATAATTTGTGTCGAGAGAGTTATCGTCGCCGTGCGCGATCTGGCGGCATCATGCGAGAATTGGCGACGCGCCGGCTTCGCAGTTGCGCCCGAGCAGTTCGACGGCGACGGCATCCGGATAGCGCGGATGGCCGCGGGCGCGGTCGAAATCGATCTCTGCTCGGTCCACTCCACTAAATCCCGTTCGCCTCTGGCGGAACATTTGCGCGAAGCGACCGGCGACGGCAATGGCGGCGGCATCATCGGATGGGTCTGGGGTGTGAAAGGCGCGCCCGTCCCCATAGAACGCGAAGCGCTCGTCCCCACTGAACGCGAATCGATTCTGCTTCCGGGCCTGTCGCAAGCTTCCGTCAAAGCGGCGATGCTTTCTTCGGGGCTGCCGGGCGTCGTTACCGCTTCAGCTCCAATCGATCTCGATATCGAGTCGCGCCGCCAGTCGCTCGCGCGGCTCTGCGGGAGCAACGAAAACAGCGTCGAGTTTCTCGAACATATCGTCGTGATGACTCCCGTGCTCGACGACGCGATCGCCGCCAACGAGGCGGTTGGCGTTCCATGCAAGCGAATCCGCGAAGTCGGCAACGGCGCGCGGCAGGCATTCTTCAAGCTCGAGCAGACCGTGCTCGAAATCGTCGGGCCGGCGCGCGCGCGTCCCGGATGCTGGGGGCTGGCGCTGATGTGCTCCGACATTGCGCGGGCAGTCGCGACGGCGCGCGCAAATGATCTGCAGGCGACGGAACCGAAGCTCGCGATTCAGGGCGGCCAGATCGCGCGAATCGTCGATCCGCTCGACGGCGTCGCGATCGCGTTCATGCAAGCCGGTCCCCGCCGCGACGATTGAACATCAGCCAATCAGCACAATACCACTGCGTCTTAGTGGGGCGGGCCGCCTGCCGTCAGTGGGGCGGGCCGCCGTGCCCGCCACTCTGCTCAGGCGTCACTTGCCGCTGAAATTCGGATCGCGCTTGGCCATGAAGGCTTCGAGGCCCTCCTTGAAATCGCCGGAACGGAACAACACCAGCAGCTGCATCAACACGTGATGCGTGTGCGATTCGAAGTCCTCGCTTAGACCGTGGCGGAACAGCCGCTTCATCGCGCGAATCGCCAGCGGCGCGTTCGCTGCGATCTTCGCGGCCCAGCGCGACGCCTCCTCCATCAATTCTTCATGCCGCACGACCTTGTTCGCGAGTCCGAGCTCGACCGCGCGCGCGGGTCCGATATCGTCGGCGATAAATCCGATTTCGCATGCGCGCGCCCATCCCACCAGCCGCGGCAGGTACCAGGTGCCGCCGCTTTCGGGCACGATGCCGCGCTTGGCGAATGCCGGCACCAGCTTGGCGCGGTCGCTGATCAACCGCAGGTCGCATCCGAGCGCGAGATCGAATCCGTAGCCCGCCGCCGCGCCGTTGATCGCGCAAATCACCGGCAGGTCGATTCGATTCAGCGTGACGGTCGGCAGCTCGCGCGTGCTCACGTGCGACGCGCCCGGCGCGGCCAGGCCGGCGCCGATTCCGCGCCCCGCGGCGGTGTCCTTGAGATCGAGGCCGCTGCAGAAGCCGCGCCCTTCGCCCGTCAGTATGATCGCGCGGATTTTCGGGTCGCTGTCGAACTCCTTGAGCGCTTCACCGAGGTCGTCGAGCATCGCGACGCTGATCGCGTTCATGCGATCGGGGCGGTTGAGCTTCAAAATTCCGAGGTGATTGGTTTTTTCGACAAGTAGATCGGCCATGGCGGTTCACTCCTTCAGCTGTTCTGAAAGTATAGCATCCGGCGATTTAGCGAATGATGCGATACTGTGCAATTGTTAGTAGACTTTGCGGCGGAGCAAAACTTATGAGCATCAAACACCTACCCGCGTCGGCTTCAGCTGACGAGATCTGCGCGGTGCTCGGCGAGGACGGATGCGTCGTCGTCGATCGCGTCGTACCGCCCGAAGTCATGGACGAAGTCGCGGATGAGCTGCGTCCTTTCACCGAAGCGACGCCGCTGGGCCCCGACGATTTCAGCGGCCGGCGCACGCGCAGGACCGGCGGACTGATTGCGCGGTCGATGAAGAGCCGCGATCTCGTGATGAATCCCACGGTGCTCGGCGCGGTCGGCAAGATGCTCGGTCATGCGACCAGTTTTCAGCTCCATCTCACGCAGATAATCGCGATCGGCCCCGGCGAGCCCGCCCAGACGATTCATCGCGACCAGTGGGCGTTCGATTTTTTTCCGTTCCCCAAAGGCTACGAGGTTCAGTGCAACACCATCTGGGCGATGACGGACTTCACCGAGGAAAATGGCGCCACCCGCGTGATTCCCGGCAGCAATCGCTTCGACGATCGCCTGCGCTTCACCGAGGCCGACACCGAGCCGGCCGAGATGACGAAAGGGTCGGTACTGTTTTACACCGGCAGCATCTATCACGGCGGCGGCGCGAATCGCTCGAAGGAAATCCGCACCGGGATCAACATCACATATAATGTCTCGTGGCTCCGCCAGGAAGAAAATCAATATCTGTCAGTACCGCTCGAGATTGCCCGCACGCTGCCGGTCGACCTGCTGAGACTGATGGGCTACAGGCTCGGCGCATACGCACTCGGCTACGTCGACGACACGCGCGACCCGATCGAAGTGGTGCGTCCCGAGCTGGCCCGCAACGGCTTCCGCCCAGTCCTGGAAACCCAGGAATCAGCCAGCTTCCTGAATACTCAGTCGCAAGGATCGAACGGAAAGACTGAATAGCCAGTCGCATGCTGCTGAGAGTCGCTCCTACAGCGACGGCTCAACCTGCACCTTGAGATAGGACGGGCTCGCGACTTTCGCCGCGGCGCACCCCCACTGCTGATACTCTCTGTCGGGCGATCCCCGATTATCCCGGTTGTATGCCACATTGACAGAAGCGGTGAAACTGGCCGGCGCGGTAAAGTCGATGGTCTGGGAGTTTCCAATCCAGCTTCCGCCGGGATACGCGATGCCACCCTCAAAAATAGAGGAGGCGACGCCGGCAGGCGACAGTCCAGCAGTCGCGATGTAGGGACTCTGACCGGAAGGAAGCGGACTCAGCGAAATCCATGCGTCGGCGCCATCATGCGGGTCCTCGAGCGCATTGCCGAATAACGAATAGGAAAATGTTGCCCGCCCCGGCCCTTCAACATTCACGGATATCGACATATCGAGGGTGCACAGCGTTTGCGTCCCATCGGTCGGCAGCGGCGTGGTCGCATTCTGGCATTGGCAACCGCTCGAATTGACGGTGACTTGAGTTAAGGTCGGGTCACCGTTCAAAACAACTTGCGCA
>CAVVGR010000003.1:0-453747 GCA_963747845.1 uncultured delta proteobacterium
AACCCGTGGATAGCTCGCCGATAACGCCGAAACCCACCGAGTGGTGATTGCGTCCGGTGATAAGAGCCGCCCGCGTAGGAGAACACAACGCGGTCGAATGAAACTGCGTATAACGCAGTCCCGCCTTGGCTATACGATCAAGCGCGGGCGTCGGGATGACGCCGCCGAAGGTCTCGAGACTCCATAGCCCTGGTCGTCGGTCATAATGAGAAGGATGTTGGGCGCGCCCTGGGCGGTACCACACGCGGCGGCCAGTAAGGCGTGGAATCCTTGGCGCTCTCCTTGATCACGCCGCCAAACGGCATCGGTGGCGGCGGAAGTTGCTTACCGTCAAGCACCACGGTGGAATTCGCCGAACCCGGCGTGCCGATGATTTGCTGGGCTGAAACCGCAGTCGGAGCCAGCAGACCATAGAAGATCGACATAGCAGCTGCCGTCAAAATCAAGGCGATCTTTTGACGTCGAACATTCATCGAGCGATACCCTCCCTAAAGCGACTCGTCCTAACGGGTCAACTAGTAGCCCGGATTGGGCGGCGGCGGCGCATAGGTGACCTGGCTACCGTTGTAGTAGGGTTGATACCCGGCTGGAGGAGGCGGCGGCGGATAATACCCGTACGGATTGTTTTCGATGATCGTCGTTGTAGGAGCCTTAGCCTGCGCATTCGCTGTCATCAACGAACCTACTGCCATACCGCCGACAGCACCTAGCGCTGCCGCACCCGCAACCTCGCCACCACTGTAGCCGCCGCCTCCGCCACCTCCGCCGCCGTAGTAATAGCTGTTACCGCCCCCATTGTAGTTCCCGCTATTGTTTTGATTCACGGTATCTATCGTGTTGTCGTTCTCGGTATTCATCTTCTTCTCGGTCTTTTCGTTATTCTCCTGAAGCGTATTGGCTTCATTGTACTGAGCCTGCTTCTGAGCCTCCTGGTTCGCGTTGTACTCGTTGTAGTCGGCCTGCTTGTTGGTCGAACTTGAGCTGCTGGAGGAGGTAGACGACTTGTTGTAGTTGTAGCTATTCCCCGAATCCGAGGACTTGTACTGGCTTCCTGAGGAGCTTGATGATTTGTCAAAGCTCCCGCTGTCGAAGCCATCGGAACCGCCATGGTACCCTCCCCCGCCGCCATAGCCTCCGCGATGGTAGCCTCCTCCTCCACCATAACCGCCGCCACCGCCGCCGCCCCACCTTGCCAGCGCATTGGGCGCGCACGCGAGAGCAAATGCAGCTGTCAGTGCAAGTATCCGCAACGAAAATCCAGTTGTGATGCGCGAGTCTGACGCGTTTTTCATGGTTGTGACTCCTTGACTCTCAAAAATTCAATTTTTTTCGCGTCTTTGGGAGGATCGGCGCGGAAGTGACTGTCGGAAATCTGCTTTGGAAATTTCCAGTTGGAAAACACTGCTATGTATTCCGGTGATCCCGGCTCGGTTCGGTAGTTGATCACCATTTTGAGCGGAACCGGCTTGCCGGAACGATCGAGCCATAGCTGCAGATCGACGTTTTTCGACGAGAACGCCACGTGATCGGCCGCGACCCCGTTAACGTCGTTCACACCGATGTACGTGCCATAGATGATCCGCTTCCGGATCCTCGCGCACGGATCGCTGTAGGCGAAGTTCGAGAGCGGGAGCGTCAGATGCTGCGTCGCCGCCACCTGATCCAGCATCGCGTCAATCGAGGACGGCACCTTCATGCTCGCGTACATCATGTGCGGCTCGTCGAAGATTGTCAGCGTACCGTTCTGGTACCAGAGTTGTTTGCCGCCCAGGTCGCTGTGGTAATCGACCGCCAGCTCGTCGGGCCGCTGCAACGCAAAATTCATTTCGGCGGCGTACTGCACCTTCACCGCGTGCGGCAGCACCTGGTCGAACAGTATCTCCGCATGAAAGCTGAACGCGTCGGCCGAGCCCAGCGCGCTGCACGTCTTGGTCAGAAGCAGGTACGGATCGATCGCGGCCGCCGTGTCCGGAGCTGGCGCCGCGGCTTGAGTCGCCGCTGCAGACGGGTCCGCAGCGAATACGCCGGTGACGGCTAGTGCGATTCCTATCGCAGCCCCGCAAGCGGTAGCCGCAAGTTTGAAGCTCATTTTGGCCCTCCTATCAGCTGTCTATAGTCATCCAGCAGACCGATTCGCCACGCTCGTTGGTCACGGAATCATTCCGCACTGAAACAGTTTGTTGGCGACGGGCGCTGCGACTCTTTCAATGAACATCTGGCGCATCTGCGGATCGTTGCGCAAAAAATTTACGGCTTCCTGTTCCCGCTGCGTTTTTGGCTTGTTTCGGTCTTCCCACAGCTGCTCGCACGACGAGTACTGGTATTTCTGAATGACCTTGTTCGCTGCCGCATCGAGCAGTGGGTACTGTTGAGCGCTCGCCACTCCCGCGAATACGAGCACCCCAAGCGCCGCGGCGAAGTAGAATCCATTAATCCTGCGCTTCTCGCTATCATGTCGTTCGAATGCCAGCCGATGCAATTTCGATTTCAAGTTCCACATAAGCGCTCTCTCCATTTCTACTGTTTTTTAGTAGTCGTTTTGACCGAAGGTTCGACCCTTCGGGGTTTCACGAAGGTATTCTGCATCTGTCTGTCGGCGTGCGACTATTGTACCAAGGTACAATATCTCGCAATCGCGCAATCGTGGAGAATCAACTTGCCAAGCAGCTTCTACGCTCGGGCCCTACTGCCTGTCGATCTCGAATCTCACGCCGGGACCACAACCCATTCAACGACTAAGTGATTCAGGAAGGACGAACCGCAAGCACAGGAAGGAGAATCATGGTGCTGAACTGGAGAAGAAAAGGTATCGCGATCGCGCTCATACTCTGCGCGATCATCGGCGTGTCCTTTGCGCATGCGGCATGGGCGCAGGACAAGAAGCCTAACATCGTCGTCATCATGGGCGACGACGTCGGCTGGTTCAACATCGGCGCTTACAATCGTGGAATCATGTCGGGCAAGACTCCAAATCTCGATAAACTAGCGTCCCAGGGGATGATATTTACCGACTACTACGCCGAGGCGAGTTGCACGGCGGGTCGCGCCAACTTTATCACCGGGGAGCTGCCAATCCGCACCGGTCTCACCACCGTCGGACAGGCCGGCGCCGACGTAGGACTTCCAGCCCAGGCCGTTACTCTCGCTACCATCCTGAAAGCGCAAGGCTACGAAACGGCCCAGTTCGGCAAGAACCATCTCGGCGATCTGAACAAGTACCTGCCATGCGTGCATGGCTTCGATGAATTCTTCGGCTATTTGTACCACCTCGACGCGATGTCGGATCCGTACTGGTTCGACTACCCACAAGACTGGATCGACAAGACCGGACCGCGCGATCTAACCCACTGCTGGGCTTCCGATACGGACGACGACACCTCGATGCCGCGCTGGGGCAAGGTCGGAAAGCAGAAGATCGAAGACGAAGGTCCGCTCGCGCCATTTCCGAATATGAAAGACATGCAGAACTGGCAGCAAGGTCGTCAGGCAAAATATGACATGGAGACCTTCGACGACGTGCTGGTCCAGAACACCAACCGCTTCATGGACAAGGCCAAAAATGACGGCAAGCCGTTCTTCATCTGGCATAACACTACCCGCATGCACGTCTTCACCTACCTGCCACCGAAGTACCAGGCGATGATGAACGCAAAGGATAACTACAATGTCGAAGAGGCCGGCATGGCGCAGATGGATGACAGCGTCGGCCAGATCCTCAAGCATATCGACGACATTGGCGAGGCCGACAACACCATCGTCATCTTTACCACCGACAACGGCGCCGAAGTCTTCACCTGGCCCGACGGCGGCATGACGCCGTTCCGAGCCACCAAGGGTACTGTCTTCGAAGGTGGCTTCCGCGTCCCCGCGATTATCCGTTGGCCGGGGCACGTCAAGCCCGGTGCGGTCGAGAACGGCATCTTCTCAGGACTCGACTGGCTGCCTACCCTCGCTGATGCCGCCGGCAATCCCGACGTGACCAACCAACTGCTGAAGGGAGTGACGTTCGGAGACCGCGAGTATAAGAATCACCTCGACGGTTACGACCAGATGGATTTGCTGACTGGTAAGGGTCCGTCCAAGCGTCACGAAATCTTCTACTTCGGCGGACCGCATCTCGGCGCCGTGCGCATCGATGATTTCAAGTACCAGTTCTACCAGCAGCCATTCGGTTGGCCCGGCGAGAAGGTCACCACCGATATGCCGACGATCGTGAACATCCGGCAGGATCCCTTCGAGCGCACACCGTCCATCCGTGGTGAAAACACCAACGATATGGGTGGCGGCTACATGAATGATTTCTACGCGCGCGAGTTCTGGCGCTTTGTCATGGTACAGAAGTACATCGGCCAGCTCGCAATGACGGCCATCGATTATCCGCCGATGCAGGCGCCGGCGTCCTTTAACCTGTCGGCGATAAAGGCCCAGATCGACGCGGCGATCAAACAGCACGAAGGCGAATAGTAGAATTCGCAACACGACGGGCGGCCTACCACGGCCGCCCGTCTTCTTTCTCGATAACCCGGTGTTCGTTGCAATGAAGAACTCGATTCTTGAAATCCGCAGGGCGGCCATCGCGGCGCTGGTGGTGTGTTGCCTTCTGATCTCGGCCACTTTGGCCCAGGCTGCAGGCGATCTGCTTCCGTCGTGGAATGAAGGACCTACGAAACAGGCGATCATCAAATTCGTTTCTGCAACCACCACCGCAGGCGGCCCGCAATTCGTTCCTTCCGGCGACCGGTTTGCGACCTTCGATCAGGACGGCACCCTCTGGGTCGAGCAGCCGATGTATACGCAGGCGGTATTCGCTCTCGATCGGGTTGTGGCGATGGCGCCTCAGCATCCCGAATGGAAGACCACCGAGCCTTTCAAGTCCGTGCTCGCGCACGACCGCGAGGCGATGGAGAAGTTCACGACCAAAGACCTCGAGAAAATCGTCATGGTCACTCATACCGGCATGACTGCCGGCGAGTTCGCTGCGCTCGTCAAGGACTGGTTTGCCACCGCGCGCGACCCGCGCTGGCATCGGCCTTTTACCGAGCTGGTGTATCAGCCGATGCTTGAGCTGATGCAATATCTGCGCGCCAACGGCTACAGGACCTATATCGTCACCGGCGGCGGCCAGGATTTCGTTCGCACCTACGCCGATCGGGTCTATGGCATCCCGCCCGAGCAAATCATCGGCTCCGCGCTCGACATGGAGTTCACTTACAACGATGCCGGCAAGGCGATCATGATGCGATCGCCCAAGCTGCTGCTCAACAACAACTTTTCCGGTAAGCCCGAGGACATCTATCTCTTCATCGGCCGCCATCCGCAGGCCGCTTTCGGCAACTCGACCGGCGATCGCGAGATGCTGGAATATACACAGGCAGGCGGCAACGGCGCGCTGATGATGCTGGTGCTACACGACGATCCAGTCCGCGAGTACGCCTATGGTCCGGCTGACGGTCTGCCTGCCAGCAAGGTCGGAACCTTTACGCAGGCGCTCTTCGACGAAGCCAAAGCCAAGGGCTGGAACGTCATCAGCATGAAGAACGACTGGAAGCGAATCTTTGCCTTCGACAAGTGACCCGGTGCTGTAACCGGGTCGCCAATACTTCGTATCGCATGACATGGCCGCTGCGGGAATTCGCCTGTCTGAGCCGTGAGAATGCGATCGAAATTGAATCTCCACCATGCCGCCGCTGGCGCGCTCGTGGCATGGATTCTGATCGTCCCGCCGCAGCTCGCAAAGAACGGACATGCCGACAAGGCAGTACCGCTCTCGAAATGGGAACAGATGGGCAGTTACAACTCTCTGGCTGAATGCAACGCCGACCGCGCCGCGTTCATCAAGCAGGATCAAAAAGAATACAAACTCTCGCTGGGGTCAGCTGCCTCTCCGGCGCCCTCGTCCGCCGGCGCCGCACGCCAGGACGCCTTGAAATCCACCGCGGCGCTCTGCATCTCTGACGACGATCCTCGCCTGCAGAAGAAGTAAGACCACGCTCGGCGCACTCCGCCGGTCGGATCGATCAGACCGTCGTGCCGCTCGCCGGTCTCTTCCCCACCGACGCCGTCCATTGCTCAAACAGGCTGTAGCCCAACGCCACCAGCGTCGGTCCCAGGAACATCCCGATAACACCGAAGGATATCGCGCCGCCTAACACTCCCAGCATCACCAGGATCATCGGCGTCGATCCGCCGCGGCTGATGAGCAGTGGCTTGACCACATTGTCCAGCGTCCCGACCATCACTCCCCACGCCATCATGAAGATTGCCCACGCGGGCGAGCCTTGCCGATACAGCCAGTAAGCAGCCGGCGCCGCGACGATCGCCGGACCGCCCGGCAGAAAGGACAGCACGAAGGTGATGAATCCCAGTGAGACCGCGCCGGGAACTCCGGCGACAGCAAAGCCGATCGCACCGACCACGCCCTGCAGCAGCGCGGTTCCCAGCACGCCGTAAACTACCGCGCGAATCGTCGCCCCGGCCAAATCCAGCAGGCGGTCGCCTCGCTCGCCGGCGATTCGATGAAGCGCGGCGTGGAGTTGCGCGGCGGCCGCATGCCCATCGCGATAGAAAAAGAACGCGATCAGCAGGCTCAGAGCGATCTGAAAAATACCTTCGGCCAGCGCCGCGCCGCCCCACACGACGACTGACTTCGCCGCCGGCAGCAGCCGCGCCAATTCATGCAGCCGGATTGAGCTGCTCTGGTCCAGGTAGTTCCAGTAGTCGGCGATATGGCTGCCGACGAGCGGGATGCTCGCCACCCAGTCCGGCGGATTCGGCGGACCCTCCTCGATAAGTCTCTGACTTGCCGAGACCAGCCCCGATACATTGTCGGCCAGCGTGGCTCCAAGGATCGCGACCGGCAGGATGATGATCGCCGCCAGGAACAACGTCGCAATCAACGACGACAAGGTCCGGCGTCCGCCAAGCATCTCCTCGAGCCTCAGGAACATCGGCCACGTGGTGAAACAGAGCACTACCGCCCACAGCGCCGCTGAAATAAAAGGACGCAGCACCAGCAGGCACAGCAGTCCAAGCAGGACCACAGCAGTCCCGCCGATCCAAAGCTCAACCGGGCTCCGCCCTCCGCGCTCAACCGAATTCAACTGACGCCCCCTCGCCCGGCGTCTAGCTCGTCGAGCAGTTCGCCTTTCAGCCGACTCACGAACGCCTCATATAACTGCGACCTCCTGCGTTCATCTCAACTGGGAGTCCTTGTATCACCCAGCGTCAGTCAACGAATAGTCAGCCGTGCGAATGCTCGGTTAGATCCTTTAGCATCTGCTGTACTTGCGGATTTCCCGGCTCGAGCTCTTGCAGCCGATGTGCATAGGTCAGCGCGGCGGTGGGATTTCCGGACTGCTCCAGGAAACTCACCAGCGCGGCGAGTGAATCGCGATCATATGGATGCCGTTTGAGCGACGTTTCGAGGGTCGCGATTGCGGCGCCTGTGCTGCCCGCGTCGTTCAGCGCGATCGCGTACACGTAAACGTAGCGCGCGTTTCCCGGAGCGAGGCGCGCAGCCGTAGCCAGCAGGTCGAGACCTTCGCTGTTGCGCTTTTGACGCACCATCAGCAGGCCGAGCGCGTGCTTGAGCGACGCGTCATCAGGCGAACGCTTGATCGCATCCTCGAGAACGCGCTCACCATCCTGGTCGCGGTTCTGCGCCCGATAAAGGTCCGCCAGGTTGACGGCGCCGGGCGCAAACCCCGGGTCGATCGACAGCGCGGTCTTCAGCTCTGCTTCAGCCTGGTCGAGGTGATTCTCGCGAGCGTATAGCAGCCCCAGATTCAGATGCGCCTCGGGACGATCTGCATTCAATTCCTGCGCGGCGATGTATTCCTCCGTAGCACGACCGAACGCATTCGCAACGTCCGGCGGCAAATTGTCCGCCGGCATCCCCGCCAGCACGCCGGCCGTTTCGATCCGCACATCACGAACGGGATCGCCGAGCAGCGGTGCTAAAACGCCGGAGCTCGCGGCCGGTTCGGTATTGGACATCGCTTCTGCCGCTGCACGTCTCACGAGCGCCGACTCGTCGGCGACTCCAGCGCGAACTGCGTCGTCGGTCGGGGCCGGTGCGTAGGCGTTGAGCATCGAGAGCGCGCTGGCGCGAGCGATAGCCGGCTGCTCGTGGTCCGCAACCAACCGCTCCAGCGCATTCTGCGCTCCTGGCGCTCCAATCATTCCCGCATCCAATGCCTCGGCAAACCGCTGAAACCCCACAGGCGTATGCCCATACCACTTGTCGACCGCGTCCAGGGCCCATTGCGCCGATTTGTCGGTATGACAATTCGTGCACGCATTCGGAGTGCCGATCTTCAGCGACAAATCGGGACGCGGAATGCGGATACTGTGATCGCGACGGGCGTCGATGACCATGTAGGTGCGCGTCGGCATATGACACTCGACGCATCGTGCGCCCGCCGATCCAAGCTGGTGGAAGTGATGCGCCGGCGAGTCGTACTTCGCCGCCGAATGGCACTGCATGCAAACGTTGTTGCCATCCGCGCGAAGCCTCGCGCCATGCGGCTCGTGGCAATCGCTGCAGGTGACGCCGGCGTGGAACATCCTGCTCTGGATGAAAGAACCGTACTCGTAGTCTTCTTCCTTGATTTGCCCGTCGGGGAAGTAGTGATCCTCGTCGAGCAGCGCGACGCGGTAATCGTCGCCGACCGGCTGACCATGCACGTAGTCCTCATGAATCTGGCCGCGCCGCGCATGGCATCGTGCGCACATCTGGATTTCCCGCTCCGACTGACGCGGTGCGCTCCGCCGCGCGTTCCCGGTCGCAGGATCGATCGGCCATGCCACTGCTTTGCGTTCATCGAGCGCGATAGTCAGCCCCTCGGTTGCGTCGAGGCTTTGCCAGTCGCCCTCCTTCTTCGCCCACGACACGTGATTGGAGCCCGGACCGTGACAAGCCTCGCACGCTACGTCTATCTCCTCGTAGGCAGTAGCAAACGTGCGAGTGCCGGCGTTGTAGTTCTTGCGCAAGTTGGTCGAATGACAATCGGCGCACATGTAGTTCCAGTTCTGATCGATGCCTGTCCAATGCCTGGAATCAACCGGCGTGATCTTCTGTCCCGGATACAGAAAGAACCACCGCTGACCGCCCCGCTCGCGCGCGCGACTGTCCCACGCGATCCCCAGCGCCTGCAGACGGCCGCCCGGCATCGCGATGAGATATTGCTGCAACGGGTAAACGCCGAACGTGTAGCTGATTTCGTAATCATGCAGCGCGCCGTCGGGACCGTCGGTACGCACCATGAACTTCGATCCGGCGCGATAGAAGCTCGAGGTGACGCCGCTGTTGTCGAAACTCGCGTGATTGAAGTCGCCGAGGACGGTGGAATCCGTAGCCGGCTGCATCGCCAGTTGATGATGCGATCCATTCCACAGCGTATTCTCGTGTTCGTGGCACTTCGCGCATTCTGCCGCTCCAACGAATTTCGCGCCGAGTGGCGGCGGTGTCGTTGACGAGACCACCGGAACGGCAGGTCCACGCATTTGTCTAATCACCAACGCGACGACGGCAACGGACGCGACAACTGCTGCCAGCCACCAAGCAATAGTCCTGCCGCCGCGGCGCGTGCCTGACAGCGGCGCCGCGGTCCGTCCGGTTGCGGGCGTATCAGCGCGTTTCTTACGAGGCTTTTTCTTCTTGCTCAACGCTCAAACTCTCTGAGTTTCGGAGCAGGTGGTGAGCACCCGCGGCGACAAAAGAAGTATCAGGATGTAACCGCCGCCGCTTGATTATGCGACAGAAAGCCAGTTGCCCGATTCCGCTCATGGTCTTAATATTTGCGGCGTCTGATGCCCAAGCCCCTGGGAGAAACGATGACGCAGATCGCCAAGACTCACGTTGCATTTCAAGCCGCCAGCGCAAATCATGTCTCCGGCATCAAGCCCGATGCCGGCAAGCGGCGCATCCGGGTCGCGATCATCGAAGATGACGAGCGGGTGCGCCAGGCCCTCGTCTTTCAGCTCACCAGCGCGGATTTTGAGGTGGCTGCCTATGCTGCGGCCGAGGAGCTGCTCGAGACCGTCGGCACAAAGGAATTCGATTGCGTCGTCGCCGACATCTACCTGCCGAAGATGAACGGGCTTCAGCTGCAGGAGGAACTCAGCCGCACCGTTCCGTACGCGTCGATCGTTTTCATCACCGGTCACGGCGATCTATCACTCGGGATGCATGCGATGAGAAATGGCGCCGTGGATTTTCTTGAAAAGCCGGTTGACGACGAAGCGCTGTTGCAGTCGATAAGCCGCGGCGCGGAGCGTTCGCGCCGGCGTCGCGCCGAACGATCGCGGCGAATCGAACTCGAGGAGCTTCAGCGCACTCTCACTGCCCGCGAGCGCGAAGTCTTCGCCCTGATAACCACCGGGCTGCTGAACAAACAAGTCGCCGCCAGCTTGGGAACCACCGAACGGACCGTTAAGGCGCATCGAGCAAGTGTGATGGCCAAAATGAACGCGCCGTCGCTCGCCGACCTGGTGCGAATGGCTGGAATCCTCGAGCTTCACACCCCTGCGAAAGCTCTCGAATGAAGATGCGCGCGCTGGCCAGCGCAGTACGATCAGGACTGCACGCGTCTCAATGTTGTCGCGCGTTTCTTTGCGGCGAGCGGCAGCGTGAAGGTGAAGGTGGTGCCGCGCTCTGGATTCGGCGTTGCCCAAATCCTGCCGCCGTGACTCTCTACGATCGTACGAGTGACGAGCAGCCCTAATCCCATCCCGTCGCGCTTGGTCGTGACGAACGGCTCGAACAGCCGATTCGCGACCGGCGGATCAATCCCGGCGCCGGTATCGCATATGCTCACGGCGACCCATCCGGTTTTCTCCGGATTCACGTTGATTGTCGCGTTGCGCGGATCAGTGCCGGCCTCCGAGATCGCGTCGAAAGCGTTCATCAGCAGATTCAGTACGCACTGCTGAAGCTGGACACTGTCGCCAATCACCCTACGCACCGCGGGCGAAACTTCGGTCCGCACCGAGATCTTTCTAACCGCGGCCTCTCCGGCGGTCAGCTTCAGCACCTCGTTGACGACGGCGCCGATGTCGATCGCGGTTCTGTGCTCGACGTGCTGCTTGAACATGAAGCGGATGCGCCGAACGATCTCCGCCGTACGCTTGGTGTCTTCAATCGCGCTGTTGACAGCTTCCAGCGCAATCGCCGGCCTCGGATTTCCCTGGGCGAGCAGGCGCGCGACGCCGCCGAGGTTGCTCAATATCGCTCCGAGCGGCTGGTTAATTTCGTGCGAGAGCGAGGCAACCAGCTCACTCATTGCGTTGCGGCGCGAAGCAACCCGAAGTTCAGTGCGAGCCGCCTGGATCGCTGCTTCCGACTGTTTGCGCTCGATCGCGCTCGCAAACAGCCTCACGGCGAGAGCGAGGTGATCGAGCAGTGCGAGCGACCATTCACGGTTCGAGCGAAACTTCCCGAAACTCGCCGCGCCGATGATCCGGCCGCCGGCCCACATCGGCATGATCGCCGAGGCTTTGGGGCCGTAGCGTTGGGCAAAGTTCCTTCCGTCCTCGAGCTGAGCCGGAATTTCGCTGGGACGCGAGAACACGATCTGATTGCCCGCCATCACCCATTCTGTGGTCGTCCGCAGGAACTTGATTGGATCGTATTTGCGCGGGAAAGGCGGAAAATTCGGCCGCACCCATGTATGTGTGATACGTGTTGGTTCGGTCTCGCTGTCGCGCTCATATATGGCGCTGCGGTCCAGATCCAGCGCCAGGCAGATTTTGCCCTGCCACGAATCTATTTCGCGATCGACGGAATCAGCCGTCGCCCGCGCCATCGCGGCCGACAATTCACCGACCAGCGATTCGAAACGCGCCAACTCGCGCCGTTCACGAACAACATGAGCGCCCCGGTTGCGCTTCAGCTCGATGGTGGCAGTGGTCGCTCGTCGTGGCATCGGTGAAAACTGCGGACTACGGGTTTGCTATCGGGAGCTGGAGTGGCCGTTCACGAAATGCGGACGGGGCAGAGTATGTGGCACGCCGCGAACGATACAATAACCGGTGATCACATCATAGGGAGAATCCTGCGATCGCCTGGCGCCGACAAACGCTGCGAACTGCGGAGACTTGGGGGAATCTGGCGTTACCGCGCGGCAACTTGCGTTTAATGTGGCGAAGGCGGTGTATTTCGCGCCGCCGGCAAAGCCTTCCTGATAGCGCGAAGCAAGGTTTTTTCATCGAAGGGCTTGAGCAAGGTCGCGATCGGGTTAGCGTCGCGCATCATTTTCCTGGTCCGCGGATCGTCGCGGCCGGTGATCAGGATCGTCGGCAATTGGCGTCCCGATTCGGCCAGAGTCTGGCATAGTTCGATTCCGGTCATTCCCGGCATATAGACGTCGAGCAGGAGGCAAGTATCGCCGGCCGGCAGTTCGCCGGCCAGGAAATCTTCTGCGCTCTGAAAGTCGAGTACGTTGAAGCCGAGGATTTGCAACTGCCGACGCAGTCCGCCGCGGATCGAGGCATCATCATCTACGACGATTACCGTGACTGTCGATTTATTCCACAACTAACCATACCGGCTGCGCGAGAGCTATGAATCATCGAACGCCAGCATAGTGTGCGCCTTGCCGCAGTTGTCCGGCCATTGTACCAAGGTACAATATCGCGCCGCCGGGAAATCGACGATTGTTATGCGAGCCAGCAAAGGGCAGACTCCGTGCTGCCAGGATGCGCAGATGCGAACCCGGAATTCGCGAATGCGAAGCGACGTTTCAAGGAGAAAATGAAGTTCAACTCGAGAAGTGTGAATCGCGCGGCGAGCTTGCTGTCCGTTTTGCTCGCAGGTACTTTGCTGACCTCATGTTCTCAAGCACCCGCACCCGAACCGGCCCCAGCTGCTCAAGTGCAAGCCGAGCAGGCGCCGCCTCCGCCAATGGCGGCCGTGCAGCCGGCGACACCCGCGGCGCCGGGCGGGCAGTACGAAGAACCGCCAGTGATCAACATCACCGAACTGCTGCCGGAGAGCGCGCTCTCCGGACCGGGATTTTCCGTCCAGCCGCAGGTGCCGACTAACGGTGCGATGGGCCAATACACTATCGTCGCCGACGCGTCCGTCTTCAAAGCGAACGCCGGCACTTACTACGTCGAAAGCCTCGACATGCTGAATATACGCCTGTCGGAAATTCCGGCGATCGCAACGCTGGAGAACCTGAGCGAGACCGGAGTGTTCGCGAAGGAGCTGGCCACGAGTGCAGTTCGCCCGGTCACGGCCGCCGCAAACATGGTGATCCATCCGATGGACACGGTGACCGGACTGCCAGGCGGAGTCGGGGATTTATTTGAGCGTGTGGGCGCGGGCGCCGGACAAATCTATTCGTCGGCGACGAGTTCTCCCGGAAGTGGCGAAGCCGCCGGCGAGACTGCCAACGCTACGATCAACGCGCTGGGCTACGACCAGGTTCGTCGCGACCTGGCGAGAAAGTTACACGTCGATCCCTACACATCCGATCCTATACTGACTAAGGAGTTGAACAAGACCGCGTGGGTCATGTTCTCGGCCCGCATGACGGTGGATACGGCGATGATGGCGGTTCCGGGCTCGATAATCATCTCCAGCGTCGAGTTCACCGACGATCTCGTCTACCAGACACCTAAGGCAGACCTCATCATCCTCGTTGAGAAGAAGCTGAAAGACCTGGGACTCTCGCCGGAAGACGTTGCGGCCTTTACTCATAACAGTGCAATCCCTTTGAGCCTGCAGGTATCTGCCGTCAACGCCCTCGATGCCCTGGGCGATATTCCCGGACGTCGCGCAGCGGCAGTAGCTTTGGCCAACG
This sequence comes from uncultured delta proteobacterium, assembly GCA_963747845.1. Taxonomy (GTDB): domain Bacteria; phylum Desulfobacterota; class Binatia; order Binatales; family Binataceae; genus Binatus. The sequence continues at coordinate 13,806 of CAVVGR010000003.1, forward strand.
TGATGACCGAATACCAGGCGCGCTTTTTGGTTACTTCGCTCAAGATGCTTGGGCAATGGAGTCAGCAGAAGAGTCCTATCACCGGGATTCAGGCTCCCGGCTTGCTGATAGGGCACGACCAGAATGGCACTACTATCGTGCCAGCTCCGGTTGACTACCTATCGTGGACGCAACGCATAGCGGGCTTTGCCACTGACCCTCAGTTGATGGCTATGCAGAACCGAGTGCTATGGATAACCGGCAAGATGACGCCGCTGGCGCAGCAACAATTGACTGCTAATGGCTGGTCGGTGCGTCAAGGCGCCCTTCAATAGATTCATAACTTAGCCGAATCATGTAATCCGGCGGAGACCAACTAATCGCGGGATGCATCTAATCAAGGAGAGAGAACGATGAGCAACAGTTTGCGGAACATAGTAGGGGGTGGTTTTGTCGCGATAGGTCTGGCGGCATTGCTGCTGAATTCAGGGTGCTCGACCACGGTCGAGAGCAAGCCAGCGGCGGCAGCGGCGGTGGAATCAGGTGGCCCGTTGCCGAGTGCGGTCACCGGATTTCTCGGTCCCGATGCGTCCAGGCTGGCTCCCGGACCTGAAGGCGGAGCTGCGCTGGTTTGGGTAAATCCTAACGCCCAGTGGGCCACCTATACCAAGATACAACTGCTGCCGGTTGAGTTCTGGGCTGCCGCCGATTCGAAAGTGTCGACCGCAGACCAGGCTACGCTGACCGAGTACTTCTACAATCAGCTGCAGACGAACTTGTCCAAGAGTTTCACCCTGGTCGATCAGCCCGGTCCTGGTGTTATGACCTTGCGCGTAGCACTGATGGACGCGACGACTGCGGTGCCGGGACTCCGTACGATTTCGGTCATCGTGCCACAGGCCCGCGTGCTCAACCTCGCGCAGTCGATGGCGACCGACAGCTACGCATTCGTGGGATCGGCTGAGGCCGAAATGAAGTTGACCGATTCGGTCACCGGCACGCTGCTGGCCGAGGCCGTCGATCAGCGCTCGGGCGGCATGGGTCTCAAGAGTGCAGCTTCGTTCCAATGGGGCGATGCGCAGAACGCGATGGACTACTGGGCGCAGAGAATTCCAAATCGGCTATTGGCGCTGCAAGGGAAATCCCCGCAGAGCTAAGCTCACGCGCGATAGCTATGGCTCGATCGGCTAAAAGTCCGCGGGCCATCGCTCGAAGCAACTGGTACGCCGGACCGGGCGAGATGGAGGAATGGATCTGATGAAACGGTTTGTGAGTATGACGCTGGGCTTCCTGCTGCTGGCTTCAGGTATAGCGCGAGCACAAGGTGTAGTGCTGCCTCTGTCGCCCGCCGATCAACAGAATATCACCGCCCAGCTTGGACCAAACGTGGTGGGCGCTCCCCTGCCCAGCCTGCCTATCACGGACCCTCACGTGTACTTCCCGCTTCGAGACCGGTCGCAGCAGTATCAGGTCACCGCCGGTCCGCATGCCGGGAACATTCAGACCCTTGGATTGGTGAAGGCCAGGCGCCCGGGCGGCAAGCAAGCCTGGCGATTTCAGATGACACCTAGCCTTAACGGCTTCATGCGTGAGACTCCCGAGGGCGACATCATAATGGCTGCTCTCACCGATTCCGGCGAAGGTGTGGTAGTCGTAACTACGCCTGCCAATCCGTTTATACCCAAGGGTATGCAACCCGGAGAATCAAAGACCTATACGCAACAAGTCAAAGTCAACTATCTCGACGACCCCAGCGACGAGAGATACTCGGGAACGATAAACGGCACCTACACCTATCTCGGTACCTACCAGGTGACGGTGCCGGCCGGCACGTTCCCGGCGATCCTGTTCCGCGTGCAATGCGAAGGCAAAGTTGGCCCCGCACATACCCAGAACACCGGCTACAACTTTTTTGCACCCGGCGTAGGTATGGTCGCGATGATTCTCGAAGAGGACGTGACCGCCTTCTGGCTGTTCAACATCGACAGCACTACCGGCAAGGTACTGGTTTCGAGATGAAGCGCAAACTGCTCGAGACGATCTTTTTTACGACGGTCGTCTTGCTGACCTTCGTCAGCTGCGTGCGAGCCTCCGGCATTTTGTTGTATGAAACGGGAGCACCGGATCTCGGCACGGCCAGTGCCGGAAGAACCGCGATGGCTGCCGACCCGTCTACGGCAGCCGCCAATCCTGCGGGAATGACTCAACTCGATAGCACCGAACTGCAGACTGCATCCGGGAGCGCTTCTGCCCTTCACCAATTTCGACGTAGCACCGGAAACAACGACGTCGGGCGGTGGCGGCGGCAATGCCGGCGTATTCACACCTATCGGAGCGTTTTTCTACGTCTACAAACTCTCGGATAAGCTCCGACTGGGAGTGGCGGTTGATTCGGATTTCGGGCTTAGCGGCAACTACGGCAAGACCTGGGTAGGCCGCTATTATGTGACCGACGAATCGCTCATCACCGGCAAAGTCAACCCGTCGATCGCCTATAAGGTTAATGACTGGCTTTCAGTCGCAGCAGGTTTCAGCTTTGCGGTCGCCCGCCTGACGTTTGATTCCAAGATTAACAATGCCCTTCCGCGTACCCCGGACGGGGGCCTTTCCTTCGAGTCATGGGACGAAGCATTTGGTGGCAACGCCGGGATACTGCTTAAACCTATTCCCAAGCTTCGCATAGGAGTGACCTATCAATCGCCGGAGGACTACAAGTTTGGCTTTCGCCCTCATCTGACGGGTCTCGGTCCGATTCTCTCGCGCCTTCGCACGAGAATTGGCGGCACCAAGATAAACATCCCGATGGAAGTGCCGCAACAGGTCATGATGAGCGCGCTCTACGAAGTCACGCCACGCTTCAGCTTGATGGGTAATGTAGGCTGGCAGAACTGGTCGGCGTTTGGAGAGTTCCCCATCGGCATTTCGACGGCTAAACAAAGGACTGTAACCGCCAACCTGCATTTTTCGGACACCTGTCAGATCGCGATAGGGCAGCAATTCTGGATCGCCGAAAAATGGCTATGGTCGGCGGGCTTTGCGTACGACAGTGCGCCGGTATCGACGACCAACCGCGTTCCGGTGCTGCCACTAGACCGACAACTGCGATATGGCACCGGCATCCAGTATAAAATCAGCAGTCGTCTCGAGGGTGGCGTCGCGTGGGAGTTCATGGACGCGGGTCCCGGTCCATATAGTGTTCGCCGCGGACCGTTGGCGGGCACACAGCAGGGACATTACTCGACCAACTATCTCAACTTTATCGGCGTCAACCTCATCTGGAAGTTTGGACCGGCTGGAGCCTGAAGGCTCTCTCCGTGCGAATTGCTACAAGCGGGGCAGCGAACTAGGATTCGACGCACTAAGCGACGGCGCGCGCCTCGGCTGGCGATATACAGCTTCGACGAATAGATTGGAGTACCATGCGATCCATGGACACACACATAAGCAAGCATCCGGACACCAAGCACCTCGCGGCCGACGTGGTTCACTACCGCGAGTACAAGATTCTGCTGCAACCGGATCGCTTTACCAGCAAGCATGGCTTCATCGAATTCTGGGAGGCCGCCACCAAAACTCTCAAGAAGCTCCATATCAAGGTCGATGTGGACAAGCATGCGTTCGACAGCCAGGTCCGCGAGGTGCTGTTCTACGACACTCCGGAATTCGACCTCTACAACAACCATTTCATTCTGCGTAAGCGCACTTACTATGACGAAGGATGGCCCCGCGCCGGTCATGAGCTGACCTTCAAGTTCCGCGCACCGGACCTCAAGGCAGCCGCGGGAGTTGATATGCATCCGCAACTGGGCGGGCACGAGGAGATAAAATTCAAGGAAGAGTTGCTACTCGAGCGCGATCGGCTCGGCGGGATGCGCAGCGTCTATTCTCACGGATGCGTGCTCACGACGCCGAACATAGAGCTGGAGCGCGGCATCGAGGACATCAGTCGCGCGTTTACCACTCTCAAGAAAATCGATATCCGGCCCAAGACCAAAATGATGCTGGTCAATAACGTAGCGGTCGAGGAAGTGCAGAACACCATGGGTGTCATCCACTTCGGGCACCACTTCAAAGGCAAGACGACGATAGCGATATGGCGGAGCCGGGCACTGGAAAAATCGCTCTCAGGAGAATTCGCCTTTCAATGCAAGTTCGATCGGCTCGACGAAGTTAGCAAGGAGTCGATTGAGCTCTCCGAAGAATTCTACAAAAAAGTGCAACTCGATTGCGCGGAGTGGGTCAAACTGGGCACCACCAAGACGGCAATGGTCTACGGTCTCGGCGATAGCCCGCAATTAAAAAACCGCGAATGATCAGAGCTGTCGCGCCGGACAGCCGCGCAATTCCTGGGCAGTTGCGGCAGTCGATTTCTTAAGTTCGCGTTTCCGCGCGTTAGCCGTTCGAATCGAGCTCAGACGCGTGCCCGCAGAGGACGCTTACTCGGCGATTCGCTTCGAGTGTCCGATCCAATAGCGATCCTTGATAAGACGCTTGTAGAGCTTGCCGGTCGGATGGCGCGGTAGCTCCGCATCGAAATCAATTGTTCGCGGACACTTGATCGCGGACAGGTGCGCGCGGCAGAAATCGATCAGCTCCGCTTCGAGCGCCGGCCCGGCCTGCTTCATATCGACCGGCTGCACGACGGCTTTGACCTCCTCGCCGAAATCCTCGTTGGGCACGCCGAAGACTGCGACATCCTCGACCTTCGGATGAGTCGCGAGCAGGTTCTCCGCCTCTTGCGGATAGATGTTCACGCCGCCGCTGATGATCATGTTTGCCTTGCGATCGGTCAGGTAGAGAAAACCGTCGCGATCGAGATAGCCGATGTCGCCGAGCGTCGACCATCCCTTGTCGTTGCGCGAGCTTTTCGTTTTCTCCGGGTCATTGTGATACTCGAACGCGGCGCCGCCTTCGAAAAAGATCGTCCCCGGCTCGCCGGTGGCGAGCTCGACTCCGTCGTCGTCAACGATATGCACCTTTCCCATGAGCGGCTTGCCGACCGAGCCCTTATGCTGCAGCCACTGCGCGCTGTCGATCGCGCAAAACCCGTTGCCTTCAGTCCCCGCATAGTATTCGTAAATTTTCGGCCCCCACCATTCGATCATCTGTTCCTTGATCGCGATCGGACACGGCGCGGCCGCGTGAATGACCACCTTCAGGCTCGAATGATCGTATTTGCCGCGAATAGGCTCCGGCAGCTTCAGCAACCGGATGAACATCGTCGGCACCATCTGCGCATGCGTTACCCGATACTTCTCGATAAGCGCGAGCGACTGTTCCGCGTCGAAGTGCTCCATGACGATCACGGTGCCGCCAATCCGATGAATCGCCATCGTGAACTGCAGCGGCGCCGAATGATAAAGCGGCGCCGGCGACAGGTAAATCATCTCGGGCGACGCCTGGTAGAGCGCCGCCAGCAGCATGCCGATCGGACTCGGCGCGCCAAATGGTTGTCCAGTTAGCCGATGCTTCACGCCCTTGGGCTTGCCGGTTGTACCCGACGAGTAGAGCATCGCGGCGCCTTCGGTCTCGTCGGCAATCGGAGTCGTTGGTTGCGAGCCAACCGCATCCTCCCACGATTGATAAGTCGCGATCGCGCCGTCCATCATGTAGCGCTTGACGCTGGCCGGGATCATCTTGGCCGCGTCCATCTGGCTTGCGACGTCGGCCATCGCGCGCGTTGTGATGAAAACTTTCGCGCCGCAGTCATTTACGATGTAGGCGACTTCCTCCGCCGTCAGCCGCGAGCTGATCGCGGTGTAGTAGAGTCCGGAACGCTGCGCCGCCCAGAGCACCTGGTGATAGCGGGGATGATTCTCGGCGAACAATGCGATTGTGTCGCCCGGCTTGAGTCCAAGCGAACGGAACAGGTTAGCGGCGCGATTCGACTCATCGTTGAGCTCGCGATAGGTGATAACCTTGCCGGTCGCCGCCATGATGTAGGCGGCCTTGTCAGGATTGCTCTTGGCATGAATTCCGGGATGCATCAGTCTTTCACCATCGCTCATCTATTATAATACGAATCGATGTCATCGGGAAGGAGAACCGATTCGCCTCCATTTCGTAGAAGTTGACGAGAGGCAAATGCATGCATATACAATGAGTATGACCCTTGATGCCAAAAGTCTGGATACCAAGAGTGTCGAAGGCGTATGCCTCGGCGGTTGTGTCCGCAAGCTGAATCGCATGGTCACGTCGATCTATGACGGCGCGCTGGCAGACGCCGGATTGAAGACCAGCCAGTTCAGCGTGCTCGTTTCGGTCGCCAATCGAAAACAGGCTCGCCCAGCGGAACTGACAAAGCATCTCCAGTTGGATGAATCGACGCTCAGCCGCAACGTCGAGCGGATGTGCGCCAGAGGGTGGCTGCGGCTCGTGCAGGACGCGGATCGCCGGAGTCATTTGATCGAAGTGACTGACAAGGGTCAGGCTCTGATTCGCAAATGCCTGCCAGCCTGGCAAAAGGCTCAAGCAGAAGTCAGTCGGCGCCTCGGCACCGACACTGTCACCCAGTTGAGATCTGCCCTTCGCAAACTAAGCGCGTAGTCGCGCCTCACTATGAAATTCGCCCGCGTGGATACTCCGTTCTTCCGCGCGGTAGCGGAGCGCTATTTGGGGAAGAGCGCGCGGAGTATCGAGGGCAGCACTCCACCATCATAGCGCTCGACGTGCGAGTCGAGCGTCCGCGCCAACGCCAGCAGTGTTTGCGCGAAAGCACTGCGGTCGTGCTGCTGTCAGCTTGCTATCCACGCCTACAGACAGCTCGTGCAGTGTTGCGATCAGCTTGTGCATTTCCTGACGTTCGTTCTTGATCGTTTCGAGCAGTGCGCCCGGAATCGCATGATGCGCCTCGCCCCACGAGACCAGGCCATCTTCAATTTGCAGATGCGACCATAGATCCTGCCGGATCTCGTCCCACACTCGCCGGGCCTGTTGACTCGACTGCAATTGCGCCGGGGTCACCGGCAAGTCTGCTGGCGGCGAAAGCCAATCGCATATCAAGACCGTTCAACTTACTGTGTTCGGCTCCCAGGCACGCCACCATCGTGTTGATCATCGGAACCTCAAGCTCGGGCAGCGGACTGCTGCATGGCGTCTTTTGAATCGTAAAATCCTTCGCTTCCATGTTTGTGCGCCTCGGCTACTTGAGCAATCCGGATGCCACCAGGTTTTTTGGTCCGAACCTTGTATATACAAGCACGAGGGGCCGGAAAAATGGACAACATCATTGGAAATAACGACGAAGTGCAATTCGCGAACGGCCAAAACAGTCGCGATTTGCGAGCCAGCTCGGAGAATCTGCACGAGCAGACCGATACGATCGAACCACTCAAAGCCCTGCGCAGAGATTCCGACGAAGTGCTCGAGCGCCGGATCGAATTGCCTGATGGCCCTGGCCGAACGTCTGGTCCTTCCGGTGGAAGTCCATGGTACCGGCGCATAACCAGGCGAGTTGTGTTTCTGGTGCTGCTCGTTCTTGCGGTCGGAGCGGTCTCCCCCTTCGCATGGAGCTATCTCCAGTCGTACGAATCCACCGATGACGCGCAAATAGACGGCCATATCGATCCACTGAGCTCGCGCATCAACGGGACCGTCATCAGCGTCCACGCCGAGGACAACGACCGGGTCAAGGCAGGCGAACTGCTGGTCGAGATCGATCCGCGCGACTACCAGATCGCGGTCGAGAACGCCGCGGCCAATCTGGCCATGGTTGAGCAGGTCGTGAAAGCGGCGCAGCAGAACTACGACCTCAGCGCCGCCAATCTCGCAGCCGCCGTCGCCACGAATAACAAGGCGCAAATGGACGTGAAGCGATATCGCGAACTCCTCGACCAGGGTGTGATCGCGACCGAGACGAACGATCAAATCGCAATGACAGGCAAGGTCGATGCGGCCGCCGTAAGCTCGGACCGCGCGGCGGAAGCTGCCGCGGCAAGGACGATTGGCCAGGCCGAAGCTGCCGTGCAGGCCGCTCGAGCTTCATTGGATCAGGCCAGGCTCAACCTCAGCTATACGAAAATCTACGCACCCGCCAACGGTATCGTCGGCCGACGCACCGTCGAGCTCGGCTCTCGGATCGAACCCGGACAGACGCTGATGTTCGTGACCGAGACCGACGAGATTTGGGTGACCGCGGATTTCAAGGAGACGCAACTCGCGCTCATGCATCGTGGCGAGCGAGTCAGCGTCCACGTTGATACCTTCGGCCGCGACTACCACGGTTACGTCCGCAACCTGCCGGGTGCGAGCGGCGATCGCTTCAGTCTGCTGCCGGCCGAAAACGCGACCGGCAACTACGTGAAGGTGGTGCAGCGCCTGCCGGTGCGAATCGAGTTCGACCCGGGACAGGATCCCGATCACCTGCTGCATCCCGGAATGTCGGTGGAGCCGAAGGTATGGCTGCGATAGCCGCACCGCGGATAGCTGCGACGGCAGAGGCGCCCGCCCAAAGCTCGGCGCACAATCCGTGGGCGATCGCGCTTGTAGTTACGATGGCGACGTTCATGGAGTTGCTCGACACCAGCATCTCGAACGTCTCGCTGCCGCATATCGCCGGCGGCCTCGGCACCAGCTACGACGAGAGCACCTGGGTGCTGACGAGCTACCTGGTCGCCAACGCGATCATCCTGCCGATGAGCGCGTGGCTCAGCCGCGTCTTCGGCCGCAAGCGCTACTATATGATGTGCGTCGCGCTATTCACCGCGAGCTCGTTTCTATGCGGCGTCGCACCGAGCCTGGCAATGCTGATCGCGTTTCGCGTGATGCAGGGAATTGGCGGCGGCGGCCTCGCGCCGGTCGAGCAGGCGATCCTGGTCGACACTTTCCCCAAGGAGAAACTCAGCGGCGCTTTCGCGCTCTATAGCATGGCGATGGTCACGGCGCCGGCGATCGGCCCGCCGCTCGGCGGATGGATCACCGACAACTTCTCGTGGCGATGGGTTTTCTTCATCAACGTTCCGATCGGAATCCTGTCGCTGTTGCTTTCGAGCCGGCTGGTGCACGACCCCGTCGAATTCACCGAGGAGCGCAAGCTGGCGCGGCGCAGCGGCCGACTTCGAATTGACTACGTCGGGATCACCCTGATCGCAGTCGGCTTCGCCTGCCTCGAAGTAGTGCTCGATCGCGGCGAGCGCGACGACTGGCTCGAAAGCCACTTCATCGCCACCTTCCTCGCGATTGCCGTCGTCGCGATTGCGATCGCGATCTGGTGGGAGTGGCGCCACGATGATCCGGTGGTCGAGCTGACTCTGCTGCGCGAGCGCAACTTCGCCATCGCCAACGTCTACTACTTCCTCTTCGCCTTCGGGCTCTTCGGCAGCACCGTGCTGATTCCCGAGATGTTGCAGACGCTGTTCGGATATACGGCCACCGACGCGGGCTTGGCGCTCGGACCGGGCGCCGCCGTGGTCACGCTGATGGCGCCGTTCGTCGTGCGCATCCTCCCGCGAATCGGCGCGAAACGCATGCTCGCCTTCAGCTTCACTATCGCCGCGCTCTCGCTTTTCTATTACAGCGGGATGACGCCCGCGACTGACTATTTCCACTTCGCGCTGGCGCGCGCCTGTCAGGGCTTCGGCTATGCCTTCATGTTCGTTCCCGTGACCCAGGTCGCTTACTCGTACCTGCCGAGGAACAAGAACAACAAGGGATCGAGTCTGACCAACCTATGCCGCAACTGGGGCGCCAGCTTCGGTATCGCGTTCGTCACCACGATGCTCGAGCGTCGCACGCAGTATCACCAAAGCGTGCTGGTCAGCAATCTCACTTCTGCCGACGCAAGCGTGCAGCAGTTCGTCAGGAACTCGAGTCATTTCCTGGTGACCCGCGGCGCGACCACTCCGGATGCGATCCATCAGGCATACGGTATGGTCGGTAACATGATGACGCAGCAGGCGGCGATGCTCGCGTTCATGGATTGTTTCCACCTGCTCGCGATCGTCGTGCTGGCAGGACTGCCGCTGGCGTTACTGATCAAGCGTTTCGAAATAGGCAAAGAGATGGGCACTGGGCACTGACCGCCACCTACCCCCTGTCATCCATCAAGGAAGCCGTCGCGCACGCGCAACGCGGCGGCAAGATTCTTCTGGAGGTAGCCGGATCATCCAACTGACCAAGGTGATCACCATGGAAAACGAAATCAGCCAGTTGTTGCTGCTCGCAATACTCTGCGTGGTGGCAATAGTCATCGCCGATTGGGCCATGCGACCAAGGGATCGCGACCATGACGATTGACTGGCAGGGCCTGACAATTTTTTGGTCCGAGTCTTGTATATGCAAGCATCAAGGCCCGTACGATGAACGACATCATTGAAGATCACGGGGTAAATCAATTCGCAAACGGCCAACACCGTCGCGATTTGCGAGGCATCGATAAATCAACGGAGGTTATTTCGGAAATGGAAGCGAGCATTCAGGAACATGCGGACGGCGGAATCGAAGTCGTCAATGCGCGGCTGAATTACCTGGCCGCGGCCACGCCAAAGCCGGTCAACTATGCCTATGATCCGCCGGCCGGAGTGCCCCGCAGCTCCGGAAAATACACCTCGCAGAGCGTTGCTATCCGTAACGGGCGCGAAATGCTCGGCAGACTCTCGCTCGACCTCAACGGTTTCGTGTTGACGGAGCACGAGACTGCGGTCAAGGATTTCTACGATGCCGACGAGGTCAAGTCGGTCTACTACCCCGAGGTTGAGCGCTTGCTAAAGCGCGTAACCGGCGCCGAGCGCGTCATGGTTTTCGATCACATCGTGCGCAATCCTGTCCTTGCTGAGCGCGGAGAAAAAGGCGCGCGCTCGCCCGCCAAGGTCGTCCACAACGACTACAGCCTGAAATCCGCGCCGCGCCGCGTCCGCGACCATCTGCCGGAAGAAGCAGAGCACCTGCTCAAGAATCGGTTCGCCGAGATCAATGTCTGGCGCGCGATTCGGGGCCCGATCGAAAGCTCGCCGCTCGCGCTCTGCGACGCGCGCAGCCTCGACCTCGAAGATAGTGTGCCGACCGACCTCGTCTATCGCGATCGTGTCGGCGAAACCCTCGGCTTCCTCTTCAACCCGAATCAGCGCTGGTACTACTTCCCGCGCATGCAACGTAACGAAGCAATCTTGCTGAAATGCTACGACTCGATGGACGACGGCCGCGCACGCTTCACCGCGCACACCTCGTTCGAAGATCCCAACAGCTCGCCCAACGCCGCGCCGCGCGAGAGTATCGAGGTGCGCGCGCTGGTTTTCTGGCCACCCGAAGCTGTTTGAGGGACAGTTTCGGATAACGATCGACAAAACCAGCTAAGGAGCAATTCACCATGAGCGGAAAACTCGAAGGCAAGGTGGCAGTTGTCACCGGAGCAAATAGCGGCATCGGTCTCGCTACGGCGAAGCGATTCGTCGCGGAAGGCGCGTATGTCTTCATCACCGGCCGCCGTCAGAGCGAACTCGATGCGGCGGTGAAAGAAATCGGCAAGAACGTGACTGGCGTTCAAGGCGACGTCGCCAAGCTCAGCGACCTGGACAAGCTGTACGACGCGGTGAAGGCGAAGACGGGACGCATCGACGTACTGTTTGCCAATGCCGGTATCGCGGAGCTCGCGCCTCTTGGCGAAATCACCGAGGAAAACTTCGACCGGATGTTCAACATCAACGTCAAAGGATTACTGTTCACAGTGCAGAAGGCGCTCCCCCTAATCCCGAATGGCGGATCGATCATCCTGAACGCCTCAATCGTCGCGTCCAAAGGCAATCCTGCCTCGAGCGTCTACAGCGCGACCAAAGCCGCGGTGCGATCGTTCGCGCGCACCTGGACGGTGGATTTGAAGGAACGGAAAATTCGCGTGAACGCCGTTAGCCCGGGCCCTATCCGCACTCCCGCCTATGACCGCCTGGCGCAGTCCGGGCCGGCAGGCAAGCAGCTACTGGAGAGCATCGTCACCAGGGTGCCAATGGGCCGTTTCGGCGAGCCGGACGAAATCGCCAGGGCCGCGGTTTTCCTCGCCTCCGACGACAGCACTTTCGTCACTGGCACCGAGCTGTTCGTCGACGGCGGCGCCGCCCAAGTGTGAGCCCGATACACCGATCTTGACGCGCTGAAGTTTGAATTCGCGCACGCGCCGGGCTATGACCGGTATCGGACAGAGCCCAGCGAGTGATCGCGGGGTGTAGCGTTCACCACAATCAACGGAGGTTATTTGAAGATGGCAGCCAGCGGCTTGAATCAATTCAAAATTGGCGACGTTAAGATCACTCGGGTCGTAGAGTCGGAAGGACCCTGGGACGGCACATTTATTTTGCCCAACGGAACCGCGGAGAACATCCGCAAGGAAAGTGACTGGCTGTACCCGACCTACTCCGATGAAAACGGCAAGCTGCACATGGCCATCCAGGCGCTGGTGATTGAATCACAGGGCAAGCGCATCATCGTCGATACCTGCATCGGCAACGACAAGGTGCGTTCGAATCCCGAATGGAACAAGCTGCAATTGCCCTTCCTGCAGGACCTGCAGAAAATCGGATCTCCCCGCGAATCGATCGATCGCGTCATTTGCACACATCTTCATATCGACCATGTCGGCTGGAACACTATGCTCAAGGACGGCAAGTGGGTGCCGACGTTCCCTAACGCCAAATACCTGATCGGTGGCACCGAATGGGATTTCTTTTCGCGCGCGGCCGACCCATTCCTGAAAGACCCGGTCGAGGACTCGGTTCGCCCGGTGATGGCCGAGGGGATGTCGGAACTGGTCGACGACAAGTACCGCATCACCGATGAAGTCTGGCTCGAATCGACGCCCGGCCACACCCCCGGTCATTTTGCGGTGCGTATCGGCTCGAAGGGTCAGAATGCGGTCATCACCGGTGACCTGATGCATCATCCCATTCAATGCCGCTATCCCGAGTGGGATGACAACTTCGACACCGACGGCCCGATGGCAAAGAAGACACGGCGCGCGTTCTGCGAGCGTTACGCCGACTCGGGAGTGCTGGTGTTCGGCACGCATTTCGCGCTGCCGTCACCAGGCAAAATCACAAAGAAGGACGACTCCTTCCGCTTTTCGCTGGCTGGATAGAGAAAGACAGCAGGAGGACCGGTACTGATCGATATCCCGGTGGACTACAGCCATAACGTCGAGCTTGGCAAACAGATGCATCCTGAAGTTATCATCTGAGCGAGCCGACGGAGCTGCCAAGGAACAGATCATGCCGAACTTGAGTTGCGAAATCTCTCAGTCGTTGATGAACGCTCTGAAGACGCGGCTGCGGACGACCGGCGAGCCCATCGATCACATCGTCATGCGCGCGCTCGCCGATCATCTGGAAGTTCAGCATGCCACTCTGTTTCAAGTTTCTACTTCGGGCGCGCTGGTCGAGGGCATATCGCAGGGTGTCGTTACCGTAGGCGAGCTGAAGCGCCACGGCGACCTCGGCCTCGGCACGTTTGCCGATCTCGACGGTGAGATGGTCGTGGTCGATGGGCATTTCTGGCGCGTTCCCGGAGCCGGGGCAATCCGCGAGGCGTCTGACTCCGATCTCGCGCCATTCGCCGTCGTCACGAGCTTTCGTCCTGAGCGCAGCCTTGAGTTGGCGAGCGTCGTTTCAATTGACGATCTCATCCGGCAACTCGATCGATTGCGCACTTCGAATAACTTGTTCTTCGCGGTCCGTCTTGATGGCCGCTTCAGCCACCTGCATACGCGGGCGGTTTGCAAGCAGGCCAGCGCGAAGCTGGTGGACGCCGCCGCCAATCAGGCGGAATTCGAGTTGCATGAGATCGTCGGGACGATTGTAGGGTTCTGGACGCCCGCGTATGCCAAAACCGTCAACATCGCAGGCTGGCATTTGCATTTTCTGAGCGAAGACCGCTCGGGCGGCGGCCATCTTCTCGACGTGGCAGGCAGCACGCTGAAGGCCCAGGTCCAGCATCTCGACGATTTTCGCATGGCCATTCCGGAAACCCCCGAGTTCCTCAAAGCAGACCTCACTCAGGACCCCAGCAAGGCTCTGGACAAGGCCGAGCGATCTCAGGACAGGTAGTATCGAGATATGGCTCCCAGCAAGATAGTTGTTCTCGATGGTTACGCGTTGAATCCTGGCGACTTGAGTTGGGAGCCGCTGCGCGCGATTGGCGATCTGCAGGTTTTCGACCGCACCGCAGACGATCAGATTGCCGAGCGTGCGCAGGACGCTGAAATCGTGCTGACCAACAAGACCCGGCTTTCTGCGGACGTCCTGAGGCAGCTGAAAAATATCCGCTATATAGGCGTACTAGCCACCGGCTACGATGTCGTCGATATAAAAGCGGCCGCCGATCTCAAGATCGTAGTCACCAATATTCCAACCTACGGGACCGCATCGGTAGCGGAATTTACGTTTGCGCTGATCCTCGAGCTGTGCCATCACGCGGCCCTTCACAGCGAGGCGAGTCGCGCGGGAGAGTGGTCGCGATCTAAGGACTTCACCTTCTGGAAAACGCCCCTCGTCGAGCTGGCAGGAAAGACGATCGGAATAGTAGGGCTGGGTAAGATTGGCCGGCGCGTAGCGGAGATAGCACTGGCTTTCGAAATGCGCGTACTTGCTGCCAATCAGGTAAGAAGCGCGGTTCCCGACTGGCCCAACTTTCGATGGTGTGAAGTCGATGAATTGATGCGGCAGGCCGATATCGTGAGTCTGCATTGCCCGCTACTCGCGCAAACGCGGGGCATGATTAATGCGAAGTCGCTGGCCCTGATGAAACCGGGCGCCTTTCTTATCAACGTGTCGCGCGGTGGATTGGTCGTAGAGCAGGACCTGGCTGACGCGCTCAACGACGGTCGCCTGGCGGGCGCCGCGGTTGACGTACTTTCGAGCGAACCGCCCTCCCCCGACAATCCGCTCCTGCATGCGAAGAACTGTATCGTAACCCCGCACATCGCGTGGGCGACAATGGAAGCACGGACGCGGTTACTCAATACCGCGGTCGCCAACGTGCGCGCGTTTGTGGAGGGTCATCCAGTCAACGCCGTGAACTAGATCAGACGAAACGTTTTCGCTTCCATGCTGATTGTTAAAGTTGCCGGCCAGCGCTCTTCGGTACGATAATCGCCACTGGCTGTCACGGTCGTGGGATGAGGGAGTCTCTATGTCCAAGGCCACCGCGCGGCTGCCGAAACAGGAGCTAAGAAAACCGTCATGACTCAAACGCTCGCGGGCAAAAAAGGGCTGGTCGTCGGCATCGCCAATGAACATTCCATTGCGTGGGGCTGCGCGAAAGCATTTCAGGCCGAAGGCGCGGAACTGGCCGTCACTTATCTGAACGTGAAGGCGGAACCCTATGTGCGCCCGCTGGCGGAGCAGGTAAACGCATCGCTCATTCTCCCGCTCGACGTGCGCGACGACGCGCAGATGGAAGCCGTCTTCAATGCCGTCAAAGCCAGGTGGGGCAGGCTCGATTTTCTGCTACACGCTGTCGCCTTCGCGCCGAAAGAGGATTTGCAGGGCCGCGTGGCAGACTGTTCACGGCAGGGCTTTCTGACCGCGATGGATATTTCCTGCTACTCCTTCATCCGCATGGCGCACTTCGCCGAGCCGCTGATGACGGCAGGCGGCTGCCTGCTCACCACGAGCAATTACGGCGGCGAACAAGTCGTCGAGCATTACAACATAATGGGGCCGGTGAAATCGGCGCTGGAAGGTGTGGTCAAGTATCTCGCGGTGGAAATGGGCAAGAGACGCATCCGCGTCAACGCTCTGTCGCCGGGGCCGATCGCGACCCGGGCAGCGGGTGGGCTGGCTGAATTCGACGAGTTGCTGCGCGAGGCGCAGCGCAAGTCACCGATCCACGAAACGCCGCTCATCGCCGCTGATATCGGCGCGGCGGCGACCTTTTTGGTAAGCGACGGCGCACGCTACATCACGGGCAATATTACTTTTGTCGATTGCGGTACGCATGTCATGGGCTGAAGGCACAAATCCGTCGGCGCTTGAGCCGCGTCTGCCCGGTTTCACGCGACCACCAATCAGCGCGCACAGAAGTTGGCGATATCACTGCCGGTGCTTCGGCTGATATCGGGGCAACAGGTCGGGAAGATTTCCGTGGCGTGGATCGTTCCCATCACCTGCCGGCAGCGCGCGCGCACGCCATTGTGCATGAGAAGGCGGTAGAAGTTGATCCCTTCGTCGCGGAGCGGATCACACTCATTGACGCTGATCACGGTGGGCGGGAATCCTGCGACGTCTTTGGCAGTGGCGAAGGCCGGCCACGCCAGCGGGTTGCGCGCACGAAAGGCTTCGATCCCGTAACCCATTGCGCCACGATTGTTATGCAGGTCGAGCAGAATCCCGTTGTTTTCGGTTGAAGAAGGCATTTGCGGCTGGGGCCATTCACCCGCGATATAGGGGCACAGGGCATAAAGTCCCTTGATCAACCCGAGGTCGCCGTCGCGCTTCAGCTTCAGTCCGGTGGCAAGGGTAAGATTTCC
Organism: uncultured delta proteobacterium; assembly: GCA_963747845.1. Taxonomy (GTDB): domain Bacteria; phylum Desulfobacterota; class Binatia; order Binatales; family Binataceae; genus Binatus. The sequence goes on from CAVVGR010000003.1 coordinate 30,232, forward strand.
CCCACCGCTCTCGCCCGCGACAACAATTCGCTTAGGATCGATATTGAGCGCCGCGCTGTTGGCGTGAATCCACTTCAATCCGGACACACAATCATTGAGGCCGGCCGGAAACGGTGCGACTTCCGGAACCGAAGAGGGGGACAGCGCATTACGGAAGTCGACCATCGCCACGGCCACGCCGTTGGCGGCGATAATCTTGCCCCATGCCCTGTAGTTTCCTGAGTAACACGACATCACTGTCATGCCACCGCCGTGAATATAGTAGACACACGGTACGCGCGCAGCACTGTCAGGCCGGATCAACTGGATGTTGATCGTGTTGCCATCGGGAGCCGACACGACGTGCTCGGTGCGAATGCTCAGCCCAGCCGATGGTGCGACGGTTTCATTGTCAAAGGAGTCGAGCATAACTGCCATCGCGGCGGCCTGCTTTTTGCCGGATTCGCTGTTCGTCGCTGCCAGCAAGTCCTCACGGCTCGCCACGTCGCCCGTAGCGCCCAAAAAATCGATGCTGCCGAATACGGCTTTGATACGTGGATCGATGCGGGGATCTTCGGCAAGTTTCGAGGCCATAGCATTTTACTCCGGCATTTTCTTTTTTCAGTTTGATCGGAATCAACGAAGCTTTACCGATGTCTTATCCAGGGCGGTTGCCGGCCAGGATAGATTTGGCAACTTTGACAATGTGCTCTGGAGTAAAGCCCAGCTCACGCATCACGATTTCGCCCGGCGCTGAAGCACCAAAGCGGTTCAGCCCGATGATTGCGCCTTCGAGGCCCACGTAGCGCTCCCATCCTAGCGGGGAGGCCGCCTCGACACTGACTCGCGCTTTGACGCCGGGAGGAAGAACCGAGTCCTTGTAGGATTGCGGCTGCGCCTCAAACAAATCCCAGCACGGTATCGAGACCACCCGGCTTGCAACTCCCTCACGAGTCAGTTGGTTGTGCGCCTCGAGCGCGATCGAGACTTCGGAACCGGTAGCGATGAGGATAAGCTTGGGCGGACCTGCGGCGCAGTCGGCAAGGACGTAAGCTCCTTTTGCCGTCCCCGCAGCGGGGGCCAGCTTAGTGCGGTCGAAAATAGGCAACTTCTGGCGCGTAAACACCAGCCCCACCGGCCCATCAGTATGCGCCACCGCGATCTTCCACGCTTCCACTGTCTCGTTGGCGTCGCCCGGCCGCAGCAGCATCATCTCGGGCATCGCGCGCAGGCTGGCCAATTGTTCTATCGGCTGATGCGTGGGTCCGTCCTCGCCCAATCCGATGCTGTCGTGGGTCCACACATAGATCACGTGGGCCTTACTCAAAGCCGCCAGTCGGATGCTCGGCCGCATGTAGTCGGAAAACGTAAAGAAGGTCGCGGCGTATGGCAGGATGCCGCCATGCAGCGCCATGCCCGTGGCGATTGCGGCCATGGCATGCTCGCGAATGCCGAAATGGATGTTGCGTCCGCCGTATCCCAACGGACCGCCCACCATTCCCTGCGTCGGCGGCGCACCTTCGGGCGGCGTAAAATTGGGGCTCTCGAAATCGCCCTTGCCCTTGAGCGCGGTGCGAGTGGACGGATCGAGGTCGCCCGATCCACCAACCAGGTTGGGTATCGCCTCGGCCAACGCGACGATGGTTTTCTGTCCGGCGTCGCGCGTCGCCATCGCGCCGTCCGCAGGCGTGAACTTGGGAAGGGCCGTATCCCATCCCTTGGGCAGTTCACCGGCCAGCGCCTGCCGAAGCTTGTCAGCCAACTGCGAATCGGCAGCGCGCAAACCGTCCACGCGTCGATTCCAATCCGCCTCGAGCTCGCGGCCTTTTTCCACCGCCTTGCGAAACTGGGCCAAGGCCTCGTCGGGAATGTAAAAACTCTTGTCTTCAGGCCAGCCCAACGCCCGCTTGGTTAATCGCACCTCTTCGACGCCCAGGGGCTCGCCATGCGCCTCGAAAAGTGTCGTGCTTATGCGGACTGCCATAGCCGATATGCGTGCGCGCCACGATTAGCGACGGCCGGTCCTCGACCGCCTTGGCCTTGGTTAAGGCAGCATCAACCGCGGCAATATCCATCCCGTCGATATGCTCCACATGCCATCCATAGGCCTGGAATCGCGCGCCTACATCTTCGGAGAAGGTGACGTCGGCGCTGGCCGAGAGGGTGATCTGATTGGCGTCGTAGAGCACGATCAATCGCCCGAGCCGAAACTGACCCGCTATCGAGGCGGCTTCGGCCGCGACGCCTTCCATCATGTCGCCGTCGCTGGCCATCACATACGTATGGTGATTCACCACTTCGTGGCCCGGCCGATTGAAGGTGGCGGCCAGCCAGCGCTCCGCGATTGCCAATCCCACCGCGTTCCCAACACCTTGACCCAGCGGACCCGTCGTAACTTCCGCCCCGGGCACCACGCCATACTCGGGATGCCCCGGAGTGCGGCTTCCCCATTGGCGGAATTGCTTGATATCGTCCATCGTAAGGTCGTATCCGGTGAGGAACAGCATGCTGTAGAGCAGCATGCTGGCGTGCCCGGCTGACAGCACGAACCGATCGCGATCGGGCCATTTGGGGTTGGTGGGATTGTGCCGGAGATGGCGCGTCCACAAGACGTACGCCATCGGCGCCGCGCCCAGCGGCATTCCCGGATGTCCCGAGTTCGCTTTCTGGACCGCGTCGATCGAAAGCGTCCGGATAGTGTTGATGCATAGATCGTCGATTGGCTGAACCGTCGTACTCATGACTCCTCCGAACCGCGCCCCAGTCTAAGGGCGAATTAATATTTGCAACGTGTCAGATCGCTTTCCTCGTAATATCCCGGATCGGCCACTTAGAGCGAATGATTGGCAGACGTCGGTCCATCATTTTTCCTTGCTGCGGTGATCGTACGAGACGGAGTAAGCGGCTGACCGCGCCTGCGGAAGCGGATCGGCCGACAGAGCGATACCGTCGGTCACATTGGTCGGATCGAACACGAGCCCGCGCTCATCGGCCGCACTGGTCGGGGAGATTGCAGTCACCTCCAGCCGTCCCAGCTCGACCAGGGGCCGGTCCGCCGGCCACAAGGCGGTGACGTCGTCTGTCGGATCGCCCTCGCCTGCCAATTGCAGAAGGAGGCGGAACGCGACCGGACCGTTTCGCAGACGGCTCTCCAACTCGTCGCGCAGAAAATTCGCACTGCGCTTGCTCGCATCATCAGGTGATAGATAGGCTTCGCCGGCCTCGGGCACCCAGCGATAGCGGCCGAACCGGCTGGTGCCATCCGCGGCAGTGAATTTAAAGGCGTGCTCCGCATAATAGACGGCCCGCCCCAAGCTGGCCGGGATTGGCTTCTGCATCAGACGCTCAATGAAGGCGCGCGTCTGGGGATGACTCTCCAGAAAGCGCGGGACCGCGTCGGGTGAAGGCTGGCCGGTGGCAGGGTCGGGCAGTTGCGCGCGCAGGAACGCGAGAAACTCCTCAGGTGTCCGCGCGGGAAACCCTTCGATATGGAGCGCCAGGATGTCGGCCTTCTTGCCGTCGGGTAACTGAAATTTCACCGCCAGCGCGCGGGCGTTGGGAATGCCGTCGTGCACGTCGGGATCCCCGCTCGCATTGGAGAAACGCATTACGGTTGGGACCGGCTGCCCTTGCAGATGCGGCGCGCGGCTCACCCCTTTTGCGGCAGGTACGGCGCGAAACGTTCCCGAGCAGACGAGTCCCTTGGCGTGAACTGGACGAAACCCGGGATGCGGCCCGGCTACCGTCCGCATGGTCTCCACGAGTTGAGCAACAACGGTTGGTGATGCGGCGGATTCTGGCATGGTGAAACTCCTTCCTGGATCTCGGCGATGTGCCTCAATTGGCGGTAAGCTTAACCCGTCTGGAGATTTGTCTCCATGGCGAATTCGCTTTCCAGGCTCGCGCGGTCGCGTCTATAGCCACGGCGAGCGTGTTACCGCCGTGCTCAACTCGGGTCCGCAGTTTCTTTTTTTTCGGCCACTGATTCGTCGAATTTCTATCTTCAATCGCGATCGCAACTGGGTCAACGTTCAACCGCTCATCGATAAGTTGACAAGCTCGCCTACAGCGATACCTTCTGGGTCTTGGCGCTCATCTCGTTATGCCTAGTTCCGCTCGTGCTCCTTTTAAAGAAGGTCGAACCGGGATAGGCGTCTGCGGCAATCAGACCGTGATTTAAAATACCCATGAAACGCGCGGCGCTCGCCGCGACTAAGGAGGCATCGATGAAAGGCTACGGCGTAACTATTCGTCCGACAATTCCTGGTATATCGGAATTGGTTCAACTCGCGCGCGAGACCGAGGATGCCGGATTCAGTGGCGTCTACATTCCCGAGGCCATCAACGACGCGCTGATGTGCTCGTTCGCCGTCGCCAACGCGACCGAACGGATCGACGTCGCGACCTGGATCGCGAACATCTATCTGCGCGATCCTGGCCTATGCGCGATCGCGGCCGAGATGGTACAGGACGCTGCGCAAGGACGCTTCATCCTGGGTCTCGGCACGAGTCATCGTCCCGCGCTCGAAGCGCGCGGCATCGAGATGGGCAACGCGCGCGACCGCTTGCGCCATGATACTGAAATCATCGGCAAGGCTTTTCGCGGCGAGCTCGAAATGTTCGGAAGAAAATTCCCCGCACCCAGCCATCCGATTCCGATCTTCTTCGCGGCGCTGGCGCTCGAGACCGCAAAGCTCGGCGGTGAGATGGCCGACGGCCTGATGCTCTACATGTGCCCGCCCGAGCGGATGAAGAAATCGATCGACGCGGCGAACCAGGTGGCAAAGGAGAAGGGCCGCTCCCCCGGCAGCCTCACGATGACCTGCGGTGTGCCGGTCTTTATGCATGATGATCTGGAAACCGCTTACGAGGCCGCGCGCCGCGGGCTCGCATTCTACGGTGCGCTGCCGTTCTACAATCGCATCATGGCGAACAGCGGATTTGCCGATGCGGCGGGACGCATTATGGAGGCCTCGAAGCGCCGCGACGCGAATGGGATGGCGGCCGCTGTCACGAAGGAACTCGCTGATGCGGTCGCGCTGATTGGTCCAGCGTCACGATGCCTCGAACGATTGGCCGCCTATCGCGCGCAAGGCGCCGATGTCCTCATTCTTGCGCCAAATGCGGTCAGCGAGGACTACGCGAGCGCGGTCCGCAAAACTCATAAGGCCTTCGCGAAACTGAACTAGACAAAGGCCAGGTCCGGACGAAGCTCTCTCTTTTGCCGCGACGCGTGCCCGAAAGCGGACCGCGGTCTTTTTAGCACGATTGAGGCCTACGCGATGTAGCATCTGCTTACAAGCGGTTACGATAATTTGGACTTGCGTCAGTACTCGGCGAGCAGCGGCGGCGGTCCCGACGGGTTGTCATCGCCAACCGGAGTCGCCGTCGACAGCAACGGCAATCTGTATGTGTCGGACAGCGGCAACAACCGCGTGCTGGAGTTCAACGCGCCTTATACAGCTTGCGGCGGGGTGTTCCCGTGCACGGTCGGTCCGGCCAACATGGTTTTCGGCCAGCTGAACTCTTTCTACGGCGGCGGTTGCAACTTCGGCGGCTTCACCGTAGGCGCGAGCGCCGATTCTCTATGCAGTCCGCAGGGCATCGCAGTCGACAGTCACGACAACCTCTATATCGCCGACGAAGACAACAATCGCGTGCTCGAGTTCAATACGCCACTTAGCGCCACCGCGGTCGCAGGCAGCGGCGACAACACCGCCGACTTCGTCTTCGGACAGGGCGCGAGCGGCACCGACTTCAACACGTCCGCCGATTCCTGCCCCGCCGTCAGCGCGACCAGTCTGTGCATGCCTTATGGCGTCGCGGTGGACGCGAGCGGAAATGTCTAAGTATCAGATCACAACGAAAACCGCGTGCTGGTCTACAACCAGACCGGAACTCCGCCCACTAACGCGACGGCTGACGCGGCGCTGGGCGTGACGAGCCCGAGCGGCAGCAGTTCATGCATCATCAACGGCCAGAACGGGATCTGCGATCCAAATCAGCTCGCATTCGATTCGAGTAACGACCTCTACGTCGGCGGAGGAGACCGCGTGCTCGAATTCACCACTCCGATAACCAACGATCAAAACGCAATCGCGGTTTTTGGTCAGCCCAATTTCACCGCGTCCGGCACCTCATGTGGTCCGGCGAACGTGTTGTGCTCGTCCGGGGGTGTCGCGATCGACGGCGACGGGAACCTGCTGGTGGGAGATACGAGCGGCAATCGCATCATGGAATTCACCACGCCGCTGCAGACCGAGAATCAATCGGCCTCGCTCGTGCTTGGCCAGGGCCTGTTCAACCATACTGGAGCCAACACGGCGGTTCCCGAATTTCTCGCGCTGCCCAATCAGATCGCGATCGACCAGACCTCGAGCCCGGTGCATCTTTACGTCGCCGACTCGTTCAATAACCGGATACTCGGCTGGAACAACGTCGCGACGTTTACCGACGGTGCAGCCGCGGATCTTGTGATCGGGCAACCGGATTTCTTCAGCAACGCCGCCAACGAGGGCACTGGCAGCACCTCGAGTACCACCCATTCGCTGGGCAATCCGGCGAGCGTAGCCGTCGACAGCAACCACAACCTGTACGTCGCCGACACCGCCAATAATCGTGTGCTGGAATTCACGAATCCGTTTGCCGGATGCGGCAGTCTGCCGTGCGTCGATAGCACGGCCGCCAGCGTCGTGATCGGCATCCAGGGCAGCTCGACCGCAAGTTGCTCCGGCAGCCCGAGCGCGACGACTCTCTGCGGGCCAGGATCGGTCGCGATCGACAGCAACAACAACCTCTACGTCGCCGATACTCACGACAACCGCGTGCTCGAATTTCTTGCGCCGCTCTCGAGCGACGAGGCGGCGTCGGTGGTATGGGGACAGGCGAACTCGTTCACTACCACCGATCAAAACAATCCGTCGGACACGCCCACCGCGAGCAACCTGTTCTATCCTGACGGCGTCGCGCTCGATGCGAGCAACAACCTCTACGTATCCGACGAGCAGAACAATCGCGTACTCGAATTCAACGAGACCGCGAATCCCGCGAATAACACGACCGCCAACACTGTATTCGGCCAGAGCAGCTTCACCGCAAACGGCGGCGGTGGCGGCACCACTGGTCTCGGGGAGCCGCGCGGAGTAACGGTCGATCCGTCCGGCAATCTGTACATCGTCGACTGGGGCAACAGCCGCGTGCTCGAATACAATGCGCCGGCCACTAGCAATACCACTCCTGTTCGGGTCTTCGGCCAGGCCGACGATTTGAGCGGATCGAGGTGCAACTTCGACGGCAGCGCGCCCGATGCGGCGACGCTATGCTCCCCGCAGGGCGTCGCAGCCGACGGTCTCGGCGACCTCGCGATTAGCGACACGCTCAACAATCGCGTGCTGTGGTACGACAAGCCGCTCGCCGCAACGCCCACTGCGACCGCCACGCCCACGCCCGCTGCGACTGCGACGCCCACGGCGACCGCAACAGCGACTGCGACGATGACCGCGACTCCGACCAGAACGGCGACCTCGACGTCTACCGGCGGACCTACTCCAACCGCCACGGTGACCGCCACCAGGACCGCGACGATGACGCCAACGCGCACTCCTACGCCGACTCCCACTCCAACGCCGACGTCCACCCCGAACATCTTGATCAGCGCCACAACGCTGGATTTCCCCGGAACGACCACCGTCGGAAAGACCAGCAAACCGAAATCGCTCAAGCTCAAGAACGGCGGCAACAAGAAGACCGGCGCGATCCTGGACATTACGTCCGAGACCGTGTCGTCAAACGTGTTCGCGATCAAGAAGTCGTGCAGCGACAAAGACCTCAAGCCGGGCAAGAGCTGCAAGATGTCGGTAACCTTCAAGCCGCCCGACACCATGACGCACACCGGAGTGCTGACGATCTTCGACAACGCCGGCAGCGGCTCGCAGACGGTGCAACTGTCCGGAACGGGCAAGGCGCCCAAGAAGTAGCGCACTCACGAAGGCCTCGCGGCGAATTTGAACCCTAAGGCGGCGATTCGCAGTAGCCGTAATAGTCCGCAGAATCTACAGTCATAAGGGGGCTGGGGCATGTATCAGAGGAGGTGGTGCATGTATCACAAATCCTTCCGTGTAGCTTATAAAGATGCTCATCTCCTATTGAATCGCCTATGCTACCCGCCGCCTTTGCTTTTCCACAGAAGTATTTTGTAGAACTCACATCGCCGGCAGCCCTGAAGTTAGCCCAATTGAAACATTGCACGTATTGCGTGCTGTTCGTTGGTGGATCAAAGCCGCTCTGCCCGTCATAGACAAAAACATAAGCCGCATTTCTCGGCGGAACGCCGTCGGCTTTATTTTTGACTGGAATACCCTCGAAGTCCGGAACGATAGCATTGCCAAGGTCGTGTAAACCGTCACTTGTCCAAAACACTGCCGCTGAGCCACCTGATTTCATCTGTGTTACCAGTTCATCACGTAGAGCTAGCGGTGTGACCTGGCTCAGGTATTCATCCAATTTCATACCACCTATGGTGATAATAGGGTCGGCGTTCATCACGGCGTTAGCTAAAGGCCGGGCTGTGTAAAATGGATTATTTGTGCCTCCGCCACCAGCCGGCAGAACCGGGTTAACTGAGTAGACAGTCGTAACAGGACAATAATTCTGCAGGTTTTCGAAACTGGTTATCATCTCCACATAAAGATTGGCATGCTCGGTGCCCGCCGGTTTGAGTTTGGTGGAACACTTAACCGAGGAACCGGGAAAGCAAGCGTATGGGGGCACCGTCACATCCGACGACACATCCTCGGCGTGACGAAAGGCGTAAACAACGGGTGTGCAGGGTGTCTGTGCGCTTGCGTTTGAGGTAAGCAAGAGCAAGCTGGAAAATGAAACCAGCAGAGATGACAGGACATTTTTTAGGTTCAGGATGATTCTCCCGTTATTTTTAGACTCATTGCGACTCCTATCGCGTATTCGTAGTGCCTAACTCATTGAAAGTTAGATTACCGGCTAGCTGTTGGATTTCAAACCGAAGAGGTTCTTCGACTTGATCGCGTCGGCCACAACGGCCGGGACCATCGCTTCCCAACTTGGGTCTCGTCGCTGAATCCGTTCCAGAACTTCGGGCGTCTGAATCGACAGCAGTGATTCGTCGTAAGCGTGAATCGGCATGAGGCGCCCGATCTCCAGCAGCAAGTCGCGCAAGTGATTCCATGGTGGTGGAATCGGTCCTTGCTGCACCGTCTGGATCTCGTTCGAAGCGGGGTCGCGAGTCGGATAGACGTACATCTTCACCGAACGTTTGAAGAGGCGTCCCGCGGATTCAAGCACTCCACCTGGCAGGTCCGTGAAATGGCGCTCCTCCGCAATTTGTCGAACGGCAGGCAACCCAACCGCAAGCCCGATGAGGCCGTCGGTGTAGCCGGCCAGGTACTCGGCCAATTGGTAGTAGGGATCGAAGCGCGAGATGAGAACGTCGAAACCAAGGGCCCCGAGGATTTCCGCCCGCGCGAGAAAATCCTCGTGACCGGGCCCCTGGCTCGCGCTCAGACTCCGCAACGTCATCTCGGCCAGCACCACGGGCTTTTGTCCTTCAACGCCCGGCTCCTGTAAAAACTGATCGAGCGCCCTGGTGAGGAGGTCGAGCGTGAGCTTGGTCGCGGGCCTGAAGCTGCCGCGCTCGACGAGGATTGGTTTCTTGTAAAGGACCTCCGACGGCTGCACGACCTCACCGGCCGCCGTGAACATTGCGGCGTCGGTCAGCCCACGCTCCACCAGTTGGAGGCTGAGCAAGCGATCGTCCACGCTCGCGAAGCTCGGTCCGGTGAGCTTGATCATGTCGATCTCGATCCGTTCGCGAGACAGTTCGTCCATCATTGAATCGATCAGGTCCGCAATATTCGCGCGTCGCAGGAACGCGCCATGAATCAGGTTGACGCCGAGCACACCGAGCGCGTCCTGCTGGTATTCGGTGGTTGAGTCCAGCAGGTGAGCATGAATGATGATGCTGGACGGTTCCTCGCGAGGACGGGACTGAAATCGGACCCCGAGCCAGCCGTGTCCTTTGCGGGATTCCCCGCGGCTGGTGGCCACGGTGTTGGCGAAGGCGAAGAACCTCTTCGCATCGCCACGGGAAGGACCGAGGCGCTCGAGCAACTGGGCGAACTCCAGTCTCAGCATTGCCTCCAGGCGTTCCCGGCTCACGTAACGCTTTGCCGGACCATAAAGGGAATCACTGACCGACATGTCATAAGCCGAGATCGTCTTCGCCACCGTTCCTGCCGCGCCGCCGACCAGGAAGAAGCATCGTGCGACCTCCTGGCCGCCGCCAATCTCGGCGAATGTTCCGTATGTCGTGGCGTCGAGATTAATCGCCAGCGCTTTTTGACGCGTGGTCGAGCTGCTCTTGTCCATTATCCGGCGCCTCCGTGGAGAGAATGGTTAACTGTCTACTCCCCACCAATGTGGGCTCCTTTCTCCGCTACCGAGCGACGCATGAGCAGAACGAACGCCACCAGGATCAAGCCGACCGCTGCCGAAAAGGAGAAGACGTCAAAGTAGGCCAGTGACGAGGCCTGCTGAGCTAGCGACTGGTCAAGAACACCCACCGCCATTTGATGCGACAATACAGCATCGCCGTTGTGTTGCAGGAAAAACGTCTGGCCCCGCGTCAACAGATTGTTGACGGCAGGGTTCAGCGTATCGAGGGTTTCGTTCAGCCGCAGAGTATGAAACTGCTCGCGCCGTTCCTGAATAATCTGAGCGACCGAAGTTCCCACGCTGCCGCCTTCGTTGCGGAGCAGAGCGAGCAAGCCAACGGCGGGGCCGCGGATTTCCTTCGGTAGATAAATGAACGCCGCCACGTTAAGGGGCGCGAACAGCATCGACAACCCCGCGACGACCACCACCCTCGGCCACACCACCTGCCACGGACTGACATCGAGGTTGAGGAGAGCCATCCAGTAGCTTCCCAGCGCCATCGTGAGTAATCCGCCCGCCATCAGGTATCGCGCATCGATCCCGCGGGATAGCATTGCGCCGACGACAACCAGCATGACCACGGCAAAGATCCCGGATGGCGAAAGCACCAAACCTGAAGCGGTTGCGTTGTAGCCAAAAAGTGACTGCAGCAAAGCGGGAAGCGAGATGCTGTTGGCGTAGAGCACTCCGTAAGCGCAGAAGATAATGACGCAGCAGATGCCAAAATTTCGGTCGGCCAGCGTCCGGAGCGCCACTATTGGATTGCGCAGGTGCAATTCGCGATAGATCAAGCCGCCCAGGCCGAGCAAGAACAGGATTAAAAGTCCTTGCACGCGGTAGAACGGATCGCCGAGCCAGTCCCACTGCTGCCCCTTGCTCAGCATGACCTCCCAGCAAACCATGGTCACAGCCAGCAGACAGAGGCCGAGTACATCGAAGGGTTCCCGTCGATTGCGGCTTTTGGCGCGCTCAACTTGCAGATATTCCGGATCCTGGACCAGCGCGCGGCACATCAAGAAGGCCAACACGCCGATCGGCACGTTCAGGTAGAAGATCCAGCGCCAGCCGTAGTTGTCGGTGATAAAGCCGCCGAGCGTCGGCCCGACGACCGGCGCGAGAAGTGCAGCCATCCCAAAGATCGTCATCGCCTGGCCTTGCTTCTCTTGCGGGAACGCATCCAGCAGTACGGCCTGGCTCGAGGGTTGGAGACCGCCGCCGGCCACACCCTGGAGCGCTCGAGCCGCGATTATAAAACCAAGGCTTCCGGCCATCCCGCACATCGCGGAAGCGAAGGTAAAGACTGCTATCGAGGCCAGAAAATAATTTCGCCTGCCCAACCGCAACGCGAGCCATCCGGAAATCGGCAGAATGATCGCATTGGATGCGAGGTAGGTGGTGATCACCCACTCGCTGTCGACATTGGCAGCCGACAAGCCGCCGGCAATGTAACGCAATGCAACGTTCGCGATGGTGGTATCGAGAACCTCCATGAAGGTCGGGATTACCACCGCGAACGCTATCAGCCAGGGATTGACCGATCGCCTCGCGAGCGGAACCTGCAGTGCGGCGGCACTCATTGAGGGCCGGGTGCAGAAACGGGACCAGTCGCGGGTACTGACGCTTGAAGCATCTTGCCAGCGTTCGGACCGGTAGGCGTCTCGTGGATGTACACGTACGGAGTGACCGATAGCCCTATGAACAATGGAGCTACGTCAGGATCGTAGTTGGTCAATTCGATTCTCACCGGCAGCCGCTGCACAACCTTGACGAAGTTTCCGGTCGCATTCTCGGCCGGCAATAGCGCCAGCGTGGATCCGGTTCCCATCGTGAATCCGGAAACGCGACCCTGAAAGTGCCGGTGACTGCCGTACATATCGACGTCGAGATCCACCGGCTGTCCGATACGCAGATTCGCCAGTTGCGTCTCCTTGAAGTTGGCGTCGATCCAAATATCGGTGAGAGATCGCAATGCCATCAGCCCCTGCCCTGCAAGAACCTGATCGCCCGGGTTGACGTCGCGACGCGTCACGACACCGTCAATGTCGGCCACGACATCGCAATAGGAAAGGTTCAGCTCGGCTTGATGGAGATTGGCCTGGGCCTCATTCAGCTTGGCCTCAGCCTGTTTGGTGTCGGGTGCATTTTTGGCAATCTCATCGAAAATCGCATCGATATTGCCGGACGAGTCGCGCTTGTAAAACTCCGCGAGCATCTCTTCGGGAGACTCATTGAATGAATGAAAAGACCCAAGCTCGGCCGCAGTCTGCATCAGTCGCGCCTGGGCAACCTTGACCGCTGAATAAGTCTGGTCGAGATTCGGCGGTATGCCGCTGAGCTCATCACCGCTTTTGGGTGTCGCTGCGCAGCCCAAGTTCGGCACGAACCGCCCCGACATCATGCTTGAGCCTTCTGCTGCTGTGCCTGAGCTACCGAAAAGGCTTCCTGGAACGAATCGAACTCCTGTTTTGCTATCACCTGCTGTTGGTACAGCTGCTTCTCCCGCCCGAAGTCGGCCTGCGCCTTGATCAAGGTGGCATTCGCGGCTTGAAGAGCGTCCACTTTGGAGTGCAGGTCGGCGACCTGGTTGTTGAGGTTGTGCATCGCATTTGCCAGATCGAACCGCTGGCTGCGCGCCAGACTCTCAAGGCCCCGAACTTTCGCTTGCGCGGTGACAATGCCGGCCTGCGCGAGCGTCAGCGCAGCTTGCGCGATATCGACCTTGACCTGGTACGGCTCCTTGTCAAGCTGCACCAGCAGGGTGCCTTTCCGCACCCGATTGTTGTCGTCCACCAGCACACGCACGACTTGACCAGGCACGCGCGGCGCCACAAACGTCACGTGTCCGTTTACGTAGGCGTCGTCCGTTGATTCTGTTCTGAAGGCAGTGATGACCCAGGGGATGACTTCGTATAGCGCCAAAAGGACAAGCACGCCGCCGGCGATCCACATCCACAGTGGCCGCGTTTGAGGCTGCTTGCCGGTTAGCGGCATGCGCGATTGGTGCGTTCGGCCTCCGGCGTGTGTGCAGATGGCGCTGGTTCGTGGAGGGATTCGCCAGCGCGACTCCGGTGAGTTTCCATCAGGCATTGTCGCGAGCCTCCTCTAATTCACAACCGCATCAATTTCGTTGGGAGTTGGGAACATCCGCCAGATACCGATTCAGCTCAGAGAATAGAAGCTCAAGTCCGTCGCATCGACTGGAGTTCCGCCATCATCGTGCGGCGCGGCTCGAACGGCCACGATGCCAATCGGGCGAACCCTCCCTCCTCCAGGCGTGAACTGAACTCGTTGAGCGGTCCCGCCAACTCATCGGCCGAATGTTTCTGCGCGACCGCCCGGGCAGCCGAAGCGTTGAACCATTCAGGGCCGCTGAAGAAATCCAGCCACGAGCTGAGCTGCCCACGAATCGTATTGAAGACCCGCTCGCGCGCAAACTCCGCGGCGGGGTCGAGTTGCGGCATTCGAGTAACAACCCGCGCTGTCGCGATCGAGGACAGCCGGTTCGCAATCCGGCGAAAAGCCCCGGCCGCTTCGACGATCCCGTCGTGGTAGACGGCGCAGGTGCGTCCTTCCAACCGCGCGTCATCGGCGATCTCGAGGAACTCGGTCAGCACGCGCATCGTTTCCGAGTTCGTCTTCAGGATTGATCCTCGCTGATCGAAGCTGAGCCGCCTGGCGCCAGCGCGAGCATATTGGCAAGGACTTTCCGCAGCCTGGGCACGAGCGAATCGCCGGCGTATTCCGGCCACAGGGTAAAGAAGACGATCGCAACGACAAAGTCACCAAGCAGGACGCCCCAAATGCGCCAAAGAGGTTCGTAGATATCGACCGATGGGCTCAACCCAATGAACACCAACGAAAAAATGAACCCCATTTGCTTGCCCGCGTACGAAATCCTTGAATTGCCGAGCGAAAAGTATGCAAACGGATAGAAGACCGCGAAGATCGCCAGCATGTAGGCCGGGAGGGTTTCGAAGTTAGGCGCAATTAAAATGATAGCGAGAAGGGAAATCGCTCCTCCGATAACAAATCCGGCGATTCGAAGGTACATCTTGTGCAGAGTTGCCCCATAGGTGGGAGTCGCGATGATTAATATAGTCACCAGGATAGTGAATAATTCCGGACGCCGACTAATGAGGCCGACTACATAGCAGAGCACGACGCATAAGCCGACTTTCAGGCTATAACGCACAGCCGCAGGATCTGCATCGTTGGTCAATCGAGGCACAGGAGTGTCTGAGCGGATCAGTGGTCGATGGCCGCGGAGGTTCATCCAGCGGGCGCTCGAGTGATCCTGGCTAGCACTGCCAGCGAATCGATGAATTCCGCGAAATTTTCGATTTCCGCCGGACTGGCTTTGCCGATGTATGCTGGTCTGATCTCAATCACGCGCGCAGACAGAGTGTCCATCGCCAGGCGCAGATGCGTCCGCGTAGCGGGAGCCTGCTCGTCCGTGCCTTCAGCAATGCGCGCCGGAATGTGGTGAGAGATCTCGTCGAGCGCGGCGGCGATCGCATTTACCGCCGTTTGAATTTCGCCCGGCACCATCGTGCGAATTACTCGAGGCAGGTTCTCGCGCACCGTGGTGATCAGGCGATCCATTTCGAGATTGATGCGAGCCGCGCGCGTAATCGCAGCCAGCAGGAGCGCCCGGCGATGCTCGGACGCGCCCTCGGCCAGCGCTCGATCAAGAAGCGCCATATGTGCGGGCAGGTCGGAAGCCGGCGCCGGCAATGGCG
Organism: uncultured delta proteobacterium; assembly: GCA_963747845.1. Taxonomy (GTDB): domain Bacteria; phylum Desulfobacterota; class Binatia; order Binatales; family Binataceae; genus Binatus. The sequence continues at coordinate 45,417 of CAVVGR010000003.1, forward strand.
GTCGAGGTGCGCTTTCGCCGGCGAGAAAAAAGTTGGAAGCCTCGAGAAGCTGCGAACGGGCACGCGCGGCGCTCGCTGCCGAGAGACTCCATCAGGATCGGCTCGCCCGGGTCCGGCCACAACCAGTTGTCGAACAGAACGATCACGCCGAAGGCAATCGCGCTAGCGTCGAACGAGGCTGCTGCGTTCCAACCGATTTCCTGAGGTGCAAATACGACGTCGTAGAATGTAATGAGGCAGACTATCTGTATAAGGATCATGCCCCCGCCAAGCTTGCGCGTCGCTCCCAGGTAGGTCGAAAGTGAAATCCATGCGAAGACAAACGGCAGCATCAACCACGGCGTCTCCGCGAATGCGCGCGCCATCATCACCGATGTGATCAGAGCGAGCATCACCGCGAATTGCCACGTCAGCGCCTTGCGAAGGGACATCATCGGCCCTGCGCCGGCCAGGATCCAGACGATTACCGCGTCCAACTTGAGTGTTGACGTGACAGCTCGCGTCCAGTCCAATTGCGATCGTTACAATCGTGGAGATGCGTAAGGCGGTGCGGATCCTCCCGGCGCTGGGAGCAAGTTCGTGCGCGACCAGTGCTTCGAGTCGATCCAACCAGGCAAATGGCCGTTGGATTCCGAACCGTTGCTCTATGAATCCTGCCACGCGCTTCGCTCAGCGATCGCCACGTCTAGATCGTGCAGATCCCGAGCGCTCTTGGGAGATCAGACGTTGCTAATCGGGATCGGTTACTGCGGACATCGCTGTAACCTTCGGGATCGCCTGCCATCAGATAAGGAAAGTGATCGCGAGTCAGGCAGCGCGCTCGTGTTCAAGCACTATTTGACTTCCCGCAATTTGCCCGTGTCCACATCGAAAATGACGCCGCGCACAGCGACTTCTTTGGAAATCCAGGGATGCGACCTGACTTTCTTGATCTGCTCGCGGGTATTTTGCTCGGGGTCCTTGTAGGAGAAGAAGCGCATTGGAGCCGGCGAAGAATCTCCAGTCGAAGCGCTCAGCTTCTTGTTCAGCTCTTCATCGGTGAATGTCGTGAAGCCGCAGCCGGTGTGGTTGAGAAGCAGTATCTCTGTCGTTCCAAGTACACGGTTGGAGACAACAAGTTCCCCGAGAACATCTTCTGTTACCGCGGGTCCGCCGGTTCGGATGACGTCGATATCGGCGATGCGGCAGACCCAGGATTCCGGGCAGGTCCGAGAGCCGTGGATCCATGCAGGTTACAACGACGATTTTGGGGGCCGGACGTCCCCCCAGTTTTGGATTGTAAGTTTTCGCATAGTTGCGGTTTGCTTCCAGCGCCTTGTCGATAATGCTCATCGTTTTCCTCCTGACGGGCGAACGGTGCGGCCAAGCCCGGTCATCGAGCAATTTCATAGTGCGCATCGAAACGAGGCCGAAGAATTTATGGCGCCAGATCGTGACGTAGATTTCTATGGAGCCGTTTGCTGAGCTCGTTGGGCCGGCAACGATTCGGTCATTCTTCGGAGAGCTTTGTTACAATCGCCCCGGAACGCGATTTCCAGGGAGGTAATGGTTTTGATGAGTGACGCCGACGGCCTTCGCTATATAAAGATACCGCTCAACAACGGCTCCGATGAGATTCCGGCGCTCGGCTTTGGCACGCTGATTCCTGATCCGATCAAAACAAAAGAGGCAGTCAGGAGCACTCTGGAGGTGGGCTTTCGTCAATTCGATTGCGCCGAGCGGTATCGAAATGAAGAACAGGTGGGCGAAGCAATGCGGGCGGTGTTCAAGGAGGGCAAGGTCAAACGGAAGGACGTTTTTGTAGGTACGAAGCTCTGGAACAACAATCATCGTCCCGAACGCGTTAAGCCCGCCTTCGAGGCAAGTCTGAAAAGACTGCAACTGGACTATGTCGATCTATACAGCACCCATACTCCATTCGCTTTCAAACCCGGCGACGAGCAAGACCCGAGAGACAAGAACGGCAATGTGATTTATGACGACGCGACGACTCTGACCAATACCTGGAAGGCTTTGGAGAGCCTCGTGGACGAAGGTCGGTGCAAGGCGATCGGATTGTCGAACGTCAATTTGGGACAGCTGAAAGAGGTGTTCGATATCGCACGCATAAAGCCGGCTGTTGTTCAGGTCGAATCCCATCCATATCTGCCCGAATGGGATCTGCTCGAATACTGCAAGAGGAATGGCATCGTGATGCAGGCCTTCGCTGCTTTGGGTCATGGTATTGAACCCAGGTTGACCGACGATCCTGTGATCGCCGCCATTGCGAAGCGCGTCAACAAAACTCCCGCTCAAGTCCTGCTGGCCTGGGCGCTGCAGCGCGGCACCGCTCCTCTCACCACAGCTACCAGCATCCGCCACATCGAGGAAAATTTTGATGTCTCGGCGCTTCCCGATGAAGCCATCAAAGAGATCGCTCAAGGGATCAGTACGCGAGTCAGGCTCAATTCGGTTGTCACCACGGGCATCCCGGGCTTCATTCCCAGGGGAAAATGAACGTTCAGGCGACTGCTAAATTCACTCATCTTCACAAGTTGTTGATTCTGCAAGGAGAAAACGTGGAGCGGGCGACCGGGGTCGAACCGGCGACGTCCAGCTTGGGAAGCTGGCATTCTACCACTGAATTACGCCCGCTCTGACGCGAGTCTAGGTACGGCGCCAGAGACTGTCAATTGAATTCGCCGTCGATGCTCACGTAGGATCTATTCGAGCATCAGCGGACCTTGCGATTGACTTCCTTGCGCCTGATCGAGCAAAACCTTTCCCCTATGACTCCCCGATTTGTAGAAGCCGCCGCGTTCAGATCTCGGCGCCGGACGCGTCGAATCACTCTTTTGCCACTGGTGGGATTTTTGTTCTTCGCCGCTGCCGGTTGCTCTCTCTTCCGCCCCAAGACGCGGCCCTTGCCTCCCCCCACCCAGGAACAGTTGGCAACCTACGCGCAGCAACAGACCGCGCTTCGAAATGACGTCAGCCTGCCCAAGGAAGATTCGGCCGAGCATTGCAATCAACTCGCGAATTCCACGCCTGGGGTCGAAGAGCTTCGATCCAACCGCGGCACGGTCGAGAGCCGCCAATGGACCCTCGTTGCGAACGGCTCCTCGACGCAGTGGGCTATAGTGAAACCCAACGGCGGCCCGCCTGACGGCTGGCAGCCCAAGCCCGGCATCGACAAGCTCAATTTCAAACCGCCGCTCGAGCCGATCCTCGCCACGCGCTCGAGCCTCTTCCTCGCCTATGCTCCGGTCGTGAGCAATACGCTCGACGACAGTCAGAAAGCTGCCAGCGTGCGCGAGGTCTTCGGCTCCGCGCAAGGCGAATTTACCTGGCGCGGGCAAAACTACAGCTACACCCTGACGACCGAACTGCCCTGCTTTTCACAGATGCAGTAGAAGTCGCGATGGCTGAATCGCGGAAACTGACACGCGACTTTTACGCCCGCCCCGTTCTCCGCGTGGCGCGCGAATGCATCGGCAAGATTCTTGTTCATCGCACTGCGGACGGCGTCGCGGCCGGCCGAATCGTCGAGGCCGAGGCCTATCGTGGGCCGCTCGACCTTGCCGCGCACAGCTCGCGCGGACTCACGAAGAGAACTGCTGTCATGTACGGGCCTCCCGGCCACGCGTATGTGTACTTGCTATATGGCATAAGCTGGGCGCTTAACCTTGTGACTACTGCACATGGCGAGCCGCATGCGGTACTTATCAGGGCAATCGAGCCGACGCGCGGTCTCGACTTGATGGCGCAACGGCGGCGCAAGCCGGCGGATTCGCGGGAACTGACTAATGGCCCCGGCAAACTGACTAATGCACTGGCTATTACTGGCGCTGATTATGGACGCGATCTGTGCGGCGGACGGCTTTACCTCGAACATTCAGAAATTGCAGTCGGACGACTCGGCAGGTCGCCCAGGATCAACGTCGATTACGCCGGGGATTGGGCATCGAAGCCATGGCGTTTTTATGAACGCGGCAACCGCTACGTCTCCGTGCGGCCGCGCGACTAGCTGGCCGGAACCTGTACGCCCGCTTCGGGCCGCGAGACTACAGTTACATTCTTGAATTTGCCCACGACCACCGGATACTGCCGGCGAATCTCGGCAAATTGTGCGGGCGCGACCGTTGGCGAAACGATCGCTACAGGCGGAGCTTCGCTCTCGGCACCGCGGAACGGAAGTCGAATTACCTGCACGCTATCGCGCTCTGCCGCCGGAATGTAATAGCTAATCAGATAGTATTCATTATAAGTACCGAGGCGTCGCTGCGGACCGGCTTTAGTCAGTGCTACTTCACACGCATCGCGCCAGCGAGTATCTCCCGTTCTTAGATCCGAAGACACTCGCAGTATGCAAAGACTTACTATTGCGACGATTGCGGCTGCGCGGTAGTTTCGCGACGACAGAGAATCAATGCCTATTGCAGTGAGTATAAACACCGGGACGAAAGAGGATATTAGATAGCGCGTCACGAGCATCGGCGTAACCAGGTAAGAGCCGGCGAACAGCACGATCGCCGGCAGTCCGATCCAGAGGATCAGCAGCACCGCTTCGTCCCGATTTGAACGCCACAGCCGAACTCCGCCGGCGATTGCGAACAGCACAAAGAGCGGAAAGGGCCAGCTGCCAAGTCCGCCCTCGAAGGTGGCGAACGGTTCCCATCGCCCCGGCGGCTTGATCCAGTTGTAGTCGCCCCGCTTGACGCCCTCGACGCCGTAACGGAGCCCCGGATAGAAAGGCAGCAGCAACACCATCGCGGCGATCAGCGCGGCGCCCATCAACCACGGAGCCGTAATTCGGACTGCCTCGTGATTTCGCGATTCGGAAAGATACAGGTAGATGAGCCAGATGGCCTCGGCCGCCATCACCAGCACCGCGGTGAAATTCGTCGCCACCGCAAGCGCGGTGAGAATTGCGAGGCCGGCGTAGTTCGCGAGTCCTGGAAGCCGCCGCGCGCGGAGCAGGAAAATCACCTGCGCGAGAATCCACGCCTGCATCATCGAATACATTCTCGCCTGCCGCGCGATTTCGACCGACGGCAGCCCAACCGCAAACAGCAGCGCACACAACGCCGCCACCATGTAGACGCGCCCGTCGCCGCTGTCGTCCGATCGTGCCGGGCGTCACCGCCAGCATCAGTTCTACGCCGAGAATGAACACCAATACTATCGACAGCGTGCCGATCAGCGCCGGCAGTGCGCGCATCGCGGCCTCGCTCTCGCCGAAAGCACGCATCCATCCGTATTGCGCGAGTTCGTAGATCGGGAACTTGCCCGAGTCCAGCCGATGCTGCATCGACAACACGTCCGTGACGCTGTGGCCCGAGGATTCCGCCCACGAAAGCGACTCGTCAATCGACAACTCGCGTGCGCCGAGGCGAAAGAATCGCAGCACCATGCCAACAGCCACGGCCATCAACAGCACTGCCCCCGCCTGTCCTCGCCAGCCGCCCGGCAGAAAGTTGCGCTTCATTGATGTGTCAGATGAGCGATAGAAGTCGACTCCGGGAAATTGCGCGACGCCGTCGTTTCGCGGTCTACTGTCCGTGATGCCGACGCTCGGGCGCAGCCCCTTCCCGCTCGCAATCATAACCGACTTCGGCTACCGCGACCATTATGTCGGTGCGATGAAAGGCGTCATCGCGTCGATCGCACCCGCTGCCGCGGTCATCGACCTCACGCACGGCATCCCCGCGCAATCAATCATCGCCGGCGCGATCGCCTTGCGCGAGTCCTGGCGCTACTTTCCGCGTCGCACGGTATTTCTCGCGGTCGTCGATCCTGGCGTCGGCACCGCGCGCGCGCCGATTGCCATCGAGACTCGCATCGGCGCCCGCTTCGTCGGACCCGACAATGGCCTGCTGTGGCTCGCCGCCAACCAGGCCGGCATCAAGCGCGCGGTGAAACTGACTTCGCCCCGCCATCGTCTTACTCACGTGAGTGCTACCTTTCACGGCCGCGACATCTTTGCGCCGGCGGCGGCGTATCTCTGGCGCGGTACGCCGATTTCCGCGCTCGGCCCTGCGCTGCCCGCAAGTTCGATCACTCAGCTCGAACTGCCGCGCCCGCTGGATTCGGCGCGCGAGGTGCGCGGCGAGGTCATCTATGTGGACGGCTTCGGCAACCTGGTGAGCAACATCGACCGTCAAACTGCGGAACAGTTCATGACTCGCTTTCGCCACAAATCCCTTTCAGTTAGGATCAGTGGTGGCGCGGCGATGCGGATCTTTGACGCTTATGGTGACGCGCCCAAAGGTGCTCCTCTCGCAACATTCGGAAGCTTCGGCCTGCTGGAAGTCGCGCTTCGCGACGGCAATGCTGCCGCGCACTTCGCCGCTGGACCCGGCACATCGGTTTCGTTGATCGCGGCCGCGGGCCGCACTTAATCATGGATGAAATAACGACACACAGGGATACTCCGACCGTCCTTACCGAGATTCCCCGCTACAGCGCGCCGCCCGAACCGGCGCCGCGCGCGCTCGAGCCTGCCGCGAATTCCGCCGCTGAACGTCGCGCTGCTGCTGCTGACGTTCCTGACCACGACGACCGCCGGCGCGTACATGAACGGCGAGGAAGTTTCGCTGTGGCATCCCATTCTCGCGATCGTGTCGCTGAGCTCGGGCCTTACGTTTTCGATTCCCCTGATGATCATCCTGTTCGCGCATGAGATGGGCCATTACCTGACCTCGCGCTATCACAGCGTCGACGCGTCGCTGCCCTACTTCATCCCGGCGCCGCCGTCGCTGTTCATCATCGGCACCTTCGGCGCGTTCATCCGCATGCGCGAGCCCGCGCGCACTCGGCGCGTGATGTTCGACATCGGCGCCGCCGGCCCGTGGGCGGGCGTGCTGCTCGCGATACCCGCCGTCATCATCGGCCTGTATCTTTCCGACGTGACGCCGCTGGACAAATCCGCCGGCGGTCTCGAACTCGGCAACTCGATCCTGTTCCTCGGCCTCTCGCATCTCGTGCTCGGCGTCGATCCTTCGACCGTCAACGTGAATCTCAACCCGATCGCGTTCGCCGGATGGCTCGGGCTGTTCGTCACCACGCTGAACCTGCTGCCGGTCGGACAACTCGACGGCGGTCACGTCGTCTACGCGCTGTTCCCGCGCCGCCATCGCACTATCTCGGTGCTGTTCGTCATCTCATGCGTGCTGATGGTGCTGGTGCCGCTCGCGCTCGGCGACAGCTACTGGGGCGGCTGGCTGCTGTGGGCGGTGCTGTCGATCGCGCTGGGCCTGGGACATCCGTCCACCATCGATCGCGACACGCCGCTCAATCCGCGCCGCGCTTTCGCCGCATGGGCGACCGTCGCGTTGTTCATCATCACGTTCAGCCCGGTGCCGCTGTCCTTCGTGCAGCCAGAGGCACCGCCGCCGCAAGATCAGCCGAGCGATCACAGCCAGGAAATCATCCATCACATGCCACACTACGATGATATGCTGCGGCAAATCGGCCGCGCCCGAATCTGAGGGAACCCATTGCCCGACAACCCAACTCCAGCCAATCCACAGACGAAGGCGAGTCGCCCAAGCTGGGATCATTATTTCATGACGATCACGCGCGAGGTCGCCGAGCGCTCGACCTGCCTGCGCGCCAAGGTCGGCGCCGTCATCGTGCGCGATCGCAGCATTCTCGCGACCGGCTACAACGGATCGCCCGCGGGATTGCCGCATTGCACCGAGGTCGGATGCCTCATCTACGAATCGCGCACGCCCGACGGCGAAATCGAGCAGAACTGTTACCGCACGATCCACGCCGAGATAAACGCAATCTCGCAAGCGGCACGCAACGGCGCCGCCATCCGCGACGCCGACATCTACGTGACGCACACGCCGTGCATCCACTGCCTCAAGGTGCTCATCAACACGGGAGTCCGCACCGTGTATTACGCGCGGCCGTACAAGCTCCACACCGTCGGCGATCTGCTGAAGGGCGCGCGCATCAAGCTCGTGCAGGTCGCGGCCGAGGATTCGCCTCCAGCATGAGCTCCGCCAGCGCCGCAAATCCCGGCTGCGGAATCTGCGCGATGATCGATCGCATCAAGGCTGGCAGCTTCCGCGATTTTATCGCCGAACTGGCGAGCTGCTACGTGATCCTCGGCGATCAGCAGTTCTATCGCGGCTACTGCGTGCTGTTCGCAAAGCTCCATGCGACCGAGCTCTACCTGATGCCGGCGGACGTCGCGCGGCTGCTGTCCGACGAGATGCGCCTCGTCGCGGAGGCGATAGCCGCGGTCGTCAAGCCGTGGAAGATGAATTACGAATGCCTCGGCAACGCGGAGCCGCACGTCCATTGGCATCTGCTGCCGCGCTATGAAACCGACGAAATGCGCCGGGTACCAATCTGGCTGCGCCCCGAAGCCGAACGGAAGGTAATGCTTGACGACAATGACCGCCGCGCGCTCATCGCGTCCATTCGCAGCCAGCTTGCTCTACGCTTCCCCGATGCGCGCATCCCGCGCGGCTAGCAAAATTCCGCGCGCCGCCATCGCGCTCTCTTTCGTCGCTGTCTTCATCGCAGGATGCAAGCACTCGGCGCTTCCCGACGCGTCAAGTCCCGCCGCGCAGCTCTACGTCAGCCGATGCGGCAACTGCCACGCACCATACGATCCGCACGAGCTGACCGCCGCGATGTGGGACACGCAGGTCACGATGATGGAAGTGAAAATGCAGACCGCCGGCCTGCCACCGCTCACGCCCGACGACCGCGCCTCGATCGTGGAATACCTCAAGCGCAACGCCGGCACCGAATAAACGTCTGCCCGATTACTATCCGTAGAATCGCATCATTGAACGCCGGCCTGAGTGAGTATCCAGCTCGGGACCTGGCTCGCTGATGTGATCGGACCCTTGTTCTTTATCGACACGTTGACCGGATACGGCGGAATGTACGTGTTCTGACAAATTTGCGGGCCAAAGAAATCAATTGGGTCGAGAAAATAGTTGTCCTTGTACGTCAGGTTTCCTACCGGAAGACATCCGCCAAAATCTGATCCATACGCAACGCCCGTTATCGCGCAGTAAACAGGAATAGAGGAGCCGGTAAAGCAAGGACCAAAATCAGCAATTCCGACGGGGTCATTGAGCGAGACGTTCTGCTGCAGGGTTACGTATTGGCTGCCGCCGTCTGTGTAATAAATGTTGCTCCCGCCGGCGGGCCGTTTATCTTCGGCCACGTTCCACTTGATCATCAAGCCATGGGCAAAGTCGGGACCTTGCGAACCGTTCGTGTAGATCGCTCCGCCGTCCCATAATTTTTCGACGAAGTACTCAAATTTATTGCTGCTGATCTCGTTGTTGCTGACGATCGTCGGGGTATCGTAGTTCCCCCACATTCCGGGGATAGCAGTAGGCACTCCCGGGAAACTCGGATCGTCGAGCAGTCCCCATCCCCAGCCGATCGCGAGACTGCTCCATGGCGTGTGCATGATGGTGTTATGTGTAACCCGAGTGCCGGTCGTAAAGCCGACGAAGATTCCCGCGGTGTCGTAGTAGTCCTGGCCCGTATAAGAAATCGTATTGTTCTGCACCAGATTTCGGCTGGTCTTTTGCGCTTTGTTTGGCCGCGCATCTATTGGAGAAAGTCCACCGACCTGGAGCGCGGTCGATGATATATCGGTGAAGCTATTGTTGATTATCGTGTTGTCCTGGCTGCCGGTATCCAAGTCGAGCGCCACTCCGCCGAGGTGGCTGAAAGTATTTCCGTTAAACACAATGTTGTGCGCGTATTGAAGGGTTACGTTGCCCAGCGTCTTGTAGGTGATCTGCTGATGGCCAATGGTGTTCGGCAGATAGCCATCGCCGATCAAGATGTAGCTGCTCTGATCGGTTACGTAGCCGTTGTCAGTGTTGGGTTCCAACCAGGTCGCATAAGAGAATTGCAAACCTTGAAAGGTTATGTCTGACACCGGGCTGTCGGGCGTTCCCACGACCTCGACCAGGTTCTCAAGTACTGGCAGGACGGCGTCCTGGGGACTATCAGCGCTCGTGTTGTAGTAGGTGAGCTGCTGACTGTAGGGGTCGAGATACCACATGTTCGGTACCGTCACGAATTCCGGCGCATTCTTCGAGCCAACTGAGTAGCTGAAAGTTCACCGGGCTCGCGTAACTGTTGGCATTGGTCCAGCAGGGAGTGGTCATGATGAGGGTGTTCGAGGTCAGACTCGCGACCGGACACCTCAACATTTTCCATTGCGTGACCGTAACTGCCTCCACCAATTCCGGATGGGTGAAAGTCTCGGGAATTATCTGGGAATAGCCATTCGGTACGCGAACGTAATTGAGATTGACCACCTGGCCATAATTCGAGCGCGCACGAATGGCGCGCTGGCCATTCACATAGAACTGGCGCGGCATCAATCCCGTAGGCAAACCGGTCACCGTACTGGTGCAGAGGTTGCCGCTGGTGCAGCTGAAATCGGTCACGGGAACACCGCCGGAAATAATCACCGGCGAGCTATTATCTGCTGCAGCCCGGTAGACCACCTTTGCGCCTGGAGATCCTGAGTCAGACGAATCGAATATCAGCGGCGAAGTAAGCGCGTAGGTGCCTGACTCGATATTGACGCGGATAGTGCATATTCCTTTGCGTTTGTTCTGCCTGACGACCTGCCGCGCGTGATCCAAAGTGAGAAATGGATAATCGATCTTGCCGTTTGCGTCGTCGCTGCCGCCGGTCGACACCCAGTAATCCAGCCTGCACGAGGCGTTAGCAGTCGAATTGACGCTCATAATCAACGCCAAGAGCGCAAACCCTAACAATATAGAGGTGTGAAGCGAATTTTTACAGAACATTACTTTTAGTGACTCTTTCGAATGCTGTCTTCCTTCGCAGATAGCTTTATAGCGCAGAATTATCCGACGCAAGATGATCGGATCAATTTGCGCGGCGAGACTCGACGCGTCGGAGCGGCGGCGCGCGGGCGATCCTTCTTCTGATCGCAGGAACCTGCTACAGCACCGGATCGCGCGCTTCGATGGGGACCGGGCGCGATTTCAAATCCGGGGGAATCGATCGATGGAGTACGATGACATTATCGTTGGCGCCGGTTCGGCCGGTGCGGTCCTGGCCGCGCGCTTGAGCGAAGATCCGGATCGCAACGTTCTGCTGCTCGAAGCCGGCCCCGATTACACCGCCGTCGAGCACACTCCGCATGATCTGCTGAAGACCTGGATTTCCGCCGGACCGCATGATTGGCATCTGACCGCGAATGCGACGCCGAATCGCGAAATCACTTATCCGCGCGGCAAGGTCACCGGTGGCAGCTCCGCCGTCAACGGCCATATCGCGCTGCGCGGCACGCCGGGTGACTTCGACGAGTGGGCCGCGTGGGGCAATCGCGAATGGAGCTTCGAGCAGGTGTTGCCGTTCCATCGCAAGCTCGAAGACGATCGCGACGCGCGCGGCGATTTTCACGGCGTCGATGGACCCATCTGGATTCAGCGCCCGCGGCCTGAAACCTGGCAGCCGCTGAATCGCGCCTTCTTCGACGCCGCGCGCGCAGCCGGCTACGCGGAAGTCTGGGACCATAACGATCCCGAATCGACCGGCGTCGGCCCGTGGCCGCGCAATCGGCGCGAAGGCGTGCGCATCTCAACCGCCATCGGCTACCTGGCGCCCGCGCGCCATCGCCTGAATCTCACGATTCGGCCCGCCGTCAACGCTCATCGCGTCATTATCGAAAACGGCCGCGCGGTCGGGGTCGAAGTAGAGTCCGCCGGTACGATCCAGCAGGTACGCGGCCGCCGCATCACACTATCTGCCGGCGCGATCGCGTCGCCCGCCATCCTAATGCGCTCCGGCATCGGCCGCGCGCGACGAGCTCGCCGCCTTCGGCATCAAGTCCCAGGTGAATCTGCCGGGAGTCGGCCGCAACCTGATCGATCATCCAATGGCCTTCCTGGTCGCGATTCCGGTTGCGGGAATCCCGCATGATCCGCAGGTCACCAATCCGATCGGCATCCGCTACACCGCGGCGGGCTCCGACGAATTCAACGACATGCAGATGTACATTTTCGAACAGTTCGCGTCCGATCTAGCGCCCGGTCTTGCGCTCGATCTGCCCGTACCGAGCGTCTCGGTAGTACCGGGCCTGCAGCGCCCACGCTCGCGCGGACGAGTCCGTTTGCGCAGCGCCGATGCCGACGTCCCGCCGCAGATCGATCTCAACTATCTCGACGATCCCGAAGACATGCGCCGGATGGTCGACGGCATGCGCATCGCCTGGCGCCTGACGCACGAAGGCCCGCTCGCGGCAATGCTCAAGGAGTTCGTGAACCTGACGCCCGAAGTAGTGAACTCCGACTCAGCGCTCAAAACTTTTCTGCGCGACAACTGCTCAACGATTTTTCATCCCAGTCGGCACCGCCAAGATGGGCCCCGAGACCGATCAGATGGCTGTCGTCGATCAGCACTGCCGCGTGCGCGGCGTAGCGGGCCTGCGAGTAGTCGACGCCTCGATAATGCCAAACATAGTCCGCGCCAACACCAACCTAACCTGCATAATGATAGGTGAACGAGTAGCAGACTGGATGCGCAAATCGGACTGACGCAGTTTCCAGCGCGAGCGAAGGGTTATCTCTTAAATCCGGTCCCCCTTCCACCAGGGGAAGGGGTTAGGGGTTAGGTCGCTCGCATCATTCGCAATTCCCGCGACTGTTCCGCACCTCTTCTTGATGCTAAACCCAGTCACCATGGCTGACGAACTCCTGACTATCAAGCTCTATTACGACTACAAAAGTCCCTTCACCTACCTCGCGATGCATCCCGCGTACGACTTGATGGAATCGCATCGCGTCCGCCTGCATTACATCCCGCACGAACTCAACGTTCGCGGCGCCTTCGGCGGCGAACTCACGGATCGCACCGAGCGCGATTGGCGCAAAGTCCGCTACCTCTACCTCGATGCCCGCCGCTACGCGAACGCGCGCGGCATGATCATCCGCGGCCCGCAAAAAATCTTCGATTCGAAACTCTCGCTGATGTCCGGCCTGTTCGCCGATCAGCACGGCCTCTTCCGCCCATACTCCGACCGCGTGTTCGAGCGCTTTTTCAAACGCGAGCTCGACATCGAAAACGCAGCCGCGCTCGGCGCCGTGATGAAGGAAACCGGCCTCGACGCCGACGCCTTCACCCGCTACGCGGCTCACGACGGTCCGCGCGAACTGGCCGAGGCTTTCGCCGCCGGCGATCGCGACGGCGTCTTCGGCGTGCCAACTTTCATCGTCGATGGCGAACCGTTTTTCGGCAACGACCGCGTCGAATGGGTCGTCAAAAAGCTCGACGCAATGGGCCTGCGGAGGTAACCGCCAATGACCGAGTACCAGTTCTACTCCCTGATCACCGTCATCCTGTTCTTCAAGATGTCCGCCAACTCCGTCGTTCAGGGCCGCGCTCGAACCGGCGGCAAAGCATTCCCGAATCCGGAAGACGCGCAAATGTTCGGAGTGCCTGCCCCCGCCGCCGATGAATTGCCAATCGTCAAGCGCGCCGCCGCATGCTGGCGCAACGACCTCGAGAACATTCCGATCTTCCTGTTCCTGGCGCTGAACTACGTCACGCTCGGATGCTGGCCGACGGGCGCGTTCATCTACTTCACGATCTTTGCCATCGCGCGAATCCTCCACACCGTCGTCTACATGCGCGGCCTGCAACCAGCGCGGACGATTACCTTACGCCATCGGTGCGACGATCTGCCTGATACTCTCCGTCCACATCCTGATCGCGGTGCTATAGCAATGAAACCAATCCCGGTCGGCACGAAAGGCAGCCACGCAAAGACCGTTGCGGTGGCCGATCTCGCCAGCACTCTCGACGCCTCGCTCGCCGCCGTATTGTCGACACCCACGATGGTCGCGATGATGGAGCAGGCAGCGATCGAAGCGATAAAGCCCTTTCTCGACGCCGGCGAAAGCTCGGTCGGCATGTCGATTGAAGTCAGCCACACCGCGGCGACGCCGCCCGGCCATCGCGCCCGCGCCGAAGCCGAAGTCACCAAGGTAGACGGCCGCCGTCTCGAGTTTACGGTGCGCGCCTTCGACGACGTCGAGCAGATTGGCTCCGGGAGCCATCGCCGTGCAGTAATCGACGCGGCCAAGTTCAACGATCGAATCAAAACCAAGCAGAAGAACTAGCACGCGCGCAGGAAATCACGATGGCCAATGAAATTTTCGACCGCAAAGAGGTCTATGTCGGCCGCGATTTCGGCGGCATCACCTGGGACATCACTCCCGAATTCGTCGCCAAGTACATCGCCGGCACCGGCGACGACAATCCATGGTACCGCGGCGACTCTCCGCTCGGCGGCCCCATCGCGCCCGCGCTGATTCTCTACGACGCGGTCTACAAGACGCTTGGCTGGTATCTGCCGAACATCTTCGGCAACCTGCACACGCGGCAGGAATGGCAACTGTTCGCGCCTGTGATGGTTGGCGAGCGGCTGACGACCCGCTCCGTCATCGTCGATCGATACGTCAAGCGCGATCGCGAGTACGTCGTGAACGAAGTCCTCGTCGGCAACGCGTCAGGACAGATTGTATCGCGCAGTCGCACCCATCAGAGCTTCCTGATTCCCGATCAGGCCAAGCAGGGATTCGTCGTCGATCGCGCGCGCGAGAAGGATTCGTCGCGCTCGTTCAAAATCGGCGATCGCGGCGGCGACCCCATCGACTCTCCCATGCGCAAGATCACTGAAGAGATGTGCATGGCGTTCTCCGGACCCGCGCGCAACTATCACAACGACAAGCAGAAGGCGGTCGATCTCGGATTCCCGGAAATCGTCGTGCAGGGGATGCTTTCGGTTTGCCTCGTCGTCCGAAATGATGACGCGGCGCTTCGGACTCGGCTTCTTCCACGGCGGCAAAATGGATCTGCGGCTGGTCAACGTCGTCTGGGGCAACGATGTCACCGGGCCAAAGGGATTGATCGTCGAGCGGATTCGCGAAGGCAGCCGCTCACGCGCCGAAGTTGAAGCCTGGTGCGAGAAAGCCGACGGCACCAAGACCATAGTCGGCAGCGCCAGCGCGCTCGAACTGTGACGCCTAGCGCCTGATCTGGTACTTCAGAAACTTAACGACTGGCGCGAGCGATTCGTCGAGGCTTGCGCCGGCCAGCTCGCGTCGCGCGAATTCGGCTTGCGCTTTCTCGTGCTCGACCATGAACGCGCAGACTGCTACCTCGTCCTGTTTACCGCGTTCCCGCGCCGCATCGACCTGAGTCTGATATTTCGGCACTATCTCGTTGCTGAGCACGTCGCGCATCTGTTGCATCAAGTCGTTCCAGGCCAGTGACTTGATCATTCGCGCCAGGGCGACAGCTTTTTCCCGCTCTTCGGCTGATTCCACAATGCTCACACCATGGGCGACCATCGGTGCGCGCAACCACGCCTTGGTCTCCGTCTCGAGCTGAAGCAGCGTGCTCCATTTGAGAACCTCGTCCTGGTTCCGCGCGGATCCCAGCAGGGTGGAATACAGCGCCTCTCCCCCCACTTCGCCGTTGTAGAACTCCAGCAGTGCTTCGGCGTAACTCATACGGACCTTCCTTTCGGTGCGACAGCTACGCCGCCGCGGTGAGAGCTTCGACGTCCGCGATCGACTTCGGCGTCGCCGACGTCATCACCTCGTGACCGCCTTCAGTCACCAGCACGTCGTCCTCGATTCGAATCCCGATGCCTCGAAAACTGTCGGGAACTTCGTCGTCGGCCGGATCGATGTACAGTCCCGGCTCGACCGTCAGCACCATCCCGGGCTCGAGCACTCGCGACGCGCCGCCGACCCGATAAAGCCCGACGTCGTGCACATCCATGCCGAGCCAGTGACTCGTGCGATGCATGTAGTAGCGCCGATACGCGCCCTTCTCGATTATCTCGTCAGCCGACCCGTGCAGGATCCCGAGCTGGCGCATGCCGTCAACCAGCACGCGCAGAGCAACTTCATGCGGATCGTCGAAATGCGCGCCCGGCTTGATCACCTCGATCGCCTTGAGCTGCGCGTCGAGCACCACCTCGTACAGGTTGCGCTGCAAGGCGCTGAAGCGCGCGCCGATCGGCGACGTGCGCGTGATGTCGGCCGCATAGAAGTCGTACTCGGCGCCGGCGTCTATGAGCAGCAACTCGCCCGCGCGCATCTCGCGATCGTTGTTGATGTAGTGCAGCGTCGCCGCGTTCGGCCCCGACGCAATGATCGACGGATAGCTCGGGCCAGCCGCGCCCTGCGAGCGGAAGGTGTAGTCGACCTCAGCTTCGATCTCCCATTCGCGCATTCCGCCGCGCGCCTTCATCATCGCGCGCTTGTGCGCGTCGGCCGAAATCGCCATCGCGCGCCGCATCGCGTCGAGCTCGGCCGGCTCCTTCATCAGCCGCGCCTCGTGAATGATGTCGCGCGGATCGATGATCGACGACGGTCCCACGCCGATTCGCGGCCGCATCGAATGCGCCCATCGAATCAGCTTCATCACCCGCTCATCCATCTTCTCGTTCAGCCCCAGCGGGTAATGCACGCGCTCACTTTTTTCGAGATAGCGCGGCAGGATCTTTTCGAGCTCGTCGATCACGTAGGCCTTGTCGGCCCCGTACTCGATGATCGCGCCCTCGATTCCCGCGCGCCTGCCGGTCCACGTCTCGCGCTCCTTGTCGCGCGGGCGCACGAACATCACAAACTCGCCGTCTGGATGCCCCGGCGAAAGCAGCGCCACCGATTCCGGCTCCGCGAAGCCCGTCAGGTAGTAGAAGTCGCTGTCCTGCCGATAAACGAACTCGACATCATTCGATCGCACCGACACCGGCGCACTCGGCATGATCGCCGTCGCGCCGGGCGCGATCGCCTCCATCATGCGCTTGCGCCGCGCGCGAAAATTGTCACCGTTGCCGTTAACACCCATCGCAATTCATTACGCCATGCCGCGCGGTGCTCACGCTCGAGGTGATGCCTTCACGGTAAACCAGCGCGCGGCACTTCGACGTGAGTGGTTTCGATTCTGCCACGTCGATCGGCGCGGCATTTCTCCGGATCGGAACCCGGCGCCGTCGCGACAAACAGCGTGCGCCCATCGGGACCGCCGAGCATGCATGCGAACGCGTCCGTCTCCACCTTGATTCTCTCTGCAACCTCGCCGCCCTGCTTCACCCGAATCACTTCCGACGCCGTCGGACACGCGACCCAGATCGCATTCTCCGCGTCGAGGCAGATTCCGTCAGGGATACCGTTGCCGAGCTCGGCCCACACGCGACGATTTGTCAGCGATCCATCCGCGCCTATATCGAACGCCGTCAGCCGCCGCCCAAACGACTCGCCAACTACGAGCGTCTTCC
This sequence comes from uncultured delta proteobacterium, assembly GCA_963747845.1. GTDB lineage: Bacteria > Desulfobacterota > Binatia > Binatales > Binataceae > Binatus. The sequence continues at coordinate 62,722 of CAVVGR010000003.1, forward strand.
CATCCGGCGTGATGACAGCTCCGTTGGGGAACATCATCTCGTTCGCGACGATTCGCGCGGTGCCGTCGGGCGCGACCATCACCAGCGTCGTCGTGCGCGGCGTCTCGTTCTTGTGCAGATCGAATCCGAAGTTGCCGACGTAGGCGCGCCCGCGCGCATCGACGACCATGTCGTTGCAATCGAACGGCGCGAGCTTTGTCATATCGGCGACCGTCTTCAGTCCGTCGCGATCCAGACGCATCAGCTTTCGATCCGTCATCGACACGACGAGCATCCGTCCGTCCGGCAGCCATCCAAGACCCGACGGACGCCCCGGCACTTCGCACACCACCTCGCGTTTGCCCGCCATATCGGCCGCGATCACCTGATGCGCGTGCATGTCGGAGAAGAAGAACTTCCCGTCATGCCATCGCGGCCCTTCGGGAAACGCCAGGCCGTCGATCAAAACCTTAAGCGTCCGCATTTTGATTCCTCAGTCCAGCGCGCCTTTCGCGCGCAGCGCGTCGACTTCCGCCGCGGTGTATCCAAGCAGTCCCGTCATCACTTCATCGGTATGCTGCCCGAGCGTCGGCGCGGCCGACTTCACTTCGCACGGCGTCTCGCTCATCCGCCAGGGAATCCCGCAATGCTGCCGTTTGCCCACTTCCGGATGGTCGCGATAGACGAAGTATTCGCGATCCTTGAGATGCGGATCCTCTGATATGTACTTGCTATCCGCGCATGCCCCGGCTGCGACTCCCGCAGCTTGCAGAGTCTGCACGACGTAGGCGACTCTCCGCGTCGCCGTCCACTCACTGACTATTGCTTCGAGTGCGTCTTCGTTCTCCTTGCGCGCCGCCAGCGTCGCAAATCGCGGATCTCTCGCCAGCTCCGGCTTACCTATTGCAATAGCCAGTCGCGTCCAGTCCGCGTCGTTCGCACATACTATCGCGACCCATTGATCGATTGTGACGTCGAGGATTTTCTCCGGCAAATCGACGCACTTGAAAATCCCGTGCGGCGCCATCAGCGGATCGCGATTTCCGATTCGCTCCGGCTCGCGTCCGTTCATCGTGTACTCGAGAATCCCTTCTGCCAGCAGGTCCATCGCGCATTCCCACTGGCTCATGTCGATGTACTGCCCCTCGCCGGTTTTCGCGCGATGGAACAGCGCGCTGATAATCGCGAACGCGCCATGTACGCCGGCGTTGGGATCGGCGTAGCTGAACCCGGCGTGCATCGGCGGGAATCCTTTATAGCCAGTCAGCGCCGACAGCCCCGACAGCGGCACCTGCGCCGGTCCATACGCCACGTAATGACTATACGGGCCCGGTGTCGCCGTAACCCGACAGAGTAATCATTACTACATTCGGATTTACCTTCTTCACTTCCTCGTAGCCGAATCCCATCTTCTCGATTACGCCCGCCGCGAAGTTATTAATCACGACGTCGCTCTGCTTGATCAGCCGCCACGCCGCTTCTTTCGCCTCGGGATGCTTGAAGTTCAGCGACAGCGATCTTTTGCCCTGGTTATACTGATTGAAGTAGCCCGACTTGTTGAGGCTGTTGAACACGCCATCGGGCCACGGCGGCAACATCCGCGTCACGCACGGCCGCGTCTTGGTCTCGATTCTGATCACATCGGCGCCAAGATGAGCCAGTTGAAGGTTGCAGTACGGCCCCGCCCACACCCAGGTGAAATCGCAGACCCGAATTCCAGACAGAGGAGGTTTCGCCATCGCTAAATCACACCCTTGCGCTTGAGTTCTTCGAGCCGCGCCGGCGCCAGCTTGAGCTGCTCGCCGAATACTTCCGCGTTGTGCTGCCCGAGCGTCGGCGCCGGCCGACGAATCTCCCACGGCGTGCGTCCGTACTTCAGCGGCGCGCCGGGATACTTATGCGTGCCGGCGACCGGCTGCGCGATCTCGACGAAAAACCCGCGCGCCTTCAGATGCTCCGAGTTGAGCAGGTCGCCCATCGAGGAGACCGGCGCGAACGGCACGCGCTTCGCCTGCGCCTTTTGATAGAGATCGAGCACGGTCTGCTGGCTGACCCATTCTTCAAGTAATACTTTAAGAGCGTCCCAGTTGAGCGCGCGCACCAGCCGGTCCTTGAAGATTTCCATCTCGGCCCATTCCGGATTGCCCATGATCTCGACGAAGTTGCGCCACTGATGCTCCTCGATGCAGCACAGATAGATGTAGCCGTCCTTGCATTGCATCGTCTCGACCGGCTGCAACGGCTTCTGCCCCAGGCGCGTCGCGATCATCTTCATGTACGGCCAGTACTCGAAGGTCATCTCGGGCATCGACGCGACCGACTCCTGCACCGACACCTCGACATGCTGTCCCGTGCCGTCGCGAAGTTGCGCGAACGCCGCAGCCACGGTCGCGGTCGCGCCGTGCACGCCGCCCTGGTATCCCGCCTGATGCCCCGCGGTCTTGAGCGGCGGCAACTCGGGATGCTCGGGGCCGCCGCCGTTGAGCACGCACACGCCGCCCGCGCACCATATCGTCAGCTCCTCGGCGCGGTAGTCGCGATAGGGACCAGTCAAACCGAACGGCAGTATCGACGTCATGATCAGTTTCGGATTCGCGCGACGCATCCTGCTCGTAGGTGAGCCCGACGCGATCCATCTCGGGCGGCGTGACGTTGTGAATCAGGATGTCCGCGCCCGCGACCAGCTTCTCGAGAATCTCGAGACCTTCGGGCTGCGCGATGTCGAGCGTGACGCCGCGCTTGTTGGTGTTGAGATACAGAAACAGTCCGCTGGTTTCGGGATTCGGTTGGTCGCCCGGAAACGGACCGCGCGTGCGCGATCGATCGCCGACACCGGGACGCTCGATCTTGATGACCTCCGCGCCCATGTCTGCAAGCAGCTTGCTGCAATACGGCGCCGAGACCAGCTCGCCAACTTCAACGATCTTTAAACTGGATAAAGCTCCCGCCATCGATACTCCATCAAGAGAGATTGCTGAATTCTATTCCGGGAAAACCTGCCGGAACGGCTTTACCTCGACCCGCGCGAACACGCCATTGGTGACGTAGGGATCGCTATTCGCAAACGCGATCGCTGCGGCCTCGCTCTCCATATCTATGATGATAAGACTGCCGCTGCCGTCGGTGAATGGGCCTGCGAGCTTCACCTTGCCGGCGCGATCGAGCGGCCGCAGATTCGCGAGATGAGCCTCTCTGACCTTGGGCCGCAGCGCAGCGCCGTCGGGTCCGTCATGGCCGATAATCACGAACAACATCGCATAGTCCTTCCGAGGAAAACCGCCGCGTTAAGCCTGTGTTAATTAGCACGGCCCGGCGCATCCCGCAAAATCACTCCGGATACTAAGGTGCAGTGGTTACCCCTGCCCAAGGAAGTGTGAAACCCACGGCGGGTTTCACATTAAATCAAGTGATTTCCCCTTCCCCTAGACCTCATCCTTGTCCAGCGACGAGGTCCACTTGCGCGAGGTGCGGCCTTCCCAGCCGCGCTTGTGGTACGCGTAGCCGACGATCAGCGGCACCGCGATCGTCGCCTCGCAATAGACCATCTGCTCGTAGGTAGTATCGACCTTGCCCCAGCTACTCGCTTCTTTGAGAGTGCTGCCGGAGAGCGCGCCGTCGCGCACGTCGGCGACGGTTATCTGAATCGCGTACTTATGCATCGGCACGTCGTGGCCGAGGATCTCCGCGGAGACCACGATATCCTGCGCGAAGTTTTTCGGCACGCCGCCGCCGACCATGAAGACGCCCGTGCTTTGATTTTTCACTTTGAGCCGCGTCAGCTCGTAAAAATCCTTCGCGCTGTCGAGCGTGACCTTGGGTTTGCCGTGCCGCGCCGCCTGATGCGCCACCAGTCCGAATCCCGCCGAGCAATCGCTGAAGGCCGGGACAGAAAATCGGCACCTCTTCGCGAAACGCCTCGAGCACGATACTGACGTCGGTCTTCGCGCCGGTCTCGGAAAGATACTTGCCCATCTCGCTGACGAACTCGCGCGACGAATACGGCCGCGGGTCGAGGCTGTCGGTGATTTTCTGAATCGTCTCGTCGCACACGCGCAGTTGGTCTTCGTCGATCAGCGTGTCGTAGATGCGATCGATGTGCAGTTCGCGCAGCTGGTCGTCGTCGAGCCCGTACTTGAAGCGTTCCAGCGCCAGCCAATGCTTGAAGCCGAGCGCCTCGAAGAAATCCTGATCGACGATATTGGCGCCGGTGCTGACGATCGCGTCGACCATGTGATTGCGAATCATGTCGGCGAAGACGCGCTTCAGCCCCGCGCTGATCAGCGATCCGGCCAGGCACAGGATCACGCCGCAGTCGCGATCGCGCAGCATGCGATCGTAGATCGTCGCCGCCCGATGCAGGTCGCGCGCGCTATACGCCATCTGTCCCATCGCCTCGACCAGCGGCACCACGCTCTCGCGCGTGATATCGACGTGTTGAATTGGCTCCTTGAGGAGTTCCGACTTCGTGTACATTTATACGCCCCGTGATGTCCGAAATTGTTGGCCCGAATAGTACGCAAGGGCCAGGTTGTACGCTACTTCAACGGTCCGATTCCGCCCAGCCCCGTCCAGTAAAGCATAAAGTTCATCGTGCCGAGTCCGATCAGGAATACGAACGCAGCGATATCCGCGGCCGTGACCGGGTACTCGATAAAAGTCGTCGGTTCGTGGCTGAAGCCGAAGCCGCGCGCTTCCAGAGCCATCGCCATGTTGTTGGCTTTGCGCAGCGCGCCCATGAAAACCGGAATCACGACCGGCACATAGCGACGCACGCGCTCGAGCGGGCCGCCCTGGTTGAAGTCGTAGCCGCGCAGCCGCTGCGCATCGACAATCGTCACGGCAGAATCGATAAACAGCGGGACCAATCGGAATGAAAGCGAGATCGCGAAGCTGACGCGATACGGCACGCGCATCCGCTGCAGTCCGTAAGTGAACTCCTCGATTTTGGTGGTCGACAGAAACAGCACCGACGCCGCCAGCAACTCCGCCAGCTTGATTCCGCGCCCCAGGCCGAACACCAGCGACAGCCGGCTGATGTGAAACACCGGGACGTTCACCAGCACTGCGCCCCGCCGATAGAAAACCATCCACGCGATCGTCGTGGTGAAAACCAGAATCACGAACAACCAGCGCAGGCGATAGAAGTTCGGCCACGAATCGGTCAGCTGCGCGATCCACAGCATGACCAGGCCGACCGGCAGCAGCGCGATCGGATTGTCCACCCAGTACACCGACCAGAACATGACGAACAGCGCGAACACCTTGACCGTCGGATGCAGCCGATGAACGAAGGTGCCGCGATCGATGTACAGGTAAATCGGCATCAGGCGCGCCCCTTCACCCACGCGACAAATTCGTCGGTGGTGAGCGCCAGCGTGCCAAAGCGGCGGCTGAGCTCGGTGATTTCGGGCGCCCGGAACGACGACGATCGCAGCAGCTCGTCCTGCATGAAGAACTCGCGCACGCCGCCGTCGAAAATCTTCGCGCCCTTGCGCAGCAGCACGACGCGACGCGCGTACTCGGCGACCAGCCACGGCGTATGCGTGATGATCACAATTGCGATTCCCGCGCGGTTGAGGTCGCGCACCAGCGCCATCATCCGAAGTTGCTCGCGATGGTCGAGGCCGGTGGTCGGCTCGTCGAGAATCAGCATCCGCGGCCGGAGCACGAGCACGCTCGCGACCGCCAGGCGCTGGCGCTCGCCCTTGCTGAGCAGGAACGGGTCGCTCTGGCGCTCGTTCTGAAGGCCGACCGCTTCGAGCGCTTCGTCGCATCGGCGGCGAACCTCGTCGTCCGCCAGGCCGAAGTTGCGCGGGCCGAACGCGACTTCGTCTTCGACCGTGGCGGCGAAAATCTGATGGTCGGGGTTTTGAAAAACGTACGCGACTGCGCGTGCCGTCTCCGACGGACGCATCTGCGCGCGGTCCTTGCCGTCGATAGTCACGCGGCCCGCAGCCGGCTGCAGCAGCCCGACGATCTGCTTGGCGAGAGTAGTTTTGCCGGATCCGTTTTGCCCGACTATCGCAACAAACTCGCCGGCTCCGACTTCGAGCTCGATCGAATCGAGCACGCGCGGCCCGCCCGCGTAGCTGAAACTGACCTTCTCAATTCCGATGAACGCAGAACCGGCAACCACGTCGGCCGTGCGCGGCCTGTTCGTGCGCGCGCGACCCGGCGATGTTCTCATAGGTGGTTCCCACGACATGCGGATAGGCGCGCGCGATCGCGTCGTAAGCCTGCTCGACGCTTTTCGGTTGCGCGTCGATGCCGAGCAGTTCGAGTGCGTGGCCCAGGCCCGGCGGACGCACGCCGCATGCGGTCAGCAACTCGGTGCGCGCGAAGACTTCAAAGGGCGGACCGTTTGCAGCGATTTCGCCCTCGCGCAGAACGACAATCCGGTCGGCTGCGCGCAGTTCTTCCGACTCATGCTCGATTACGATCAGGCTCAAGCCCTGCGCGCGGAGCTTTGCGATCAACGCGAAGACTTCCGCCCTGCCCTCCGGATCGAGATCGGTGGTCGGTTCGTCGAGCACGATTAGCGACGGCCGCAACGCGAGCACCGACGCGATCGCGAGGCGCTGCTTCTCGCCGCCCGACAGCGACATCGGGTCGCGATGCTCGAAGCCGCGCAGGCCGACGGCCTCGAGCGCCGGCATGATTCGTCGGTCCATCTCGGCGCGGTCCATCCCGACCTGTTCCATCGCGAACGCGACTTCATGCGCGACGTTGGTCGAGAACAACTGCGATTCGAAATCCTGGAAGACCATGCCGACCTTGGGCGCGACGTCGCAGACGCGAAGATGGTCGAGCGGCTCGCCGGCGATGGTGATCGAGCCATGAAACTCGCCGTCCTCGAATTCGGGGACGATGCGATTGAGGCATTTCGCGAGCGTGGATTTTCCCGCGCCCGACGCGCCCATCACGCCAATCATCTCGCCGGCGTTTTGCACGAAGCTTACCGCTCGAAGCGCGGGCCGATCCTCGCCGTGGTAGGTGAAGGTGACTGTCTCGACCCGCACCGCGTGCGAGCCGGGAGTTACTGAAGACGATTTGCGCGTCGGTTTTCACATCATGAACAGGCCTACGAACGCCAGCACCAGGAACGGGCCGACGATTATTGCGACGGGTTTATCGTACGGCGCGACGATCATCGACACCGGCAGAAATTTTGGCGCCCAGTATCCGGTCGAAAGCAGATTTCCAAAAATCCAGGCGCCCGTTTCGCCCGCTATCAGCAGCGCGAAGCCGGCGGCTCGAATCGGCACCGGCTTCAGTTTCACTTCAGGCATCACGTCCGTATAAAGCATGCGGCCTTTTTTCACGCGCGGATACACGGCCGCGAGAATGAACGGCGACAATGCCAGCGCCGAGATCATGTTGTTGAAGATGATCACGTTACCGAGCATCGCGAACGGCCGGATGACGAGTACGTTGTCGGCCCATCCGACCAGATCGGCGCACAGCACGCTCGCGGCGAGGCATGCGATGACGTACTTGACGATTACCAGCGGCGATCGCGGAACCGGGCTCTCGCCGCGCGCGATCAGTTCCCAGACTTTGTACGGAATCCAGCCGTAGGCCAGGTTGGCGAAGAAGCCGAAGATGTCGCCGGGCGACACGCCGCCGAAAAAATCGCCGATCATGTTCCCGATCGCGGAACCCCATGCCGCTGCCGGACCGAACAGGAACGAGCAGACGATTGGAATCGCGTTGGCCGGGCGCAGTTCGGTGACGCCTGGAATCAGCGGGACGACCTTGAACGGCACCAGCACGGCGGCATAGAGCGCGGCGGAGATCGCGCATAGCACGACCATCCGCGTGTTGCGCCACATCAGGCGAAGATCGCTCATCCGGGCTCACGCTCAACGATGCGCGCGCGGCGCCTGCCTGCTATACGAAAGATGTGATCGACAGCCACGTTCATCTCGACGCTGACCAGTATCCCGACCCTTCCGGCGCGATCAAGCGGGCGCGCGACGCGGGCGTATCGGCGATGGTGGTGCCGGGAGTCGGGCCCGCGTCGAATCGCAAAGTGATCGAGCTCGCGCGCATCAACCCCGGCGTCATTTTTCCCGCATTAGGATTTCATCCCGAACGATTTGAACATAGCGAAGAAGACGCGCGCGACGTGCTCGAGATGATCGCGCGCGAGCGCGACTCGATTTGCGCCGTCGGCGAAGTCGGGCTGCCATGGTACGGCGAACGCGCGCGCGACGCCGCCGTGCTCGACGCAGCGAAGCTGACGCTTGCACGCTTCGCGCGCGCCGCGGTCGAGACAGACCTGCCGCTGATACTGCATGCGCCGCATGAACGCGCCGGCGAGGCGCTTGCGATAGTTCGCGAGGCGGGAGTGACGCGCGCGGTCTTTCACTGGCATAAGTCCGACGAGCTGACCACGCGCGCGATCCTGAACGCTGGATATTTCGTTTCGTTGTCGCCTGAGGTCGCGTATCGCGAACGCGATCAGGATCTCGCGCGGATGATCCCGGCGGACAGGACCCTGGTCGAGAGCGACGGGCCGTGGCCGTACGGCGGGCAGTTCGCGGGACGGTTGACGGAACCGGCGATGGTCAAGGAAGTGGTCGCCGCGATCGCGCATCTGCGCTGCACCACGTTCGAGGAAGTCGCGACGGCGACGACGGCCAACGCGCGCGCCCTGTTTCGTATCGCGGGATAGCCGCTAGAATATTGCCGGATGCCGATTTACGAATATCGATGCGAGAAGTGCCGGCGCATCACGAGCGTGCTGACGACGCGCGTCAGCGAAAAGGTCAAGGCGGTTTGTGCGCATTGCGGCGGCAAGAAAATGAGCCGGCTGATGTCGCGCTTCGCGATGCCGCGCAGCGAAGAGTCGCGGATGGAATCGCTGGCGGACCCGTCGCGGATGGGCGATATCGACGAGAACAATCCGAAGAGCGTCGCGCGGATGATGAAGCGGATGGGCAAGGAGATGGGCGACGAGTTCAGCGGCCCGGAGTTCGATGAGGCGGTAGAAGAGATCGAGAGCAGCGGCGATTTGGGGGATGACGGGTCGGGGGATGAGGAGGTGTAGCTTCGTGCGTATTCCACGTCCTCTCTTTGTCCAGTGACCGCTCCTTTTCCTTCCAGTGCCCTCTCCTTGTCCGAGGAGAGGGTTGCGTAATCTCGCGAAGCGATCGGAGCAAAGGCAGAATCCTAAATCGCGCGCCAAAAAAAGCGCGCTAGACAAGGACCCTCACCTTCATCCTCTCCCTATCATCAGGGAGAGGAGACAAAACTCGATCAGGTTATGCAAAGGTCTCTCGGGCAAGGAGAGGTTAAGATTTGGTCAAGTCGAGAGCATTCCAGATGCCATCGCGCGCGCTAATCGTCTTCGAGCATTACTATTGCCGCTGCGGCCATTCCTTCGGCGCGGCCTAGCGCGCCCAGGCCTTCCGGGCTTGAGGCTTTTACGTTCATTCGCGATTGATCTGCGTTCAATGCGGCGGCCAGTCGCGCGCGCATCGCGTCCAGGTGCGGCTTGAGCTTTGGCTTCTCTGCGAAGATTGTCAGGTCGGCGTTGCCTAGCCGCCATCCCTGGTCGCTTGCCAGTTTCCAGACGCTCGCGAGCAGCGCGATCGAGTCGGCGTTCTTGTACTGCGGATCGCTGTCGGGAAAATGACGCCCAAGATCGCCTGCGCCGATCGCGCCGAGGATCGCGTTGGCGAGCGCATGAGCGGCGACGTCGGCGTCCGAATGGCCGCGCAGTCCCCTGTCGTGCTTGATCTCGACGCCGCCGAGCACGAGCCTGCGCCCCGCTTCGAGCGGATGAAAATCGAAGCCGTTGCCTACGCGGAAACGCGTCGCCATCGATCGAGGCCTCGCGCGCGGTTGAGTCCCGCAGGCGCATAATTCGCGCTGCGCCGGACTGCGTTGACAATCGCTATTTCAGCCGCCAATCTTTCCCCATCGCACCGTCAGGAGGACCGTCCGCGATGCCTGCATTCGTCAAGAACCCGAAATTCATCATCGGCACGATCGTGGTCGTCTGGGTCCTCTACGTCATCTACGCAAATTTTCAGATCGACATGGTCACGTTCTACCTGCTGCCCTTCAACATCCTGAAACTCCAGCTCAGGCTCTCGGCCGTGATAATCGGCGCGGCGATCTTCGGCGCCGTTGCGACGCTGGTGATTCAATGGGTGTGGCGGCGTCCCTCGAACAGTTCATCGGCCGTGACCTCGCCTGTTCCGCCGTCCCCTCCGAGGAGCAGCACCGTAGCCTGAGCGCCAGCCTTCAACACCGTCTCGGTTGACGGGCCTATCAGCAGACCGTCGGCGCGCGAGAGCGAGCTCAAAATTCCCGAACCCTGGTTGCCGGTCGGATTCGCGAGCCAGTTGTCCCCCTCGCGATCGAGTTTCACTCGCACGAACTCGGTGAGGTCCTTCGAAGTCCTGATGTCGACGGCGCATCGCGCGTTGACGCGCGGGAGACCGACCCGCCGATGGCCGCTCATCTTGAGCAGCGCCGGCCGCGCGTACAGATAGAAGCAGACGAGCGTCGAGACGGGATTGCCGGGCAGGCCGAAGATCGGGCGGTAGCCCACGGTGCCGAACTTCAGCGGCCGTCCGGGCTTTTGCGCGACGCCGTGAAACAGCTGGCGCATGCCGAGCTCGTCGAGCGCACCCTTGACGTGATCGAACTGACCGACCGAGACGCCGCCAGTCGAGAGCACCGCGTCGAAGGTCATCGCCTCGGCCAGCCGATCGCGAATCTCTCCGGCGACGTCGCGCGCTACCTTGAGGATGATGGCCTCGGCGCCGGCCTCACGCACCGCGCCCGAAAGCGCGTAGGCGCTCGAATTGACGACCTGCGCACCCTCAGGTGTTTGATCGACGTCCACCAGCTCGTCGCCAGTGGCAACGATCGCGACGCGTGGGCGGCGAATGACCTCGACCATCGCGCGATTCACCGACGCCAGCATCCCGAGGTCGGCCGGCGTGAGCGTCTTGCCCGGGGACATCACGAGCTCGCCGAGACGCAGGTCCTCGCCGCGCGGCCGGATGAAACCTCTCACTTCCGCCGGCGCGAGGAACTCGACGACATCACCGCTGCCGCGCGTTCGTTCGACCTGGATTATCGCGTCGGCGCCGTCCGCGATTGGCGCGCCGGTCATCGTGCGAACCGTCTCACCTGCGCCGATACGGCGCGACGGCATCTGACCGGCGCCCGCAGTCTCGACCACGGTCAGCTTGACGGGATTCGTCTCGGAGGCGTTGGCGATGTCGGCGGCTCGCACGGCGTAACCGTCCATCGCGGAGTTATCGAAGCCGGGGATGTCGCGCGACGAGCTGATATTCTCGGCCAGCACGCGGCCGAGCGCGTCGAGGATCGGAATGCGCTCGACGCCGAGGGGCGCCACGTTTTCGAGGACAATTTGCAGAGCCTGGTCGGCACTAATCATGCGGAGAAAAGGATACGCGGCTTTCGCCCGCGATTGAACCTTCTCTCACGAGCGAAGCGACTCACCCGGATCACCGATCCGAATGAGTCGCCCGTCGTGGTTTGCCCTTACGAACCGTGCTGACTGTCGTCGTTAATAGTCGGTGACAGTCGTGCTACGCGTTGTCGTGGTCGCGGGCACCGCGGGCACGACCGTCGTTGCGTACGGAGGTCCCATGGTGGTGTACCCCGGGGTGTAGTCGGTGGTCGTCTGTTTTTGGACGGTTCCGTTGCCGTATTGAGTCGTCACCGTCGTCGAGTTCGCTGTCGGCGGGACATTCGTCACGGCGGTCGGCACATGAACTACCTGCACCGGCGGATTGTATGCCTCGGTCGTCTCGGTATCGGCGCATCCGACGAGCGCTGCCGCGGCAATGCTGACGAATCCTGCTATCACTACATTTTTGATGGATGCCTTCATAATTTCACCTCGTTTGGCTCTTTTGGGCCAGCTTCATGGATTACAAGCGCAATTGATGTGCCGGATAACTCGGGCAATTAAAGTCTTGTAGTTTTGGGTTCATGCCTGCGGAATTCCTGAATCGGAAAATTTTTCCGGGATTTCCACAGTCTACTGCCCATGCCGGAACGAAGCGCCGGGATTAGGGCGAAACAGGCGAGTAATGAGTATTCGACGTGCTCGGAAGCACCGTAGTGCACCGGGATAGCGCACGCTGCGCGAGCTAGTGCCGTGATTCCGTGCGACGCGGCTCAGCGGAACCTGAAAATCTAGAACTCTACGTGTTCTGCGCTGACGTGATAGTCGGAGGGATCGACGGGAACGCGGACGGAGTACGAAGCCTGGTCGGGCGGAACGACGTCTTGCAGCAGGGCCGGGTTGAGCTCATGCAGGCGCTGCAGCGTGGTGCCGTGATTCAGCGCGACGCGGCTCAGCGGAGTGCCACCGCTGACAGGCAGCATCTGATAAGCCGGCGGTTCGTCGAGCTTGATCGGCGTGACGCCGTAGGTGTCCGCATGATGCGCGATGTAAGCGACCGCCATGAAGCGTCCCATCAGCCCGCGGGTTCGCCGCGGCAGCCGATTGCCGAACTTCTCCATCTTGGGGCCGCGCAACGACCAGTATTTGTTGATAGCCCGGTCGCCGTTGTTCCATGCCACGAGCGTCATCGGCCAATCGTCGCCGGCCTCGTCGTGCAACGTCGCCAGGTACTCTGCCGCCGCCTTGGTCGACATCACGGGGTCGCGGCGCTCGTCCACGTAGTCGTCGATGCGCAGGCCGAAACGCTTGGCGGTATCGCTACTCAACTGCCATGGACCCTTGCCGAGCTTTGAAAATTCGCTTTCAGCGAAGGCGAGATAGACCAGGTCGTCGGGCAGGCCGTAGCTTCGCAGCACGCGGACCATGTCAGGCAGGTACTGGTGACTGCGGTCGAAGGTATCCTGCAAACGGTCGGGAGAGCTCAGGAAATCCGACACGTAGCGGCGAACAGCCTGATTAAGCAGGATTGGGAACGGTGGAACCGGCTGCGGCAACGGCAGCACGTAGGGCGACGTAATTGGCCGAGCGCCCGCTTCGGCCGGCGTCTCGAGATCAAAGCCGTTGCTCGGACCGCCAACCAGGCTCGGCGACTGGCTATCGCCTGCGCCGTCGAAATCCTCGGCAAATGCCCGCGCGGACGCCCAGCCGGCGACGATCAGGGCCGCCATCAGGACAACCAGCACTCGATAGATTGAATTAGACCTCAGCATTCTCCCCCGAGAAGTTGCCCCCAACCGTATCGACCGATCCGATCGAGATCAACCCATTCCAGGCGCATTAGCTATTAAAAAGTCTAATGATAAAAATTCACAGTCTTAACTCTGCCTTGCAAATGTTGAGGAATCTTGATGCTGGGAGGCTGTATATTCGCGCCCTCAATCTTTAGCCGCTGCTGGTTCTTTGTGTTACGGTTGACCACAGACCCGTCTCGCGCCGACCTGACCGGTCATAAAAATTGAATCTCTGGCACGACATTATCGACAGCCTCACGGATGCGATCATCGTGCTCTCGCCGGCGATGGAACCGCAGGTGGTGAATCCCGCCGCCGAGACAATGCTCGGCGTATCCCAAATCAGCGCCGCCACGGTCGCCGACTTGGTGCGCCAGAACGACTGGTTGGGCCGGATGGTCGGCGCATGCCTGGAAAGCGGCCAGGACTTGGGCGACATGGAGACGGTGCTGACCACCGGACCGCGCGAGCTGACCATTCGCGTCGAGGTATCGCCGCTGCTCAACGCCGAGGGACGGCCTGGCGGCGTCATTATACTGCTGCATGACCTGTCTCACGAAAAAGGCGCGGCCGAGGCTGCCATTACCGGCGACCTGAGCCTGCGGCTCTCGCCGGCCGGCCTCGCGCATGAGGTCAAGAATCCGCTGACGGGTATCAAGGGCGCGGCCGAGCTGATGGCTGGAATGTTCCCCGAGGACGCGCGCGCGCAGCAGTACTGCAGCGTGATCCTCGATGGCGTGAACCGGATTGCGTCGCTGGTCGAGCAGGTGCTGATGGTCAGCGGGCCGCAGCGCCTGGCGCAGGAGCCGGTGAACATCCATATGGTGTTGCACCAGGCGATGAGAATGGCGGGGTTGTTCCCGCAGCCACCCGAGGGCGTCGTAGTGCTGCAGGATTTCGATCCCAGCCTGCCCGACGTGGTGGGAGACACCGGCGCTTTGGAGCGCACGTTCCTTAATCTGATCAAGAACGCGGCCGAGGCGATCGGCGAGTCGGGCACAATTCGGCTGCATACTCGAATCGAGCGCGAGTTCAGGATGACGGCCGAAGGCCGGCGCCGGCAATTCCTGCGGGTCGAAGTCAGCGACAGCGGCGCAGGAATCCCCGAAGACCAGCTGGCGCAACTATTCACACCGTTCTTCACCACCAAGCCCGCGGGCACCGGCCTGGGTCTCGTGTTATGCCAGCGAATCATCGCGCTGCACGGCGGCAGGCTATGGGCGCAGCGCGGCGGCGTCGACCGCACCAAGGGCACGCACTCGACCCGCGACGGCATGACCTTCAAAGTAACGCTCCCGATGATGCCGTCGGAAAAACGCCCCCACTAAGCGCATCTTTCGAAGGAATGGTTTCTCCCCATCCGGTCCCCTTTCCATCGAAGGCAGGGGCTTCCCTCCATCCGGTTCCCCTTCCACCAGGGGAAGGGGTTAGGGGTTAGGCGCTCGGATCGTTCGTTCGCAGAATCTTGAATCGCGCGCGAAAAATGCGCGCTGGACAAGGACCCTCACCTTCATCCTCTCCCTTACAGGGAGAGGAGACAGAACCTCGACCAGGTTACGCAAACGCCTTGTATAATAGCGATGAACTGTTCAGCCTTATGGATAATTCCGGCTATTCTCGGCCAATCGCCCCCCTCGGAATTCCACCTTTCGCATGGCTGCGAATGGGCCTCTCTATCGGCTACAATCAGGCCACCTTGCACGAAGCTCAGCCCATTGGCGACAAGATCGAACTTGCTGTTACGATTGTAGCCCGTGAGCACTACCACCATGGGCGCTAGCGCAACCAATCAAAATTACGTCGAGCGTTTGAAGGAACCCGGCACCGGCGCTGCGATCCTCATCGCGGACGACGATCCCGCGATCCGCCTCGTCCTGCGTCATCGACTCGAAGCCGACGGCCATCGCGTCGAGGAGGCGGTCGATAGCGGCGCCGCGCTGGCCGCCTTGCGCACCAACAAATTCGACGTCGCGCTGCTCGATATCATCATGCCGGGCACCGGCGGACTCGACGTGCTCTCCGCGGCGCATAGCGAGACGGTCCGCACGCTCATCATAGTAATCACCGCCGCGAGCACGATGAACAACGCCGTCGAGGCGATGAAGCGCGGCGCGCACGACTACCTGACCAAGCCCTTCGCCAACCTCGACCTGGTCGCGGCAGCGGTCAAACGCGCGGTGGAAGTCGGCGTCCAGGCCGCCGATCTCAACCGGCTCAAGGACGAGGTGAATCGTCAGCTCGTCGGCGGTGAAATAATCGGCCGCAGCCCGGCGATGCAGGAAGTCTACAAGCTGATCGGGCGAGTGGTCACCAACGACGCGACCGTCTTGCTCAGCGGCGAGAGCGGCACCGGCAAGGAGCTGGTGGCGCGCGCAATCCATTTCAAATCGGCGCGCTGGCGGTCGCCGTTCGTGGCCGTCAACTGTTCGGCAATCCCGCATGGGCTGCTCGAGAGCGAGCTGTTCGGGCATGAACGCGGTTCCTTCACCGGAGCGTCCGAGCGGCGGGCCGGCAAATTCGAGATGGCCGACACCGGCACCATCTTCCTCGACGAGATCGGCGACCTGCCGGTCGAGCTGCAGCCAAAGCTGCTGCGAGTGCTGCAGGAGCGCGAATTCAACCGCGTCGGCAGCGTCGAGACGCTCAAGCTCAAGGCGCGCGTGATCGCGGCGACCAATCAGAACCTCGAGACGCTGGTCGCGGCGCGCAAATTCCGCGAGGACCTGTACTTCCGGCTGCGGGTAATTCCGATCCAGATGCCGGCGCTGCGCGAGCGGCGCGAGGATATCTCGGAACTGACCGACTACTTCGTCTCGAAGGCGGTCCAGGAGATGGGCGCTCGCGCCAACACGATCAGCCCCGAGGCGCGGGTCAAGCTTGAGTCCGCCGAATGGCCCGGCAATGTGCGCGAACTCGAAAATGCGGTGATGCGGGCGGCACTGCTCGCGCCGGGATCGACGATTCGCGGCGACGATATCGAGCTTTCACGCCCGGGCGGCGCCGGCCCCGGCGCGGTCGCGACGGCTGATGGCGCGTCGCTGGGCGATATCATCTCGGTGCGCATCGCGGGATGGTTCGATTCGCCCGGCGGCGAGGAACCGCGCGACCTCTACCATCGGCTGGTCGCGGAAATCGAGCGCCCACTGGTCGAACTCGCACTCAAGCGCGCCGGCGGCAACCAGGTGCGGGCGGCGCGGATGCTCGGGCTTAACCGCAACACGCTGCGCAAGAAGATCACCGACCACAAGATCGTACTGACCAAATTCCCGTCCGCATGACGCGGCTGCCCTCGCACTTTTACGCGATGGTCGATACGGCCGGCGGACACGAGCCGGTCATGCTCGCGGAGACCCTGCTCGACGCCGGCGCACGAATCATGCAACTGCGGCTGAAGGACGCGCGCGGGCGCGATTTTCTCGCAATCGCACGCGCAGTAGCCGAGATGTGCCGCAAACGAGGCGCGACTCTCATCGTCAACGACCGGGTCGATATCGCGATGCTCGCCGAGGCGCACGGAGTCCATCTCGGGCAGACCGATCTTCCGCTCGAGGCGGCGCGGCGAATCGCCGGTCCCGGCATGATAATCGGAATCTCGACCCACAACCTCGAACAGGCGCGCGCGGCGGAAATCGGCGGCGCCGACTACATCGGATTTGGCCCGATGTATCCCGGCGGACTGAAGAACAACGCTGTCGGCATGGGCCTCGACAATCTTCGCGCGATACGCGCCGCGGTGAAAATTCCGATCGTCGCGATCGGCGGTATCACCGAAGCGCGCGTCGCGGAAACTCTCGCCGCCGGCGCCGACGCCACCGCTATCATCACCGACGTCGCGAACGCACCGGACATCGGCGCAAAAGTCCGCGCGATCCTCGCCCTCGCGCGCAATTGACACTGCGATTCGAAGTCGCGATTTTAGCTCCAGCAGTATTTTTTCAGCAGGCTTCCTGGAATGGTGCCCGCATGTCTTTGCAATCAATCAAGCGTTGGCTGGTTGGACTGTTCTTCGAGATGGCGCCGACGGTGCTGTTCTTCTTCGTCGCTTTCATGCTGGTGGGCGTGCTGTTCAAGCTCTTCGTCTCGCGCTACCAGATTGAATTCTCCGCCTTCGCCCGCGCCGCCGTTGCGGCCCTGGTAGTCGGCAAAGTGATTCTGCTGGTTGATTGGGCGGAGTCCGGCCGCAACCTCAGCTCTCATCGGCGCATCGTGGCGATCGCGGGCAAAACCTTCATCTACGCGTTCGCGGTCCTCGTCTTCGGGATTGGCGAGAAGGTCTTCGAGGCGGCTCGCAAGGCGCACAGCTTCAGCGAAGGCGTCGACAGCTCTGATCGCCAACGCCAACATGGACCGCTTCATCGGCCTCGTGCTGCTCATCAGCATGGTCGTGTTTTTCTATCTCCTGATGCAGGAGATCGAGCTGGCGCTGGGCAAAGGCGGCCTGTTCCGGCTGCTGTTCGAACTCCCCGAGCCGACGCCGGAGAGCAGTCCGTCGCGCAAAAGAAGTTCTATGCGGTAGCGGGTACGGCGGCGCCGGTCTGCCGCGACTGCTCTGCTTCCAGCGTGCGGCATGAGAACGAAACCGCTGCGCCGAGCAGGCACATGACGACGAAGACCTCGAATGCGGGGACGTAGCTGCCGGTGAGGTCGTAAATCTTGCCCGCGCCGACCGGCCCGACGAACGCGCCGACCGTGTTGAACATGCCCGAGATGCCGCCGATTGAGCCGAAGCGCTTGAGCCCGAGCGACTCC
This sequence comes from uncultured delta proteobacterium, assembly GCA_963747845.1. Classification (GTDB taxonomy): domain Bacteria; phylum Desulfobacterota; class Binatia; order Binatales; family Binataceae; genus Binatus. The sequence continues at coordinate 80,641 of CAVVGR010000003.1, forward strand.
GCCACCAGCATCGGAATCAGCACCAGCGGCGCGCCGAGCGTCAATCCGCAAATCAGCACGAACGGAATCAGCACCGCGGTTCGCGCGGCGCCGAAGATCAGCAGCATGCCGACGCACGGCGAGCAGAAAATTGCAGGTCAGCGCGATTCTTGCGCTCACGCGATCGGCAAACAGGCCCATCGCGAGCTTGCCGAAGGCCGCGAACACCAGCACCAGGCTCATCATGCCGGCCGAGAACGACGGCGTGTAGCCGAGTTCGGTGAGGTAGGTGATCAGATGCAGCCCCGCGCCGGCCGAGACGGCGGCGAAAAAGAATTGCGCCGCGGCAGATCATCCAGAACGATCGCGATCGGATTGCTTCGCGCAGCTCGAATCCGGGCAATGCGTCGCTGGCCCGCGCGACGCTGACTCCCTCGGCCTGCGGCGGCCGCGTCCGCACGACGATGATTATCAGCGGGATGACGACGACGAACATCGGGACCGCGAGTGCGATGTAACCGGCGCGCCAACCGCCGCGCGCGATCGCGAAATTGCCGACCATCGTCATCGCGGCGCCGCCGAGCGAGGTGCCCGCGAACGCCAGTCCCATCGCCAGTCCGCGCCGCGCACCAAACCAGTTTGCGATCACCAGCGAGCACGGCAGCAGCGTCGATGCGCCGATGCCGACGCCGAGCAGGACGTACGCGCCGAACAGCGGGCCGAAAGAATCGACGCGGCTCGCGATGAGAAACGAGGTGCCGGTCATGATCACGCCCGCCACCATCACGACCCGCGCCTCGACGCGATCGAGCAGCCATCCGATCAGCGGCGCGGCGAGGCCCGCGGAGATCGGCAGCGCAAGGCCCTGGAGCGTCGAGAGCTGCGCGCGCGGCCATCCGAAATATTTCAGCAGATGCGCGAAGAACAGGCCGCCGGTGTTGTAGCCGGATCCGAAAACGAAAACGAGCACGACGAAAAGGCTCGCGACGATGATCCAACCCTGCCGTTCCCGCTCCGTCATCAAAATGCTCCCTCGCTGAAACTTATAGCGACACGGCAGCGGATCGTCGAGCCGAATTATTCGACGGCAGCGCTTCGTAGGGAGCGGCGGTTACTCGAGCGCGGTCGTCGGGATGAAGCCTTGCAGCCCGCTCTTCATGCGGATTTGCAGGTAGTTCAGCGAGATGCCGATGACGTGAACGTTGTGGCCCTGGTGCACCTCGTTGAGTTTCTTCGACCATCGATTCGGCTTTTCGAGCACGGCGGCGTCATGCGTCAGCACGAAAACCTTGTCGGCAGGCTTAACCAGCTCGACCGACGACGGATCGATGTAGCCGGTCTGCCCGGACTTCAGATTCACCTGCAGGTAATAGTGAGTGGTTCCCGTCACCTCGACGAATTTTCCGGGCGTCAGCTCTTCGATCTTTTTGCTGGCCTTCGTCGGCGCGGAATAGACCGGCGCGGCCTCGAGCACCTTCAGCCGCGCCTGCGCGGGTTCGACTTCCAGCGCGTGACTCGACGCGTGATGCACGGCGGATCTCGGCTTGGTGGGAACAGCAGTCGCGCCCTCGGCATGAGGCTCCGGCGCAGGACTCATCGACGATGGAGCGCCTGCACTCGGCGCGCCGCTGGGGCCTTCCGCGGGAACGATCGAAGTCGAGGGAACGTCTTCGTCGCCATTTCCCGCCGCGAACGACGGCGCCGCCGACCACGCGAGCATCGCTACAGCCAGGGCCATCAGCCCCGTCATCCGCACTGAACGAAAACTGCGATGAACCATCCTACTCTTCCTCCGCTCCTCAGCTTGGCAGGCTCTATTCTAGCAGGCCCCGCAGACAGTGCATCGCTCGACATCGCACGGCGGGCTCTGATGCTCGTGATGCGCCTTCTTTCGCTCCGCGAGCAGGAACCATTTGTGAATATGATGATCGATAAAATCCCACGGCAGCAGCTCGTCGTCGGCGTAATGGCGGGTGACGAAAAAATCGGGGTCGGGCAACGTCGAATTCTCGCCCGCATTCACCTCGCGATGAATCTTCGACAGCTCGTGCCAGATAGGCCCCGCGCTGTCGCAGCCTGCGGCCTCGAGCCGTTCGAGGATACCGCTGACGCGCCGATCGCCGCGCGAGACCATCGTCTGGAAGTACGCCTCGCGCGGCGATTCCGCGTCGAGCTCGACCTGTCCCAGCTTGGTGAGGCGACTGCGCAGCATCGCGACCTTGTGCTTGATCGCGCGCGCGTCCTGCATCGGATCCCACTGGAACGGCGTCCACGGCTTGGGCACGAACGGGTTGAGCGACACAGTCACCGAACCAATCCGGGTGCGGCGCGCGCGGGCGCGTTCGAGTACCTTGGCGACCAGATCGGCAATCGCCAGCACGTCCTCGTCGCGCTCCTCGGGCAGACCGATCATGAAATAGAACTTCAGGTTGCCGACGCCTTCGCCCAGCATCATCTCGGCCGCGCTCAGGATTTCCGCCTCGGTAAGATTTTTGTTGATGACCTTGCGCATCCGCTCGCTGCCGGCCTCGGGCGCGACCGTCACGCTCTGGTTGCCGCCGCGCGCCAACGCCGATGCGAGCGCGGGCGAAATGCAATCGGCCTTCAGCGACGACGGCGAAAGCCGCCCGCCGCGATCGACGACCGCCGATGCGATTCCGGCGACGCCCGGCACGCTCGCCATCTCGGCGCCGACGAGGCCGATCACTTTGCGCTCGCCAAGACCGCGCTCGGCCTCGGCGATCAGCATCTCGGGCGCGCGATAGCGAATCGGCCGGTACATGAAGCCGGCCGCGCAGAAGCGGCATCCCCACTGGCATCCGCGGCTCGCCTCGACCAGGAACATGTCGCCGAAGACGGATTCCTCGGTGAGAATCAGCGACGAAGTGGCGAAGCGGTTGAGGTCGCGAATGAGGCGGCGATTCACCTGCGCGGTGCCGGGGCCGTTGTATTTTACGGTCGCGAGGCGGCCGGCGTCGTCGTATACGGGCGCGTAGAACTCGGGAATGATACGCGCCCTGCACGGACGCGAGCTCGATGCAGTTGATTCGGCGAGCCGCGCGTCGCGTCCCAGCGCTCGATGAACTCGGGGACCATCTCCTCGCCTTCGCCAATCAGAAACAGATCGATGAAATCGGCGATCGGTTCGGGATTGAGAAAAATGGCGGAGCCGCCCGCGATGATCAGCGGAAAGTTGCGGCCCGCGCGGTCGACGCGGCGCGCGGGAATCCCGGCCATCCGCAAAACGCTCAGCACGTTGAGATAGTCGGTCTCGAAGGAAATCGAAAAGGCGAGGATGTCGAAGTCGGAGAGCGGGCGGCCGCGCTCGAACGAGACGAGGCGCTCGCCGCCTTCGCGGAAATTTTCGCGCTCGTCGGCGTCGGGCATGAACGCGCGATCGGCGGCGACCGACGGATCGGATTCGAAGATGTGGAAGACGGCCTGGAAGCCGAGGTTGGCCATCCCGAGCCGGTACGTGTTCGGATAGATGACGCAGACCGAGATGTCGCCGCCGGGCTGGCGCGCGTAGAGCACTTTTTCGCGCGCGATGCGCTCGAGCGCGCGTTTGCGCGGGTAATTCGCGGACAGCGACATGATCATACAGAGTATCGCCGTGCGGACAGCACGCTCAAGAGGAGCGTCGAAGCCCTTGGGAGTCAGCGCTTCCAGGCCATATACGCAAAAAACTCCGGCGGCTCTCCGCGCAGAATGCCCGACGGCTCGGCGGCGAGCACGGCCTCGCGGAGGTCGCGCTCGAAGGCGTCGACGCGATCGCCGAGCACGCGCCGGCTGCAGTACGACATCGAGAAAAGGTTGCCGATGATCGAGTCGACGGTCCATTCGATGTCGAAGGATTCCTGGTAAGCGACGAGATCCGTGAAGCGCGATCGCGCGATGTACGCTTCGTGACGCTGCTCGGGCGGCGGCCCCGGATACTCCCACGACTGCTCGCGCTCCGGAAGGTAGCGCTTCAACACCCGGTTGATCGCGGCGCGCCATGGCGTCGGAGCAGGACGCGGAATCGGAGCGCCCTCGCCCACCACTGCAATGCCCCCGCCTTCTGTCACCAACGGATAGAGTGCATCGAGCGTGGCCTCGCGATCCATCCAATGGAACGAATTGCCCATCGTGACGAGGCGGAACTGGCCGAGCGCAGGCGACAGATCCTTCGAGCCGCCGAATCGCCACTCGATATTGCTGATGCCGCGTTCGCGCGCGATTCGCTCGCCCTCGGCCCGCATCGCGTCATCGGGATCCATCGCGACAACTTCGTCGAACAGATGCGCCAGCGGGATCGCGACTGGTCCGGGGCCGCAGCCGAGATCGAGCAGCCTGCCGGTGCCATCGAGTCGAAAATTCTCGCGCAGAATCCTCACCAGCGACGGCGGATACACCGGCCGATAGCGCGCGTAATACCACGCGGTCCCTGCGTAAATAGTCAGATCGTACTTTTCGGGTTCACTCACGCGCGAGAATTCTGTCGGGGCGCGTATAGATGTTGAAGCTGCCGTCGCGCAGGAAGCCGATAAGCGTCGTGCCGATCTCTTCGGCCAGCTCGACCGCCAGCGACGACGGCGCCGACACGGCGGCCAGAATCGGTACGCCCGCAGCCGCGGCCTTCTGCACGATTTCGAAGCTGAGGCGCCCGCTCACCATCATCATATGCCGCGCCAGCGGAACCATCGCGTTGGTCAGCGCGTAGCCGATCACCTTGTCCACCGCGTTGTGACGCCCGACGTCCTCGCGTATCACGAGCATCGTACCGTCCAGTGAAAAGATCGCGGCGCCGTGAAGCCCTCCCGTCGCCGCGAATACGTGCTGGCCTGCGCGCAATTTCTCCGAGAGCCCCAGCAGTACAGCCGGCGCGACGCGCGCGGAATCCGAAGCTGGCGCGACGCGCCGCAGAATCGAGTCGATGCTGGTCTTGCCGCATACGCCGCAGCTCGAGCTGATCACGAAGTTGCGCTTGAGGCGGGCGCGCAGCCCGTCGGCGGGCACGTTCAGGATGATGTCGATGGCGTTGGGCTCGGGCGCGCCCTTGCGTCCGCGCACGCGCCGAATCTCATCGAGCTCGCGCGCGTCATTGATGAAGCCCTCGGCGAAAAGAAAGCCGGCTGCCAGCTCCTCGTCATGGCCGGGCGTGCGCATCGTGAGCGTGAAGCGACGGCCTGCAAGCCGAATCTCGAGCGGTTCTTCGACAGCGAGTTTCTCGTCGCGTTCAGAAGTCGTTCCGCGCTGCCACTTCAGGGCGCGATGCTGACGGATTTCGTCGCGACTGGTATCGCTCGATTCGTCCTCACTCTGAATGTGGATGGGTTCGGTCTTCATCCTTCGCCGACGTCTTCTTCAACCGCGTGCGTCTCACCGATTGCGCGGACCGCTTCGCGCGCCAGAGGAGTAAGCTCGGCGCCGCCATTTTCAACGTAATCGATGATGTCGGCGCGCATCCGGCGCTCCCAGAAATTGCGCAGATGGTTTGCAATTCCTTCGACCGCTTCGTCGTGGGTCGGGTAACCGGCAAAGTAAGCGCCGATATCATTCGCCATCATAACGAGGTGATGAATATCCGTTGCATGATTGTCTTGAATAGCTACCTGGTTCGCGCCGTTAGAATGTCCGTTGACGTGATGCGCCTGCACCGAGCTCGCTTCGGGCGCGACTTCGACCGCGGTGACCTTGAACTCGGGACAGTTGGTCGCCCAGTCGGAGCGATCGGTCATCAGATCGTTGGTGCGCGATTCCGGATGATGAAACGTGGTGTAGACGACTCCGGGCTGCATGCGCTCCGTCACCAGCGCCCGCAATCGCGTCGTGCCGCGGCGCGCCCGCACCTGGAGCCAGTCTCCGTCGTTGATACCGCGCAGTTCGGCGTCGCTCGGATGTATCTCGAGGCGATCCTCCGCATGCATCCCGGCATTCAGCGTGCGCCGCGTCTGAGTACCAACATTGTACTGACTGAGTATTCGGCCAGTAGTCAGTATAAGTGGATACTGCGAGTTAGTGCGTTCCTCAGTAGGTACATACTCGGTAATCGTGAACTTGCCTTTGCCGCGGACGAAGTGATCCGCATGCATCGTCGCAGTCCCGGCGGGTGCGTTGTCGTTGCAGGGCCATTGCACCGAGCCGAGCCGTTCGATCTTTTCATAGCTGACGCCGGAAAAAGTGGGCGTCAGCCGCGCAATCTCGTCCATGATTTCCGACGGATGCGAATACTTCATCGGATAGCCGAGCGCGGTCGCAAGCTCGCAGGTGATTTCCCAATCTTCCTTGCCGGCCAGCGGCGCCGCGACCTTGCGCACCATCGAGATTCGCCGCTCGCTGTTGGTGAAAGTGCCATTCTTCTCGAGGAACGACGAGCCCGGCAGAAAAACGTGCGCGTACTTCGCGGTCTCGTTGAAGAACAAATCCTGCACCACGACGCATTCCATCGCGCGCAATGCCGCCGCGACGTGATGGCCGTTCGGCTCGGATTGCGCGACGTCTTCACCCTGCACGTAAAGGCCGGCGAAGCTGCCTTCGAGTGCCGCGTCGAACATGTTGGGAATCCGCAGGCCTGGCGTGGGATCGACCAGCACGCCCCACGCCGCATCGAAGGTCGCGCGCACGGTCTCATCGGAAATGTGGCGATAGCCGCTGAACTCATGCGGGAACGAACCCATGTCGCACGAGCCTTGCACGTTGTTCTGCCCGCGGAGCGGATTCACGCCGACGCCCGGCCGCCCGATGTTGCCGGTCGCCATCGCAAGGTTCGCGATACCCAGCACCATCGTGCTGCCCTGGCTGTGCTCGGTGACGCCAAGGCCGTAGTAGATGGCGCCGTTGGGCGCGCCGGCGTACAGACGCGCAGCCGCACGAACCTTGTCAGCGGGCACGCCGGTAATTTTCTCCGTCGACTCAGGCGAGTTGCGCGGCTCGGCGACGAATTTTTTCCACGCCGCGAATTCAGCCGGGTCGCATCGCGCGGCGGCGAACGCTTCGTCGGTAAGTCCCTCGGTCACGACCACATGCGCGATCGCATTGATGAGCGCGACGTTGGTGCCGGGACGGAGCTGCAGATGATACGACGCCGCCACGTGCGGCAGCCGCACAATTTCGGTGACGCGAGGATCGGCGACGATCAGCTTGGCGCCCTCGCGGATCCGGCGCTTCATTTGCGCGGCGAAGACCGGATGCCCTTCGGTGACGTTGGCGCCGATGACCATGATCACATCGGCTTGCATCACCGACTCGAAATCCTGGGTCGTCGCCGAGGTGCCGAACGCGGTCTTGAGTCCGTAGCCGGTCGGCGAATGACAAACGCGCGCGCAAGTATCGACGTTGTTGTTGCCGAACGCGGCGCGCACCAGCTTCTGCACGAGAAAAGTCTCCTCGTTGGTGCATCGCGAGGACGTAATCGCGCCGACCGCGCCGCGCCCGTGCTCTTCCTGAATGCGCCTGAACTCCGACGCGGCGTAGTCGATCGCTTCGCGCCATGAAACCTCGCGCCACGGCTCGTCGATCGATTTGCGAATCATCGGGCGCGTGATGCGATCGGGATGCGTCGTGTAGCCCCACGCGAAGCGGCCCTTGACGCATGAATGGCCGTGATTGGCCTGGCCGTTGGGATTCGGCACCATCCGCGCGACGAGGTCGCCCTTCATCTCGGCTCTGAACGAGCATCCGACGCCGCAGTAGCCGCAAGTGGTGACGACGCTGTGATCCGGCTGGCCGAGTTCGACCACCGATTTTTCCATCAGTGTCGCGGTCGGACATGCCTGCACGCAGGCGCCGCATGAAACGCATTCGGAAGCGGAGAACGGACCGTTTTGTCCCGGCGAAATCACCGACGAAAATCCGCGCCCGTCAACCGTCAGCGCAAAGGTGCCCTGCACTTCCTCGCACGCGCGGACGCATCGCGAACACACGATGCATTTCGACGGATCGAAAGTGAAATACGGATTCGACTGATCCTTCTCGGCATGCAGATGGTTGGCGCCGCCGCTGCGGTAGCGCACCTCGCGCAGGCCGACCGCACCCGCCATGTCCTGCAACTCGCAATTGCCATTGGCGGGACAAGTCAGGCAGTCGAGCGGGTGATCGGAAATGTACAGCTCCATCACGCCGCGGCGCAGGCGCGCGAGCGCGGGACTCTCGGTGCGCACTTTCATCCCGGCGCGGACGGGAGTCGTGCACGACGCGGGGTAGCCGCGTTGGCCCTCGACTTCGACCAGGCACAGGCGGCATGAGCCGAACGGTTCGAGCGAATCGGTCGCGCACAATTTCGGGACGTGGATGCCGGCCTCGGCGGCGGCGCGAATCACCGAGGTGCCTTCAGGTACGGCGACTGCGCGTCCGTCGATCTCCGAGCGCGACCATCGCGGCGCCGGCGCGAAGCGGTGTGGCGAAATCGCTGTCGTTACGCGAGCGCATGGCCGGTGGCGGCTCCTGATGTCGAGATCGTCAAGTCGGCGCCGATGAATTCAACGTCGCGCGGCGTCAGACTGAAGTCCCCGGGAAAATATTTGAGCGCGCTCAGCACCGGCAGCGGCGTCAGCCCGCCCAGCGCGCATAGCGATCCAAATTTCATCGTGTCGCACAAATCCCGAAGCACTTCGAGATTCTCGCGCGGATGGCGGCGATTAACAATGTCGTCGAGCACCTCGGCGCCGCGAGTCGAGCCGATTCGGCAGGGGGTGCACTTGCCGCACGATTCGAGCGCGCAAAATTCCATCGCGTAGCGCGCCATGTGCGCCATATCGACGGTGTCGTCGAAGACGACGATTCCGCCGTGGCCCAGGATGCCGCCGCGCGCCGCGATTGATTCGAAGTCCAACGCCACGTCCAGCATCGAGTCGGGAAAATATGCGCCGAGCGGTCCGCCCACCTGCACCGCGCGAACCTGCCTGCCGCTGGCGGTGCCGCCGCCGTAATCGTGGACGATTTCGCGCAAGGTGACGCCCATCGAAGTTTCGATCAAGCCCGGGCGCTTCGCGTTGCCGGCGAGCTGAAACGGTATCGTGCCGCGCGAGTTGCCTACGCCGTAGTCGCGGAAAAATTCACCGCCGCGCTCGACGATGATCGGAACCGTCGCGAACGAGACCACGTTGTTGATCAGCGTCGGCTTGCCGAACAGTCCTTCGAGCGCGGGAATCGGCGGTTTGAAGCGAACCATCCCGCGGCGCCCCTCGATACTTTCGAGCATCGCGGTTTCCTCGCCACAAATGTACGCGCCGGCGCCGAGCCGAATCTCCAACTCGAACGCTTTGCCCGTGCCAAGAATGTTCGCGCCCAGATAGCCATTCGAATAGGCAGTCGCGATCGCCTCGCTGAGCGCGCGGCGCGCGTGCGGGTACTCGGATCGCAGGTAGATGTAACCTTGCGTCGCGCCGACGGCGAGCGCCGCGATAGTCATCCCCTCGAGCAGGACGAACGGGTCGCCCTCCATGATCATGCGGTCGGAAAAGGTGCCGGAGTCGCCTTCGTCGGCGTTGCAGACGACGTACTTTGGCGTAGCCGGAGCGCCGGCCGCCGTCTTCCATTTGATGCCGGTCGGGAATCCCGCGCCGCCACGGCCGCGCAGTCCTGACTTCGTGATTTCGTCGATCACAGCGCTCGAGCCGATCTCGATTGCGCGCGACAGCCCGCGGTATCCGCCGTGCGCGATGAAGTCGTCGAGCGATACCGGATCGGTCACGCCCGCGCGCGCGAACGTCAGCCGGGTCTGCGACTTGAGCCACGGTATTTCGCCGGCGACGCCGAGACGCAGGCGATGCGCACCGCCGTCGAGAAAGTTCGCGTCGAACATCGAGGCGACGTCAGTTGCCGCAACCGGACCGTACGCGATGCGCGCGCCATTTGCGGCGACCTCGACCATCGGCTCATGCGAGAACATCCCGCGCGAACCGTTGCGGACAATCTTTACGTCGAGATCGCGCGTCGCCGCTTCATTCCGAATCGCCTCAGCGACGGAATCCGCGCCAAGCGAGACTGCGCTCGAATCGCGGGGAACATAGACGACGGCGCTCATCGCGGCTGCCTCGCCGGCGTGACGGCCGACAGAATTTGGTCGAAGCGATCCGGATTGACGCGTCCATATATATCGTCGCCAACAACAATCGCGGGCGAGCACGCGCAGTTGCCGAGGCAGTAAACCGGGCTCGAGCGTGAAGTCGCCGTTGGCGCTGGTCGCGCCGAAATCGATTCCAAGGCGCGCCTGAATATGCAGCGCGAGCGCAGCTCCGCCCATCGCCTGGCACGACTCGGCGCGGCACACGCGAATGATTTTGCGGCCGGGCGGTTCGGTGCGGAAGTCATGATAGAAGCTGATGACGCCGTGGACCTCGGCGCGAGAGAGATTCAGCGCGCGCGCGATGGCCGGCACGGCATCGGGCGGGATGTAACCGAAGCGCTCATTGACTGCGTGCAACACCAGCATCAGCGCACCGGGTTTGTCGGCCAGCGGCGCGACGATTTCGTCGATCGTGCGCGGGTCAAAGGGGGCGTTGCCGTTGGTGGAATTCGTCGCAGTCACTATTGATCGCTATACCACGATTGGCGCCCGTCCTCACGCGGCCGGGTCAGGGACAAAATTCCCGAATTCTCGTCCGATCCTGGCGCGCCGCGGAAGTTCTCAGGCGGCGCCGGGCATTCGCGACGCCGATGCACGGTCACGCGTTGTGGAGCATGAGCCCAACCATGACCGGTAAATCGCGATTTGATGCGCAACATGTTAAACCGAGCGTATGAAGCCCCGCCACGCTGCCGCGCTCGCGCTCGTCGGTTGGTACCTGATGATGCCGCCGCCAAGAACCGTCGGGGATCATTTCGAAACCAACTTCTACGCGCCCCTGTCCAAATGGCCGAAGGTCCGCACGTTTGATTCGCAATCGGAGTGCGAAACCGCGCGCGAGGCTCTCAAGCAAAAGCCCACTGGCAACCTGGTCATCATGCTCGGCGCAGCGGAGGCGAAAGCGACCACCAAAGCCTCGCGATGTGTGGCGACCGACGATCCGCTCCTCAAACCAAATTAAGCCACTCGATCATTCAAACGACGTCACTTGCGCCCGATAGGCTGAAATGACGCTAGCCGCCTCCGAAACCGCGTGCCCCGCGATCTTGATCCCCGCAGTTGCATATCGCAACCTGAGAACTACGCGCCACATCGGAGATTACTATGATCCGCAAATTCAAATTTGAAGACGAAATGCATGAGAGTTTGCAGTGCGTGCCGATGGCCGTGCGGCGCAAGCTCGATCGCGTCGGTTTGAAGATAGGACTTGAACAGTGGAAGTCGCTCGGCCGCGGCGAACGACTCGCGATTTGTCATCTGCCGGTCGATTCGGCCGAGGAATGCGACGCGCTCGGCGTATTTATCCGCGAGGCGATGACGCGCCAGTTCGGGGTCGAGCCGAAGAGCCTTACCGATGAGCAAAGAGCCTCGGCGGAACCGCCGGCGTCGGCGCCGGATCGCGTCGTGATGCATGCGCGCGCGGCGGGCTTCGACTTGAGTGCCGCGGTCTGGTCGCAGCTGGATGCCGACGAACGATTTGCGCTGCTCAAGATGGGCGACGCGGAAAAGCCGAGCCATAACCTGGGCGCTGCGCTGAAAGAATTCAGTGTGCCGCGCGATCGCGCGAGCTGATCAACTGCGCGCGAAGTGATCGAGTAGCGCCCGCCCCTTCCCCAGCTTGAAGCTATTCTTCAGCGCCGCGGTCACAAACCGTTTCGCGCCGCGGACTGCGTCCTCGAGGCTCGCGCCGCGCGCCAGATGCGCCGCGATCGCCGCCGAGAACGCGCACCCGGTACCATGCGCGCCGCCGCCTGCGATGCGCGGGCCCTTGAGCACGATGAAGCGGCGGCCGTCGTAAAATAAATCAGTCGCAAACGCATCGTCCTTGCGATGGCCGCCCTTGATGACGACGGCGCGCGCGCCGAGCTTGATTATCTTGATCGCGGCCTCGCGAATCGCCGCCTCGGAGTCGATGCGAATGCGCGACAGCACTTCGGCCTCGGGAATGTTGGGCGTGACGATGCGCGCGATCGGAAGCAGGCGTTTTCGAATCGCGCGCTCGCCTTTCGGCCCGATCAGCAGCGCGCCACTGCTCGACACGATTACGGGATCGACCACTGGCGCCGGCATTTTCAGGCGTTCGATTGTGCGCGCCACCGCCTTGACGATCGCGGCGTTGGCGAGCGCTCCGGTTTTCACCGCGCGCGGCGCGCATTCCAGCGCCAGGATGTTGAGCTGCGCCTCGACCATTTCGGGCGAGACGTTTTCGACCTGGCCGACACGGATGCTGTTCTGCGCGATGACTTCGGTGATGACCGAGTAGCCGTACACGCCCAGCGCGGCGAAGGTCTTCACGTCGGCCTGGAGTCCGGCGCCGCCGCCGGGATCGCTGCCCGCGATAGTCAGCGCGACGGGATGTTTCGAGTTGGAAGAGGCCAAGAAATGGGCTCTGTTGCGTTCCAAAGATCTTATCTAACCGCGCGGCAAAGCGAAAGATCCACGTTTAGTTGATCCGCCGTTCGCACGCGCGATACTTTGCACCTGAGATGCAACTAATTCAGCGAGGGTTATGGCGGTAAGAGGCGAATCGGAATTTCTCAACCTGCCGTTCCAGGAGAAGCTCGAGTTCCTGTACGGCCTGCCCGCGCGCCAGAAGCGCGACCTGATTCTGTCGGCGCCCGAGGCCGAGCGGCTGGTGCAATCGTTCTCGCCCGAGACGCTTTTCTACACGCTGAAGGAAATCGGCAGCGCCGACGCCGGCGACCTGCTGAGCCTCGCGATGCCCGAGCAGGTCAAGTCGCTGTTCGATCTCGATTGCTGGAACCGCGATCGTCCCAACGTCCATCGCATGCGCGAGTGGATCGAGGCGATGGCCGACGGCGGCCGGCGCAAACTCGCCGACGCGCTGATGAGCCTCGACATGGAGATGATGTCGCTGCTGCTGCGCGGCTACATCAAGGTGCATCGAATCGACGACGCGGCGTCCTCGCCCGACGCGACTGCCAATCGCTTCGCGCAGTACGACGAAAATTACCTGATCGAGTTCATCCGCCACGACGCAATCTCGCAGCACATTTCAGACTTCATCGAAGAGGCGTTCGAGCGCGACTACAACTACTTCGCCGGCCTGATGGAGGAAATTTACTGGGGCGTCGAGGCCGAGCTAGAGGAAGAGGCCTACCAGTTTCGCCGCGCGCGGCTGAACGACCGCGGCTTTCCCGATTTTTTCGACGCGCAGAGCGTGTTCGCCTACCTCAAGCCGGAGCAGTTTCTGAAGATTCGCGCCGAATACGAGCCGCCGAGCCGCGCCGACCTGCCCGACGATACCGAAGTGATCGCGCCCGAGATGGCGCCGGCGATTGCCGACGGCGACGTCTCGCTGTTCAACACCGCGCTGACCGCGGGATTCGCCGCGCAAGGCAAACGCCAGCTGCGCAGCGAGATGGCGATGGTCAGCAACCAGGTGCTGGTCGCACGCGCGGTGGACTTCGGCGACCTGGAAGCGGTGCGCGTCGCGGTCGAGATGACGCACCATTACCTGAACCTCGCGCTCGAACATCTGGCGGGCGGCGACCTGCAAAGCGCGATCGAGCATCTGCGCGACACGCCGCTGAAGCTGCTGTTTCGCCTCGGCGTCAGCTTGACGATCGACCTGCGCACGAGCACCGAACTGACGCTCAAGAAACTCGGGCTGTCCAGCGTCAAGGTGCGCGAGATTTCGTACCTCGATTCTCCCTATCGCGAGGCGCTGGCGGGCTTCATGGCGCGTCAGCCGCGATTCTACAGCGGGCTGGACGGCAGCGGCGCGGTCGAGATGCGCGATTTCGCGAGCATGCGCGACCTGCATCTCAGCTACGCGATTCTCGATCAGATCGATTCGGCCGCGGAACTTTTCCGCGCGATGTTCGCGATCGATATCTCGTCGCCGAACTTCCGCGCGCAGATGGCGTCGCGCGAAATTCGCCTGAGCCAGCTCGTGCTGACGGGCCTTGCGCGGCTGGCGCTCGACGACCGCCTGACGATCGATCCGATCGAAGGCGGCAGGCTGACTGCGATGCGCGCGGCGATCATGACCGGCCAGCCGGGCGTTCTCAGCGACGATTTCCGCGCCAAGATAAATCAGGCGCTCGCCCAGCGGATGGACGAGACCACGCGCAAGCGCACCTCGGACTTCCTGAACTCATGCCTGAATCTGCTCGAAGAGGAATTCGCCCACCTCGGCGGCGAGCGCGAGATCGATCCGCGATTTATCGAAAGCGTGCTCGTGCGTATCGGATAGGAGGAACGCGTGGCGCTCGATTCAGCAAAGGCCGAGTGCAAGCAGGACGCGGGCGTCTTCGCGCCGGTCGTCGACCGCACGCGATGCGAAGGCAAAGAGGACTGCGTCGAGGCGTGTCCCTACGACGTCTTCGAAATGCACAAGCTGAGCGACGACGACAAGCGCGCGTTGTCGCTCGGATCGCGATTGAAGGCGTGGGTCCACGGCAATCGGCAGGCGTTCGCGGTTCGCGCCGGCGAATGCCACGCGTGCGGGCTATGCGTCAGCGCGTGCCCCGAGCATGCAATCAAGCTGGTACGAGTAGCGAGTCCCGCCTAGCGGGTGCCGTCTGCAGCAAGCGTGACGGTGTAGTTCGAGCCGCCGCGATCCAGCGTCAACGTCACGCTGCCGTTCTTGACGCTCGCAGTATCCTTGCTGAAGTCGTCGAGCGCCTTGACGTCGCTGGCTCCGACCCTGGTTACGATGTCGCCGCGCGCTACGCCCGCCTTCTTTGCCGACGAATCGACCTCCGACACCAGCACGCCGCGCGCATCGGCCGCGCCGAAAGCATTCGCCAGCTCGGGAGTCAGTTGCTCAACCGTCAGCCCAAGCGCGTGCGCAGTATCAGGAATTTTGCGGCCGGCGCTGAGCTTAATCGCGGGCGCTGACTCGAAGAGCTTGTCGTTCACGTAGATCGGCACGTTCATGCCCATCGCGAGCGCGATCGCGTCGCTCGGCCGGCTGTCGATCGAGTACCGGCCGCCGTCCATGTAGATGGTCGCGTAATAAATCTCGTCGCGCATGTCGCCGATCACGATTTGATCGACGCTGTTGCCGGTCTGCCCGATGATCGATCGAATCAAATCGTGCGTGTACGGGCGCTCGGGCTTGATTCCATGCAGCGCGAGCAGGATAGCGGTCGCCTCGCTCTCGCCGATCATGATTGGCAACACGCGCGACTGGCTCTTGTCGAGCAGCAGCACGTAGTTCGAGCCGGTCTCGTCGTCAAAGCCCACGCGCGCGACCTGGACTCTGACGTCGTCGGGAGAAAGTTTCGCGGATGCGGCCGAATCGGGCGACGAACGGCCGCATGAGCACGCCGCCACCACGGCTGCCAGGAGCAGCACGCACAGATGCCGTCCGTCTACAGCCTTCATGCCCAAACCTTACGCGCGTCGTGCGCTTGATGCCAAGCACGCGTCATCCGCGGAACCCGCGCGCTACGATATACAGTTCCGACGATCCCGGGCGGCTCGCCTTGGTCCGCGTCACCTCGACGTTTTCGAAATGCCGCTTGAACGAATCGACAATGTCCTTGAACTGCGCGCCCATGAAGAGCTTTGCGACCATCGCGCCGCCCGGCTTAAGCATGGTCGCAGCGACAATCAGCGCGGTATCGATAAGTTCGCGCGAACGCGCCTCGTCGCGCGCAGCGATCCCGGTCAGCTTCGGCGCCAGGTCGCTCGTCATCAGGTCGGCGCGTCCGCCAAGCTCGATCTGCACGTGCGCGGCGACACTTGGATCGAGAATGTCGCCAACGATCGCGATCGAACCGGCCGGTGGATTCTTCACCCGCGCAAGATCGACGCCGACGACGCGTCCGCTCGCGCCTGCCGCCGCCGCGAGGATAGCCAGCCATCCGCCCGGCGCGCATCCCAGGTCGACGATTCGCGCGCCGCTGCTCACGAGCCGGTTGCGCGCGATGATTTCTTCAATCTTGAAAGCCGCCCGCGACGGCAAACCCATCGCGCGCGCCTTGCGGTAAAATTTGTCGTGCGGTTCGTACTTCGCCAAAATTCACCCGCTCGCTTTGCCGCGCGCGCCGGAGCCGCTATCTTGGTTAACTCCGCTCTGAAGTTTTGAAGCTGCGACGGTCACTGTGAATCTCGACGAATTGAATCCTGAACAGCGCGCCGCGGTGCTCGCGCCCGACGGCCCGATTCTCATCCTGGCCGGCGCGGGCTCGGGCAAGACCCGCGCGCTGACCTACCGTATCGCCCACATCCTGGCCGAGCGCAAGGCATCGCCCGCCGAGATGCTCGCGGTGACGTTCACCAACAAGGCCGCCAACGAAATGCGCGAGCGGGTCGCCGCTCTGGTCGGCGACGGCGCGCGCCTGCCATGGGTCAGCACGTTCCATTCCGCGTGCGCGCGAATTCTCCGGCAGGAGGGCCACGCACTCGGCTACGACCGCAATTTTTCGATTCTCGACGAAGGCGATTCGCTGACTACGATTCGCCGCGTGCTCGACGACGCCGCGCTGGCCGACTCGCCGCCGCTCGAACTGGCGCGCGCGCGAATCGAGCAGGCCAAGAACGAGGCGATCGCGCCCGAGGAAATGCTCGCGAGCGCACAACCGGGGCGCGAGACTTCGATCGCCCAGATTTACCGGCTCTACCAGGAGCGGATGCGCGCGATGAATGCGATGGACTTCAGCGATTTGCAATTGCAGACCTGGATCCTGTTCGAGCGCTTCCCCGAAGTGCTCGAGCGATGGCAGCGGCGCGCGGCGCATCTGCTGGTCGACGAGTACCAGGATACCAATCGCGTGCAGTATCTGATCGTCAAGGCGCTGGCCGCACGTTCGGGAAATCTGTGCGTGGTCGGCGACGAGGATCAGTCGATCTACCGCTGGCGCGGCGCCGACATCCGCAACATTCTCGATTTCGAGCGCGATTATCCGACGGCGCAGATTTTCAAGCTCGAGCAGAATTACCGCTCGACGAAAACTATCCTCGCGGCGGCTGGCGGCGTCATCCGCAACAACACCGAGCGCAAAATCAAAAATCTGTGGACCGAGAACGGCGCCGGCGAGCCGGTCACCTACTACACGGGCGTCACCGAGCGCGACGAGGCCGACTTTATCGCGCTCGAAATCGCGCGGCTGACGGGCTCAGGCGGATTCCGGCCGGCGGACGTCGTCGTTTTCTACCGCGTGAATGCGCAGTCGCGCGCGATCGAAGAGGCCCTCGTGCGGCGGCGAATCCCCTACTACGTCGTCGGTGGTGTGCGCTTCTACGAGCAGCGCGACATCAAGGATCTGCTCGCGTATCTGCGCGTCCTCGCCAACCCGGCCGACGCCGTCAGCCTGGAGCGAATGATCGGCACGCCGCCACGCGGGATCGGCGCGAAGTCCTTCGAAGCGATCGCTGAGCTCGCCGCGCGCGAACGTATCACCGCGTTCGAAGCGATGGGCCGGCTCGAAACCTACTCGAAGGTCGCGCTCAGAATCGCCAAGCAGGCGGGGATGCTCTACTCGTGGATGCACGATCTCGCCGCGCGCGCGCCCGAGTTGAGCGTGCGCGGGATCGTCGAGGAAGTGGTGGCGCAGAGCCGCTTCGAGCCTTACCTCGACACGCTCGACGACGCATCGATGCGCAAGCAGAATCTGGCCGAGATGCTGACGGCGGCCAGCGCCTTCGATGCCGAGAAGTCCGGCGGCGGCCTGCCCGAGTTCCTCGAACGCGTCGCACTCGTCAGTGATACCGAGCAGATCGATTCCAGCGGCGGCCGCGCCGCCCTGATGACGCTGCACACGTCCAAGGGCCTCGAATATCCGATCGTGTTCATCGCCGGGATGGAGGAAGGGCTGTTTCCGCACAGCCGCTCCGCCGATATCGACGAGGAAATCGAAGAGGAGCGCCGCCTCTGCTACGTCGGCATGACGCGCGCGCGCCAGTTGCTCTACCTGACCAACACGTTGTCGCGGGAAATTTACGGCGTGCGGCAGGAGTCGCGCCAGTCGCGATTCATCCGGGAGATTGACCCCGCCCTGATTCGACGTATCGCACCTGAGCGCCACTCCGCGCCGATACGCCCGCTGTCGCCGCGCGAATCATACGTCGATTTATCCGACAGCCAGTTGCCCGACGACGAACCCGGACCTGGCGGCGACGGCCTGTCGATCGGTGCGCGCGTGGTTCATCCGACTTTCGGCCGCGGCATCGTGCGCCGGCGCGAGGGCCGCGGCGACAGCGCGAAGGCATGGGTGAATTTCGAGCGCGGTGGAATAAAATTGCTTGTGCTAAAGTTCGCGAATCTGAGGTTGATTGCAGACTAATCGCGCCGGTATCATTCCATCAGCATGCGACGACGACGCGGCGGCTATCTAGAGACTGTCACCAACCTATCTGGAAGTTCACGCCTGGAAGTTCATGAAGCGCTTCATTGATATCGCGATTCGATTCTTCCCCGCCCTGTTCCTGATCGCGCTGGTCGCGATTCCGGCTGCCAACGGCGCATGGACCGAGGACGAATTCGACAAGCGTCCGCTGTACGCCTATCCGCTCCCGCACGGCAAGGACAACATCATCGGCAATCTGATCACGTATCAGATCCAGAAGGGCGACACGCTGCTCGACGTCGGGCGATGGTTCGGCGTGACGGCCAAGGAAATCTCGAACGCCAACGCCGGCGTCGACTGGTGGGCGCCGACCCCCGGCCGGGTGATCATTCTGCCCGACGAGCACATCCTGCCCGACACGCCGCACGTCGGCATCGTGATGAATATCCCCGAGATGCGGATTTACTATTACTATCCGTCGCCTACCGGCCCCATTCACACCAAAGGCAAGGTGACGCCCGCCAAGTTCGACGCCGGCAAAAAGCACCCGGGCGGTGTAACACCGTCGGTCGTGTACTCGTTCCCGGTCGGCCTCGGGCGGTTCGATTGGAAGACTCCAGTCGGAAGCTTCACGGTCCGCGGCAAGACGCGTAACCCGACCTGGAATGTTCCGGAGGACATCTACGAGGAACATCTGGAGCGTGACGGCGAAGCGGAGCACGTGGTTTCCGGCGACGATCCTGACAATCCGCTCGGCCACTACCGCATCGAGCTGACGCTGCCCGAGTACGCCTTTCACGGGACCAACGTGCCATGGGGCGTCGGCATGGAAGTCAGCCACGGATGCATCCGGCTGTATCCCGAGGACATCGAGCGCTTCTTCAACAAGGTGAAAATCGGCACGCCCGGCGAGTTCGTCTATCAGCCGGTGAAATTCGGATGGCGCGGCGACTCGCTCTACGTCGAAGTCCACGACGATCTCTACGGCATGTACGCTGGCCTGTGGGCCTACGCGCAGAAGGAAGCTGACCGCCGAGGACTTACCGATCAAATCGACATGCAGAAGCTCGAAAAGGCGGTCGAAGAGAAGTCCGGCGTCCCGACCTACGTGATGCCCGGCCCGGCCCCCGGTAGCCCCAGCTAACGGCTTGGCACGATTGCCGCGCGCACCAACGAATAGTTATGCCCGGTAAACTGCATGATCGAGTGGCGATTGTAACGGCTGGCGGCGCCGGCATCGGCGCTGCGACTGTGCGCCGCTTCGCTTCGGAAGGGGCCGCGGTGGTCGTCGCGGACTTAAGCGGTACGCGCGCGCAGGCGGTCACCGAAGAAGTCAAATCGGCTGGCGGGCGCGCCGTTTTCATCAAGATGGATGCCGCCGATCCCGAGGCGATTCAAGCGACTATCAAGCTCGCGATTGATTCCTACGGCCGTCTCGACGTCATGTTCAACAATGCCGGCATGGCCGAAGTCTCGCTGGTTCATAACACCACTCTCGAGTCGTGGAACCGTGTGATGGCGGTCACGCTGACCAGCACCTTTCTCGGCATCAAGTACGCAGTTCCGATCATGCGCAAGCAGGGTGGCGGCGCGATCATCAATACCGCGTCGATTTCGGGAATGCATGGCGATTACGGCATGGCCTCTTACAACGCCGCCAAGGCCGGTGTGATTAATCTCACACGTGCCGCTGCGCTTGAAAATGCGAAGCACAAAATTCGCATCAACTGTGTATGTCCCGGCGGTATCAATACCCGTGCCGCCCAGGTCCTTGGTGGCGATCGCGCTGAGGAGTTCCGCCGTACGATGGGTGCGATTCATCCAGTCGGCCGTATGGGCGAGCCCGAGGAGATCGCTAATACCGTAACTTTCCTGGCCTCCGACGAGGCCTCCTTCATAACTGGTGCGAAAATTGTCGTCGATGGCGGCCTCTCGGCGCACACTGGGATGCCGCCCTTCCTCCCCTCATCGAAAGGCTGACCAGGTCTTAGTTCTTCCCCTGATTCACCGGCGGGACGGCAGGTGGATTGCCGGGTGTGCCGACGTTGACCGTTATCTGCTTTCTCACCAGGTAGAAGTAGCGATGGCCCAGGCCGAACGGTCCCGGCCATTTGAGCCGCCGCACGACTTCCATCCCGGCGAGCGGCACGCTTGCAATCGTGTAGTCGTCCTCCTTCTGCGACGTGATCATCGGGATTCCGCCTTCGAGCTGCATCGTTTCGATTCCATGCTTGGGATAGCGGTACAGATCTTCGCCGTTGAGCGCGTAGCCGGCGTCGATCGCTGAGCGCGGAACTCCCTGGCGCTCAAGGTCGTTGCGCGTCGTCGACGATCACCGCCATCCCGCGCTGATACGCATAGGCGCCGCCGAGCGACATCAGGCCCATCGCGAGCGTCATCGCGAATCCGGCGGCCTGCACCAGCCGCGCTCGCGGCAGCGGCGCGAGCGCAAGCACGATCGCACCGGCCGGGACCATCACGAGGTAGTAGCGATCGTTGTAGAACCACAGCGGTATCGTCGCGGCCCAGTAAATTATCGCGGCTATGACTATCGCGGCAGCACCGCGGTCAAGCGTCCTGAAGATATCGGCAAAGGCCGCGACGAATCCCGCCGCACCGAAGCTCGCCAGCAACAGAAACACGTACTGCCAGTCGCCGGCCCATGAAAAACGATTCGCCGCGCCGCGCAGTATCAACACGTTTTGCCATCCGCCGAAGCAACTGTACTCGGGCGTCACGGGCAGGCGATCGTCGATCCAGATCAGGATGAGCGCGGCGGCGAAAATTCCCGCGCCGCCGATTGCGACGCGGCGCCATCGCGGCGTCGCGAACTGCAGCAGCGCCAGCGGCGACAGCACGGTGCCGAGATACAGCGCCGGCCCGAGCACTCCCGCGCGCAGGTAGTTAGCCAGCGGCACGTTGAAAATGTAACGGAAGCGATTTTCGTTGAACTGCACCTGCCACGGCTTCGGACCAAGCACCGTCAGCCAGACCCACAGCCCGACGCAAATCGCGAGCGCGACAGCGAACGGCACGACCATCTTGATCACTCGGGCGTTGAGCCATCGAGCTCGATCCAAAACATTTGCGCGGAGATCGGCGTCGTAAAGCAGCGTCGCGCCGACGCATCCTGCGATTGCCATCGCGGCGAACGGTCGAATCAGAAAACCGACCACTGCCGTCGCCGCCGACAGCCAAAGCCACCACTGCTCGCGCCGACCCTCGGCCTTGGCGAACGCCAGGTGCGTCGCGATCATCGCCGTCAGGAACGGAATCTCGGTCATGAATGAAAAACTAAGGAAGGTGAAGCACGGATTGCAGATCAGCAGGCCGGTCGCCGCCAACGCCTGCCATCGCGGCGCGCCGCACTTGATCGCGAGCGCATGGAACATCAAGCCGCACAGAATCGCCAGCATCACCACCGAGATTTCCAGCGACGCCGAGTTGCCGCCGAACATGCGCGCCCATGCCACGCCGTACACGACCTGCGCTATCGGCATCGCCTGCGTGTAGCCGGCGAATCTGATCTCGCCGGTGCGCAGGAACCGCCGCACGGAAGAGCCGTACAGCCAGCTGTCCACCACCGGCGCGTCGGTCAGCGGATGCAGAACGATCAGCGCGAACACGTACCATCCGACTACCGCCGCCACCGCGGCCACTCCTGCACGCCTCATCGACTTCCGCCTTGCTCCGCTTTTGACCTATCCCTTATACTCCGAGACTAACTTGACCGACGGGACCCCGCTGATTTCAACCGAATCACACACGATGCGACAAGTGGCATTTCATCGTCCGTCTATCGGACCCGACGAGGAGCGCGAGGTTATCGACACGCTGCGCTCGGGATGGATCACGACCGGGCCCAAGGCGAAGCGCTTCGAGACTGAATTCTCCAACTACGTCGGCGCGAAGCACGCACTCGCACTAGCGCATTGCACCGGCGCGCTGCATCTTTCACTGTGGGCGCTCGGCATCGGCCCCGGCGACGAGGTTATCACCACGCCGTTCACGTTCACCGCGACGGCTGAAATTCTCGGCTATCTCGGCGCGCGTCCGGTGTTCGTCGACGTCGATCCGGGCACCTTCAACATCAACCCGGCGCGAATCGAGGAGGCGCTCGAGAGCGGTGCCAACAAACGGGTCCGCGCGATCCTGCCGGTGCACTTCGCCGGTCACGCCTGCGACATGGATCGCATCCTCAACATCGCGCATCACTACAATCTGAAAGTCGTCGAGGACGCCGCGCATGCGGCCGGATCCGCCCGCTACATGGACGGCCGCGGGATGGCGAAGATTGGCACCATCGGCGACCTGACCTGTTTCAGTTTTTACGCCACCAAAAATTTCACCACCGCCGAGGGCGGCATGATCACCACGAGCGACGACGCGCTCGCGGAAAAAATCGCCATCGCCAGCCTGCACGGCATGAACAAGGACGCGTGGAAGCGCTACGACAAGAGCGGCTCGTGGTACTACGAAATCCACGACATGGGTTTCAAGTACAACCTGTCCGACGTGCACGCCGCCATCGGCCTCGCCCAGCTCAAGCGCGCCGACGACTTCATGCGCCGGCGCGGTGAAATTGCGCGCGCCTACAACGACGCCTTCCGCGCCGACGACGCGCTGCAGCCCGCGTACTCCGAGCCCGGCATCGAGCACGCCTGGCATCTGTACGTGCTGCGGCTGCATCCGGAGCGCTTGAAGATCGGCCGCAATCAGTTCGTCGAGACCCTGCGCGAGCGCGGCGTCGGATGCTCGGTGCACTGCATCCCGCTGCACACGATGCACTACTACCAGCGCATGTACGGCTACCGCGACGGCGATTTTCCCATCGCCGAGGACATCTTCAGCCGTTGCCTGTCGCTCCCGATCTACGCCTCGATGACCGACGACGACGTCGCCTACGTGATCGAAACGGTCCGCGGCATCGTGCGCGAAAACCGCCGCTGACCCGGGAGAACAACTGTGCGAGCACTGGTAACCGGCGGCGCAGGATTCCTTGGCTCTCATCTGTGCGAGCGGCTGCTTAACGACGGCCACGAAGTCATTTGCCTCGACAATTTTTTCAGCGGCAAGCGTGCCAATATCGTGCACCTGCTCGGCAACCGCAACTTCGAATTCATCCGCCACGATGTGGTCGAGCCGATTCTGCTCGAGGTCGATCGCATCTTCAGCCTCGCCTGCCCCGCGTCGCCGGTGCATTACCAGTACAATCCGGTGAAGACTACCAAGACCTCCGTGATGGGCACCATCAACATGCTCGGGCTGGCCAAGCGTGTGCGCGCGCGCATCCTGCTCACCTCGACCAGCGAAGTTTACGGCGACCCCGAGGAGCATCCGCAAACCGAAACTTACTGGGGCAACGTCAATCCGATCGGCGTGCGATCCTGCTACGACGAAGGCAAGCGCGTCGCCGAATGCCTCATGATGGACTATCACCGGCAGAACCACGTCGACACCCGCATCGTGCGCATCTTCAACACTTACGGCCCGCGCATGGCGATCAACGACGGCCGCGTGGTTTCCAATTTCTGCGTCGCGGCACTGCGCGGTGAGGATCTCGAGATTTACGGCGACGGCAACTCGACGCGATCGTTCGCCTACGTCGACGACATGATCGACGCGATCGTGCGCATGATGAATCAGGAGACGCACATCGGCCCGGTGAATATCGGCAATCCCGACGAATTCACCATCACCGAACTCGCCCAACTCGCCATCGAGCTCTGCGGCAGCTCCTCGAAGGTGGTAGTCAAGCCGCCGCGTCCCGACGATCCCGTTCGCCGCAAACCGAACATCGATCTGGCGAAGAAAGTCCTCGGATGGCAGCCGCATACTGCGCTGCGTCCCGGCCTGGAAAAAACCATCGCGCATTTTCGCGAAGTCCTCGGCATCCCGGGCAAATAGTCCACGCTTTCGCACGCCGCGCCGCTTGCGATTATGGCAGCCCGGCGACAAAATATTTGTAGTTCCAGGGCGCCAATCCGCGCCGCATGATGAATCGGGACAGAGGACAAGCCTTGAAGATTTCGCGACTGGCGCTGCCGATGCTCGCCTCGATCGCGCTCGCCGCATGCGCCTCGACGCCACCGCCTCCCCCGGCTCCGCCCCCTGCGCCAATCGTTTATATGCCGCCCAATCCCACATCCGCCGCCGCCTGACGAATGGAATCTGCTGCCGGATCCGACCACCGGCCAGGTCGACGTCTATCACCAGGGCGGTTACGTGGGCTCCGTCACCGGCAACGAGCCGGCCGACCAGGACCCGCCAATCCCGCATCCAGTAGCGACCCCAGCAACGGACGATTAATTCTTAATTCTAAGGTGCAGGGGTTACCCCTGCCCAAGGAAGCGTGAAACCCAGGAGGGGTTTCACTGAGATAAAGTTCCCAGGTTCCTAATCTTTTAGTAGATTCCTCGCGATCACGACGCGCTGAATCTGCGACGTGCCCTCGTAAATCTGCAGCAGCTTCGCGTCGCGCATCAGCTTCTCGACCGGGTACTCCTTCATGTACCCGTACCCGCCGAAAATCTGCACCGCGTCGGTCGTGATTCGCATCGTCGCGTCGGCGCTGAAAGCCTTCGCGTACGCGGAAATCGCATTGGGACTTTCGCCGCGATCGACCAGCCACGCCGCCTTGTACGTCAGGAGCCGCATCGCTTCGATATCGATCGCCATGTCGGCCATCATGAACTGGATCGCCTGGAAGTTCGCAATCGGCTGGCCGAACGCGCTGCGCTGCTTCGAGTACTTGAGGCATTCGTCGAGCGCGCGCTGCGAAATTCCGATCGCAATCGCGCCAATCTCCGGCCGGCTGTGATCGAACGTCGCCATCGCGTACTTGAAGCCCTCGCCCTCGCGCCCGACCAGCGCGCTGGCTGGAACCCGCACGTCTTCGTAAAAGATTTCGCCGGTGTCCGCCGCGCGCTGCCCGAGCTTGCCATGCATCCGGTTGCGCGTGATTCCGGGCACGTTCGACGGGAACACGAAGCACGAGATGCCCTTGTGCTTGAGCCGCTTGTCCGACGTCGCGAACGTGACGTACCAGTCCGCGCGCGATCCGTTCGAGATGAAATGCTTGGTGCCGTTGATAATGTACTCGTCGCCCTCGCGCCGGTAGTTCGTGCTCATCGATGCGACGTCCGAGCCCGCGCCCGGCTCCGTAATCGCGAACGCGCAGAACGTCAGCTTCTTCACCAACTGCCCGAGGTAGGTCTTCTTCTGATCGTCGTTGCCCGCAATCAGGATCGGCAGCGTCGCCAGGTCGTTGGCGCCGACCGCGTTCGAGATTCCGGCGCAGCCGTAATTCAGCTCCTCGACTATCAGGCTGGTGTCGAGCACGCCGAGCCCGGGCCCGCCGAGTTCTTTCGGCACGCCGAAGTTCATCAGCCCCGCCGCGAAAGCCTTCTCGCACACATCGACCGGGAAAATTTCCTTCTCGTCGTATTCGCGCGCGCGCGGGATTATTTCCTGCTCGGCAAATTTATGCGCCAGCTCTTTCAGTTCGCGCTGTTCGTCGGTCAAATCAAAACCCAGCATCGTGATATTCTCCCGTCGCCGATCGTCGCGATCAGCCCCTCACCGTTAGCCGACACCGCGCTGCGATGAAAGAGCCGCCAGGCGCTGCGCGTCGATTCGCCTTGAAAAATCGCGCGCGTCCGAATACGACGGTAGTTGAATCTGATTCTTCAAGGAGACCCACGATGTCGATTAGCCTGCTTGCGAAACTTAAAGTGCAGCCCGGCAAGGAAGCCGAGTTCACGACCGCGGCCAAGGAAATGATCGCGACGGTGAGAGCCGCCGAGCCCGGCACCCTCGCCTACATCCTGCACCAGAACAGCAAAGACCCGACCGAGTTCATCTACTACGAGGTTTACAAGGATCAGGCCGCGTTCGACGCGCACGGCAAGACCGATCACATGAAAGCCTTCGGCGGAAAAATCGGTGGCATCCTCGCCGGCCGCCCTGAGCTGACGTTCGTGACCGAAGTCGCGAAGAAATAGCGCTCCAGTGCCTCGCCCTGTCAGGGAGAGGCAGGCGCGATTAAGATGCCTGAGGCTGGATTTCGGCGCGCCGAGGGACATTTGATTTTATAATTAAAGTAATACTTTAACTCTAACTTCGATGCCCTCCACGCTCGCAATCCTCGGCGGCCAGCCGCTTCGCAGCCGCCCCTTCCCGGCGTGGCCCGTCTTCGACGCCCGCGAACGCGCGCAGCTCGAAGACGTACTCACCTCGTCGAGCTGGGGCGGCTACCCGAGCCCCAATCGCAAGGCCGCCGAGTTCGCCGCCGCCTTCGCCGAGTATCATGGCGCTCGCTTCGCCATCCCGACCACGTCCGGCACCAGCGCACTCGAGGTAGCGCTCAAAGCGCTAGGCATCGGCGCCGGCGACGAGGTCATCGTCCCTGCAATCACCTTCGCCGCGACGCCCTACGCCGCCGTCGCATGCATGGCGCGCCCCGTCTTCGCGGACGTCAGCGCCGACAACGCATGCATCGATCCGCAATCCGTGAAGCGTCTCATCACGCGCCGGACAAAGGCGATCATTCCCGTGCACTACGGCGCGTCGCTCGCCGACCTCGACGCGCTCGTGGAAATTTCGCGCGCGCATTCGATTCCGATCGTCGAAGATTGCGCTCACGTTCCCGGTGCTCGATTCCGCGATCGCGGCGTCGGCACTCACGGCGCGCTCGGATGCTTCAGTTTTCAGTCGTCCAAGCCAATGACCGCGGGCGAAGGCGGGATGATCACGACCAACGACCCCGACCTCGAGCAGCGATGCCAGTCGCTGATCAACTGCGGGCGGCGCAGGCCCGGCGACACTTTCGAAGGACCGCTGATGGGCGCGAACTACCGGATGACGGAATGGCAATGCGGAATTCTGCTTGCGCAGCTCGCGCGGCTGCCGGAGCAGATCGAGCACAAGAGCCGCGCCGCCGCACGCATCCGCGAAGGCCTCGGCGCAATCAAGGGACTGACGCCGATCGCGCGCGATCCCCGCGTCACGCGCGAAGTCATCTACGCATTCATTTTTCTCGTCGACGAATCCGCGCTCGGCCTCTCGCGCAATCGCTTCGTCCGCGCGCTTCGCGCCGAAGGCATTCCATGCGGCGTCGCCAACGACCCGGTCTATCGCTCCGCACTCTTTCCGCGCGAGTCCGCCGCCTATCGCAAAGCGTGCGAGCTCGCGGGCGCCAGCCCCGACCAGATCGCGATTGATTGCCCGGTCGCCGAGCGCCTGTTCGAGCATGAGATGGTCTCAATCCCGCACGAATGCCTGCTCGGCGACGATAGCGACCTCGACGACATCATCGCAGCGGCCGTCAAAGTGGCTTCCAGAGCCACCGAACTCGCCGCCGCCAAATTGCAATGAGTCCTCTCTACGCAGGTGCCGCGCGCATAAAGCTCGATCCGCCCGCCGGTCTCGCAATGCTCGGCTACGGCAATCGCGTCGGCCGCAACAACGGCGTGCACGACGACCTCGCCGCGCAAGCGCTCGTGCTTAGCGACGGCGCCAACAAAATCGCCATCGTCGGCGTCGATCTACTCGCACTCGGCGCTCGCATCGCCGACGACATCCGCCAACGCGCCGCAGCAGCGCACCGGCATACCCGCCGATTCGATCCTGATTTGCGCAACGCACACTCATTCCGCGCCCGCCTTCAACATCTTCGCGACTCCGCGCGCCGACGCGAAACCCGCCGAAGGCCGCGACCTCGAATGGGAGCGCGCGCTGCCGGAGAAAATAGCGTCCGTGATCGTCGCGGCTCATAGCAATCTCGAACCCGCGACTACTCCGCGCCGCCGCCGCGCCATTCACGCTCGGAATCAATCGCCGCCTGATGCGCCCGCGCCACCAAATCCAGCTCGCAGCAAATCGCTCCGGCCCCGCCGACGCCGAAGTCGTAGCTCTCGGCGCGTATCGTCCTGACGGAACCGCGATCGCGTTCGTCATGAACTATCCATGCCACGGCGTCGTGCTATGCGAGGACAACCTGCTCTACTCGCGCGATTGGCCGGGCTTCGCAATGGATGAAATCGAAAGCGCGAGCGCTTCCTCGACTCGCCAGGCGTCCAATCTCGATTTTCTTGCAGGGCGCAACCGGCAACATCGATCCGCGCAGCCGCGGCAACTTCGAAGTCGCCGAACAACACGGCCGTGCGATGGGCCGCGCCGCATTCGACGCCCTCCAGCGCGCATCCTCACTCAGCGACGCTCGAATTTCCTCGCGCAGAATCGCGCTCAACCTCGCACTGAAAGACCTGAGCCGCGACCTGGCGATCGCGCGCGATTGCGCCGCCGAAACCAAGGCCTCGCTCGATAGTCATCGCGGTGGCGACGGCTATCAGTTGAAGCGCCTGCGCGACCATCACGCACAATCGCTCGCGGCGCTGACGGCTCTGGAAGCGCTCGAGGAGCAAAATCGCCGCGACCGCCGCGTTGACATCGCGCGTCGCGAGCTCGCGACAGCAATGTCGATAGTCACCGTCGGCAACATCGCGCTGGTCGGCATCCCCGGCGAATTGTTCGTCGAACTCGGCCTCGCGCTGAAAGCGAACCCGCATTTCGCGCAAACTTTCGTCGCCGGCTACTGCAACGATCTGATCGGATATATTCCCACTCGCGCCGCATACGCCGAAGGTGGTTACGAAGTCGACACCGCGCGAATTGCCGCCGGCAGAGGCGAGACGATCGTCGACACCGCCCTCTCCGCCCTCGCCGCGATGCGCCAGTAGCAGTGCGCGAGATCCAGCATCAGGAGCTCGCGACGATGCGCGCATCCGGCGCCGCGCAGATCGTCGACGTGCTGCCGTCGCACGAGTACGACGCCGCGCACATCCGCGGCGCTATTCACATCCCGCTGCGCAATCTCCTGCGCGACGCGCCAGCCACTCTCGACCGCGCGCGCCCGGTCGTCGTCTATTGCCGCGATTGCCTGTGCGACCTGAGCGCGCGAGCCGCGGCGCAGCTCGAACTAGTTGGATACACCGACGTTCGCCATTACTTCCGCGGCAAAGCTGATTGGATCGTGCGCGGAATGCCGACCGATCCGTCCGCACCGCTCCCAGAGCGGATCCGCGCGTTTCCGTATTTTATAAACAACCTGGCGCCGGGCTTGCGCTCATTCTGGATTCATTACACGGACCGCGTTCGCGTCGCCGAGTTCATGCACGACGACCTCATCCATCTCGGCCCCGAGGATGCTGTCGCATCAGCCGCGCCTGATTCGCGAATGCCGCGAGCCGTTGTGCTCAACGCCGACGGCATCCTGCTGGGCGCGATTGAAGCAATCCAACTCCGCCCCGCGCGCGCTCGACGCGATGAATCCCGCGCCGCAAACAATCCGCCCCGACATGACGCGCCGCCTCGCCGCGAAATTGCTGAAGTCGAATCCCTACTTGCTGATAACAACCGCAATGGGCAAATACATCGGGCGCTATGTCCCGACCTAGGCTATCTCTCGATCACCCCATCACCCGAGATATCCAGATGATACGCCACCTCGCGCGCAAGCTCTTCGGGCCGCGCGCGATAGAACTCGACCAACGGCGCTCCGGCGAGCGCGCTCATCGCGGCGGCGGCATCAACCGCTTCGAATCCCAGCCGCGAAAAGAACTCTCGCCCGTCATTCGCGAACAAATACAGATGCCGCGCGCCGCGCGTATGCGCCGCCTTGCGCGCCGCCGCCACCAGCGCTCTGCCGATTCCACGCCCGCGCGCCGATTCATTCACGTACAGCGAGCGTATCAGCGCCGCGTCGATCTTCGACTCGACGCCAATCACGCCGACCGCTTCGTCACCGACGTACGCCACGATGTAGCATGCAGCCGGCCACTCGATTCCATCCGTCGTCATGCCCGCCGCGCGCGAGCATCGCGCGCACGAGCCCGAGGTCGCGCGTCTGCTCGATCACGAGCTCGCCTGCGCGATGCTTGCGAATCGCCATCGTGCAATCTGCCGGCTACTTCTTCGGCGGCGGAAAAAGCTGCACTCCGGCTTCGTCCACCACCGTGATCGCCTTGACCGGACACGAACGCGCGGCCGAGACAATTACCGCGTCGCCGGCGCCCGCCGCGTCGATTACTTCGGACTTGCCCGCATCGTCGAGTTGAAATACGGCCGGCGCCGTTTCCACGCAATCGCCGCTGCCAATACAACGAGTCTTGTTCACCGTGATCGAAAGCTTTGCCATCGCTGCCTCCAGGCACTCCAGGTCGTGCATGAACAATAGAATCCGCACTCGGCGCCTCGCAAGTATTGCAATTGAATCCGTGCGCCGCACGGCTGATACTCATTCGCGATGAGCCAGATTGCAGGCACCGGAATCGACGTCATCGAAGTCGATCGCATCGAGCGCGCACTCACGCGGCCCGCTACCGGCGAGCGTTTTCGCGCCCGCGTCTTCACGCCCGGCGAGGTCAAGTACTGCGAGTCGCGCGGCGTTCCGCGCTACCAGAGCTACGCCGCGCGCTTCGCCGCCAAGGAAGCGACGATGAAGGCGCTCGGCACCGGATGGAACCGCAACGTCGGCTGGAGCGAAATAGAGGTCGTGCGTGAGCGCGGCAAAGCCCCGACCATCGCGCTATCAGGCAAGGCCGCCGCCTACGCGCAGCGCAAACAAATCACGCGCTTCCATCTAAGCATCACGCACACCAACGCCCAGGCGATAGCCCACGTAATCGCCGAAACCTGACGCGGCGCTACTTCGCTGGGGACGGCGCTGCGGCTGGTGCCTTTGCCAGATACGTCGATTCGGGCTGGTTGAGCTGCCCATAAAGGAAATCGCTGATCGAGTACACGGCTTTGCTGTTGCTCGACGATGCGTAGTACTCGGCCCGCATGCCGGCCGGCTCTCCCGGCATCGGCGGCGCGGTTGGCTTGACGCTGATCTTCGCGAGTTTCAACGCGGCGAGTTCCTTGCCGTCCTTGCCCAGCAGCGTGATCTCGAGCGCGGGATTGTCCAGCCCGAACGGCTGCGCGCTGGGCATCGGGTCGGCGACGATCGACGTGCCCTTGAAATCGTGGAACTGATTGAGCAGCCGCTCGACCACCGGCATATCGCCTTCCGTCGTCTTGCCCGCGGCTGTCACGTTCCACTTCCCGAGCGGTTGACGCGTGATCGTGAACGCGCCGTCGCTGTTCTTGATTTTGATCGTATAGACCGACTCGGGATCGACTTTCACGATCGTTCTGTCGCGAAAATCGAGAAACGACTTGTCCAGGCTGGTCAGCAGGTACTCGGCCACGGCGTAAACCGGCGCGCGCTCTCCGCGACGCGCGTAAATTCCGCTCTTGCCCGGCTCGTTCTGCTTGAAGCCGAACAGCATCGATTGCTGCTCGCCGTTCTTCAGGATCACCGTCGCCGTCAGATGCGGTTTCTCGAGACCGTATTGCGCGACGTTGGCGGGCGTGTCGTTAACGAAGTCGGTCGCCCGCGCATTGACCAGCGTGCTCAGCGCCATCCGCACCGCCAGGTCGTCGGCCGGGTACGCGGCAGGCTTGACGATTTTCCAATTCTCGCCGTCGCGATCGATTTCAACCGTCTGCCCGTTGTCGCGCGTGATGATCAGCTTCTGCACGTCGTCCATCTTGAACGCCATCAGGTCGCGGACGCGCAACTCGTTGACCGTCTTGTTCATCCCGGACGAGAACGCGCCCTCCGTCAGCAGCACGGCCGGATTGTTGCCGACCTGAGCGTAAGCGTTGAAGCCAATCGGCGTCGATTTCCCGACTTCGATCGTGGGCACCGGTTTGCTGTCGAACGTCGTGACAATGACGGTCGTGGTCGGCGGCTTGAGCCCGAACGGAACGAGGTCCGTCGGCTGATCGTCCACGGTGCGGACCAGCACGCCTTCGGCGATCGCGCGCGCGAGGTTGTTGGCCTGATTCTGGTCGGCGTCGGCGCCGATTGGCTTCACGAGCCGCCACGGCTTGTCCTTGTCGCGTGCGAGCACGATGTCGCGATCGGCGTAGTGGAGCTCGATTTTGGCGATATCGTCCTGCTTGACGTCGATCAGCCGCTGCGGCGCCTCGGGCACGGAATAACGGCCGACGATAAAAGCGTAGCCGCCTACGATCGCCAACAGGACCAGTGCGATGATGGTATTGCGCAGCCGCATCGAAGCTTAAGTCGCAGCAGGACGGCGCCTCAGTTGCGCCGTTCCCACCACACGACGATCCCGGCAATCAGCAGCATCTCGGGCAGCAGCAGCACCGCGAACGCAAATACGATAGAGAACTGCGCGGTGGTCAGGCGAAAACGCGACGCGCGAATCGACCGCGGCCGGATCGAGATCGAGTTCTCCTCGCCGGTGAGCCAGTCGGCGCTGTTGATGAAAAAATCGCGGTTGAAAAAGGTCCCCGCGTTTTGATTGTCGGCAAAGTCCGTGCTGCCGTACACGACCATCTTCGCGTCGCCGCTCTTGGCGTAGCCCAGCTGCTCGAGATTGCCCTCCACCGCCATCACCACCGTGATCGGCCCGCGCGTGTCCTTCGCCGTCAGCTCGGCCTTCTGCTGCCGGAACAGCGTGTCGAGATCGACCTCCGCCCACGACGTATCGCTGGTCTTCGCGATCGGCGCGACCGCCAGCCCCGGTTTCAGATTGGGCTCCGGCCGTGAGCGATCGGGTCATCGGGAACACCGTGCGCTCCTTGAAATCCTTGGTAATCGGATGCTCCTCGTAACTCTGCACGATCGGATTCAGCCCGAGCGCCGGCCCTTCGAACAGACGCACTACCTGGTCCACGACGATATCGTTGCCGACCACGACGCCCCAATCGGCCGCCAGCTTGACCATCGCGTCTTCGTCGATCGGATTGTCGGGCCGCTGCGGCCGGTACATCGCAATCATCCGCCCGCCATGCTTGAGGTAGTCGTTCAGCGCGTCGCTCTCATGCTGTCCCAGCGGCTTGATCGGTCCTGCGACGACGACCAGGTTGGCGTCGTCGGGTACCTTCTCCAGTTGCGCGAGCTCGAGCTTGCGAACCTCGTAGCCCTCGCCTTCCAAATCTTTCTTGATAGTTCCGTAGCCGGTCTGCGTATCGGCGTCGTCGGGATCCGCCTCGCCGTGGCCGTCAAGGAACTCGATCACTTTCTTGGTGCTGCTGGTCGCGCGAATGATCGCGTTGGTCAGCGACTCCTCGGTGAGGTCCGTGAGGTTGGTGCCCTCGCTGCTGTCGGCGCCGCCGTACTGCAGATGCGTGGTGCCCATCACCGACACCTTGAAACGCTCGGCGAGCTCGGGATGTTTGTCCGGATCGACCAGCTCGTAGGTCAGCTTGGGCGAGTAGTACGCGTAGGTCTCGTAGAGTTCGCGCGCGGCCGCGATTCTCGCCGCCCTGGAAGAAGCCGTAGAACTTGAGCGGCTTCTGCAAATTCTTGACGACGTTAATCGACTGGCTCGACAGGCTGTAAACTTTTTCGGTCGTAAGATCGAGCCGCGTGTGATGCAGCGACGAAATATAGTTGACCGCGATCAGCAACCCGATGAATGCCACCGAGTAGACGACGGCGTTGGCGCCGTAACGCGCAGAGCGCCCGGTCGTGATCGATGACAGCTCGGATCGGCTCGAAGTGATCCACAGGACGATGGCGAAGATGCCGCCGACCAGGTTGACCCACACGAACAGCCGAAAGCCGCTCGAAATGAAATAGTCGACCAGCCCGAATGAAAGCAGAACCAGGCCGAGAATTCCGTAAAGCGCCGCCGATCGCCGCATCCGCCGCCCTCTACCTTATCGCCAGCGCGCCGACTCGACCGATCGTTGGGTCAAGAACAGCGCCACGAAGATGAGACTCAGGAAATACACGATGTCGCGCGTGTCGATGATGCCGGTCACCATCTGCGCGAAATGATCCGGCAGCGACAGGTAGCGCAGCAAGTCCGAAAATGACGAACCGCCCGCCTGCGCCGGCCACGAGATGATAAACAGCAACAGCAGCAGGCCAAAGCAGCTGATCGCCGCGATAATCTGATTCTGCGTGAGCGAGCTGGTGAACAATCCGATCGAAACGAAGCAGATCGCCAGGAACGCAAGCCCGAGATAGCCCGCAAACATCACGCCGACTTCCGGATTGCCGAACGCCACGAGGATCAGCGGGAACATGCCGGCAAGTCCGATCATGATCAGCATGAAGGCCGACGCCGCGATGAACTTGCCTGCGACTATTTCGCCGGTGCGAATCGGCGCGGTCAGCAGCAGCTCGTAAGTGCCGGTGCGCTTCTCCTCGGCAAAACTTCGCATCGTGATGGCGGGCACCAGGATGACCAGCACGATCGCCAGGTTATGCAGCATCGGCTCGATCACGCGCTCGTTCAGATTGAGGCGCTGCAACACTTCGGGATTCTGCATCGCCGAGTACGCCGTCAGCGTCACTTCGAAGTAACGCAGCAGCGCAAAGAAGAAGAAGCCGCCCAGCAGCAGGAACACCGTCATCACGACGTACGCCACCGGCTGCAGGAAATAGCCCGCGAGCTCCTTGCCCGCGATTGTCAGCGAATTTTTCATTCCAGCGGCACGGGTCGCCTAGGTATGCCCCGCTCCAACCTCCTCCAGCGTTTCCTCGGCCGTCGCGCCGTCGTCGTGACGCTCCTTGGTGATAGCATTCAGGAAAATATCTTCGAGCGAGGTCCCGGCCGGCAGCGCCTTCAGGTATTCTTCGAGCACGACGCGCCCGTCCGCGATGATCACGACCTTGTCGCAGATCTGCGAGACCTCGGGCAGGATGTGCGTCGAGAGCACCACCGTCCTGTTCCCCGCGAGATGGTGAATCAGGCCGCGAATTTCGTGAATCTGGCGCGGGTCGAGACCGATGGTCGGCTCGTCGAGCACCAGCACCGGCGGATCGTGAATCAACGCCTGCGCCAGGCCGACGCGCTGGCGATAGCCTTTCGAGAGCTGTCCGCAAATCCGATGAGACATGTCGGTCAGGCCGCAAACTTCGAGCACATGCTCGAGCGCCGAGTCGAGCTTCGCGCGCGGCACGCTGCGCAGCTTGGCGACGAACCTCAGGTACGCCTCGACGCGCATGTCGGGATACAGCGGCGGATTTTCCGGCAGGTAGCCTATTTTGCGCCGCGCTTCGAGCGACTGCGAAAAAATATCCAGCCCGTCGATCAGCACGGTGCCAGCGGTCGCGGGCATGTAGCCCGTGATGATACGCATCGTCGTGGTCTTGCCCGCGCCATTGGGGCCGAGAAAGCCGAGGATAGAACCGTTCTCGGCCTTGAACGATACGTCTTTTACCGCGACAAAGTTGCCGTAGGCTTTAGTTAGGTTTTTAACCTCAATCATTCAGGTCGTCCGATCCCAATGCCACCAAGATGACGCGACCGCCCTTTCAACCAGTTCAATCAATTGACGAAGAGACCCTCACGGCAATTCGATCAATCACAAGGCAACCGACTAATTAAACACACTACGCCATACTGTCAATACGACGATCCGCGGCCGATCCAAATTTGCGACTTGCTTTCGCGATGCTTTTGCTTGGACAACGGTATCGGATAGTTTCGACTTATGGCCGCAGAACGCAAGCAACTGATTCTCGTCGATGGCTCCGGGTACATCTTCCGCGCCTTTCACGCGCTGCCCCCGATGAACACCTCGCGCGGGATGCCGACCCAGGCGGTTTACGGCTTCATCCGGATGCTGCTGAAGCTGCTCAAGGACGTGCGCCCATCGCATATCGCGATCGTCTTCGACTCGCCGAAGCGAACTTTTCGCGACGATCTGTTTGCCGACTACAAGGCCAATCGCGTCGAGGCGCCCAACGATCTGAAAGTCCAGATTCCGTACATCCATCGCGCAGTCGACGCGTTTCGCATCAAGTCCCTGATGGTCGAGGGCTTCGAGGCCGACGACGTAATCGGCACGCTCGCGAAACGCGCGGCGAAACAGGACTTCGCCGTCACCCTCATCACGTCGGACAAGGACTTCATGCAGCTGGTCGGACCGCAGATTAGTCTGTGGGACACGATGAGCGACCGGAGAATCGGCGTGCGCGAAGTGCGCGATCGTTTCGGGGTCGAACCTGCGGCAATGGTCGAGATTCAATCGCTCACCGGAGATTCGATCGACAATATCAAAGGCGTGCCCGGCGTCGGCGAGAAAACCGCGGTGGCGCTGATTCAGAAATTCGGCAGCGTGAAGGGAATCTACGAGAACCTCGACCGTATCGAGGAGTCCGGGATTCGCGGCGCGAAGAGAATCGCGGGCCTGCTCGCGGAACATCGCGCCGCCGTCGATCTCGCGCGACAACTGGTGCGCATCGACACCGACGTGCCGCTGACAGTCGACCACGCAGAATTCGCATGGCAGGGCGTCGACGAGCAAGCGGCCGCTGAACTGATGCGCGAGCTCGAGTTCCATTCGATCATGCGCGAAATATCGCCGTCGCAGGCGGATCTGCCCGGCCTCGAGTCCACCGCGAAGCCGGCCGCGACTGTCAGCGGCGCCGATCTCGCCGAGGCGCTCAAGGCTCTCGCCTCTGCGCCGCGTCTCGCGGTTGATCTCTCGACCAGCGAGACCGGCCAGGCGACACTGCAGCTCGCGAGCGCCGACAAAACGATCGTCGTCGAGCAGGGCGGGATTGCGAGCGCAGCGACGCTGCTCAGTTCAGATCGCCCGCCGAAATCGTGCCACGATTTGAAGAGTCAAATCGAAGCGTTCGCGCGCCACGGAATCGCACTCGCGGGCGTCGATTTCGACACGATGCTGGCGGGCTTCCTGATAAATTCCGGTCAGGGCGAGCCGTCGCTCACCGATCTGTATCACGAGTACCTCGCTCCGCTGGGCGCGAGCACTCCGCCCGGCACCAACGCGGACCTCATCAGGAATCTTCGCGAAGCGCTGGCGACCCGTCTGGAAGCCGACGCGCTCACTCCGATGTACAACGAGATCGAGATGCCGATCGCGCCGATACTGGCCGAGATGGAAGCGGCACGGGAATCGGCATCGACGGCGACGCGCTCAAGGTCATCTCGAAGGAATTTGCCGAGCAGATGAGCCGGCTCGAGCGCGAGTGCTACGAACTGGGCGGCCGCGAGTTCAATCTCAACTCGCCCATCCAGTTGCGCGACGTCCTCTTCACCCATCTCAAGCTTTCCGCCAAGGGCCTGAAAAAAACCAAGAGCGGTTTCTCCACCGACGCCGACACGCTCGAGAAGCTCGCCGCGGTGCATCCGATGCCGCGCAAGCTGATCGAATACCGCACGATTTCAAAATTGAAATCCACCTACGCCGACGCGCTGTCCGAGGTGATTCGCTCGGGCACCGGACGAATCCACACCACCTGGCATCAGGCGCTGGTGCCGACAGGACGCGTCAGCTCGAGCGATCCCAACTTGCAGAATATCCCGACTCGCAGCGTCGAGGGCCGCCGGATTCGCCGCGCCTTCGTGCCCAAGCCGGGGTGCGTCTTCGTGTCCGCCGACTATTCGCAAATCGATCTGCGCGTGATGGCTCATCTGTCGGGCGACAAGACTCTGGTCGACGCGTTCAACACCGGCGAGGACATTCACGTCCGTACTGCGACCGAGGTGCTGGGCGTCACCGCCGACAAGCTCAACCCCGAAGCGCGCCGGCTGGCGAAGGTGATAAACTTCGGCATCATCTACGGGATGGGTTCGCAGCGGCTGGCGGGCGAGCTCGGGATTCCGCTCTCCGAAGCCTCGGACTACATCAAGCGTTACTTCGAGCGGCTGCCCGGCGTGCGCGCGTGGCTGGACGAGACGGTTCGCATCGCGCGCCAAACAGGTTACGTAACGACAATGTACGGCAGACGGCGCTACCTGCCCGAACTCAACGCCAATCCGGGCGGGGCGCGGGCGCAAGCCGAGCGAATCGCCATCAACACCCCCATCCAGGGCACGGCGGCAGACCTGATAAAACTCGCTATGATACGGCTGGACCGGGCGCTTCGGGAGCGCGGGCTCGAGGCGCGGATGATTCTGCAGGTGCATGACGAACTGCTGCTGGAAGCGCCGCAAGAAGAATGGCAAGAAGCCGCAAAACTGGCGAAACGC
The DNA here is from genome assembly GCA_963747845.1 of uncultured delta proteobacterium. Taxonomy (GTDB): domain Bacteria; phylum Desulfobacterota; class Binatia; order Binatales; family Binataceae; genus Binatus. Next base: position 118,959 of record CAVVGR010000003.1, read on the forward strand.
GAAATGGAGGGGGTCGCCGAACTCAAAATTCCGCTCAAGGTGGAGCTGAAATCCGGGCCGAACTGGGCCGAGATGGCCGGCGCGGCATGAAAAACTCGCTGAATTTAGTGGCCCGCGCCTGCGTCTACTCAAGTTGAGAACACCAGGCCGCCAGGACGGTGATGAAGCCGAACTTATCGAACGCTCGCGCAAGGGCGATTCGGCTGCGTTCGGCGTTCTGGTGGAACGATACCAGCGGCGAGTTGTTGGAGTCGCGCTGGCGGTGGTGCACAATCAGGATGATGCGATTGAACTGGCGCAAGAGACCTTTGTTCGCGCCTATGAAAATCTCTCGAAATTCGAATCGCGATCGAGCTTCTCGACCTGGCTTTATCGCATCGCGGCCAACCTCGCGATCGATTTCTGGCGCCGCGAGGGACGCCACGTGGTCCTGCATGGAGAAGACGCCGAAACTGAAATCAGCAAGTTACCAACCACCACGGGAGACTCGTTCAAGGAAGTCAGCCGCAGCGAACTCTCGGCGCGACTAAAGCAAGCGCTGGAGGAGTTGACGCCAGAACATCGCGCAGTGATACTTCTACGCGAAGTCGAAGGAATGTCGTACGACGAGATTAGCGACGTGTTGCAGTGCCCAAGGGGAACGGTCATGAGCAGGCTGCACTATGCCCGCACGCACCTGCGCACCATACTGAAGGATGTGGCCGGAAGCTGAGCAATTTTTATGGCTGAATGCGCTGAAATAAGCATGATGCTCGGTGCGTTCGAGGACTCTGAACTCGAACCCAACGAGATGCAGGAAGTCGCGTTCCACCTGGCGCGGTGCGAATCCTGCACCGGCATCCTTGCCGACTACTCGACGCTGGGACGTGACCTCAGATCGATTACGGCCGAGCCGTCGCTGGCTGGATTTTCCAGCGCGGTAATCGCTCGCGTCGATCGCCTGCCGATGCCGATACACACGCGAGTCGCGCGCTTCCTCCGGCGCCAGCTCGATTCCGTCGGTGCGGGCCTCGCATGGGGCGGCGCGGCGGTCGCCGTTGCCGTTGTGACGATAATCCTGATGACGCCGTATGCCGAGCATTTCGCCAATCGCGCGCCGCAATCAACCGTGCTCGCCAAGGCGGAGCCCAATCCAGCCCCGGCGACGAGCCAGGTGGCCGACGCGACGGCGAATGAGCCGACGATGGCGGATAATGATTCTCACGCAGACATTTCGCGACTCGAATCGGAGAATCGATCGGTCGCAGTGTGGAGCGAGCCGCGCAGGGACACGACGGTCATTTGGTTGCCGGATCAGCCCTAATCGATCGCCATGACGCGGCGCTCCTGTAGCCTCACCTTCCTCATCGTTGCGATCTCGGCTTTCGGAATGCCGGGTCTCCTCAATGCGCAGTCGTCGCCCAAGCAGGTGAACGTCTATATCGATTCTGTGATGGCCGCGGATACCAACGAGGGCACCGACCCGCGGCTCGGCCCGATGGACCAGAAGCTGCGCGGCCTGTTCGGCTTTTCCACCTACAGTCTGATCGGTCACAACGAGGGCGAGACCGATTGCGGCAAGATGATCGCGTTCACCCTGCCCGGCGGCAAGATTCTCCACGTGCAGCCGCGCGCCATCGACGGCGACATGATCGCGATGGAGATAGTGCTGTTCGACGGCACCCGCCCGATGATGACCACCGACCTCAAGCTCAAGAACAACGGCACGCTGATAGTCGGCGGCCCGCGCTACGAGCAGGGGATGATGATCATTTCAATCGGCGCCAGCACCGGCGGATCTCCGCCAATCCAGGCTCAAGCCACTCCGGCCGAAGCCACCAACCGCTAGCTATCTTCGCTCTCACAACGGATCGAAATACGGCGCAGCGCGTCCGTCGAAATGAAACTCGCGCGCCAGCGCAATCCATTTGCGATCGATGCCATGCATCGGCTCCGGCAAATGCTCCAGCGGAAAAAAGCCTGCCGCCATCGCCTCGAGCGGATTAGGCTTCAGCGCGCCGCCGACAATCCGGCAATAGAAAAGCATCGAGTAGATATGGCGCGCCGGTGAGCCGTACTTCTTGTTGTCGATCACGGCGATCAAACGCTCAGGATTGACGATAAGGCCGGTCTCTTCGCGCGCTTCCTTGGCCGCGTTCTCCGCAGGCGACACGCCGACATCGCAGAAGCCGGTGGGATACCACCACTTGCCGGTCGGCCGCTGGATCAGCAGGATTTCGTCGCGCTCGTTGAACGCAATCACGCCGCATCCCGTCGCCGCCGTCACGTATCCCTCGTAACCGGCGATCACCTGCTCGCGCCATCGGCGCCGCAAGTGCCTGGGCGTCCTCCTCGCTCGCGCCGGCGACGACCGAATGCATCCTCGCTGCCTCGGTGAGCAACTCCTCGTAGCGTTCGGAGTCGAAGCCGTCAGGCTTGAAGGCAAGCCCGGTGCGCGCAATCGCGCTGATGCGTTCGATAAAGCGCGCCAGCTCGGCAAGAAGATCGGAGTCGGCCATAGAAAATCTTCCCCGCCGCAATATAGCACGCCATCGCGCGCGCGCCGGTCGAAATTCCTTCATGCGCAGGGCTTACCACTCTATCCGGTTCCCCTTCCCGCGCGGGAAGAGGTTAGGGGTTAGGTCGCTCGCATCACTTGCGATGCCGGCAAACAAAGATTTGTGTCATTCTTCGCGCAGATCGACTCCGATGAAACTCATACTCAGCCGCAAGGGATTCGACTCGGCACATGGCGGATGCCCGAGTCCAATCCTCGACGGCCAACTCTGCTCGCTGCCGATTCCCGATGCGGGATCGCCGACCCCATACAAAAAGATTTCCTTCAACGGCTCGAGCATCGCGCAAATCGTCGAGGACCTGACCCGCGGCCGCGTGCGGCGCAGCGACGGCGCGCATCTCGATCCCGACTTGCGCCGCGATTCGCTCCCGCGCGCCGCGCGATGGCGTCCAATCTTCGGCCAGGCCGCCGCCGCGCAACGCCATCTCGCGAATCAAGCGATAAGCCCGGGAGACCTGTTTCTTTTCTTCGGATGCTTTCGGCGCGCCGAGCAGGCAGGAGGCGTGTTCCGCTTCGTTCGCGACGCGCCGGAATCTTCACGTCATCTTCGGCTGGCTGCAGGTCGGTAGAATTGCGCGAGCGACCGACGAACTCGCCGCCGAAATTCCGTGGGCCGCCTCTCATCCGCATCTCACGCGGCCCGATCGCTATAAAAACAACACGCTCTATCTTCGCGAGCGACCGACTCTCGTCTATCGGCATCAACGCCAACGGCGGCGGAACGTTCAAGCGCCTCGCGCCCGAGCTGCTACTCTCGCAAACCGATCCATACGTGAATTGTTCAACCTGGAAACTGCCGCGATGGTTCGAGCCGCGCGGGCGCCCTCCCCTCTCCTATCACTCGAAGGCAAGTCGCTGGACGAGCTGCGCAACTTCGATGCGGGTTCAGTCTGCCTATCCCGGCCAGGAATTCGTGCTCGACCTCGAGCAGTATCCCGAAGCGCGGGGCTGGTTGCGTTCTATCTTCCGCGACGCTAATCGCTAGCGACGCGACGACGCGTTGCACACGGCCCAGGCCGCGTCGGCGAGCATCGGCACCCGCTCCTTCATGCCCGCGAACATCGGATCGTCGGCCTGCCCGCGCACGAAGCGTGAGTAGCTGCCTTCCATGATGATCGCGAGCTTGAACAGCGCGAACGCCTGGTAGAAGGCGAAATCGCGCATCGCGCGTCCGGTGCGCCGCTCGTAGCGATCGATCATCTCGCGCCGCGTCATCCATCCTTCAGCGGCTTCCATGCTCTTGATCACGCCGCCTGACGCGTGGTCGGTCGGGTCGGGCCAGTAGGTCAGCATCCAGCCGAAATCCGCCAGCGGGTCGCCAATCGTCGACATTTCCCAGTCGAGCACCGCGATTGCGCGCGTGCTTTTCGGATCGAACATCACGTTGTCGAGCTTGTAATCGCCATGGACAATCGTCGGCGCCGGCGACTCGGGGATTCGCGTGCGCAGCCACTCCTTGACGTTCTCCATCACCGGCAGCGGGCGCGTGTATGGAAGCGTGCGCTCGAGCTGATCGGTCCATCGCTTGAGCTGGCGCTCGAGATAGCCGTCCGGCCGCCCGAAACCCTCGAGGCCGGCCGCGCGCCAATCGACCTCCTGCAGCGCGACCAGCACATCCACCATCTGCTCGCTGACCTGCCGGCGCAGTTCCGGCGTCTGCACGAAGTTCTGATTGTCCGCGCGCACGACGTCGCCGCGCATGTACTCCATCAGGTAAAACGGCGCGCCGATGTACGCCGGATCGTCGCACACGGCATACATGCGCGGGACCGGCACCGCGGTCTCCTGCAGCGCCTTGAGCACGCGATATTCGCGAATCATGTCGTGCGCGGTCGGTAGCAGCGGTCCGCGCGGCGGGCGCCTGAGCGCCCAGGACTTGCCGTCGAAATGAATCAGGTGAACCTCGTTGGAATGGCCAAACGAGATATTTTCCGACCGCAGCGCGCTAGTGTCGCCGAGCTTGCGCTCATCAAGGAACCGCTTGAGGCCGGCCAGATCGACCGTGGCTGACGGTCCGGTTTTTTCCTGCGTCGAGGTACTCATCGAAGGCTACTGTTTTCGCAAATAGGGCTCGCGGTCAAGCGCTCGCCCCGGCTTGCGGCAGCGAAGCGCGGACCTATACAACGAAATGCAGTGAACGCGGCGCCCAAGCTGAACGACGGCCAGAGCACCAGCCAACTGGCGGCGATGATCCGCCTGGCCCGTCCCCATCAATGGATCAAGAACTCGCTGGTGCTGGCGGCACTCATATTCGGCCAGCGCTTGTTTGTCTTCCGCGACGTCGTGCTGGCGATCACCGCGTTCATCGCGTTCTGCGCACTGGCGAGCGCCGGTTACGTGCTGAACGACATCGTCGATCGTGACGCCGATCGGCTCAATCCGGAGAAGTGCGATCGGCCGCTCGCGCGTGGCGATCTCTCGGTTGCCGCCGCCAGCCGCTTTGCCCTGACGCTCGCCGCGATCGCGGCCGTGCTGAGCGTCGTTCTGGGCCGCCAGTTCATCGGAATCGCGCTGATGTACGCCGCGTTGCAGTTGATCTACTCGCTATGGGCCAAGCACGAGGTGATCATCGACGTGATCGCCGTCGCGATCGGCTTCGTGCTGCGCGCATTCGCCGGCGGCGTCGCCATCCGCGTTGAAGTGTCGCCGTGGCTGGTCTTCATTACCTTCGTGCTGGCGCTGTTCCTGGTACTGGCGCGCCGGCGCCACGAACTGATCGCGCTGGGCGACGACGCCATCGCGCATCGCAGCGCGCTCTCGCAGTACAGTGTCCGGCTCGTCGATCAGATGATCTCGATCGTCGCCGGTGCAACCCTCGTCAGCTACATGATCTACACGGCGTCGGCCGAGGTTGAAGCAAAGCTCGGCACCACCCATCTGTATCTGACGGTGCCCTTCGTCGCGTTCGGAATCCTGCGCTATCTCTACCTGATCGACGAGCGCAACGAAGGGGGCGACCCGGCCAGCGCGCTCATCCACGACGTGCCGCTGATGCTCGCAGTCGCGCTGTGGATCCTGACTGATATCGCGCTGTTGTATTTCTAGAATACGAACTCCACGCACGATTACTGCCAGTTACATTACTGCGCGATTGAGAAACTGCCAGTTAACGCTGCTTGCCTGTGCCTGCCTAGAGTAGCGAGGGTCGGCCTCGCAACGAACTCAACTCGCCAAAGTAGAAGGAGAGCACGCAAGATGGCATCGGGTAAAAGGTCGGGGAATTTTCGCTGAAGTCATCACTATGACGATAAGGGAGGGACCTGCAGGTAGCGTTCTCACACACGCGCACCTGGAAGGGACAGGGACCGGATTCGGAGCGATCTTCGAAACGGCCACCTTCATAGGCGGCACCAAGGATGGGACTTTCAGCATGGTCGGGCAGGCATTCCTCGACAACGGCGAGGGTCTGAGCGGCATAGGCCGGGGGACCTACGAGAGTAACGGGAAAAACCGCTGGAGCACCAAGTTCGTGGTCGAACTCTCTGATGGCCGCAGACACTCAAACGATGGTGAGATAGACTTGGCCGCGCGATCCTGGAAAGGGACCATATCCGAGGCATGAACTGAGGTTTACCCGTTCTGCCAAGTCACACATCGGGCCAGCGCTGTCACGGCGCTGGCCGTTCTTTTCTAATTTCCGCGACTGGCGGCCAATTACGCGTTCAGCTCGTCGAGCAGCGCCTTCGCATCCTTCAGATCAGCGGTGTCGAAGCCTTCGGTGAACGAATTGTAGATTTCCGCCAGCATCGCGCGAGCTTCGTCGCGCTTGCCTTGCGACGCGAGCAGCCGTGCGAGGCTGGTCGTCGCGCGCAGCTCCGGCGATCGTGCATTCTGTGATCGCGCAACCTTGAGGGCGCGATGAAAATCAGCCTAGGCTCCCGCCGGGTCCGCTGACTTCAGTTCGCCTCTCAGCCGAAACAGTTCTGCTTCCCATATGCGCTCGCCTTTATCCACGATCGCGAACGCTTCGGCGAGCGCTGTACCGGCTTCGTGAAAATGGGAGCCCTCAAGGCATGCTTGCGCAAGCGCGCCGAGGCACACGGACTGCAGCGCCCCCTGTACCAGGCTGCGGCGAATCTTCTGGACTCCGTCCGTCGTGGCTCGGTCCGGGGCGAGCGCGCTCTCCGTGAACCGGGCGCTCCGCGCAAAAAGCGAAAACCCCTGCTCCTCGGACAGCGCTATCGCGGCCTGCGCATGAGCGATCGCGTCCGCGCGCTCGCCGCGAACGCCGTGAAGCCAGGCGTTGTGCCAAGTCGCCTGAGCGAGGCTGAAAGGGTGGGACAACTCCTGCGCGAGACTGACCGCTGCGCGCGCGGACTGCAGCGCCTGCTGGGGATAACCCATTAGCCACAGCGTCCACGCCTTGTGGCCAAGGCAGCACGCCGCCGGATCGTCGCCTGCGTACAAGTGGACAAGAGCATGATGCGTCTTCGCATCGTAGTGCGTTATCACTTCGTCCTGAGACTGACGGGCCGATGCCAGTTCGCCGGCGTATGTCTGCAAGGCGCCGAGATAGTGATGGGCCTCCAGCAGCACCTCCGGATCCTGGGTACGCCGCGCCAGATTCAGATTCTGCGTCGCGAATTCCTGCGCAGAGTTATACTCGCCACGAATGATGTAATATCCAGCCAGTCCAAACAGCGCGTGAAGCAGCTGCGGAGTATCTCCGGCCCCTTGGCACAGTTCACGCGCACGCCCGTAAACTCCTTCGACCTCCGGCGAGTCCCAGCCCTTCGTGACTGCTATCGGCGGCCCAAGCGCAAGCAGCAGCGCCAGCTCCCGCTCGGCCCGTTGCGGTGAATGCGGCATCGCCCGAAGCAGTTCGAGAGCGGCGCTGAAATGGTTCACAGCCTCGAGGTTGGCAGAGCGTTCTTCGGCTCGACGACCGGCACGCTCGAGGTACTCCAGCGCCTTCTGTGCGTTGCCGCCGCGGGTGAAGTGATACGCGAGCTGTTCGACGCGATCGTCGACCCGTTCCGAATACAGGGCCTCGAGCGCCACCCCGATGCGAACGTGGAGAGCACGCCGGCGCTCAGCCAGGAAGGAGTTGTACGCCACCTCCTGGGTCAGCGCGTGCTTGAAGATGTATTCGATGTCGCCGGCCGTCGGCTGCTCGTAGATGAACTCCGCAAGCTGCAGATCATTCAGCATCCGGTCGATTTCATCGTCAGGCTGCTTGATGACCTCGCGCACCAGCGACAGCGAAAATTCCTTGCCTGATCACCGCCAGCGTCTGCAGCAAATCCTTCTCATCCGGCGGCAGCCGGTCGATGCGCGCGGCCAGAATCGCCTGCACAGTCGGCGGGATCTTCAGCTCGCTCAGCGGCTTGGTGAGTCTCACCGCCGCGCCGTCGCGCACAAGCGCGCCTTCATCGAACAGCGCCTGCACGATCTCTTCCATGAAGAACGGATTGCCCTCGGTCTGCTCGATGATGAGGCGCTTGAGCGGCTGCCAGCTCGCGCGCTGTCGCCGAGCAGCGCGGACAGCATCTCCTCGGCGCTCTCCTTGCCGAGCGGATCGAGCCGCAACTGGCGTGTAGTAGGTCTTGCTGCCCCACTCGTGATGAGTACTCGGGCCGATAGTTAACCAGCAGCAGAATCTTCGCGGTGCCGATCGAATCGGCGAGCAGGTTGAGCAGCGCCTGCGTCTCTTCATCGATCCAGTGCAGGTCCTCGAAGATCACCATCAGCGGCTGGTTGAGACTCTCGCGCACCAGGATTCGCTTGATCGCCTCCAGCGTGCGCCGCTTGCGGACCTGCGCGTCCATCTGCGCAAGCGGATCGTCGCTCCTCGACGTATACCGAGCAGCGCGAACAGATATGGCAGCGTGTCCTCCAGCGAGCGATCGAGCGTAAGCGATCTTGCCGTTGACCTTCTCGCGCCGCTTGCGCGCATCGTCGTCGTCGCGATCAATCTCGAAGTAGCCATGCAGCAAATCGATCACGGGCAGGTACGCTGACGCCTTGCCGTGCGAGACCGAGAACGTCTCGAGCACCATCCAGCCCGACTGGTTTTCGCCTTGAACTCGAAGAACAGCCGCGACTTGCCGACCCCGCCTCGGCCATCGCGGCCGACGATCTGCCCGTGTCCAGCTTTGGCCTGCTCGGCCGCGCGCTTGAGCGCCTCCATCTCGCGCTCGCGACCCGACGAACTTCGTCAGTCCGCGCCCAGCCGCTCGCTGCGAGCCGTGAACGCAGCGGCCCGAGACCGGTCACTTCGTAAACGTTGACCGGCTCAGCTGACGCCTTTGACTTTGGTCGGGACCCAACGGCTTGAGCTGGAAGTAGCCTTCGCACGAATTTGCGCGTCTGCTCACTGATCGCGATCGAGCCCGTCGGCGCGAGCGCCTGCATCCGCGAGGCGAGATTGGTCGTGTGCCCGATCGGCGTGTATTCGGTCTGTCCGCCGCCGGTTGCGATCGAACGCACGACGACTTCGCCGGTATTCACGCCGACGCGCGCTTCGATCGGCAGGTTGCCCGCCTCGCGCAACCGGCGCCGAATAGCGCTTCAGATCCTCCTGCATCCGGAGAGCCGCGTACAGCGCGCGTTGCGGATGGTCCTCGTGCGCGACCGGCGCGCCGAAGAGCGCGAAGATGCCGTCGCCGGTCGATTGCACGACGTAACCGTCGTAGCGATGCACCGCGTCGATCATCAGCTTCAGCGCCGGATCGACAATTGCGCGCGCTTCCTCGGGATCGAGGTCCTGCATCGAGCTCGGTCGAGCCCTTGATGTCCGCGAACAGCGCGGTGACGGTCTTGCGCTCGCCCTCGAGATTTTCAGAGGCAGGGGTATCGACTACTCGAATCGGCGAATCATTCTTCTGTGCCAAGGCAGCCGCGGACGATCGAAGCGGCGCGCCGCAGTCCTCGCAAAATTTTGCGGTCGGACTGTTGCCGGCTCCGCACTTTGCGCAGCGACTCGAGAATGGCGTGCCGCATTCCGGGCAGAACTTTCTGCCGGAGGTGCTAGCGGTACCGCATTTTGCGCAGCGCATCGAGAATCCCCCCTGGCGATGGCCGAGTATCGCGATTGGCCGCGCGAATTAACAGAGGATGAACGAGAAAACGAGGGGGCCGGAATGTGGAGAGCGCGACCTACAGACTATCTCTCAACTTCGGTGTTCAGCTCGTCGAGCAGCGACTTCGCGTCCTTCAAATCGGCGGTGTCGAAGCCTTCAGTAAACCAGTTGTAGATTTCGGCGAGCATCGCGCGCGCTTCATCGCGCTTGCCTTGCGCTGCGAGCAGCCGCGCGAGACTGGTCGTCGCGCGCAGCTCCAGCGACTTGCCGCTCTGCTTTCGCGCAACTTCGATTGCCCATTCAAAGCAGGTTTGCGCTTGCGAAGAATTAGAACTGTCTCGCCTCAGTAGCAGTTCACCCTCGAGTCGATGAATATCGGGCAGATAGCTACGGTCTTCGTTTTTGTCGGCGGCGGCCAGCGCTTCCTGCAGCGCACTGAGACCCTGGTCGTAGTGATCGGCGCGCATGCAGGCGTCGGCGAGCAAGCACAGAAAATACGGCTTCCTGAATTCCGCGCCCGACTCATGCAGCGAAGCGAGGCCTTTTTGAATCTGTGCCGTGCCCTCCTGGTTGTGTCCCTGATGAACCATCAGCCAACCGCTCAGGACGGTCGAATAATCGAAAAAATTGGGTAAGCCGTTCTCGAAACACAGGTTAATCGTAGTCTCTGCATGCCTTTCAGCCTCGCGTGCTTCTCCGCGATATTGACGCAGAGCGCCGGCGAAAGTCTGGGCGAGAGCCAGACTCAAGGGATCCGAGAGCGTTTGAGCAATCGCGAGGGCCTCATTGTTCCTTTTCAAGGCCTGGTCCGGGTAGCCAAGATGCCACAAAGTCCACGATATGCCGCAGAGAGAATAGAGATACTGAAAGCCGAACGCCCTATGACGGTCCGGGTTGTAGATGGAGATCGCGAGTTCTTCATGTTCGCGAGAGCGGAGGAACTCGCCCAAGCCGTACGCGGTGTGTCCCACAGTGACGTGTGCGAACAAAAGTTGCACCGGATCTTGCGAGCTTTGTGCCTGCCGCAAAAGCTGTTGTGCAAGTTCACGGGCCCGCTGCATGTCGGCGCGCAGGAAATACAAGGTCCACAAGCCAAACAGAGTGGGAATGAGCTCCGGGGTATCGCCGAGTCCTTCGCAAAGCTGCTGCGCGCGACTATAGATTTGCTCAACTTCCGGTCCGGTCCGGCCTTTGACGACAACTACTGCGGGGCCAAGGGCCAACAGGAGGAGCAACTCCTGCTGATTGCGCTTTGGGCTCTCGGGAAGCTTCTGCAGGAGATCTATCGCAACAGTAAGCCGGTTGATCGCATCGGCATAGGCAGATCGCTGCGCCGCCTGTTGGCCTGCCTGCCCCAAATACTCGACCGCTTTCTCAAGGTTGTCGCCGCGGCTGTAATGATGCGCCAGCTCCTCCAGATGATCATCCAACTGCGCCGCGAACATGGTCTCCAGCGCCTCTGCGGCGCGTTCGTGCAATAGCTTACGGCGTTCGATCAGGACTGAGTTGTAGGCGACCTCCTGGGTCAGCGCGTGCTTGAAGCTGTACTCGATGTCGCCGAGCGCGGGTTGCTCATAAATGAACTCCGCGAGCTGCAGATCGCCAAGCATCCGGTTGAGTTCGTCTTCGGACTTCGCGGTGACGGCCCGGATTACGCCTAGCTGGAACTCTTTGCCGATCACAGCCAGCGTCTGCAGCAGATCCTTTTCATCGGAGGGCAAGCGATCGATACGTGCGGCAAGGATCGACTGCACCGTCGGCGGGATCTTGAGATCGCTTAGCTCCTTGGTGAGCTTGACCGTCGCGCCGTCGCGCACCAGCCCGCCCTCATCGAGGAGCACCTGCACCGTCTCCTCCATGAAAAAGGGATTGCCGCCGGTGCGCTCGATGATCATGGCCTTGAGAGGCCGCACTTCATCACTGTCTCCGACCAGGGCGGTCAGCATCTCCTGAGCACCCTGCTGGCCAAGCGGATCGAGCCGCAGTTGCGTGTAGTAGGTCTTGTTGCCCCAACTGTGCGTGTACTCGGGCCGATAGTTCACGAGCAGCATGAGCTTGGCGGTGCCAATCGAGTCGGCGAGGAGATTCAGCAGCGCCTGCGTCTCCTCGTCTATCCAGTGTAGGTCCTCGAAGATCACCATCAGCGGATGATTGAGGCTCTCGCGCAGCAGGATGCGTTTGATTGCCTCCAACGTTCGCCGCTTCTTGATCTGCCCATCCATCTGCGCGAGCGGATCGTCGCCCTCGACGATAGCGAGCAGACTGAACAGATAGGGCAAGGTGTCTTCGAGGCTTCGATCGAGTGCGAGCACGCGTCCGGTTACTTTCTCGCGCCGCGTGCGCTCGTCGTCGGCGGAGGCGATCTTGAAATAGTTCCAGAGCAATTCAATCACCGGCAAGTACGCCGACGCCTTGCCGTGCGAAACCGAGAACGTCTCAAGCACCATCCAGTCCGACAGGGAGATCGCCTTGAACTCGAAAAACAGGCGCGACTTGCCCGTGCCCGCTTCCGCCATCGCAGCAGCGATCTGCCCGCGTCCCTGCCGTGCCAGTTCGCCGGCGTGCTTGAGCGCTTCCATCTCGTGCTCGCGCCCGACGAACCTCGTAAGTCCGCGTCCGGCCGAACGTTGCAGACGCGTACGCAACGGTCCGAGGCCAATAACCTCATAGACGTTGACGTGCTCGCTCACTCCTTTGATCCGGGTCGGGCCTCGCGCCTTGAGCGCAAAATATCCTTCCACCAGTCGACGGGTATCCTCAGTGATGGCGATCGATCCGGTTGAAGCGACCGTCTGCATCCGCGAGGCCAGATTGGTGGTATGCCCGATCGGGGTGTATTCGACGTGTCCGCCGCTGGTTGAAATCGAACGCACCACAACTTCGCCGGTGTTCACACCAACCCGAATCTCGAGCGGCGCTCTGCCGTCCGCGAGCAACTTATCGCTGTATCGCCGCAGCTCTTCCTGCATCCTGAGCGCCGCATAGAGTGCGCGCTGCGGATGATCTTCATGCGCGACCGGCGCGCCGAACAGAGCGAAGATGCCGTCGCCGGTGCTCTGCACCACGTAGCCGTCGTAGCGGTGCACCGCTTCGATCATCAGTTTCAACGCGGGATCGACAATCGCGCGCGCCTCCTCGGGATCGAGATCCTGCTCCAGCTCCGTCGAGCCTTTGATATCGGCGAACAGCGCCGTCACCGTCTTGCGCTCGCCTTCGAGATTTTCGGCGGCGGGAGTGTCGGCTACTCGAATCCGTGAATCGTTCGCTTTCTTTGCCGACGCAGCGCTGAGGATGCTCCGAGCGCGGTGCCGCACTCACCGCAAAAGCGTTGACCCGCCGGGTTGTCGGCGCCGCATTTCGGGCAAGTGTTTGCCAATGGCGCACCGCAATCACCGCAGAACTTCTTGCCGGGCGGATTTTCAGTTTTGCAATTCGAACAGCGCATCGGCTTTGCAGCGTGGAGGGACTAGCAGGCTACGCGAGGACGATGGCAATACGTGAAAAAGACGCGAGGATCGCAGACCGAATGCGGTTTAGTACGTCGGCAACACTCCGGTCGATGAGCCGACCAGGCCCTCGCGCTGGAACGGATTGCGGCCGAAGGGACTCTGCCCGAAGGATCCCAGGCCGCCGAGCGTCAGCTGCACCTGGATCTGGGTCTCATTGGGATTGACCGAGTCGGTGACGCCGAAGTCCGCTGCCCAACAATCGCACGGCGACTTCAGCCGCACGCCGTACTCGGTCGTCAAGAATTTACTCGCCCCGATATCGTAAGCGGGCGCGAAGTACAGGCCGACGCGATCGAATAACTCGGTGTAGGTGCGCCCGCTGACCAGCTCCGAGCTGTTTTTGTTGGTCGGTGGAAAAACCGTGTCGCGCCGATTGCCGTAGTTGTAATCCAACTGCAGGAACGAGCCCTGCAACGTCTTGCCCATATAAATGCTCGACGTCGGCTGCTCCCAGGGTGGCTCGAGGGTTATCGCTGCGTCGGCAGCCGACACTCCAGCGTGGTTTCGCGGGCTGTAATCGACCTCCGAACTGAAGGTCATAAATTTATTCGCGTAGATGTGCAGCAGCGCCTGGATGTCCGACCAGTTCGATCCCTGGTCAACCTCGTGCGAGGTGTCGTAGGCCTGCTGAATCGTGAGCGATCCGATTTGCTGCGAACGCTCGCCCTCTCGAACGATACTGCCGCCATGCGTCAACTGCGGTCCCGCGAGCGGGTCTTCATGGGGCGCGCCATCAACGGCGGAATCCTGGTCGGACAGTTCCGGGTTCGTAGTATCGTTCTCGGTATCTGTCTCCTCAGGCTCTTCCTCCCTGGTCTTGGCGAACAGACGCGTGGTGAACCCGTAATTGATCAGGCTGCGCGAGTTCAGCCGATCGACCTGATCGAACAACGGCTGATTTCCCTCGTAGATGCGCGGTACGTAGTAGTAGTTGATGAACGGCTGAATCGTATTCTTCAACTTGTCGATCGTCTTCCACTGCACGTCATAAACGCGATCGAGGAGCGTGGACATTCCAGTTTGAAAGTATGGGATCGCCCGGCCGCTGGTCGTTGTGCCGCTGATATGGGTCAGGCCGGCGCAGTTGTTCCAGATCAGTTCCTGACCTCCGCCACTGGCGCAAGTGGGCTGATGCACGGGAACGCTCGTAACCGGGAAGATATGGATATCGCTGCCCGAGGCGTCATAGAACGTGGTCTGGGTGCCTACCGTAGCGTAACCCCATAGATAATCGCCCAGGCGCCACGGCAGCGTGACCCGGGGATTGGCGTCCATCCGGAAGCCATCGACTCCCTGGTAGCGGTAGAAATCGACCGCCTCCGCGTCGAAGTCCGCGAACATCAGGTTGTTGAACAGCTCCTGCCGTCCCGTCCACGTCGCGTCGGGCAGCCGCTGCAGCGCGAACTGTTGCGGCTGAATCAGATCCTGGTTCCACGTGCCCTGCAGCCGGGCGAATGAGTTTTCAAACTCGTCGAGTAAGCCGAAGTCCGCTGGAGCATCACGCAGCGAACCGAAGTTGTTGCCGTAGCCGCGCGACAATGTCCACACATCCATCTCGCGCAGATACAGGCTGTCGCTGACCGAGATCGCGTCGGCGTATCCGATCAGACTATCCGTCAGATGCTCCCGCGTCATCCCGATGATCCCGTAGCGGTCCAGCGGGATATGCGGATCGGCGAGCTGTGTATCCGTGATGTCGTTGATGCGATTGGTCTCCGACCTGATCGACTCGTTGTAGAACGCGCCATTGACCATGAAGTAGTCGTCTTTGCCGTTGACCAGTCGATACTCGGCCAGGCCGCCGACTCGCTGCGAGGTCTCGATATCCAGCGCCACGGTCGCGTCGGAGCTCTTGTTGATCGCGAGATAGTACGGCTGCAGCCACTGAAAGCCGCGCAGTCCCGATTCACCCTCGCGCCCGCTCAGGAACCCGCTATGCCGCCCCGAATCCGCCGGAAAAGCCAGGTAGGGCGTCGGCAGCACCGGATAGCCCGCGATGTTGAATGTGGCGTCCTGCGCGTGCCCCGTATGCCCCATGTTGACGGTCATCTGTTTGGCGTTGATCGACCACGACGGCGTGCCCTTCTCGCATCCGCAAGTCGTGAAGAATCCGTCCTTCACGACGTAGGTCGTCCCCTGCTGCTTGACGATCTCCTTGCCTTCGAGATGGTAGATGTCTTTTTTCGCCAACACCTTGGCGTTCTGCAGCACCATCGTCTCGTTGATGATGTCGATGTTCGCCTCGGTCGCCCACATCTCGACTTCCGGATCGATCAGATGGACGTGGCCGATCGCCTTGGCCTTGTGGTCGCGGCGCATGATGTCGATTTCGTCGGCCTTGAGGACGCTGCCGCCCTGGATCATGACGGCGTCGCCCTTCACGACGAAGGTGTCGGTCTTCGAATCGTAGATCGTTTCCTGGCCGGTGATGTTGACCGGTTCCTGATGCTCGGTACGGACTCCGGTGGGAACAGTGCCTGCTTTGGGCCTCGCTTCTTTTGCGGGCGAAGCGGGTGCCGTGGTCACGGCCAGAACGATGGCCGGCGCCAGCATCACCACCACCGCGGCGATCGCTATTCGTCTAAGCGCTCGCTTGAGGAAATAACCCAACTCGCCCCTCTCGCGCCAGAAAGTACGGGTAAACTTCGCCGATAAGATACACCGATCCGGTGACAAGCGCCACGTCATCGGGCCCAAGTTCGGACATCACCCGCTCTATCGCGCGGATCGGATCGCGCTCGACGCGGGCCGGACAATGCGGCGCGAAATGATCCACCAACTCCTCGGGCGCGAGCGGATTCTTCGGCTTGGCCTGCGTCAACGTGACGTCGCGCACACGCGGCCCCAGCATCGCCGCCATCCGCGGCCATTCCTTCGCCGCCTGGCAGCCGAAGATCAGCCGCGGCTTCACCCCGGGTCCGAGCTCGACACTCATCGTCTCGAGCAACGCCGCAATACTCATCTCGTTATGCGCGCAGTCGAGAATCGCGAGCGGCCGCTTCGACACGATGTCGAACCGCCCCGGCCAGTATATTTCCCGAATGCCGCGCCGGATTGCGTCCTCGTCTATCCGCCAGCCCTGCGCGCGCAGCGCTTCGAGGGTCGCCAGCGCAATGGCGGCGTTCTCATGCTGAAACGGACCGGCCAGCCCTATTTCGAGATCGCGCAGCTCGAGCCCTAGCCCATGGTAGTCAAGCCGATGCGCCGGCGCTTGCGACGTGTACGAAAAATCGCGATCGATCAGGCGCATCGCACTGCCGCGCTGACCGGCAATCGACGTCAGCACCAGCCGCGCTTCCGGGTCGCGCGCGCCAATCACCACTGGCACGTCGTTTTTGATTATCCCGCCCTTCTCGCCCGCAATCGCCGCAATCGTGTGGCCGAGATATTCCATGTGATCGAAACCGATCGGCGTGATCACGCTCAGAATCGGCGTCACGACGTTGGTGGAATCCAGCCGGCCGCCGAGCCCGGTCTCGACCACCGCGATATCGACGTTCTCGTCGGCGAAGTACAGGAACATCATCGCGACGGTGAATTCGAAAAATGTGAGCGCCATTCCCGCGCGCTCGTAGATCGCGCGCAGCCGCTCGATATAGTCGAGCATCCGCGCCGCCGGAATCTCGCCGCCTGAAATTCGCGTCCGTTCGGCCAGATTTACCAGATGCGGTTTAGTGTAAAGCCCGGTGCGGTAGCCAGCCTGGCGCAAACAGCCGTCGAGCATAGCCGCAACGGAACCCTTACCCTTGGTGCCCGCGATATGCACGGCGCGAAGCTTGCGATGCGGATTACCGATAGCCTCAAGCGCAGCCTCCATCCGCTCCAGCTTGTAAATCTCGCCGCGCGCCTCGAGCGAATAGAGCCAGTCGATAGTCCTCGTGAGCTGATCCATGTCGAGCCGAAGTTTACCGGCTAAAGCGATGCGGCGAAAGAATTAGGTTGCCAGCACCCCGCGCGATGCGGGCGACTGGATCTTTGTGAAATTCCGAGCGCTGCGAACGAAGACTGTTCTGCTACACGCGCCAAAACGCTACTTTCCCATCACTGCAAAAAGGGGAGGTCTCGTCATGGCGAATCAGCGAGTGATTGAGCCGTCTGCAGTCAAGGAGTTCAAAGCAGGTCTGCGTGGTCCGCTTCTCCAGCCCAATGACGCTGGCTACGACGACGCGCGCAAGATCTGGAACGGCATGATCGACAAACGGCCTGCGCTGATTGCATGCTGCAACGGCGCCGCCGACGTCATCGATTCCGTCAACTTCGCGCGCTCGCACGATCTCCTCGTCGCAGTGCGCGGCGGCGGACACAACATCGCCGGCAACGCCGTCTGCGACGGCGGCTTGATGATCAACCTGTCCGCGATGAAGAGCGTGCGCGTCGATCCTCTGCGCCGCACGGCCCGCGCCGAACCGGGAGTAACCTGGGCGGAGTTCGATCGCGAGACGCAAGCCTTCGGCCTGGCCACGACCGGCGGGCAGGTTTCCACCACCGGCATCGCCGGCCTGACTCTCGGCGGCGGATGGGGTTACCTGGCGCGTCAGCATGGTCTCTCGTCCGACAATCTCATCTCGGCGGATGTAGTCACCGCCGACGGCCATCTCCTCACCGCAAGCGCCACCGAAAACTCGGATCTGTTCTGGGGACTGCGCGGTGGCGGCGGAAATTTCGGTGTCGTCACTTCGCTCGAGTATCAACTTCATCCTGTGGGTCCTGTGCTGGCCGGTCTGGTCGCTTACCCCTTCGCCAAAGCCAAGGAAGCCCTCAAGCTCTTCCGCGATTTGACGATTGAAGCACCAGACCAGCTAGCCTCCGGCGTGGTTCTTATAACTCTTCCCGACGGAACTCCTATCGTAGGTATTCCCGTCTGCTACAACGGACCTATCGAGCAGGGCGAGCGCGTCGTGAAGCCTCTCAGGACCTCGCACTCGCTGCTGGTCGATCAGATTGCTCCGATGCCATACACGGCCGCGCAGAAGTTGATCGACGGCTTTTATCCCAAGGGCTTTCACTACTACTGGAAGTCGAGCTTCATCAAGGAAGTCAGCGACGGCGTAATCGATACGATGGAAGCATATTGCGCGAAGCGTCCGACGCCTATCTGTCACGGACTGATCGAGCATCAGCTGGGCGGTGCGGTAAGTCGCATCGACCGCGACGCGACAGCGTTCAATTTCCGCGACGTCGAGTATAGCTTCATGAGCCTTGGTCAATGCGCTGGGCCGGCCGACGTTGAAAGCGTCGCGCGATGGGCGCGTGAATTCTGGACAGCGATGCAACCCTACTCGACCGGCGGCGTGTACGTTAACTACCTGGGAGGGGAAGCCGACGAGGGCGCCGAAAGAATCAAGGCAGCCTACGGCCCCGCGAAATACCAACGCCTCTCAGCCCTGAAGAAAAAGTATGACCCTGCGAACCTGTTCAAGCTGAATCAAAACATAAGGCCCATCTAGAGACCTGGCATAACCTCCCCAGCCTGATTCCCTCCTCCCAAATGGGAGGAGGGTTAGGGTGGAGGACCATGTGCGGCGCAGATGTCTGATGCGCCGTAGATTCTGCTGCGATCGGTGATTTGGAACGGTCCCGTCACCCGCCAGGCGAAGTCGTACATTGGCTGCGTGACTGCGCCAACTCCCCTCGTGGGGCGAGGCAAAGAAAAAAGTGCGTCCGCGCGATTTTGCGATTTTCTTAATACTGGGTGCAGGGGTCACCCCTGCCCAAGGAAGCGTGAAACCCACGGATGGGTTTCACTAAGATTTAGTTGTCTGCTTTATAGAAGTTACTGACTATCGCTTCGCGATACTCCGCGACCTTCGCGCTGGAAATAAAATTCGCCGGCGCCGTCAACGTCATCGAGTCCGCGTACTGCCACATCTTCTCGACGCGCTCACGAGTCTCGTCGGGCGTGCCCGCAATCGCAAACGTCGTGACCATCTCATCGGGCACCGCCTTCAGCATCGCCGCCACGTCCTTGCGATTAGCCGCTTCCACGACAGCGCGCGCTTCTGCTCCAAACCCATGCGCCGCGTAGTACTTCTCGTATTGCGCGACGCTCGAATAGAAGGCCACTGTGCCGCGCATGTCGTCGATTGCCTGCTTGCGAGTGTTCGCGACGGCAGCGTAGCTCCACAGATTCACGTGATATTGATCGCGCGGCCTGCCCTTCTCGCCCAGAGCGCGGTCAAGCGTCTTCGACTGTTGCGCAATCCAGTCCGCCGACCACATCGGATGCCCCAGCAGGCCGTCGGCGACCTGCGCCGCCATCACGACCGTGTTTTCGAACAGCGCAGGAACGTAAATTGGAATCGAGCCGCGCGCGGGTTTGCGGCCGGTGTTGAATCCGCGCAGATCGTGCTTGTGATAAGCGCCATCGATCGCGCCGAGCTCGCCGGTGTGACCCTTCTCGATTATCGCGCGCACGGTCTCGACCACCTCGCGCAGATGCGCGACCGGCTTGCCGTACACGATTCCGTAACTGCGCTCGTTCCATAGCCGCACGCCGGTGCCGAGTCCCAGCACCATGCGCCCGCCGCTGATTCTGTCCAGGTCGAGCGCGCTGAGCGCGGTCTCCATCGGACTGCGCGTGAACGCGAGCGCGATTCCGCTGCCAATCTTGATTCGCTTGCTCGCCATCGCGACCGCGGCCAGCGTCACGAACGGCGGCGAGTGCAACTGCGGCGCCCACACCCCGTCCAACTCGAGCTCGTCGAATCGCTCGACAACCTTGGCGAGCTCGCCAGCGGGCATCGCCTGCAGTACTTCCCAATATTTTCGCTTCATCGAGATTTCTTCTATCGCCCCTCGGTCATTGGCGAAAGACTTATGCCCCGCGCCGCGCTTTGCCTTTGCCCGCGTGTTCCTGCGCCGTGATTACCGCGCGGCCGCGTCAGCATCGCGAGGATTCGGCCGAGCGTGAAGCGCATCTGATGGCGCGGGACGATCGCGTCGAGCATGCCGTGCGCCAGCAGAAATTCCGCACGCTGAAAATCCTCGGGCAGCTCGACGTTGCTGGTCTGCGCCGTGACCCGCCGGCCCGCGAAACCGATCAGCGCGCCCGGCTCCGAAATATTCAGATCGCCGAGCATCGCAAACGACGCGGCCACGCCGCCGGTCGTCGGATCGCACAGCACGGAAATATAAGGCAGGCGCGCGTCGCGAAAGCGCGCGATCGCGGACGAAACCTTCGCCATCTGCATCAACGAGAGCGCGCCTTCCTGCATCCGCGCGCCGCCCGACGCAATGAACAGGATCACCGGCAGCTTGCGATCGCTGCGATCTCGAACAGCCGCGCGATCTTCTCGCCCACCACGACGCCCATGCTGCCGCCCATGAATTCAAAATCCATCACGCCGACCGCGACTGGCCGATTCTCGATCTTGCCGATTCCGACCACCACCGCGTCGTTGCGGCCGCTGCTCGCGCGCGCCTGTTCCATCCGCTTGGGATAAGGTCTGGAATCGACGAAGCCGAGCGGGTCGCCAATCGCCATTTCGACCATCAGCTCGCGCCAGGTCCCGCGATCGACGCTGATCGAAAGGCGCTGCGCGACCGTCACCCGGAAGTGATAGCCGCATTTGGGGCACACGTTCAGGTTGCGCTCCACTTCCTTGCGGAACGCCATCTCCTTGCACGACGGGCACTTCGACCAGATGTCGTCGGAGGGCGCCTGCGTCGCGACCGGCGTCTGTTCGCGTTCAGCCATCTGAATTCTCCGCCGCGGGCGCGCGCTCGGCGTGCCGCGCCGCTTTCATCGCATCTTTCATCGCGCCAACCAGTCCGCCGACCGCCGTCGTCACGTCACCGGATTTGACGTGCGCCTCGATCAACAACGATATCGCACTGCCGACGACGACCGCATCTGCCATCATCGCGACCTCGGCCGCCTGCGCGGGCGTCGAGATGCCGAAGCCTACTCCTATCGGCAGATCAGTCACGCCGCGCAGCTCGCGCATGTGCTCCGCGATGCCGCTGTCGAGATGCGCGCGCGCACCCGTCACGCCGGTTACCGACACGTAGTAGAGAAAGCCGCTGGCCGAGCGCGCGATCACGCGGCTGCGGTCGAGCGGTGTGGTCGGCGCGAGCAGGTAGATGATATCGAGGCCGTTGGCGCGCGCCGGCTTCTTGAGCTCGCCAGCTTCTTCGGGCGGCAGATCGAGCACCAGCAGCCCGTCGATTCCAGCGCGTGCGGCGTCGGCGCACAACCGCTCGCATCCGTAATGAAAAATCGGGTTGAAGTAGCCGAACAGGATCACCGGAATTTGCGTTTGCGCGCGCAGCTCGCTGACCATCGAGAATATCGCCGCCAGCGACGCGCCCGCGCCAAGCCCGCGCGCCGTCGCGCGCTGGTTGGCAGGTCCGTCGGCCATCGGATCGGAAAACGGCACGCCCAGCTCGATCAAGTCGGCGCCGCGAGCCTCGAGCTCAAGCACCAGCCGCCGCGTCGTATCCAGATCGGGATCGCCCGCCACGATGAACGGTATCAACGCCGCCTCGCCGCGCGCGCGCAGCTCGCGAAATTTGCGTTTGATTCTGCCTGCGCCAGCCATAGCTCTACACCGTCACCCCGAACGCCTTGGCGATCGTGCCCATATCCTTGTCGCCGCGCCCGGACAGATTCACGATCATGATTTGCTCCTTCGGCATTTGCGGCGCCAGCTTGATCGCATGCGCCACCGCATGCGAACTCTCGAGCGCCGGGATGATTCCCTCGGTCTCCGACAGCGTCTTCAAAGCGTCGAGCGCTTCGGCGTCGGTCACCGATGTGTATTGGGCGCGGCCCACGTCGTTCAGCCACGAATGCTCCGGGCCGACGCCTGGGTAGTCGAGGCCCGCCGCGATCGAATGCGTCTCGCGAATCTGCCCGAGCTCGTCCTGCAGCAGGTAAGTCTTGTTGCCGTGCAGAACGCCGACGCTACCCGCCGTGATCGTGGCCGCATGATGCGGTCCGCTGATGCCGAGACCCGCGGCCTCGACGCCAATCAGCTTAACGTTCGCGTCCTTGATAAACGGATAGAAAAGCCCGATCGCATTCGAGCCGCCGTTGACGCATGCGATCAGCACGTCAGGCAGCCGCCCTTCGTGCTTGAGAATCTGGCGTCGCGCCTCGCGCCCGATGACCGCCTGGAAGTCGCGCACAATCATCGGATACGGATGCGGCCCGGCGCTCGTGCCGATCAGGTAGTAAGTGTTGCGCACGGTCGCGATCCAGTCGCGCAGTGCCTCGTTCATCGCGTCCTTCAGGCTCTTGCTGCCGCCTTCGACACTTGTGACCTTCGCGCCAAGCAGCTTCATGCGGAAGACGTTCAGCGATTGCCGCTCGATGTCGACCGAGCCCATGAAGACTTCGCACTCGCGCTTGAACAGCGCCGCCATCGTCGCCGTCGCCACGCCATGCTGTCCCGCGCCGGTCTCGGCCGTGATGCGCGACTTGTTCATCCGCACCGCCAGCAGAGCCTGCCCGAGCGTGTTATTCACCTTGTGCGCGCCCGTGTGGCAAAGGTCCTCGCGCTTCAGATAAATTTTCGCGCCGCCGAGTTTCGCCGTCAGATTCGCGCACAGGTAGAGCGGCGTCGGACGACCCACGAACTCGCGCGAGAGCTGCTCGAGCTCGGCGCGAAATTTTGGATCGCGACGCGCTTCCTTGTAGGCGCGTTCGAGCTCGAACAGCGCCGGCATCAGCGTTTCAGCGACGTACTTTCCGCCGAACTGGCCGAAATGGCCGCGGCTATCGGGAACGTTTTGCATTGTTGACGAAGCTCCTGAGTTTATCGTGGTCCTTGATACCCGGCGCCGATTCGACGCCGCTGGCGCAGTCGACCGCGTAGGGTTTGAGCGCGGCCACCTCGGCTACGTTGTCGGGATTCAATCCGCCGGCGACAAACGCGCGGCTCAAATCAAAAGCGCGCAGCTGCTCCAGCGCGATGCGGATGCCGGTGCCGCCGTGGAGTTTCGCGTCGAACGCGTCGAACAGCACGTAGTCACCGCGAGCGGTCGTCACGCTCGACACTTCGCCCGGCTTCAGCCGGCGCGCGACAATCGACGGCACCGGCCAGCCTGCAATCGCGGCGCTGTCTTCATCGCCGGAGAACTGGATCATATCCAGCTCGGCCAACTGCAATCGTTGGTCTATGTAAGCGCGCTCCGCATTCACGAACACTCCAATCACGGCCGCGCGAGATCCAACTGCCGCACGAATCTCGCGCGCACGATCGATATCGATGTAACGCGGACTCTTCGCATGGAAGTTGAGGCCGATCATGTCGGCGCCGGCGGCAATCGCAGCGTGCGCGTCTTCGACACGCGTGATGCCGCAGATTTTCACGCGTACCGTCATCTTACTAACGCCGTCATCAGCTCGCCGAGCTTCGCGCCGGGCATGCCGCCTCGCAGCAGGCTCTCGCCGATTAGAAACGCGCGCGCGCCAGCAGCGTCGAGTCGCCGAATATCGTCAGGCGAGTCGATTCCACTCTCGGTAACGATCAGCGCGTCGCCTTTGTAACCCGCGAGCAGATCGCTCGGTTACGGCGATGTCAGTCACAAAAGTATGCAAGTCGCGATTGTTGATGCCGATAAGGCCCGCGCCGATTTTCTCAGCGAGCGCAAACTCGGCGGCGTCGTGCGACTCGACCAGCGTCGCCATCCCAAGCTCACGCGCCAGCGCTGCCAGCGAGCGCAACTCGCCTTCTTTCAGCATCGCGGCGATCAACAGAATGCAATCGGCGCCCGCCGCGCGCGCCTCATAAACCTGGTACGGCTCGAAGATGAAGTCCTTGCGCAACAGCGGAACGTCCACCGCGGCGCGGACCGCGCGCAGATCGTCGAGCGTGCCTTTGAAATGCACGTCGGTCAGCACGGAGATGGCGGCGGCGGCACCGGTGACATACTCGCGCGCGACGTTTGCAGGATCGAGTCCCGGCATAATGTCGCCCTTGCTCGGTGAGGCGCGCTTGATCTCGGCGATTATCGCTGGCCGCTGAGCGCGCAGCGCAGCGACGAAATCGCGCGGCGCGGGCGCGCGACCCGCTTCGGCGACGATCGCCATCGGCGACACGATTGCGCGCCGTGCGCGCACTTCGACGCGCTTTGCGGCGTAAATTTTGTCGAGGATCGAGCTCATCGTAGTTCTTGCTGGATTCCCTGGTTGCTGGCGCGCCGCATCTTGTCGAGAACTTCGAGGGCGCGGCTTGTGGCGATGATTTCGCGCGCCGCATCGACGCCTTCCTTCAGCGACGCAGCCTTGCCGCCGACGTAAATTGCGGCGCCGCCGTTGAGCGCGAGCACATCTTGCGCCGGCCCTGCGCCGCCATCAAGCGCACCGCGCAAAACGCGCACGGCCTCGTCAAGATTCTTGATCACCAGCGCGCGATCGTCGCCGCGCCGCACACCGAGGCTCTCCGGCGTGATTTCGTATCCGGTTAATTCGCCGTCGCGAAGTTCCACGACATGAGTCGGACCGCTGATCGCGATCTCATCGATGCCGTCGCCGCCGTGCACGACCATCGCGTGCCGGGTTCCAAGCGCCTTCAGCGCCCGCGCCATCGGCTTGATCAGGCTGTCCTCGGCGACGCCCAGCAGATGGAAACGCGGACGCGCGGGATTGCCGATCGAGCCCATCAGATTGAAGATGGTGCGGATGCGCAGCTCGCGGCGGAGCGGCGCAATCTTTCTGAACGCGGGATGATACGCCTGCGCGAAGATGTGACAGCAGCCGGCGGCGTCGAGGCATCGTTTCAGTCCTTCGGGATCGCAATCGATCTTCACGCCCATCGCTTCGAGCACGTCGGCCGTGCCGACCGTCCCGCTGATTGCGCGATTGCCATGCTTGGCGACCGCGACGCCCGCTGCAGCCGCGATTAACGCCGCGCCGGTCGAGATATTGAACGTGCTGGCGCCGTCGCCACCGGTGCCGCAGGTGTCGAGCACCTCGCCGTCGCGAAGATTCAGCGGCACCGCGCGCTGGCGCATCGCCCGCACCGCGCCGGCCAGCTCGTCGGCCTCGGCGCCCTTGATTTTCAGCGCCACCAGGAACGCGCCGACGACGGCGTCATGCGCGCCGCCGTCCATGATCTCGCCCATCGCGCGTTCTGCCTCGGCGTCGGTGAGCGAGCGCCCGTCGATGAGCGCCTGCAGCGCGTCGTGGAGTCCGCTCATTGCGCGCCTCCGTTGCGCCCGAGGCTGTCGAGAAAGTTTTGCAGCAGATGCTTGCCTTCGAAAGTCAGAATCGATTCGGGATGGAACTGCACGCCTTCGACCGCGTGCTGCTTGTGGCGCAGGCCCATGATTTCGTTTTCCGCCGTGCGGGCGCTGACTTCCAGCGCCGGCGGGATCGTCGCCGCATCGACCAGCAGCGAATGATAGCGCATCGCGTCGAACGGACTCGGGATGCCGGCGAAGATGGTCTTGCCGTCGTGAATTATCGGCGAGGTCTTGCCGTGCATCAGGCGATCGGCGCGTACGACCCTGCCGCCAAAAGCCTCGCCGATACATTGCAGGCCGAGGCACACGCCGAGAATCGGAACTTCGCCCGCCATCTCGCGCAGGAGAGTCAGCGAGATTCCGGCTTCAGTCGGAGTGCATGGGCCCGGCGAGATGACGACGGCGTCAGGATGAAGCGCGCGCACGCCGGCGACGTCGATCGTGTCGTTGCGCTTGACGATGACGTCGGCGCCGAGTTCGCCGAGGTACTGCACGATGTTGTAGGTAAACGAGTCGTAGTTGTCGATCATCAGGACTCGAAGTTTTTCATTTGACGCCATCCGACTCACCTCCGGGCCGCGATTTCGAAATCGCGCGCGGCCTGCAGCGCCCGCACCATCGCGCGAGCCTTGTTGACCGATTCGTCGAATTCGGCGCCGGGATCCGAGTCGGCGACGACGCCGCCGCCCGCCTGGATATAAACGCGGTTGCCCTTGATGAGCAGCGTGCGCAGCGCGATGGCAGTGTCGGTATTCCCCGTGTAGCTGAAGTAGCCGACCGCGCCCGCATACACGCCGCGGCGGACGCTCTCGAGCTCGTCGATGATTTCCATCGCGCGGATTTTCGGCGCGCCCGAGACGGTGCCTTGCGGAAAGGTCGCGGCGAAGGCGTCGAACGCGTCGCATCCTTCACGCAGCGTGCCGGTAACGTTCGACACTATGTGCATCACGTGCGAGTAGCGTTCGACGATCATCAGCTCGTTCACTTTCACCGAACCGATTTCGGCGACGCGGCCGACATCGTTGCGCCCGAGATCGACCAGCATCACATGCTCGGCGCGCTCCTTGGGATCGGCGAGCAGCTCGGCTTCGAGTTCGCGGTCTTCTGCTTCGGTCACGCCACGACGGCGCGTCCCCGCGATCGGCCGCAGCGTTATCTCGCGACCCTCGACGCGCACCATCACCTCGGGCGACGCACCGACCAGCGTGTGATCGCCCAGGCGCAGGTAGAACATGTAGGGCGACGGGTTAATCGTGCGCAGGCTGCGGTAAATATTGAACGGATGCGCGGTCAGAGGAGCCTCGAAGCGCTGCGACGGCACGACCTGGATAATGTCGCCGGCCGCGATGTACTCCTTCGCGGCGGAGACCATCGCCATGTAGCCTTCGCGCGTCACGTTCGAGGTGATCGACGCGTCGTTGATTGCGACGTTGCTCGCGCCTTCGAGAAACGGCGGCACGGCGGGACGTTTGAGGCGTTCGATGATCTCGTCGATTTTAATTCGAGCGCTTTGATAGGCCATTTTGGTCGAGGCAAACTCCTCGACCGGCACGTTGGCGATAATTTTGAGCGTCTGGCGGACGTTGTCGAAGCAGAGCACCGTGTCGGTGAACATCAGGTGGAAGTCGGGCGCGCCGAGATCGTCCTTAACGGTCTCGGGAATTTTTTCGAAGCATCGCACGATGTCGTACGCGAGAAATCCGACCGCGCCGCCGAAGAAGCGTGGCAGGTTGGGCAGCTCGGGCGCGCGGAAGCGCTTGACCTCGGCGCGCAACTCCTCGAACGAGTTCTCAACCGAGCGCACCTCGACGCCGCGGCCGGGCCGGATGATGTCCACGCGGTTCTTGCGGGCGCGCATCACCACTGACGGCTCGGAGCCGAGGAACGTGTAGCGGCCCCACTTCTCGCCGCCGCGGACGCTTTCGAGCAGGAAGGCGTAGTCGTCGCGCGCGACCTTGAGGAAGGCGGAGACGGGAGTCTCGAGGTCGGCGGCGACTTCCTCGAAGACCGGGATGAGATTGAATCCCTTCGCCGCCAGTTGTTCGAATTCGCGTTCAGTCGGTTGTAGCATTCTGGTTGCCTCGCTCACTTCCGTTTCCAAAAAAGAAAAAGGGCCGCAGGTTTCGCCTGCGGCCCTTTTGAGAAATCGGTTTTGCGATGAATTACAAAGCCGGCGCGCAGGCGGGTGCATCAAGGTGCCAACGCCACCATCCCGCGCGAACATTTCGGCTCGTGAGAGTCATCGGTGGGTTAATGATCCATGCGAAGCGGGTGATTGTCAATGCGCGCGATTATCGGGTAGAGAAATCGCGTAGCATCAGTTGCTGAGAGGATCGGGTAGTATCTAGAATTGATGCCATCATGATCTTTCGCGAACTCAATCATGGCAAGTGCAAGACCTATCTTGCGATTTCGGAAACGAGTAGCAGGGCTGCGATCATCGATCCTTTGCGCGACAAGATCGAGCGCTACCTCGCGGTCCTTGCGTATTACGGATTGCGCCTCGATTCGATCATCGACACGCATACTCACGCCGATCATCGCAGCGGCTCGATGGAGTTGGCGGAGCTTGCCGATGCGCCGGTCGTGATGCATCGTCTCGCGCCGGCTCCGCACGTAAGTATTCACGTTGAAGATGGTCAGCCGCTGAAAGTTGGCGATGAGGAAATCCGAGTTCTCTATACGCCTGGTCACACTCCCGATTCGATTAGTCTGCTTGCCAAGGATCGCGTCTTCACCGGCGACGTGTTGTTTATCCATGGCACCGGACGCGCCGATTTCGCGGGCGGCGACGCGGGTAGCCAGTACGATTCGATCACCCGCAAGCTGTTCACGCTGCCGGATGAGATCCTGGTTTTCCCCGCGCACGATTATCGCGGCCATACGCAATCAACCATCGGCGACGAGAAGCGCTCGAACCCGCGGCTGGCCGGCAAAACCCGGGATGACTACGTCAACCTGATGAACAACCTCGGCCTGCCGCTCCCTGACGGCATCCAGGAGTCGCTGCAACCGAACCAATCCGACGTCGAAGCGGGCGCGCTCAAGTTCCCGACGCTCTCGCAGCTCAACCAGGTGCGTCAGTTGACCGCCGCGGAGTTGCGCGATCGCATCGCGAGCTCCAATCCGCCGATCCTGATCGACGTTCGCGAGGAACGTGAGTATCGCGGAGAGTTGGGGCATATTGCGGGCGCGCGCCTGATCCCGCTGAAGGAACTGCCCGAGCGAACCGCTGAACTGGCGGAAGCGAAGAGCCGCGACGTAGTTGCGATTTGCCGAGTCGGGGTACGCAGCGCCACCGCCGCCGCGATTCTCACCGGCCTGGGATTCGAGCGCGTGTGGAACCTGAAGGGCGGCATGATCGAATGGAAAGACGCACAGCTGCCAGTCGAGCGAGACTGAGATCGCTTCGCGCGAACCGCTCCCCGCATGCTGGATCGATCGCTCAATGCGACGTCGTGTAGGCCTGCCGGTATTGGTCGCGCAGCCGGTTCTGCGCGGCGGTCGCTTCGTCGGCGCTGGCGTAAGGGCCGACGCGAACCCGGTACCAGGTCTGCCCGTTAAGCGCGACTTTCGCTTCCTGCGCGTTGTAACCGAGCGCCTTCAGCCGCGCGACCATCTCGTCCGCGCCGCTCTTGTCCATCACGGCTTCGATCTGAATGTTGTACGGGCGCGTGCCGGGCGGCAGCGCGGGAGGCGGCGGCTCGGCCGCGGGCGGAGCCGAGGCGGTCTCGGTGTCCTCATCGGTGTCTTCATCTTCAGCCGCGGGCGCCGGGCGACTGGCAGCGGGCGCTTCGGCCGGCGGCTTCACGCGTGCGACGGTCGCTGGTGATGGAGGCGCCGCAGGAGCCTCCTCGCCGATGGCGGGCTCAGGCGGCGGTTTGATCGCTTCGGCAGGCGGAGCCGACGCGACTGACGGCGACGCGACGGCCGCACCCGACATCTCGGATACTGGCGCAGGTTTTTCGTCGGGCGCCGGCGATTTCGGCAATGGGTAGGTCGATGAGATTTGACTGAGGTCAGGCTGATTCTGCCGGGCCATCTCGTAGCCCGCGACCAGGCCGAGCGCGAAGACCCCGCCCGACAGCCCGACCAGATCCGACTAAGATTAAAAACGCGCCGCCCGCCCTGATTTCGAATCGCATCCCGCCCTCACATCCGCTCTGGAGCGCTCACGCCGAGCAGCTCGAGTCCACCCGCAATCGCATCTTTGAGAATCGACGCCACGAACATCCGCGCCAAACTAAGCTCGCGATCCGGTCCGATTATACGATTCGCGGGCTTGTTGTAGTAGCGATGGAACTCGCCGGCCAACTCGAGCAGATAGAAGGGAATCCGATGCGGCTCGAGCGCCTCGGCCGCCGCCGACATGACGTCGGGCAGGCCGAGCGCACGCTTGGCGAGATCGAGCTCCTCGGCGCCGAGCAGATTCAGATCGACCGCCGCCGAGTCCGCTGGCAGCGCCAGATCCTTCGCGGCGCCTTCGCGAAAAATACTCGCCAGCCGCGCGTGCGCATACTGAACATAGAAAACGGGATTCTCGGGCGCCTGCTTTTTCGCGAGCTCGAGATCGAAATCGAGCTGGCTGTCGGACTTGCGGAACAAAAAGAAAAATCGCACCACGTCGGCGCCGACTTCCTCGATCAACTCGTCGAGCGTGACGTAGGTCGCCTTGCGCGTGGACATTTTCACTTTCTCGCCGGCGCGCGTGAGCGTGACGAACTGGTAGATGATCGCGCGGATGGGCGTGATGTCGTAGCCGAGCGCCTTGACCGCGGCAACGACCTGCTGATGCTCGGCGATATGATCGGCGCCAAACACGTCGACGATCAGATCGAAGCCGAGCTTGAGCTTCTCGATGTGATAGGCGATGTCGGGCGTGCGGTAAGTCGGCTGCTTGTCGGCGCCGGAGCGCACCAGCACCGCATCCTTGGGCAGTCCGAGCGGCTCGCCGCGCAGCCAGATGGCGCCGTCGTTTTCGACCGTGAGATTGCGCTCGCTCAGCGCTTTGAGAACCGCGTCAACCTTTCCCGAGTTGAAGAGATCGAGCTCGTTGGTGAAGACGTCGAAGCGAATTCCAAGCCGGGTGCAGGTCTGGCTGATGTCGGCGAAGATGGCTTTGACAGCCACCGAGCGGAATTCTTCAAGGTCGGTGACCGACACCAGCGAATCGCCCCGCTCCGCTTTCAATGCGCGCGCGATATCGACGATGTACTCGCCCTGGTAGCCATCTTCGGGCATCGGCGCGTCGATACCATGTGCTTGCAGGTAACGCGCACGGACCGACTCGCCGAGCAGCTTCATCTGGCGGCCGCCGTCGTTGAAATAATATTCGCGCGTCACGTCGAAGCCGGCCGACTCGTAGAGGCGCGCGATAGCGTCGCCGAGCACGGCATTGCGGCCATGGCCGACGGTCAGCGGCCCGGTGGGATTGGCGGAAAGAAATTCCACCTGGACTTTTTTTCCGGCGCCGTGACGCAGCTCCCATGGCTGCGGCTTCCAGAACGCGCGTCCCGCACTCGCCGCATGGCGCATCTCGAGGTGCCAGTAGGCTGGTGACATTTTGAAATTGATGAAGCCGGGGCCGGCGACCGACACTTCGCTGACCTCGGCGGGCAGCGTCACGTGCGACTTGATTATCTCGGCGATCGCGCGCGGCGCCTTGCGCTCGGGCTTGGCGAGTGTCAGCGCGATGTTGGAGGCGACGTCGCCGTGGGCGGAGTCGCGCGGCGCTTCGATTCCGATCGCAGGAACTTCGGCAGTCAATTGACCCGCGGCGCGCGCCCGCTCGATTGCGTCGCGAAGGATGGAGACGATCAGCTCTTTCATCTGTGAAGCCGTGGGTGCGTGCAGCAATCGTGTCAGATAGACGGCGCGATGTTAAGGCGCGGTTGACGATCGCGGCGGCACGATGCGAACCTTTGCGCGAGAGGTTATCCACAATGGAACTGGGACTTGGCGGCAAAGCGGCAATCGTCACCGGCGGCAGCAAGGGAATCGGGCGCGCCACCGCGATCGGCTTCGCGGCGGAAGGCGCGTCGGTGCTGGTATGCGCGCGCGGTCGCGACGCGCTCGACGAGACCGTAAAACTCGCGCATGCGACGCGACGGCGCGCGGGTCGAGGCGATACAGGCCGACTTGAACAAGCCCGAAGACGTGAAGCGCGTGGCGGCGCGATGCGTCGAGGCGTTCGGCAAGATCGATATCCTGGTCAACAATGCGGGCAGCGCGCGGCCGGGCGATTTTCAAAAGCTCACCGACGACGAATGGCTCGAAGACTGGAATCTCAAGTTCTTCGGCTACGTGCGGATGGCGCGCGAAGTACTGCCACAAATGCAACGACAGGGTCATGGCGTGATCGTGAACGTGATCGGCACCGGCGGCCTGATTCCGACCGGCGGCTACATGATCGGCGGCTCGGCGAACGCCGCGCTCAATCATTTTACCAAGGCGCTGGCGAACGAAGGATCGAAGCACGGCGTGCGCGTCGTGGGCGTGAATCCCGGGCCGATTTTCACCGACCGGCTGCGGCTGTTTACCGAGCGTCGTGCAGCCGGCGGCGACGTGAGCGAGGTGCTCAAGCGGATGACGCCGCTCGGGCGTCCCGGTAAGGCCGAGGAAGTTGCCGACCTCGTGATGTTCCTCGCGTCGGAGCGAGCGGCGTTCATCCACGGCGCGAACATCACAATCGACGGCGGCGCGAATCCAGGACTGATCGGCTAGCGGCGAGGCTCCCTACTCTTTCTTCGCGTGCCACGCGGGATCGCTGTTGAGGGTTGGATAGCCGGAGCCGAGCTGGATCAGCACGCCGTGCGACGATCGCGGCGAGATGAACGACTCGAAGCTGGTTGGCGACCATTGAGTTTCGTCGACGATGCGCACGCCCTGCTCTTTCAGCTCCGCGGTCTTTGCCTTGCAGTCGGGAACGTCGAAGGTCAGATGATGCATCCCCTCGCCGCGCTTTTCGAGAAACTTGTGCAGAAACGAGTTCGCGCCCAGTGGCTCCAGCAGCTCGATTGACAGACCGCGCAGATCGAACGCGGCGAGCTTGAAGCCGGCCGCCTCGTTGGCCGCTTCGAATACGAAGGTGGCGCCGAGGACATCCTCGTAAAATTTGCGCGCCTCGGCGACGCTCTTGACCGCGATTCCGATGTGATCGAGTTTGCCGATTGGTGGATTTGCCATCGCGCGAGTCTCCAAATCGATTGACGTGATGTCGAATATGATCGAATAGAGGTGGCTATGCCAGCGACGCAGTGGAAAATACCGCCGGTCATCAAGGCGTACGAAGCGCTCGGCGCGATTGGCGATGGCCGCGTGCGAATCGAGGATGATCGGCGCGCGACCGTCACCTCATCGGACCTGTCGAAGACTTATGAGGTCGAGACCTCGGCCGACGGCCGCGAGATAGCGTCGAACGATAACGCGTCATACTGGCAGGGCTACCTCGGCTATCCCGCCATCGCGGTGCTGATCGCGCGCGGATTCTATCGTCCGCCGGCGAACGTCACCGACGCGCTGGCGGGAGTGGCGTGGAAGGATCTCAATCGCAAATACAGGAACGACTGGGAAAAGACGATCGCGGACGTCGACAAGGAGCTCGAGCAAGGCGGCCACGATCCCGACGCGGTGCGATCGGAAGCTGAAGCCCTGCTGAGCTTTCTGCAAGCGCTGAAACCGGTGCGCACCAAGCGCAGCCGGCCGCCCGCCGAAAAGCCTGCGAAGAAAACCCGCTAGCTGTCGCACGATGTAGCAAGATGCTACCGTGACGAAATTCGCAGCGGGATGGGGGCTTCGATGGCGAACGGGGCTGGCGACTCGATCACACCTTTCTTCACAATCTGGACTGAGCCGCGCGCCACGATTCGGCGCATCGTCGATACCGATCCGAAGCGCAACGTAATCGCGCTCGCCGCGATCGGTGCGGCGATCGGCGCGCTGTCCGGGCAGTGGTCGAAGGCGATGAACAATAGCGCCGGCCTTTCGGTGCTATGGCCGCTGTGGGTCGTCGTGATCGTTGCGGTCGAGGCGGCCATCGGAGTCGTCTCACTGTTTATCGGTGCCGCGGTTTTAAGATGGTCCGGGGGCCTGCTCGGCGGCGTCGCCGACAACATCCAGATGCGGGCTGCGCTGGCGTGGTCTTCAGTGCCGGGGATTGCCGCTGCGATCATTCTGCTGATCGCTGTCCTGATGGGCATACCGATACCTCAACCGAGTCCCGGAACGATCACTCATATCGATCCCTCGTTTTACAAAATCATGGTCGCCGAGGGCGTGCTCGGGATCTGGGGATTTTTCGTCGGCTTGAAGTGCATCGGCGAGGTGCATCGATTCTCGGCGTGGCGCGCGTTTGCTCGCGACCCTGATACCGGCGGTCATCGCGGTGGTCCTCATTGGAGTAAGCCTGTTCCTATTCGCTCTGCTACTGGGACATCACTGATAAATCAGTCCACGTGCAGCCGCTGCGCCAGGCGCGAGAAGCGCAGCCGCTCATCCTGATTGCGCACCGCCTGTTGCAGCGCGCTCTTGGTCCCGACCAGCACGCATACCCGCTCGGCGCGCGTGATCGCGGTATAGAGCAGGTTGCGCCGCAGCATCACGTAGTGACTCGAATGTATCGGCATCACGATCGCCGGGTACTGACTGCCCTGGCTCTTATGCACCGAGATCGCGTAGGCAAGCGCCAGCTCGTCGAGCTCCGAGAGATCGTACTCGGCGTGCGTCTCTTCGAACGCGACGCTCACGCGCGCCTTGGTGGTGTCGATCGCAACAATCCTGCCGATCGATCCGTTGAAAACGCCCTTGTCGTAATTGTTGCGCAACTGGATGACGCGATCGCCCTCGCGAAAAGTGCGATCGCCTGAGCGAAGTTCGCGTCCCGCCGGATTCAGCAGTGCTTGCAGCTCGCGATTCAGAATGTGGGTGCCGAGCGGGCCGCGATTCATCGGCGTCAGCACCTGGATTTCGCGCGGATCGTTGATTCCGAAGCGCCCAATCAGCCTCTGCTGCACGAGCTGCTTGATCGTCGCGACTACATCCTCGGCGGCGTTGCGCTCGAAGAAAAAAAAGTCGCCTTCGGCGTCATTCGAGATTTGCGGGAACTCTCCGCGATTCAGCCGATGCGCGTTGGCGACGATCAGGCTTTGGCGCGCCTGCCGATAGACCTCCTTCAGCTGCACGACCGGCACGAAGTCGGACGCAATCACGTCCTTGAGCACGCTGCCGGGGCCAACCGACGGCAGTTGATCGCGATCGCCGACGAGCAGCAGCGAGCAGTTCGGCATCAGCGCAGACAAAAGGCTCGAAGCGAGCTCGACGTCCATCATCGAGGCTTCGTCGATGATCAGATAGTTGGTGCGCAGCGGAAAATTCTTGTTGCGGAGAAATCCGCCGCTCTCGGGCGCGTATTCGAGCAGCCGATGAATCGTTTTGGCGTCGCGGCCAGCGGCGTCCTGGAGCCGTCGCGCGGCGCGCCCGGTCGGCGCGGCCAGCGTAGGCTTCAAGCCGACGTCGGCCAGCGCCACCAGCAGCGATCGCAGCAAGGTCGTCTTGCCGGTGCCGGGACCGCCGGTGATAACGGTGACGCGGCTGGCCAGCGCGCATCGCAGCGCGCTCTTTTGTTCGGCTGAAAGTTCGAGCTCGGAAGATTTGATCGCGGCCGCGACCGCGCGCTCGATCAGATCCTTGTTCATCGCGCGGCCTGCGTTCAATTCCGCGATTCGCGTGGCGACGTTCACTTCGGCCTCATGCAGGCGCGCGAGGTAAATCGCGATGTGATCGCCGGCATCTTCGGCAATCACCTCACCGCTCGCAACGAGCTCGTTGACGGCGTCATGCGCGAGGTCCGGCTCCATCTCAAGCGCGGTGCGGAACTGGCCTTCGAGATATTCGAAAGGCGAATAGACGTGTCCCTCGTCGGACATCCGCTCGAGAATGTACAGCACCGCGGCGCGCGCGCGCTGAATCGAGTTGCGCGCGATGCCGAGTTTCTCCGCGATCGCGTCGGCGGTGCGAAATCCGATGCCGTGAATCGTGCGCGCGAGCACGTATGGATCGCGCCGCACGACCTCGAGCGCGTCCTTGCCGTAGAACTTGTGAATGCGCCGCGCGTGCGATGCCGCCAAGCCATGCCCGCGCAGAAAGACCGTCAGCTCGCGCAGGCCCGACGCGTCGCGCCACGCGGCCGCGATCGTCCGTGCGACCGCAGCGCCGATCCCGGGCACCTCGCGCATGCGCTCGGGCGCGTTGTCGAGCACTTCGCCGAGAGTGTCGCCGAAATGCTCCGCGATTCGTCGCGCGAGCCGGGGTCCGATGCCTTTAATTTCCGAGGCGAGGTAGCGCTCGATCGCGACCGCGCCGGCCGGGCGCAAGGTCTCGAAATCGACGACATGAAACTGCTCGCCGAAACGCTGATGCTGCTCGAAGCCGCCTTGCGCGCGGATGGTCGATCCGACTTCGAGGCCGGCGAGATTGCCGACCACCGTGACGCGGCGAAAGTCGCCATGCTCCTGCGGCACGACCACGACCGCGACCGAGTATCCGTTCTTGTCGTTGACGAACAGAATGTGATCGAGGATGCCCTCCAGCGTCTCGCTCGCCTGAACCACGCGTGCCACGCAAAGAGGATTACGCGCAACGCACGCCGCGTCCAGTTAACGGCGATGCGAGCGTCAACAGGCGGGAAGACTGTCAGGCGAGTTGCTGGTGATCGGCAAGGACCTGGTCGATTGCATTTCGCGCCATCGCGACGATCGTCGGATTGGTATCCAGGTAGTATGGAAGCTGGATCAGAGCGACCGACAGTGCCCAGCCGCGAGCCCTTGCCCAGCTCGCATCGTCTGCAGATAGCGCGGCGCGGAAAACGTCGCGGCTTTCGCCGGAGAAGAGTGTCCATGCGACCATCAGGTCGCATGCCGGATCGCCTACGCCCAGGCAGCCGAAGTCGATGACGGCGCTTAGCCGGCCATGTTCGACCAGCAGGTTTCCCGGATGGAGGTCTCCATGGATCCAGACGGGCGGTCCGTCGAAAACGGGCGCCCGCAGGGCCGCGTTCCATGCCGCGGTCAATCGATCCGTATCGAGCATGTCGTGCAGGCTTGCGATTGCGGCGCGGGTCGCGGCGTCACGTATAGCGAGCTTCACGCCGCGGCCAGAATTGTGCGCGCCCGGGATTGGTCCGCCGCCTGGATCGATTCGGCGCAAGGCGGCGATGAATTGCGCCAAGGCGGTCGCGGCTTCGCGAGGCAGATCTGCAATGCGCTCGATGGTCGCGTTCTCGCCCGCCAGCCATCGGCATACTGACCAATGCCAGGGGTAGCCCTCAGCGGGAATCCCCTTTGCGAGCGGGACGGGAATGGCAAGCGGCAAATGCGGAGCCAGTCGCGGCATCCATTGGTGCTCCTTATCCAACGGCCGGGTTGCCGAGAGCGTGCGCGGCAATCGCACGGCCATCTCGTCGCCAAGCCGGTAAATCGCGTTGTCTGTGCCAGCCGACTGGACCGGCACGATCGGAAGGTCCGCCCAGTGCGGAAACTGCGTCGCGAGCAAGCGGCCGACGAGAGAAACGTCGGTCTCCACCTCGGCGGAATGCATTTTACGCGCGCACATAGAGCGGATCGGAATTTCAGACTTCGACGTGTTCCCAATGCCCGGATTGGAAGCGCCAGACTTTTACCGTCGAGCGAACGACGTAGTCGGCGAGCAGCGACCACCAGATATAGTTGATGCTGCCGCCGTGGTACCAAATCAGAATCGTGAGGAAGAGCCGCATTCCGTAAAAGCCGGCGAGCGAGCCGTAGAGCGGGAACTGCGAATCGCCCGCGCCGCGCAGTGCGCCGGTTATCGTCCAGTCGATCGCCATCAGCGGCTGCGCGGCCGCGAGCGCGTACATGAACTGCACCGTGTACGCGATGACCGTTTTGTCGTCGATGAACAGCGCCGCGATCTGACGCGCGAAGACGATAAACACCACGCCCATCGCGGTCATCCCCACTATCGCCATCCCGGTCGATTCCCATCCCGCCTTGCGCGAGAACTTCGGGTCGCGCGCGCCGAGGCCCTGGCCAACCAGAGTCGCGGACGCGGCCGAGAAGCCGAAGCCCGGCAGAAACGACAGCGCCAGGATTCGCACGCCGATAAAATATGCGGCGATTTCCTTGGGCCCGTAGCGCGCGACGAATCCGACGTAGGCGACGAAGCCGAACTGAATCAACAACTGCTCGATAGCGGCGGGATTGCCGACGCTTAAGATTCGGCGGCCGAGGCTGAAGTCGGGCCACAGCCGCGTCCATCGGAAGTTGAGCACCATCCCGTCGATCGACAGCGCGTAGAAAAACAAAAGCCCGCCGATCGCGATCGCGAGCAGCGTCGCCACGGCCGAACCGTCGACGCCGAGCGCCGGCATTCCGAACTTGCCGAAGATCAGCACGTAGTTGAGGAAGATTGCGATCACGTCGATGATGCCGCCGATCCACAGCGGCGTGCGCGTGTCGCCGGCGCCGCGCAACGCCGACGCGCACATCAGGAAGATTCCCTGGAACGGCTCCGACAGCATGACGACCTGCAGGTAACGCGTGCCCATCTCGGCCATCTCGCCCTTGACCTGGAACAATCCCATCAGCGGGCGCGCGAAAATTATCACGGGAATCGCGATGATCGTCGAAACCATCACGCCGAAGACGACCGACTGCTTCAGTACCTCCTCGGCGCTGTCGCGATCGTTCGCACCGATATAACGCGCGACCAGCGCGATGGTGCCGGTGCCAACCGCCGCGATACCGGCGCGCACCGCACCCAGGATTTGCGTGGCGAGGCCGACTGCGCCGACCGCGTCCGCGCCCAGCCGTCCGACCATCATTATCGACGAGAGCCCGAGCACCGAATCGAGTCCGAACGACAAGATCACGGGCCAGGCGAGCGCCCACACTTCGAAGCGGATCCGCTCGATGGGTGGCAGGGTCATCGCGACCCCGCCCGGTACTACCTCGGGAGCCGCCTCAAGAAACTCGGACATGATTGTGAACAGTTACGCCAGCACCAGCCCGGATAGTCAATCGTGCGGCTGTGAGAAATCCGCTAGCATGTCGTGTCTCAAGCCGGGTGGAGATGACACAGGCAGCTTCAGCTACGATTGAATCATTGCCGGCAACAGAAACGCCTCGCCGCGGATTATGGTCGCGGCGGCCGGTGCAAATCTTCGCCGTTATTTTCGTCGTGGCGGCGGTCGCCTACACGTCTCATCTTGGGACCGACGCGCTCGGCGCGAGCGAGGCGTTCAGCGCGTGGTCGGCGGCGAAGCCGGGAATCGCCGCAATCGCGCAAACGCCGGTGCTGCAGGAGCCCGGAAAATTTCTGTTCTACTACGGCACGCTGCATTACTACTCGCGCATTTTCGGGCTGAGCGAAATTTCGCTGCGCTCGATGTCGGTAGTTTTCTCGCTGATAAGCCTGGTGCTGGTGTTCGCGCTCGGCTGCGAAATGTTCGACGACAACACCGCGCTGGCGGCGGCCGCGATTTGGGCATTCAACCCGCTCGCCGTCGTCTTCGCGCACACTGCGCGAATGTACCCGATGCTCATCGCGATCGCGCTGGCGCATCTGCTGACGCTGCTGCGAGTGCGTTCGCGGCCCAGCATCGCGGGCGCAATCATCTGCGGAATTCTCGGTGCGGCGATGCCATGCACGCACATGGCCGGGTCTAATGATCCTCGGCGCGGAGAGCGCGATACTGATTCGCGATCTTGCGCGCGGCAGACGCGACACGATGGCGTGGGCGGCGCTTATCGTCGCGGGAGTTTTGTTCCTCCCCTACCTGCCCTACGCGATTGGACAAAGCCAGCAGATGATTCACGGGCAATGGCTGGATTACCTGGGGCCGGCTTACAACTATTCGCTTGCGGCGAAGGTGGCAGTCGCGATGGTCGCGGCGTTAGTGACTTTGTGGCTGGTATTCGGCCGCGCAGTGGAACGAAATAACGACGAGCCGATTCGCGTGCTGGTGGCATGGATCGGACTGCCCGCGTTGGCGTTCATCGTCGGCTCAGTGATCCTGCATCCGATGCTCAATCCGCGCTACCTTGCACCGGGCCTCGCGGCGTCGTCACTTTTGATTGCCGCGGCCCTTGGCGCATTGAGCGTCAAGTGGCGCAATCTGCTCGCGGCAGGCTTCGTGGTCGCATGCCTGATCATGCTGCCGTTCGACCGCTCCAAGCCGCAGCCGTGGCGCGATTTCGCCGAGCAGGTGACTGCAGGCGGCGCGTCGGATCCGGTCTTCTTCGAAGCGGGATTCATCTCGAACGAAAGCACCGCCAGCGTCCCCAACGGCGGCTTTCCATTCGGCTACTATTCGGTGCCGTTCAACTACTACTTCAAGGGAAGCAATCCGCGAGTAGCCATTCCGGGATTCGATCCCGCGTCCGCGCGAATGACTATCGAGCAGCGCGTGTCATCGGCGGGCGGCGGATGGCTCATCAGCTGGAAGAATGGCAACGCGGTGAACTCCGAGCTGCCCGATCCAGCGCGGTTCAAGGTCGACAGAAAAATTCCGCGACGATCACCTGGTGTTCTATCGGATCACGCCGATCGCCAAATGACGTGAGCGGCGACTATGCAGCTTGCGAGTTGGCCGGGATCGCCATCGAGCCGGCGCCGACGCGAATAGGCAGGATGACGAGACTGTAGCCGTAGAGCTGCAGCCAGTTCTGGATTTCAACCGACGTGTGATTGTGCAGGAAGCGGCCGATGAACCCCTCGATCTCGTCGGAGAAGATCAGCTTGCCCGCGAAGAACACGACGTGCGGAAATTCGTGCGCGACTTCCAGGCATAGCCGCCGCAGCTCGACGACGACGTCGGGCGCAAGGCCCGCGCGCAGTTCGGGATGAAGCCCGAGGTCGGCGGCGAACTGGCAATATTCATTGAGGTCTTCCGCCATTCGCGTCTCGAGCTCGTGCACTTCTTCGGCGCCCTTGAGCAGCGCCGCGTCCACTTCGCCGACGCCGATGAAAACCACGTTGCGGAACTCGTCCTTGAACAATTGCGTGACCGCTATCAGCGTCGCCAGCCCGAGACCGTTGTAACCGCTGACCAGGATGGCCGCCGTCGGCGCGTCGGGATCGCGCTTGGCCGGCTCGCGCTTTTTGACCGCGTACAGCTTCGGCAGGATGTCGGCCTCGAGCTGCTCGATCGCCTTCGACACGCGCTCGTAATGCCGCCGCACAACGTAGCACAGGCCGATCAGGCCGCCGGTGATCACCACGGTCACCCAGCCGCCGTCGTGGAACTTCAGCGTGAGCGTGATCATCAGGATGCTCGCGGTGAAGAACGTGCCGACCCCGTTGATGATCAGTTTGCGGAGCCAGCGCTTTTCGTTCTTGCGCTCGATCCACCAATGCGACGTCATCCCGAGCTGCGAGAGCGTGAACGTCACGAACACGTTGATGGCGTAGAGCACGACCAGCACATCGACCTTCGCCTCGGTGCCGATTAACAGCAGAATCGCGGCGAGTCCGATCGTGATGACGCCGTCCTGCGTCACCAGCCGCGCGCTCAGGTTCGCGAAGCGTCGCGGCAGCCATCGATCGCTCGCCATCGTGGCGAGCACGCGCGGTCCGTCGACGAAGCCGGTTTGCGCCGCGACGAACAGCAGCGCGCCCTCGGTCAGCAGCGCGAAAGTGATTATCGCGGGGCCGATATGCACGCCGAACAGCTGCCAGTTCGAAGCGAGCCGCTCGAACATGACGGCGTTGAGGGTCTTGCCCGCCTCGGCCTCGACGTTGAGCAGCAGGTAGCCGAGCAGGATTCCGCCCGCGACGAACGCCAGCGACAACGCCATGTAGATCATCGTGCGCTTGCCGGTCTCGGCGCGCGGCTCGCGCAGGATTGGCAGGCCGTTGCTGACCGCCTCGATTCCCGGTGTACGTACCGCCGCCGAGGCTGTAGGCGCGAAAGAAAATCACCGCCAGCGCGAGCATCCCGAGGCTATGCGAGCTGGCATGCACCTCGTGCACGGCGTGGCCGACGATCGACGGCAACTCGGGCGCGCGGCTGAGAATCGCGTAGCCGACCAGCCACACGTGCATCACGATGAACGCGATGAATATCGGCAGCAGCGACAGCACCGACTCCTTGACCCCGCGCAGGTTCATCAGAACCATCAGCACGACGACCAGCAGGCACAGCCAGAACTTGTACGGCAGCCACGAGACCGGCAGAAAGCTGAAGATCGCGTCGGCGCCGCTCGCGATCGAAATCGCAATGGTCAGCACGTAGTCGACCACCAGCGCCGATCCGGAAACGAGGCCGAAATATTTGCCGAGCAACTTGGTCGCGACCAGGTAGCCGCCACCGCCGGTCGGGAACAGGTCGATCGTCTGCGAATACGACGCCGAAATGATGAACACGGTCAGCGCCATCAGCATCGCGAGGAACACCGCCAGGTACTGATGATGCCCGAGCGCGAGAAACGCCTCCTCGGGTCCGTAGCACGACGAGCTCAGGCCGTCGCTGCCCAGCCCGACCCACGCGAGAAACGCCACCAGCGACAGGCTATGGAAGATTTCCGGGTCGCGAACATCGCGCGGCGGCCCGATCAGCACGTCGCTTATCGTTCGCTTCCCCGACTTCTGCGCGGAACTGGAAGTTATCTTCGCGCCGGCGATTGGTGATGCCATTTCGACTTTTCGAGCCTTCTCCCGTTGCAGTTTGCAAATCTACGGGAAAGTCAGACCTTGCGCAAAGCAACGTCGGGCGGCCTTCGCCGTCTTCAGACCGAGTAGACGACGCGCTCCAGCCCGAGTTGATAGCGGGTTGCGTCGATAAGATTCTGCATCAGCGCAACCACCGTCATCGGACCGGTGCCGCCCGGATTGAGCGTGATCCATCCCGCAACGTTCTTGACCGCTTCGAAATCGACGTCGCCGACGAACTTGCCGGGACCGACGCGCCTGAAGCCAACGTCAATCACGCAAGCGCCCGGCTTCACCATATCCGCCGTTATCAGCCACGGCTGGCCGGTGTCGGCGCCGACGCATGGGATCAGGATGTCGGCCTCGCGGCAAAGCGCGGCGAGGTCGCGCGTATGGCGATGGCACCACGTGACCGTCGCGTTGCGCAGGCGGCCGCCGAGTATCAGCGCGGTCGGCTTGCCCGCGATATCGCTGCGCCCGATGACCACCGCACGCGCACCGTCGACCGGCACCTTGTAGTAGTCGAGCAACGTCAGCACGCCGCGCGGAGTGCACGGGATAAAACGTCCCCACTGGCCGCGGTAGAAGCCCCCGACGCTGGCCGCGCTCACCGCGTCGAGATCCTTGTCGGGTGCTATCGCGTCGAACAGGCGGAAGCGGTCGATCGAATCGGGAATCGGCAATTGCAGCAGTATCGCGTTGACGTTCGCGTCGGCGTTGAGTTCCCCGATCACGCGGATCAACGACTCGGTGGTCGCCTGTGACTCGGTCATTCGCACCGTGCGGCTCTCGCATCCAAGCTCGGCCGCGACCCGCTGTTTATTTTTGACGTATTGCCGTGACGCGGGATCGTCGCCGACCAGGATCGCCACCAGCGACGGCGTGCATCCGAACGCGCTCTTGAGCTCGTCGATGTTGGCGCGCAGCTCCGGCATCAGATGCGCGCTCAGCGCCCGACCGTCCATGATGATTGCAGCCATTCAGTCCCAGACCGAGTATAGCACCGGTTTACTCCCGACAAGATGTTGTGGACAGAAGTCGGCGGTTGTTGGAAGATCGTTTGCGCTCGTCTCGTTCGATCACCATGCGTCTGTTAAAATTTTGCCGTTGATGAACGCGCCCAAGCGCACTGTTCTGTTCGACCTTCACCAGAAACTCGGCGCACGAATGACGGTTTTCGGTGGTTTCGAGATGCCGGTCAGTTATAGCGGCATCATCGAGGAGCATCTAGCGGTCCGCAATTCGGCGGGAGTGTTCGACCTGAGCCACATGGGTGAATTCGAAATCAGCGGCCCGCATGCAATCGAGACGCTCGAGCGCGCGTTCACGAATTCCGCGGCGCGCCTCAAGCAAGGCCACGCGCAGTACACGATCATGTGCGCCGACGACGGCGGCACGCTCGACGATCTGATCGTGTACCGGCTCGGACCGGAGCGCTACATGCTCTGCGTCAACGCCTCCAACATCGCGGCGGATCGCGAATGGCTCGTCGATCTCAACGCCGGCCACGCGCAGTTCGAGGACGTGAGCGACGCGACCGCGCTCATCGCAGTCCAGGGACCTGCCGCCGTCGCGATACTGGCGACGCTCGCGGATTTTCCTATCGCGGATGTCGCGCGCTTCGGCGTTGCCGAAGGACTGGTCGCAGGAATCAGCTGCCTCGCCGCTCGCACCGGCTACACCGGCGAAGACGGCTTCGAACTGTTCGTTGATAACGCCAGCGCAAGCAAATTGTTCCAGGCGATTCTCGACGCCGGCGCTCCCGCCAACATCAAGCCCGTCGGCCTCGGCGCGCGCGACACGCTGCGGCTCGAAGCAGGCCTGCCGCTCTACGGCCACGAACTCGATCGCAACACGTCTCCGCTCGAAGCGGGCCTCGCGACGTTCGTAAAACTGGGCCGCCCGTTCATCGGCAGCGACGCGCTCACGACCCAGCGCGATCACGGCTTGAAAAAAACATTAGTCGGAATGCAGACCGACGACGGCAGGATGGTCGCGCGCCAGGGCTACCGCGTATTCAAAAACGGCGAAGAGGCCGGCGTCGTGACCAGCGGGACCTTCGCGCCGTCGATACAACGGCCGATCGCGATGGCGTATCTCGCGGTCGCGGACGCGAAAAGTCCGCCGGCCGTTGGCGAGTCGCTCGAAGTTGAAATTCGCGAACGCAAAGTGCGCGGCGACTATCGTGCCGCGCCCGTTCTATCGGCCCGATGAACCCTTTGCGGCATCAAGTGCGCGCGTATGATTGAATTGCAGGGCGAAGTGGCGGCTGAAGCGGGGGAGGAAAAGCTGATTTCATGAGATTCATGCCACATACCGACAGTGACGTAGCGTCGATGCTCGAGACGATCGGCGCGAAGCATCTCGATGACCTCATCGCGCACGTGCCGGCGAACCTGCGCGCGAGCGCGACCATCGATCTCGACGCCGGCCGCAGCGAAGCCGATGTCGTCCACGAGATTTCTGCGCTCGCCGCGCGCAACACCGGCGCGTCGGGCTTCGCGAGCTTCCTCGGCGCCGGCTACTACCGTCATTACGTGCCCGCCGCCGTGCGCGCCGTCATCGCCCGCGCCGAATTCGCCACCAGCTATACGCCGTACCAGGCCGAGGCGAGCCAGGGCACCACGCAGGCGATCTTCGAATTTCAAACGCTCATCACGCAGCTCACCGCGATGGAAGTCGCCAACGCCAGCATGTACGACGGCGCGTCGGCCGCGGCCGAGGCGGTCCTGATGGCGCGGCGCCTGATGCCAAAGCGCTCGGTCGTCGCGCTCTCGCGCGCGCTGTGGCCCGAGTATCGCGCGACCATCCGCACCTACCTGAGCGCGCTCGACGGCGTCGAGATCGTCGAGGTTCCGTTTGACGACGCAACCGGCGCGACCGACGCAGCCGCGCTCGATCGAATCGCCAACGACCGCCTGCTATGCACCGTCACCGGTTATCCCAACGCGCTCGGCGTCATCGAACCGCTCGGCGCGATTGCCGATATGACGCATCGCGCGGGCGCGCTCGCGATCTCCGCGACGGCCGAAGGTATC
Source organism: uncultured delta proteobacterium (assembly GCA_963747845.1). Classification (GTDB taxonomy): domain Bacteria; phylum Desulfobacterota; class Binatia; order Binatales; family Binataceae; genus Binatus. The sequence goes on from CAVVGR010000003.1 coordinate 163,957, forward strand.
GCGCTCGGTCTGCTGCGTGCGCCGGGCGATCTCGGCGTCGACATCGCCGTCGGCGAGGGTCAGAGTTTCGGCCTGCCGCTCCAATTCGGCGGACCCGGCGTCGGCTTCATGGCCGCGCGCATGACTCACATCCGCCAGATGCCCGGCCGCCTGGTCGGACAGACTCGCGACCGCGACGGCCGCCGCGCGTTCTGCCTGACGCTCAACACGCGCGAGCAGCACATCCGCCGCGAGCGCGCGACTTCGAACATCTGCACCAATCATTCGCTCTGCGCGCTGGCCGCGACGGTCTATCTCTCGCTGATGGGCCGCAGCGGGCTTCGCGAGCTGGCCGAGCGCAACGTCGAGCTCGCGCATCGGGCGGCCGACGTGCTGGAAGCCGCGGGAATCCAGCGGCGCTTCTCGGGGCCGTTCTTCAACGAATTCGCGCTGAAGCTTGCAAATCCCGCAGCCGCTCTGGAAGCGGCAGAGCGCCGGCAAATCCTCGCGGGCATCGCACTCGGCGACGACTATCCCGAACTCTCCGACGCGCTCCTGCTTTCAGTCACCGAGATGAATCATGGCGACGAGTTCGAACGGCTGGCGGCGGCAATCGGGGAGGTGCGGTGATGGCAACTGCGGGCAGAATCGTTCCAATCACGTCGCCTGAAAATCCTTCGAGTCTCGAACGGACCGAGCCGGTCGCGGGCGTGCCGCTTATTTTCGAACTCTCATCAGACGGCCGCCGCGGAACCGACTTGTCGCCGCGCGCTGCCGGCGATCGGCAGTGGCGCCGAAATAATCGGCGCCGAACTCTGCCGCGAGGATCTTCCCGGCTTCCCCGAGCTCAGCGAGCCGCAGGTGCTGCGGCATTTCCTGCGCCTGTCGCAGCTCAACTTCGCGCAGGCGCTGCAGTTCTATCCGCTCGGCTCGTGCACGATGAAGTACAATCCCGTCGTCAACGACGAACTTGCCGCACTGCAGGGTTTGGCCGGGCTGCATCCCGCGACGCCCGCGCATCTCGCGCAGGGCGCGCTCGAACTGATCGCGCGAATGGAATCCGCGCTGGCCGAAATAACCGGCATGGACGCCGTGTCGCTGCATCCCGCCGCCGGCGCGCAGGGCGAGTTGACGGGACTGCTGATGGTCCGCGCGTATCATCGCAAGCGCGGCGAGACGCGGCACAAGGTAATCATCCCCGACACCGCGCACGGCACCAATCCGGCCAGCTGCACGCTCGCGGGCTTCGAGGTGATCGTCGCGAAGTCGAACAAGCGCGGCTACCTCGAGGCGGCCGAGGTTCGCCGCCTCGTGAGCGACGACGTGGCCGCGATGATGGTCACCAATCCGAACACGCTCGGAATTTTCGAGCCCGAAATCCAGGATATTGCCGCTGCGCTGCATGAGCGCGGCGCGATGCTCTACCTCGACGGCGCGAACATGAACGCGCTGCTCGGCGTCGCCAAGCCCGGACACATGGGCGCGGACATCGTGCAGCTCAATCTGCACAAGAGCTTCTCGACTCCGCACGGCGGCGGCGGCCCGGGCGCGGGACCGGTCGCGGTGAAAAAGCATCTCGAGCCGTTCCTGCCGATGCCGCGGCTGAAGCATTCCGATGCCGGCTACGAGTTCGACGCCGATCGGCCGGACTCAATCGGCCGGATGCGCTCGTTTCACAACAACTTCGGCATGATCGTGCGCGCCTACGCGTACATCCTCGCGCTCGGCGGCGACGGCCTCGCGATGGCGAGCCGGCTGGCGATCCTCGGCGCGAACTACGTGCGCACGCGCCTGCAACCGCATTTTCCGAGCGCCACCGGCGAGCCCTCGATGCATGAATGCGTGCTCTCGCACGATCTCGAAAAGCGCGCCGGCGTGAGCACGCTCGAAATCGCCAAGCGCCTGCTCGATTTCGGCATCCATCCGCCGACGATTTACTTCCCGCTGGTAGTTCCGGGCGCGCTGATGATCGAACCGACCGAAACCGAGAGCAAGGAAATCCTCGACAGCTTCGTCGACGCGATGGAACGGATTTACGAAGAAGCGCTCAACGATCCCGAACGCGTAAAAAGCGCCCCGCAAACGCTACCAGTCTCGCGCGTAGACGAAGCCCTGGCAGCCCGCCGCCCAATAGTCCGCTGGGAAAAGAAAGCCTAGCCGAGGATCGAGCACGCCGCCTTCTTCAATTGCCTCGCCCCACGGGGGAGAGGCCGACGCGCGTCCGCGCGCGGCGGGTGAGGGACCAAATTTGTTGAAAATTCCGAATAAGCTGCGCGGCGAGGGAATCAGAGGCCCGCAATTTCCAGCGCGCGCCGATAATCCTCCGGCGTATTCACATTGAAGAAACTCAAGAGCTGCGGATCGATCTTTCTGAGCTCGTCCTCATCAACTTTTCTCGCGTTGATCGCTCCCACGCTGGCGGTCAGCCGCTTCTCGCCGCTCGCCGCGAGCGACTCGATCTTTCGCGCACAGTGCTTCCGATAAACTGCATGCAGCGGCTGCAGCTTGCCGCCGACTTCCGGAATTACCGCATCGAAGTCCTCAAGCATCGCGACCAGCGCAGCCCGCAACATCAGCATTCAACAACGGCAAGTCGCACGAGCAAGCAAACGCAACTTGATGTTCGACCGCATCGAGACCCCGCCGCAACGCGCCCAGCGGTCCCTCGAATGCGGTCTCATCATGAACAATCTTAATTCCCGCAACTTCGATACGCGGCTGCCGTGCTGAAGCGGGCGCCGCGACAATCACAATTTCGTCGAAGCGCCGTTTGAGCTCGATAACTATCCTGGTGAGAAGCGGCACACCCGCCGAAATCCAGCGCCGCTTTCGGCCGTCCCATCCGCGAGCTTTGCCCGCCAACCAGAACAATCGCGCCCGCCTCTTCAACAGCCGACACGATTATGCGGCAGCATTGCTCTCGGGCGCGCGATTCGCACGCAGCGACGTGCCGATCACCCGCAGCGCCTCAGGATGGAAGATCAGCGCGAGATGCCCGACGTTGTGCAGCGTCACGATCTGCCCGAAGGCGACGCGCGTCATCAGCGCTTTGACCGGCGCCGGCACAATCGGATCGTCGTCGCCGAAAATCCCGACTTCCCGCGGACTCCACTGGCCGTACGAATACGGCGATCCAAGCGTGACGAGCGATCGCACCGCACGTTTTGGCGCGGCGCCCGTGTAGCGCCGCGCGACGGTGCCGCCAAGGCTGTGACCGATCAGATGAACGCCGCGGCCGCCGGATTTTTCCTCGGCGAAGCGCTCGAGTTGCACCGCCGAATCGCCGATCGTCTGCCATCGCGGATACTCGAAGTATGAAACGTTGTCGAATCCCGCCAGCCGCAGGTACGCCGCCAGCGCGAGCAGATTGGATCGGCTGCCGCCAAAGCCGTGAAGCAGGATGACGGGTTCGCTCGACGGCGTGCAGAAATATGGCTCGCCGCGTTGGACCAGCCAATCCAGTGGATACGATCCGATCAACGCGCCCGCAGCGGCGATTTCAGTGATGACAGTTCGCGAGTTCAAACTTTTTCCGTTTCTGCCGGCGCCTCCGGCTTAAAGGCTAACCACCCATTGCCGCCTCGGCAAGCCGCCTGGCGCGGGTTTGCGCATGCGCGTGCGACCGGCGCAGAATGCGGGCAACGCGACGCCCCGACCATCAGTTCCGTGCCACGGCGCCAATCGAGGTGACCCTTATGACCGAAGCCAAGCGCGAATCCAAAGGACCGGTGCGCGGATATTTCTTCGACAAATCGGTGGTCGTGACCGGCGCGTCGAGCGGTATCGGCCACGACGTCGCGCTCGCGTTCGGCGAACAAGGCGCGCAGGTCGCATTGCTCGCGCGCCGCCGCGTGCAACTCGAAGAGCTCGCGCAGAAAATCAACAAGGCCGGCGGCAAGGCGCTCGCGCTCGATTGCGACGTCACCGATCGCGCGCGCGTTTTCTGGGCGATCGAGCAGGTCAAGGAAGCATTCGGCAAAGTCGATATCCTCATCAACTCGGCCGGATTGCTGATCACCGATCCGGTCGAGCACATGCGCCCCGAAGATCTCGAGAAGATGATGGGCGTGAACGTCTTCGGCGCGCTCAACGCGATGCAGGCCGTGCTGCCCGTGATGCGCAAGGCCAAGTCGGGCAACATCGTGAACATCTCGTCGCTGGCCGGACGCCGCGGCGTCAGCCCGCTCGGCGGCTACAGCTCGACCAAGTTTGCGCTGGTCGGGATGACCGAAGCGCTGCGGGTCGAGCTGTTCAGCAGCGGAATAAAAGTGTCGCTCGTGATGCCCGGGGTGATCGACACTCCGATGGCGCGCAACGCGCTCAAGCACGACACGCTCAAGGGCGTGCCCGCCATGATGGCGATGCCGGCGCGATGGGTGACGTGGGCGGTGCTGGCCGCGGCCGCGTTCGGGCTGACCGAAGTTGACGTGCCACCGGGCGCCGCGGTCGCGGAAAAACTCGCGTCGCTGTTCCCCGGCGTCACCGACGCGCTGCTGAGCGTCGGCACCAGGGTCATGCAAGGTGCGGCGACGCTGATGGGCGCCGGCGCCAAGCCGGAACACAAAGCCAAATCCTAGACATGGAAAGGTAGCAAGCTCTGATGCGCGTACCCGATCGAAATCTCGCCGAGGTCTGGGACCAGGGTTTCACCATCGTCGAGAACTTCCTCGATCGCCGACACGCTCGCCGCCGCTCAGCAAGCGATGTGGGAGGTCTTCCCCAATCCCGAGGATTATTTCAAAGCGCCCGAGGAGCATGCGGATCTCACGCGCGGGCAATTCTCCGGCTTGCGCTTGTTCCCCTACAAATCATGGGCGCTGAGCCGCCTCCCCGTGTATCCCGATCTTGTCGACGGTGCGGAGCGCCTGCTCGGAAGTCAGGACCTTGAGATTTACAAGATCGAGCTGTGGGCCAAGTACTCGGGCGCCGTCAACTACGATCAGTTTCATCATCGCGACTTCGGCAATCACAGCCTGGTCGTGCCGCGCGCCGATCGAAATCACACGCAGATGACGACCTTCATGCTGCTCTCCGACGTGACCGCGGAAGACGCGCCCACCAAGCTGGTGCCGCTGAAGTTCACCCGCGACCTGCCGCGCTCGACGCGCATGGTGCCGTTCGGTGATCTGTTCGAGCACGAAGTCGCGGCGACTGCTCCCGCCGGCAGTCTGCTGATCTACAAGACCGACGTTTTTCATCGCGGTTCCGATTTCACCGGGGTCAACCGCTCGCGCTTCATGATGCTCGTCGATTTTCAGCAGCGCGGATGGCGATGGCAGGGAAAGATGAGCTGGCCGGATCGCGCCGACATGCCCGGCATGAACGAGGCCCTGGTGCGCATGACGCCGCGCGATCGCGATCTTTTCGGCTGGCCGCCGCCCGGCAGCGAATACTGGAACGATCAGACTATCGCCGATGTCGCGGCACGCTATCCCGGCATGGACATGACGCCCTACCTGAAATCGGCTGAAAATCCTACATAAAGTACGGCTTCGACATCTCGTCGAACTTGCCGTACATCAGCCACACCCGCACGTTGAACGCATGCGGATGCTCGACCGGCTCGCGGCCGACCGTCTTGAGCCCGAGCTGCTTGTACATCTCGTAAAGCGGCTCGACCGGATTGGTGATCAGCAGCTTCGGCCGGCGCGAAAAAACGAACAGCCGCGCCGTGTCCGACATCATTTTCACCAGCCCTTTGCCCTGGTAGTTCGGGTCGATCACCATCCCGCCAAACTCGAACACTTCCGAGGCGTACAGCCCCTTGAACAACTGCGGCGGATAGAGATGGCCCAGCGTCAGCGGCGCTTCCGCCAGGCATCGCGCCCAGAACGCGCCAATCAGCGGCGGGCGGCGCCGCTCGCTGCCCTGCCCGACCGAGTAGAGACCAAAATGAATCGCCAGCGGCCAGAGCAATACGTGCACGCGCTTTTCCTGCACGTTCAGCATTTTCCACGTCCGCTTGTGGAGTGCGGCAAGCTCGCGCAAACCCATCGACGTGCCTATCGGGCGCACCTCGAGGCGCGATTCGAGCGCGGAATGCGTCGGCGGACGCAGCGGTGGCGATTGAGGTGCGCGCGGCTCAGGCTTGGGCTTCTCCGGCGCAGCAGCCGCCTTCGACGATCGGCGGTTCGGCCGGCTGCTCGACTCGCGAGGTGCGGGGACGACCAGTTGCGGCGCGCGACGAAGCGTTCGCGACGAGATCATCGCCTCGATCGGATCGTCGTTCTTCTCGGCCGCCATCAGTGAACCCCGCCGCGCCGCCGGAATTCGACGACGCCGATTTCACACCACCTGCTTAAAGCCGTCCTAGACGGCTCATCCCAACGCCGTAAAGCGTGCGTCTGCCGCTGTCTGATTAATGCGGCTCAACGCCAACCACCTCTGGCTCACTACATTCAAATAATAAGGGATAGGAAGATCAAGAGAAACACTGTTAAGGCTCAAAATTGTGCTTTTTTTACGTTGCCGTGGTTACTCAGCGCGCCGGCAGAAAGGAAAAGGGCGCCCCGTTGGGCGCCCCTTTCAACAATTCGAGCTGTTTTTCGGCTACCCGATCTTCGCGTAAACCGATTTGATCTGCGTGTACAGGTCAATCGCGTACTTGCCCAGCTCGCGGCCGAAGCCCGACTGCTTGTAGCCGCCGAACGGTGACATCGGATCGATCTGACCGTAGGTGTTGATCCAAACGGTGCCGGCCTTCAGCTTGCGCGCGACGCCGAGCGCGCGGTTGATGTCCTTGGTCCACACCGCGGCGGCCAGGCCGTAGCTCGTGTCGTTGCCCTGGAAGACGACGTCGGCTTCGTCCTTGAACTTGATCGCCGAGGCGACCGGGCCAAAGATTTCTTCGCGCGCGATCTTCATCTGGTTGTTAACGCCGGTGAAAACCGTCGGCTGGATGAAGTAGCCGGCTTCCTGCTTGCCCGCCTCGCCGCCGGTCTTGGCCGTCGCGCCCTCTTCCTTGCCGACCTTGAGATAGCCCTTGACGCGATCGTGCTGCTCCTTGGAAACCAGCGGTCCCATGCGGGTGTTCGGGTCGAGAGGATTGCCGAGCGTCAGGCCGCCGGCGATCTTCGACAGCTCGTCGGTGAACTGATCGTACACGCCTTCCTGCACGAACACGCGCGATCCGGCGCAGCAGACCTGGCCCTGGTTCATGAAGATGCCCAGCGCCGATCCGAACACCGCCGACGGCATGTCAGCGTCGGGGAAAATGATGTTGGGCGACTTGCCGCCGAGCTCGAGCGAGACGCGCTTCAGGTTGCCGGTCGAGGCCTTCAGGATGAGCTTGCCGACCTCGGTCGATCCGGTGAATGCGACCTTGTCGATGTCGGGATGCTCCGCGATCGAGCTGCCGGCGCCGGGGCCGAAGCCCGTGATGATCTGCACGACGCCTTCGGGCAGGCCGGATTCGCGTGATCAACTCGCCGAGGCGAATCGCCGTCAGCGGCGTCTGCTCCGCAGGCTTCAGGATGACGACGTTGCCGCATGCGAGCGCGGGCGCAATTTTCCACGCCGCCATCAGCAGCGGGAAATTCCACGGGATGATCTGGCCGCATACGCCGACCGGCTCGCGCAGCGTGTAGTTGAACATCGAGGGATCGGACGGGTTGGTCTCGCCGTAAATCTTGGTCGCGAAGCCCGCGTAGTAGCGGAAGGTCTCGGCGGCGCCCGGGATGTCGATATTCTTCGACTCGAACAGCGGCTTGCCGTTGTCGAGCGTCTCGAGCTCGGCGAGCTCCTCGGCATGCTCGTCGATCAGCGCCGCAATCTTCAGCAGGATGTGCGTGCGCTGATGCGGGCTCATTTTCGACCACTTGCCGTCCTCGTAGGCCTTGCGTGCATGCTTGACGGCCTCGTCGACGTCGGCCTTGTCGCCCTCGGCGACGAGCGCGAGCACTTGCTCGTTGGACGGGTTGAGGGTCTCGAAAGTCTTGCCGGACTTCGACGGCACCCACTTGCCGTTGATGAGAAGTTTTTTGGGCGAGCTCTTGAGAAACTCAAGCGCTGCGCTCGACTTGGCGCCGCGAGTTGCTGATTCGAGTGACGCTGATGCTGCTGCCATTTTTCCTGTTCTCCTGTCGGTGATGTGTCGCCGTATTCCTTCCGCGAAAACGCTATCGCAAGGACGAACCCGGGCGAGCTGTAAACTACGCCTGCTTAACACCCGCACCATAGTAAATCGAGCTGTATTCAGCAAAGAGAAAAATGCCCGCCCGCCAGGGCTGAACAAGTTCAGCCTGCCGCCCGCCACCTCACCGTGCTACTCCTGCAATGTGGCACCTTTCCCCATCCGCCACTTCTGTCTCCTCTCCCTGCAAGGGAGAGGATGAAGGTGAGGGTCCTTATACAGCGCGCTACTGCGCACGATTCAAGATTCTGCTTCTGCTCGATCACATGCTGTCGCCAAAAAAAATATTACGAAACGAACCTAAGACGGGGCGCCTCTTCAACTTACGCTGTTTTGCCCATTTAACCGGTGACGGCTATTGTGACCCCCAATCGCATCAGTGGCAGCCGTCAAGCAAACACCCCTCATCGCGCAGTATCTCAGCGTCAAGCAGCGCGTGCCTGACGCCATCCTGTTCTTCCGCCTCGGCGACTTCTACGAAATGTTCTTCGAGGACGCCGAGGTCGGCGCGCGCGTGCTCGACATCCAGCTGACCTCGCGCAACAAGGACGGCGTGCCGCTGTGCGGCGTGCCCTATCATTCCGCGGAACCCTACATCGCCAAGCTGCTGAAGGCCGGGCACAAGGTCGCCATCTGCGAGCAAGGCACGCCCGACCCCAAAACTCCCAAGCTGATGCCGCGGCAAATCGTGCGCGTCATCACGCCCGGCACCGTCGGCGAGGAAATGGTGCTGACCGCGGCCGAGAAGAGCTACCTGGTCGCAGTTACGAGCGCCGAGGCGACGGGCTTCGTGCTGGCGGCGCTCGACGTCTCGACCGGCGAGTTTCTCGCCACGCAGATTCGCGAGGCCGCAGCACTGTGTGAGGAAATCGCGCGAATCGCGCCGCGCGAAATCATCATAGCCGGCGACAGCGGCGATCTGAGTGCTCTGCTCAAGGATCTGAACTGTCCGTTGACGACGCTCGATAGCGAATCGTTCAGCACCGAACGCGCGACCGCGGCATTCTCGAATCGTTTCGCGTCGGCCGCGGCCGAGCTTCATGAATCTATCGCGCACACGGCGGGAATCGCGCTGCTCTACGTCGAGGACACTTTCGGCCGCGACCTGGCGCATATCGCGGCGCCGCGCCTCTATCGTATCGCCGAATACATGGTGGTGGACGAGACCACGCGCCGCCATCTCGAGCTGATCGCCTCGACCGACGGCGCGCGCAAGGGTTCGTTGCTGTCGATTCTCGACGAGACGCTGACCGCGGTCGGCGCGCGCACGCTGTGCAACTGGATCATCTATCCGCTGCTCGCGCTCGACTCGATCCAGGCGCGGCACGACGCACTCGAAGAACTCTTCGACGCGGACCTGGGCGGCACATTGGCGGAGTCCTTGAAGCGAATCGGCGACCTCGAGCGGCTGGCGGGAAGAATCGGCGCGATGCGCGCGTCGCCGCGCGACTGTCTCCGTCTGGGCGACGCGCTCGGCGCAGCCGACTCGCTCAAGCATGCGATGGGCGCGCTCAAGAGCCCGCTGATTCGCGATCAGGCCGCGCGAATCTCGCCGATGCCCACGCTGGTCGCGCAAATCGCGGCGACGCTGTCCGACGAGCCGCCCGTGAATCCGCGCGACGGCAACGTCATTCGCGCAGGCCTCAGCGCCGAGGTCGATGAACTCCGCAGCCTCGCGTCGGGCGCCCGCGGCGTGATCGCGAAGCTGGAAGCGACAGAGCGCGAGCGCACCGCGATCCCGTCGCTCAAGGTCCGCTACAACAATATCTTCGGCTACTACATCGAGGTCACCAAGCCCAACCTCGAGCGCGTGCCCGACGACTACGAGCGCAAGCAGACGCTGGTCAGCGCCGAGCGCTTCACCACCCCGGCGCTGAAGGAACTCGAGCGCAAAATCCTGACTGCGGAATCGGCGCTCAAGGAACTCGAGCTGCAGATTTTCACCAAACTGCTGCGCGACCTGCAGTCGCATGCGGCGACGATCCTCGAAACCGCTCGCGCCGTTGGCGAATTCGACGCAGTGATGTCGCTGGCCAAAGTCGCGCGCCATCGCGGCTACGTGCGCCCGAAGATCAACACCGGCCTGCGGATTCGCGTGCGCGACGGACGTCATCCGGTGCTCGAAGCCGGGATGCGCGCGGGCGAGTTCGTTCCCAACGACCTCGACGCCGAGCCCGGCACGCGCCAGATCCTGCTGATCACCGGCCCCAACATGGCGGGCAAATCGACCTATCTGCGCCAGGTCGCGCTGATTGCGATCATGGCGCAAATCGGCAGCTTCGTGCCCGCCGCCGAGGCAACCATCGGACTTATCGATCGCGTGCTGACGCGAATCGGCGCGCGCGACGAACTGCGCCGCGGCGAGTCCACCTTCATGGTCGAGATGAGCGAGACGGCGCGGTTGCTGAAGGGGCTGTCGGAGCGCAGCCTGCTGCTGCTCGACGAGGTCGGCCGCGGCACCAGCACTTTCGACGGCCTTGCGATCGCGTGGGCGGTGGCCGAGTACCTGCACGACCAGACGCGCGCGAAGGTGCTGTTCGCGACGCATTTCCACGAGCTGACCGACCTCGCGCGCGAGCGCCCGCGCGTCAAGAACCTGAGCATGGCGGTCCGCGAATGGGGTGACGAGGTGATTTTCCTGCGCCGCGTGATCGAGCAGCCTGCCTCGCGCAGCTACGGCATCGAGGTAGCGCGCCTTGCGGGCCTGCCCGATTCGATCATCACGCGCGCGCGCGAAATTCTAGCCAACCTCGAACAAGGCGAACTCGACGAAGCCGGGATGCCGCGAATAGCCCGCGACCGCCGCGCCAAAACCCCCCACCCCAACTCGGCCTGTTCTCACCGCCAGACGAACGCATCGCCGATGAAATCCGCGCGCTGGACCTCGAGCACATGACCCCAATGGACGCCCTGAACGCCCTAGCCCGCATAGCCGCCCGCCTCAAGAAAGAGAAGTAAGCGCCCCGCCGGGGGCGTGGTGATCGTGTCGGGCGGCGGCTATCCTTGTGGGTGGGTAGGCTGCGGTGATGCGGAGAATGTTGGCGGTTGCGGCCGCCACGGCGATCATTTGCGCGATGGTTGGCCATGCGCGCGCGAGTGTCCCTGCTCTCAGTTTTGACATCCGCGCGCATCGAGCATCGCGGCCCCACTCTCGAACTGCACTTCGGCTTCAGCGGGCCGACTCCGCGGCTCGATCTCAGCACTCACGGAAGCGAACTCTGGATCGAGCTCGCGCACACGCACGTCGCGATACCGCCGCGCCCGCTGTTCGGCTATGAAACCGCACCGCTCGCGAGCGTGCGCACGATCGAGGCCGACGGCAAGTCGCGCATCGTGGTCGAAGTTGTCGGCAAAGCCGACTACGCGGTCGCGCGGTTCAGGGACACAGATGAAATAGTGCTGCGAGTCGCGCCCGAGGGCGCCGATCCGAATATCGCCGCGCCGACTATCGTTCACGACGACGCGCCGCCGCGGCCCCCTGCCCCATCGATCGCGCGCCCCGTCGCATTCGCACCGTCAGAGAACCCGCGTCCCGAAATTCCCGCGCAACCGATCGCACCACCCGTGCTCGCCAACGTGAACCCGGACAACCGCCAGCGGGGTAATTTCCTCGTGATGATCGATCCGGGTCACGGCGGCTACGATCCCGGCACGCAGTCGTCGGCGGGCGTGATGGAGAAGGACCTGGCGCTGCAGATCGCGACGCGCCTCAAGACCGCGCTGGAAGCCCGCGGCATCCGCGCCGAACTCACGCGCTCGAGCGACGTTTTCATCAGCCTCGCCGAGCGCACCCGAATTGCGAACAGCGCCGGCGCCGATCTGTTCGTCTCAATCCACCTCAACTCGAGTCCGAACCCCGACACCGATGGAATCGAGGTCTATTACCTGAACAACACCACCGACCACGCGACGATTCGGCTGGCGCGCATGGAGAACGCCGGCGCCGGCGGCTATGGCGCAGCGGACGACTCCAACTTAAACTACATCCTGACCGACTTGCGCCAGAACTATAAGGCGTCGGAGGCCGCGTCGCTGGCTAAACTGATCGACGCGCAGACGGTCGCCGATCTGGACGCCGGATTTGGACTTAACGTGAACCCGCTGGGAGCAAAGATGGGACCATTTTACGTGCTGGTCGGCGCGCATATGCCGGCCGTGCTGGTCGAATGCGGCTTCATGTCGAATGCCGCCGAAGCCGCGCGGCTGGCGTCGGCGCGATACCAGGACGTGCTGGCCGGCGCGGTCGCCACTGCAGTGGTGGACTACTTCAACGCCGATGTGGCGGTAGGAAATCTGTGAGCGCCGTCATTGGCGCGAATCGCGCCGGAGCGGTCTCGACCGACGTATCATCGCCGCGCGGCCAGGACGCGCTGCTGGCGCAATTCGTCGAGGAGCAAGACTCCAGGCCTCGATGCGCGCGCGTATCTGCAATCGGTCCGCGCCGAGCTGGCCGATCGTCATTTCGCCGGCGCGAGCGGCAGCGAAATCGTGGCTGCGATGACGGCTGCGATGGACGATCTGCTGCGCGCGCTGTACTGGTACGCGGACGCGGAACACGCGCGCCGTGCGCCCAAGCTCAACCAGAAAATCTCGGTGGTCGCGCGCGGCGGCTACGGCCGCGGCGAGCTGAATCCGCAATCCGACGTCGACCTGCTGTTCCTGCACGATTACAAGCGCGGCCCGTACGCGGAAATTGTCACCGAAATAATTTTGCACGCGCTGTGGGACGCCGGTCTGATCGTCGGGCACGGCGTTCGCACGGCGAAGGAGTGCGTGCGGCTCGCCAACGATGACCTGAAGGAAAAAACGGCGATCCTCGACGCGCGCTTCCTCTGCGGCGACGAAAAGCTGTACGCCGAGCTCGACAAACTGCTCATCGCCGACGTCCTCAATCGCAACCAGGACAAGTTCTTCGCCACCAAGCTCGAGGAAAGCCGCAAACGCCACGCCCAGTATGGCGATTCGATCTACCTGCTCGAGCCGCAGATCAAGGAAGGCGAAGGCGGCCTGCGCGATCTGCATACGGCGATGTGGCTGGCGAAGGTCAAGTACAAGGTCCACTCGCTCGAGGAGCTGGTGCAGAAGGCCATCATCACGGAGCCGGAAGCAGCGGAGGTTATCGAGGCGCGCGATTTTCTGTGGCGCCTGCGCAATTCGCTGCACTTCCTGACCGGCCGCCATTTCGATCAGCTCACCTTCGAGATGCAGGAGCGGATCGAGCCTCTCCTCGGCTTCAAGCCCGAGGAAGGACAGGCAGCCGGCGCCGCGCTGATGCGCGCGTACTATCAGCATGCGTCGACGATCCATCGCTTCGCCGAGGGCCTGATCGCGCGCGTGACCGAGAACAGCGCGGGCGGGAGATTTTTTCGCCGCACGCCGAGCCGCAAGATTCGTCCCGGCGTGATCGTTCAGGGCAATCTGCTGAGTATCGCGCAACCCGATTTCTTCCAGCAGGATCCGCTCAACCTGATTACGATCTACGCCGATTGCCAGGCGCAGAACGTCAGCCTGTCGGGCAGCACCTACCAGTTGGTGCGCGACAATCTCGGCCTGATCGACGACCGCATGCGCCGGGACCCGCGCGTCGCCGCTGCGCTGATGACGATTCTCTCGGCGCGCCAGCGCGTCGCCGACACGCTCGAGGCGATGCATCTGTCGGGCGTGCTCGGCGCGATCATTCCGGAGTTCGGCAACCTCTACGCCCGCGTTTTGCACGACCTCTACCATATCTATACCGTCGACCGGCATTCGCTGGTTGCGGTGCGCGAGCTCGAACGGCTGCGCACGGGCGAGTTCAAGGACACGACGCCGTTGCTCACCGAGGTCGCGCGCGAGTTGCCGCATCTGCCGCTCGTGTTCCTCGCGCTGCTGCTCCACGATATCGGCAAGGGCCACGGCCACGACCATCATGAGCGCGGCGCGAGTCTGGCGGCGGAAGTGTCGCAGCGCCTCGGACTCGACAACGAGGAAGTCGATCTGGTCGTGTTCCTCGTCCGCAATCACCTGATGATGTCGCAGGTCGCGCAGAAGGGTGACCTCGACGATCACACCACCGTCCAGGAATTTGCGCATACCGTCGGCTCGATCGATCGTCTCAAGGCGCTCTACCTACTGACCTACGCCGACATGCGCGCGGTCGCGCCGAAGGTCTACAACAACTGGCGCGACATGCTGCTGAGCGATCTCTACTTGCGCGCGCTCAAGGTCCTCGAGCAGGGCGATCGCGAGGCCGCCGATCCTGCGCGCCGTCTGGCGACGGTCAAGGCAGCGGTGCGCGAGACCCTGCTCGCCACTTCGGCTCCTGAAGCCGACGTCAACGCGTTTCTCGACGATATGCCGGACCGCTACTTCTTCACCGTGTCCGAAAACGACATCGTGCTGCACTTCGACCTGATGCGCTCGCTCGGCGACCGGCCGCTGGTCTGCCGCATCAGGCATTTCCCCGAGCTGGAATTCAGCGAGTTCATCGTGGTCGCGCACGATCAGCCGGGACTGTTTTCGATGATCGCGGGCGCGCTCACTGCCAACAATCTCAACATCCTGTCGGCGCGAATCACCACGCGCACCAACGGCGTCGCGATCGACGTCTTTCGCGTGTCGCATCAGATGGGCGAGGGCTCGATGGCGCTGGAAGAGGACCGCTGGCAGCGCGTCGAGCACGACCTCGAGCGCGTCGTCACCGGCCAGCAGGACATCGCGGCGATGGTCGCGGCGGCGCATCACGTGCAGAGCGCCGGGCGCAAGTTCGTTCGCCACGTGCCGACCGAGGTGACGGTCGACAATCGCACTTCCGAGCAGTTCACCGTCATCGACGTCTTCACCCAGGACCGCGTCGGATTGCTGTTCGCGATCACGCATACGCTGTTCCGGCTCGGGCTGCGGATTCATCTCGCGCGGATTTCGACCAACGCCGATCAGGCGCTCGACGTCTTTTACGTGAGCGATCGCGATGGCGGCCAGAAAATCGAGGACCTCGATCGCATGCGCGAGCTGCGCGCGGCCTTGCTCGAAAAGGTCGTGCAGAATCCGCGCCCGGTGCGCACGCATGAGCACGGCAGGCTGGGACGATCTGATCGATCGCCATCTGTCGCGCCAGGCCGTCGAGCGCGGCCTCAGCCGCCATTCGATGGAGGCATACGCGCACGACCTCGGCCTCTTTCAGTCATGGTGCCGCGACAGCGGCCTCGAGCCCGCGCAACTCGACGCCGCCGCCCTGACGGCATACCTCGAAGCGCTTGCCGATCGGGGGTTTGCCGTGAGCTCGCAGCGCCGCCATCTCGCGAGCCTGCGCGGGCTGGCGCGCGAGCTGGTGGACGAGAAGATCATCGAGCGCGATCCGGCGCCGGCGGTGAAACTCAGGCCGCATCCGCGCAAACTGCCGCGCACGCTCTCGTCCGCCGACATTGGAAATCTGATCTCCGCGATCGATGCGCACGATGCCCGCGGGCTGCGCGATCGCGCGATGCTCGAAATGGCTTACGGATGCGGACTGCGCGTTTCGGAACTGGTCGGTCTGCAAATCAACCAGGTGAATCTCGCCGCCGGCGCCGTCGTCGTGCTCGGCAAAGGCAGCAAGGAGCGGATGGTGCCGATGGGCGGCGCGGCGATTCGCGCTTTGAAGGCCTATCTCGACCGCCGCGACGAGATTTTGAATCCAGCCGGCGACGGCAAGCAGGAACAGAAAAAAGTTCCGCGTCGCGTCTCGGCGGTTTTCATCACGCGGCTGGGCCGTGCGATGACCCGCCAGGGATTTTTCAAGGCGCTCAAGGGATGGGCCTCTTCCGATCCGCGGCTTGCATGGGTCAGCCCGCATACTTTGCGCCATTGCTTCGCCACGCATCTGCTCGAAGGCGGCGCCGATCTGCGCGCGGTGCAGGAGATGCTCGGCCACAGCGACATCTCGACCACACAAATTTATACGCACCTGTCCAAGAGCCACCTGCGCAAGGTCCATCGCACGTTTCATCCGCGCGCGACGCGGGCGAGCGCGGCGGAGGGTACGGACTAACTTGGGTGATCTGAACGGAACCCTCGCGACAATTTGTGTCGTTGCGCCGCCGATCATGTTCGCGATCATCGCGCACGAGGTGATGCACGGCGTGGTGGCGCTGCGCCTTGGCGACGATACCGCGCTGCGCGCCGGACGCCTCACGCTGAATCCGATCTCGCATATCGATCTCTTCGGCACGATCATCCTGCCGTTCGGGCTGTACCTGTTTGGTTTGCCGGTGCTCGGCTACGCGAAGCCGGTGCCGGTTGATTTTCGCGTGCTGCGCGGCGGCCGCACCGGCATGCTGAAGGTCGCGGCCGCGGGTCCGCTGACGAATTTCGTGCTGGCTATCGTGAGCGGGCTGTTGCTGCGAGCGCTGCCTGCGCTGATGCCCCTGTCGCTCGTTTCTACCGTCGCCGAACCGCTGGCCCGAATGCTCCAGGCGTCGGTGATCGTCAACGTCGAACTGGGAGTCTTCAATCTGTTTCCGGTGCTGCCGCTGGACGGCGGCCGCGTCCTGTTCAGCGTTCTGCCCATTCCTGCTGCGCGCGCCTACGCACGGACCGAGCGCTACGGCTTCCTTATCCTGATGCTCCTGCTGTATACGCATTGGCTGGATGTCGCGATTTATCCCGTCATGAATTTTGCACTTGGCGCGATTTCCCGGATGGTGCAACTGTGAGCGACGACCCCAGCCCTCGCCGCCTCGATGCCGACGCCGGCGTCCGCTTCCGGCTGCCGATCTACGAGGGCCCGCTCGACCTGCTGTTGCATCTGCTCAAACGCGCCGAGCTCGATCCGCACGAAGTAACGGCCAGCGTAATCACCGAGCAGTATCTCGCGTGGCTCGAGCTGCTCGATCAGCTGAATCTCGACGTCGCCGGCGAGTATCTTGTCATGGCGGCGACCCTACTGCTCATCAAGTCGTTCGCGATGCTGCCGCATCCGGAGCTCGCCGACACCGAGGAGGCCGAGGAGCTCAAGCGCGACCTGGTCGAGCGGCTGCTCGAATATCAGCGCTATCGCGAGGCGGCGGAGAAGCTGTCCGAGCGCGCGATTCTTGGCCGCGACGTGTTCACCACGCCCGGCGAAAGCGCGCCCGAAGACGCGAACGCAAAGCAGTACACGGTTTCGATTTTCGACCTGGTCGAGGCGATCGGCGCGGTGCTCAAGCGCGTCGCCGACAAGACCCCGCGCGCGATCGAGCTGCGCGACATCCCGGTGGCGGAATGTATCCCGCGGATATTGCGCGCGCTGGAAGGCGCCGGACGAATCCAGTTCGCCGCGCTGTTCGAAGACGCGCGCGATCGATCGCTGGTGATTGCAACCTTCATGGCGCTGCTCGAATTGATACGCCGGCGCGAGGTTCGCGCCTTTCAGGACGTGCGCTTCGGTCCGATTTTGCTCGAACAGGTAGCGGCAGCGTGAACGGAGGCTGAGTGGAAGAAGAGCGGCTGAAATCAATTCTCGCGAGCCTGCTGTTTGCGGCCGGCGAGCCGGTCTCGATTGCGCGGCTGGCCGCGGTCTTCGACGACGTGCCGCGCGCGACCGTGCAAAAGGCGATCGCCGAGATGGCCTCGATGTACGCCGCCGAGAACCGCGGCATCGTGATCGACGAAGTCGCCGGCGGCTACCAGATGCGCACGCCGAAGGAGCACGCCAGCTACGTGCGCAAACTGCTCGCCGCGCGGCCGCCGCGTCTCAGCCGCCCGCTGATGGAGACCGTCGCGATAATCGCCTATCGACAGCCAATCACGCGCCCGGAGATAGAGCAGTTGCGCGGCGTCGACACCGGCGGGGTACTCGAGACGCTGCTCGAAAAACGGCTCGTCAAGATTGCCGGCCGCAAGGAAGCGCCGGGC
Source organism: uncultured delta proteobacterium (assembly GCA_963747845.1). Taxonomy (GTDB): domain Bacteria; phylum Desulfobacterota; class Binatia; order Binatales; family Binataceae; genus Binatus. The sequence continues at coordinate 181,919 of CAVVGR010000003.1, forward strand.
CGCCCGATGGTTTATGAAACCACGCCTGAGTTTCTCGAGCTTTTCGGTCTGAAGGACCTCGAAGGTCTGCCGGACCTTTCGGAGTTCCGCGAAATCGAACGCGCCGTCGAGCAGGCGAACACCGGGCCGGTGGAAGGCATCGAAACTCATCCTGAAGATTCCGCTGCGAGCGCGGAGACGCCGTCAGATACATCGGAAGAGCCGGCGCCTGAGACCTCCGACGACGATAAGACCTCGCACTGAACGGAGAACGAGATGTATCGATTGCGACTGCTTGCTCTCGTCGCGCTGACTTGTTTTGCGTTCGCGCGATCCTCGTTCGCCGAATCCAAGCCTGCGCCGCCCGAGAATGACCCGTTGTACATGCGCGTGATCGCGACGCCATGGCCGCCCGAAGCGGCAATCCTCGACGGTGCCGGCCGCCGCCATTCAGCCTACGAGTTGTGGGTCACGAACTTCGGCAAGACGCCGCTCAAAGTCACGCGGCTCGACGTGGAAGGGAAAGACGACGACAAGGTCATCCTGTCGCAGTCGGTCAGCGGCGACGACCAGCTCGCCGCGATCTTCATGTCGGTGCAGAGCGGCCCCAACAAAGCGAAGGGAGCGAACCTGATGCCGGGTCAGACCGGCGTCTTCTTTATCTTCGCCGACTGGCTGCCTGACCAGGACGACCCCGACACGTTCAATACTGCGATTACGATCGAGCAGCACGGCGAGCGCAGCGGTTCAGGAACAATTCACACCTCCGGTCTTGAGGTGAACTCGGACGATCCGATCGTTATTCACGCTCCCCTCCAGGGCAAGAACTGGCTCGCGGCCAACGGCCCGTCGAATACCTCGGCACATCGCCGCGCGATACTGCCGGTGAACGGTCAGCCGCACATCGGCCAGCGCTACGCGATCGACTGGGTCCAGCTCGGCGCCGACGGCAACACCTATACCGGCGACAAGAGCGAGAACAGCAGCTATCACGCATGGGATCAGGAGATTCACGCGGTCGGCGACGGCAAGATCGTCGAGGTGAAGGACGGCATTCCCGAGAACGTCCCCAACAGCGGCAAGATAGCGGTGCCGATTACCTATGAAACTCTCGCCGGCAATCACATCATCGAGGATCTCGGCGACGGACATTTCGCCGCGTACGCGCATCTGCGGCCCGGCACGCTGAAGGTCAAGGTCGGCGACCAGGTTCACGCGGGCGACGTACTCGCGCATCTCGGCAACACCGGCAATTCATCGGAGCCGCATCTGCATTTCCAGGTCTGCGACGCGCCGTCGTTCCCCGCCTCGGAGGGACTGCCCTTCGCGATCGATCAGTACACGTACGAAGACTACAAGCTCGACAAAACCAAACCCGCGCAGCCCGCGCTGGTGCTCAAGTCGTCGCACGCGATGACCAAGCAGGAGCCGATGGAAGACGAGCTCGACTCGTTCTAGACGCCGGTGTCTTCGAAGACGCCCGTCTCCGGCGTGTAGTTCTCGAAGCGCGTGTAGTTGTTGATATAGGTCAGCTTCGCCGTGTCGGTGGGGCCGTTGCGCTGCTTGGCGACGATAATCTCGGCGACGCCGGGCTCCTTGCTCTCCTTACCCTTGTACATTTCCTCGCGGTAGATGAACGCGATCACGTCGGCGTCCTGCTCGAGCGCGCCCGACTCGCGCAGATCCGCCAGCATCGGCCGCCGATTCTCGCGCGATTCGACCTGCCGGTTGAGCTGCGACAGTGCGATGACCGGAACCTTGAGCTCTTTCGCCAGTGACTTGAGCGAGCGCGAGATTTCCGCGATTTCCTTTTCGCGCGACTCGCCAGGCCGCGCCGATCTCATCAGTTGCAGGTAGTCGACCACGATCAGGCCGAGGTTCTTCGCGCGCTCGCGCTTGAGCCGCCGGCATTTGGCCTTGAGCGTGATCGAGGTCGTGTCCGACGAGTCATCTATATAGATGTTCGACTCCGACAGCCGCGCCGCCGCCTGCGCCAGCTTGGGAAAGTCGCGCTCGCCGAGAAATCCCTGCCGCGCACGCGCGCTGTCCACCCGCGCCTCCGCGCACAGCATGCGCAGCACGAGCTGCTCCTTCGACATTTCCAGCGAAAAGAACGCGACGCCCACCGGCTGGTCCGCGTCCATCGCCGCGTAGGCCGCGATGTTCAGCGCCAGCGCCGTTTTGCCCATGCTGGGACGGGCCGCGATGATGACCAGGTCCGACGGCTGGAAGCCCGCCGTGATGCGATCGAGATCGATGAACCCGCTCGGCACGCCAGTGATCATCTCGCGGTTTTCGTACAGCCGCTCGAGGATCTTCAGCGACTCGCGCGTCAGCTCGGGCATCGTGTGGAACGACGGCTTAATCCGCTTCTCGGAAATCTCGAAGATGCGATGCTCGGCTTCGTCGAGAAAACCGTCCACGTCCGCCGGCGCTTCGTAGGACGAGCTTGCGATGTCAGTCGCGATCGAGCCGAGGCTGCGCAACACCGCCTTGTCGTGCACGATGCGCGCGTAGTGCGCGACGTTCGCCGCCGTCGGCACGACGGACGCCAGCTCCGCGATATATCCGGGGCCGCCAATCTGCTCGAGCACGCCCCTGGTGCGCAACGCGTCGGTCAGCGTGATCGCATCGACCGGCTGGCTGTGGTCGGTGAGCTCGGCCATCGCGCGGAAGATCTGGCGATGCGACTCCCGATAGAAGTCGTCATCCGAGAGAATTTCGAGCGCGTGGTTAATCGCGTCGTTGTCGAGCAGGATCGCGCCCAACACCGACTGTTCTGCTTCGAGATTCTGCGGGGGAACGCGCTTTAGAATATCGTCCGACGATACCGCCACTGCCCACTACCTCCTCAACCACCGCGCGCTCTGAAATCCAGCAGCGCAAATTATTTCGCAAGCCTTCAACGCTTACAACAATTACACCCGTCGCACGCCAACGGTTGTCCACTCTGTCCACATTCGATGAGCGATCGGCTAACGCGATCGGCGGCGGCGCGGACGATTCACGTCGAGCATCGGGCCGAGCGCGATGCCGAACATGAAGCCGCCGACGTGCGCCCACCATGCGACTCCCCCCGTCATCCCCGCGCTGCCGCCCTCTGCGAGTCCCGCGTAGAGTTGCACTGCGAACCAGAACAGCAGGTAGATGACCGCGGGAATCTCGATGAACTGAATGAAAATGAAAATCGGCAGAATCGTCAGGATGCGTCCGCGCGGATACAGGATGAAGTATGCGCCGAGCACGCCCGCGATCGCGCCGCTCGCGCCGATCACCGGCACTATCGACGCGGGCGCGATCCACACCGTCGCGAGCGCGGCGGCGATGCCGGCGGCGAGATAGAAAATCAGGTAACGCGATCGCGCCCATCCGATACTCAATGGCGGCGCCGAAGATGAACAGGTAAAGCATGTTGCCCGCGATGTGCCAGAAACCGCCGTGGATGAACATCGAGGTGACGGTCGTCATCAGCGGCGCGAGCGCCTCGAGGCTGCGATGCGCGCTCGACAGCGCATGCGCCACCGCCGCCGGCACCATCGCGAATCTGGCGACGAATTCCGTCAGGCGCGGGCCAAGCGACAGCTCGTACACGAACACCGCGATGTTCGCGGCGATTAGTGCGGTGTTGACCGGGGTCAGGCGGCGCGGCGCGGCGTTATCGCGAAGCGGGATCATCGAAGCATCAGGCCGGGGACGGCGCAACGATCGGCCGGCGGAGCAATACTAGCGGCGCGCGGCAGGTGTTCGCGAGACGTCACCGGCGCGCGGCTAATCTTTTCCGTCTTCCGGCTTGAGCCGGACCTCGTTGTATGCGAGAAGGATCGGTGGATCGGCGACAACATCGAGCGCGATCCGGAATCGCGACTTGCTCGTCAGCGGACGCGAAACGTTTTCAAGGAGGTTTCAGCTATGGAAGTCGTCTCGAGTGAAATATCGGTCCGTACCGGCGCCGAGCAGATGCCGGCGCATCTCGCGCGTCCCGCGTCTGGCGGTCCTTACCCCGCGCTGGTGGTCGTGATGGAGGCGTTCGGCCTCAACGATCAGATCAGGCGCATCACCAATCAATTCGCGTCCGAAGGTTTCGTCGCGATCGCTCCGAATCTTTATTTTCGCCAGCCCAACAACGTCGTCGGTTACAACGATTTGCCCGGCGCCTTTCGCCTGATGGGATCCGTCAATGACGATCAGGTGGTCGCCGACATGGGCGCCGCGATCGATCACCTCAAGGCCTTGAAGGAAGTAAAGCCGGCGTTCGGCACCACCGGCTTCTGCATGGGCGGACGCATCGCCTTCCTGACCGCATGCCGCAATTCCGCTGTCAGAGCCACCGCGCCGTACTACGGCGGCGGGATCGTGAAGTCGCGGCAGCCGGGCGCCAAGCCGCCAATCGAGTACGTCGCCGGTCTCAACGGCCCGGTGCTCGCGTTTTTCGGCGGCAAGGACGCGTTCATCCCGATTACCGAAGTCGACGAATTTCGCGACGCGCTCAAGAAAGCCGGCAAGCCAGCCGAGGTGGTCTTCTACCCCGACGCCGACCACGGCTTCATGTGCGACGATCGTCCGTCGTTCCACCCGGTGCATTCGAAAGAGGCGTGGGCCAGGACCATCGCGTTCTTCAAAGAGTATCTCGGCTGAAACGGCGTGGTCGCGATTTGTTGAAGTCATTTTGGCGGGCCGGGCGGTTCCGGCCCGTCTTTTTTCTTGCGCTTGCGATCGTCGCGGCGAGCGCATGCTATTCGACCGACTATCGCCGCACGATGGCGGCGAACGTGTCGCTGCTGTCCGACATGTCCGACAAGCTGGCCGACTATTGCCGAACTTTTTTCAAGCTCGACGATCGCCAGCTCTCTTCCGAGGAGATGGGCGAGTTCTACTACGCCTTCAACAAGGCCAACGCGTTCTCGTCATCGACGCCGCGCGAGGCGTCGCGCCCGTCGCATCGCGATTTCATCAAGCTGCTCAACGCCTACGAACGCTTCGCGCATACCGCCGACGAGTATCGGCTCGGCGGCAAGTCCGACCCGGCCGTGCTCGCGTCATTGCTGTCGCAGCACGACCAGGTCCGTCATCTCGCCGGCAAAGTCACCGAAGATCTCAAGGACGAAAAAGATTAGCGCTGCGCCGGCGCTCAACCCTTCCAATGGCTGCCGTATTTGTCGAGGTAGGCGACCTCGCTCACCGGCCGGCGCTTGATCGGGCCGAACTTTCCCTGCGGATATCCGATCGGCATGAGCGCGAAGGTCATCACTTCGGGCGGCAGCCCCAGTATCGCCTTCACCTCGTCCTCGAAGAACGTGTGAATCGTCGTGAGCACCGTGCCAAGTCCGAACGCGCGGCACGCGAGAATGATGTTCTGCACGGCGGGATAGATGCTCGAGCCCGAAATCCGCGCCTGGCTCTTCATCGCGGCGGCCACCTCGGGCGGAAGCTTGGGCGCCGGTCCCGACAGCGGCACCTGCTTCAGGCATGCGACCAGCAGCACCGGCGCGTCGGCCATGTGATCGATCAGGTAATACGCCGACGCCATCAGTTTGTTGTAGGTGTCCTCGGCCATGTGCTCGGGCTTGACGCGATCGGTGTACAGCGCCTTCAAAATTGCGCCGCCCTTCTGATACACGGCGCCGATTTTTTTGCGCTGCGCGGCGTCCTTGATGACGACGAACTCCCAGCTCTGCTGATTGCTGCCGGAGGGCGCGCGGATCGCCGCGTCGAGCACCTTGGTGATTACATCGTCGGGGACCGGGTCCGGCTTGAATCGCCTGAGCGATCGCGCCGAGTAAATTGCCTCGAACAGTCCTATCTCTGCCATCGTTGAAGCTCCTGCCAGGTGATTGTTACTGAGCCGAAGAATGCATCGCGCGGTGCGAAAAGAAAAGCGGCCGCGCGATCCCGATCGATCGCCGGCCGCATTCGTTCAATCGTCAATCGGCCGCGCTTCACACCGGCGTGCGAGCCGGTTTCGCGTGCTGCGGCCCCATCAGCATCTTATAAACCTTCTTCAACTCGTCCGGATCGGTCACCATCGGTCCCGGCTGATCGTGATGCCGCATGATCTTGTCGTCTGCGGTGAAGGCGCGGACCGTCGTGCAATATTCGAGCAGCAGGCCGTTGGGATCGCGGAAGTAGATCGAGCGGCACCATTCATGATCGACCACCGGCGTCACATCGACGCCGCGCCCGACCAGTTCGTCGCGCTTTGCCTCGAGTTCCTTCACGTCGTCGCAATGAAACGCGAAATGGTAGAACGAGCCCGGCAGTCCCTGCGCGCTGTTGATGTCCGTCGACCATTCCGCCGGCACGCCCGGCACATTTTCCGGACACATGAACGCCACCAGGCTGCCATCGCCAGTGTTCAGAAAGACGTGCTTGATTTTGCCGCCGCCCGCCGTCTCGATAATGTCGGCCCACGCAACTTCCCAGCCGAGCTTGGTCGTGTAGAACTCGACCGTGCGATCGAGGTCGAGAGTCGCCAGCCCCAGATGATGAACGCCCGTGCGCTTCATAGTCGCCCCTCCTGGCCGATGTTCGAAAAACGCCGCCAGCCCAACTACTAACACGGCCAAATCAGGAGTCAAACAGTCCAGAACGATCGTTCAAGACCGTCGTTCAGGCCCCTCAATCGAGGCGAATCAATTTGTGCTTGATCGCGTACCGCACCATCGCCGCCGTCGATCGCAAATCCAGCTTCTGCTTGAGATTCTCGCGATGCGCCTGCGCGGTCTTGACGCTGATGTCGAGCCGTCGCGCGACCTCCTTGGTAGTCGCGCCCTCGCCTATCAGCTTCAGCACCTCGCGCTCGCGCCGGGTCGGATTCGCCGCGCGCGGCGCCTTCACTGGCGAGCCGTTGCGCAACTGCGCGAGGAAGACTGGCGCGATCGTCGGGCTGAGATACGGCCGCCCGGAATTCACCGTGCGCACCGCGCGCAGCAATTCTGCCGCCGCATCGGTCTTGACCATGTAGCCCGCGCAGCCGGCCTCGCCGAGCGCTTCGAGCACGTACTCCTCGTCTTCGTACTGGCTAAGCACCAGCACTTTGCAGGCCGGCGCTTCTTTGGCGATTCGACGCGCCGCCGACAGCCCGCCGATTCCCGCCATCGCAAGGTCCATCACCACCACCTGCGGCTTCAGCCGCACGGCAATCGCGACGGCCTCTTCGCCGCTCGCCACTTCCGCGACGACTTCGCAATCCCTCTCCAGCACCATCCGCAGCGCCTCGCGCACGATGCGATGGTCATCGGCCAGCAGGACGCGAATCCGCCGCCCATGATCTTCCATCACGCGTACTCCGGAATTTCCGCGACGATCGTGGTGCAGCCCGGCCGCGATTCGACCGTCAAGCTCCCGCCCATCAGCTCCAGCCGCTCCCGCACGCCCGCCAGGCCAATCCCGTCGCCGTGGCCCGCGACGATTCCGCATCCGTCGTCGGTCACCGAGACCCGCGCGGCCACATCGATTTTTTCGATCGCGATTTGCACCGCCTTCGCGCGCGCATGGCGAATCACGTTGGACAGCATCTCGCGCACGACCTGGAAGCAGAGCTGCTGCACCGGCCGCGAAATTTTATCGGCTGCCTCACCGCCAACCAGCGTGGCCTTCACGCCCGCGCGCTTCAGCCGCGCGAACTCGCGATCGATTGCCTCGCCGAGCGACGCGCTGCCAATCGTCGCCGGGCGAAGCTCGCGCGTCTTGCGGCGCAACTCCTGCTCGACGTGCTTGAGAATCTCGCGTGCGGCCTCGCCGCGGCCCTCGAGCGCAATCTTCGCCGCCGCAATCAACTGCGCCTGATCGTCATGCAGGTCGCGCGCGATTCTTGCCCGCTCCTGATCGACCGCCGCGAACATTCGAAGGGTGAGCTGGCGCATCAGGCGGTTGCGCCGCGATGCGTCCCGCTCCATCACCCAGCCGGCCACCAACGGCGCCAGCCGCTCGACGAGTTCCTCCGCCCGCGCCGCCGACGCGCTCCCGTCGCTCGACCCCAGCGCGATAGCGCCCGCCTCGAACGGGATACACACGTACGAACCCGAGCATCTTGTCTTCGGAAAATTGTTTGGCGCTATCGTTCGTGCCCGAGGCGCGGTCGCGCCAACGCGCAATCACGATACGGCGCTGGAAACTCTCCGCCAGCGCGCTGCCGCTCTCGCCCAGGTCGAATTGCTTCTGGCCCGACGAGGATGCGGCCACCATTGAACGAGCCGCCGTCCGCGATCGCGACGATCCATTGATCGAAGCCGGCGCCACCGGCAACCAGCTCACCGAAGCGCCCGAACCTTTCATCAGGCCGCGCTCGCTGCGCCGATGCGACCGCCTCGTCGAGGCGATTGGCCGCATTGCGCTCGCGATCCAGCTCGCGCTTTGCGCCGACGGCCTGCCGGCCGTTCTCCGCGCCATGCGTGCGCCAGAAATCGAGCGAGTCGCGCGCCGCAATCAGCGCGATTTCGTCAAAAACAGCCCGCGCCATAAGTTCAAGCGATGCTTCAAGTTCATCGCGCGTGCGATCCGCGCGTGTCACCATCGCGATTCGCACCGCGCTCGCGCCGTCGATGAACGCCGATGCGGCAATCTGCCGCCTCACGCCTAACTGTCCGCCGAGCGCGATTGCCTCGATGTCGCGCGCGCTTAGCGCAACCCTTTCAATCCCGACTGAATCTGGCACTGCAGGAGCGCGCTTCGTGCCATTGGCGGCAAACGCGTCGCCAATCCGATTGTCGAGCGCGGCCAGCAGCGCTTTCGCAATCGCATCCCAACGCGACTCTCCCGACGGCGCGCACAATACCTCATCGGCAACCGAGACACTCGATCGAAACGCGATGACGCATCGCTCCGCCGCCAGCATGCCGGCGCCGAGCTCTGCGATAGCCAAAGCGCGATCCCTGAGACCCTGCAGCCGCGATGCGTGCGAAGGCGCATCTACTTCCGGCCGTTCGCGTAGTTCAAACGCTCGTCCCAAAAGAATTTCCCCGATCGTAAGAATGACAGAGGGAATCGAAGTTTCGTAAGAGAGCGTGCCGTTAGGGAACGAACGCGGAGTTACCCAGGGAACAATTTTTGTGGAGATTGGGACATGCCATCAAGCCACGCGTTCGACCGGACTTGGAGGTCGGCTTTTTCTGTCAGGGATGGCCGGAGTCTGATGGCTTTGACAGTTCGTCGCCGAGTGCTTTCATCTCTGCGCCGAATGCGGTCCAGTCGCCGGCGCGGATTGCGTCCATCGCGCGATTGTAGTGCTGCGCGGCGCTGGTCATATCCGCTTTGCCCGGTTCTGCACCCTGCGCGATCGACTGTGGCGCTGACTCATTCGAAATTGCCTTGGCGATCGTCGGCGTTGGCAGACCCTGGTTGGAGAACAGCGCCGCCATCGTCAGGTCGAGCGTGTCGCCCATCACGACGCGATCGCTGTACGACGCGACCACCCGCTGCAACTCCGGCAACTGGCCGTTCTCGGCGCGAATGAACAGCGGCTCGACGTAGAGCAGCGAGTCCTGGATCGGGATCACGAGCAGATTGCCCAGGATCACCTTCGATCCCATCTGGTTCCACAGCGAAAGTTGGCGCGATATTTCCGGGTTCTGATTGATGCGCGCCTGGATCTGATAAGGGCCGTAAAACAGCCGGTCCTTCGAAAACGAATACTCGAACAGATGACCGTAATCAGCGCCGTCACAGCGCGCGGCCATCCACGCGATCATATTGTCGCGGCCCGACGGCACCATCGGCAGCATCAGCATGTACTCCGCCTGCGTCTCGCCCGGCAGCCGCATGATCACATAGTAGGGCGACATATTAACCGTCTCGCCGGCGTAGTTTTCCCGCGGAAATCCCCACAGGTCCTCGCGGTTATAGAAAACCTGCGGGTCGGTCATGTGATAGGTGCGGAAAGTGTCGGCCTGGATCAGGAAAAAATCCTCGGGATAGCGGATGTGCGCGCGCAAGTCCGGCGGCATCGCCGACATCGGCTTGAACATCGCGGGAAACACGCGCTGCCAGGTCTTGATTATCGGGTCGTCGGGATCCGACACGTAAAAATCCGTGTCGCCGGTGTAGGCGTCGACCACCACCTTGACCGAATTGCGGATGTAGTTGATACCGTCGGCGTTGCGCTGCGAGTACGGATAGTGATCGCTGGTGGTATAGCAGTCGACGATCCAGACCATGCGGCCGTTGAGCACCACCGCATAAGGATCGCGGTCGAGGTTCAGGAACGGCGCGATGTATGCGATACGCTCCGAGATATTGCGCCGTATCATGATCTTGCTGTTCGCCACGATATTCTCGGTGACGAGCAGGTTGATGTCGCGAAAAAATATACTGAACAGCAGGCGCCGAAAAAATCCCGCTACCGGCACGCCGCCCGAGCCTTTGTAGAACGAAAAGACGTTATCCGCGCCCTTGGGATAGTCGAACTCCGGCGTCGCCGAATCGACCACGGCGTAATTGTCGCGCGCCTCGCCAAAATAAATCGCCGGCTGGTCAACCTTCATTCCGACGTCGGACACCGCCGGGATATCCTTGATATAGAACACCGGCAGGCCCTCGGTGTCCTTCTTGTTGACCGGGCTCATCGCCAGCCCCGCGCCGTGGGTGAACTTGAGATGCTGATTGACCCAGGTCTGCGCGTTGTCAGCCAGCTGGTCGATATTCATCTCGCGTGGCGACAGCATCACCTCGGTGTACTTGCCCTCGATCCAGTAGCGATCGATATCGACGTCGCGAAAGTCGTAGTAGGTGCGGATTTCCTGGAGCTGGCGGTAAGTGTCGATTAGCGGCCGCGGGTCCCACAGCCGGATGTTCTTGACCGTGGTCGAATCCTGCTCGAGCGCCGCCGGCGTCAGCGTGCCCTGCCCCGCAAACGGTTTCACGTCGACCGTGTCGAGCTTGTAACCATGCCGCGTCGCCTCGATATTGCGCACGAGGTATGGACGCTCGACCCGCAGCTCGTCGGGCTTGACCCACAGGCGCTCGATCACCGGCTGGATGAAATTCAAAATGAGCGCGGGACCGAATACGATGACGAACGCGGCGACGGGGATCCTGAGGCCGCCCTCGCGCGCGTTGTACACGCATAGCGCCGCGGCGATCAGCGACAGCGCCACCAGCACCCACAGTCCCGGCTGCCACAGGATGCGGTCGACGTAGCGCAGTCCGAACACGACGCCGTCGGTATGCAGCAGCAAGTCGAAGCGGCCGAGCCAGTAACTCATCGCGCGCTGCACGAAGAACAGGCCCAGCAGCACCGACAAATGTGCCGCCGCACCCGGCGATATGCGCGGCGGCGATTCCTTGAAGTCGAGCGCGCCGCGGGCCCAGTAAACCGCGATCGCCATTCCGGCCGCGAGCACGATCAGCATCAGGAACAGATCGCGCAGCTCCTCGAGCAGCGGCACGGTGAAGACGTAAAAGCCAATGTCGTTGCCGAACGCCTGCTCGACGATCCCGAACGGCACGCCGTAGAGACCCTTCAGGTAAGTATCCCAGCTCGCCGCCTCGCCCTGCGCCGCGAACAGCGCGAGCAAAGCCGCGCCGGCGGCGACGATCACGCGCCACGGCACGCGCTCGCCGAGCGCGCGAATCAGCTCGGGCAGATTGACCTCGACCATCTCGTCGGGACGGCGCACGACGCGCAACCGCTCATGATTGCGGCTCGAGCCAATCGCGATCAGACCGCTGGCGAAGATGGCCGCGAACGCAACCAGCCATACGATCAGGAAGATGGCGATTTCCGCGCCGACTGTCGTGTTGAAGACGCCGCCGAAGCCGAGTCTGCCGTACCACAGGTAGTCGACCAGCAGCTGATCGACGAGGCTCAGCGCCAGGAGCGCGACAATAACAACTGCCGCCAGCAGGATCAGGATATTGCGCGGCCGCATCAGCGTGCTGTGTTATTCACCGCGGCCAATTTGGCTGACGTGCTCGCGCACGACGTCGGGCGGACAGAGCCAGATAAAGATTTTCAGTGCGACGTAGCCGATCACAAGCCAGTCGAGTTCGCCGACTATCGGAATCATATCGAGTTCGAGCGCCGGCGGGGTCAGCATGAGTGCGAGACCCATCCACGGCACCGTCTTCGCCAGCATCGAGACGCGCTCGTCGGTGTACAACCGATAGAACACGCGCACGAATTGCGGCAGGTACATGACCAGCTTGCTCAGCTGCATCGGCCCGAGGAATTGCATTCGAAGTATCTTGGAAAACATCAGCTTGACCCGCCAACATAATACTCTAGCACAGCGCGCCGTCGAAGATGTCCTGCGACAGGCGCGCTTTGTTACAATAACGTAGTTCGAGGAGGGCGAAAGCGGAGTGAAGAGGCACATGGCGCTGGGCGATTTCCTGGTCGCGTACCTGCGCAAGATTGGCGTGTCGCATGTTTTCGGCATCCCCGGCGACCTCGCGCTCAAGCTGTTCTTCGCGCTGGGGCGCAAGCATGGGCTGGAAATCATTACCCTGTCGCACGAGCCGGGCGTAGGCTTCGCGGCCGACGGCTACGCACGCGCGACCGGCAAAATCGGCGTCATCTGCGTCACCTACGGCGCCGGCGGCCACAACATGGTGAATCCGGTCGCCGGTTCATTCTCCGAGCGCGTGCCGATTCTGATTTTCTCCGGCGGGCCCGGCGAGGAGGAGCGCAAGCTCGGCACCCTGATTCATCACCAGGCCCGCGAAATCGAATCGCAGCGCCGCATATACAATGAGGTAACTGCGCGTCGGCCGTCCTCACCGATCCGCGCACCGCCGCCGACGAGCTGCATCGCGTCGTCAAGGCTATCTGGGCCGAGCAGCGCCCCGGCTACGTCGAGATCCATCGCGACATGGTCGATCGCAAGATCGAAGTCCCCGAGGAACTCATCGAATGGGACGGGCGGCTGCGCTTCCAGGAATCCGACGCGCGCAAGGTCGACGAAGCGGCGCACGAGACGGCCGCGATGTTCAACGCGAGCCGCAAGCCGGTGCTCATCGCGGGCATCGAGATTCACCGCTTCAAGGCGTCGGAGGATCTCGTGCAGCTCGCCGAGAAGATGGGCGCGCCGGTATGTACGACCGTGCTCGGCAAGGGCGCGTTCCCGATGGATCATCCGCTGTACATGGGCGTGCACGTCGGCCCGATCAGTCCGCCGTCGATCGTCGCGCGGATGGACGCGGCTGACTTCGTGCTCAATCTCGGATGCCTCAAGACCGACATGAACTTCGGCAACCGACCACCACACGTCATTCAGAGCAAGACGGTGTGGGCTGTCGATCGCAAAGTCGAGGTGAAGTTTCACACCTACACCGACGTCGCCGTCAGCGATTTCGCGCGTGCGCTGCTGCGCGAGAAGCTGCATCGTCATCACGAGCAGGTTCACTACGCCGATAACCTTCGCGAGATTGCGGCGCGCGACGGCAAGCCGGTCAAGGTCAGCCAGGTGCTAGCGGCGGTCAACGAATTCCTGGCCGACAAGCGCGACTACCTGGTCGTCGCCGAGTCGGGCGACATGCTGTTCGGCGGACTCGATATTCGTGTGCCGCACCGCAACGCGTACTTCGCGCAGGGGTTTTACGCCTCGATGGGATTCGCGGTGCCCGCTGCGCTCGGCGCGCAAATCGGCACCGGCCTGCGGCCGCTCGTGATGTGCGGCGACGGCGGCTTTCAGATGACCGGCCCTGAGATTTCGCAGGCGCCGGCCAAGGGCGTGAATCCGATCGTGGTGCTGATCAACAACGGCGGATGGGGCATCTTCCGCCCGATTGCCGAGCGCCGCGAGCTGCTCGAAATTCCGCCGTGGCCATATGCGCAACTTGCGCGCGACTGGGGCGGCGAAGGATTCGAGGCAACCACCGTCGAACAATTGCGCGATGCGCTGCGGGCGGCGGCCGACTGCAAATCCTTTGCGATAATCGACGTGCGCGTCGAGCGCGACGACCTGTCCCCGGTCACCGTGAAGTACATCAAGGCGGCGGCCAAGCGATCGCAGGCGCCGGCCGAGCATGCAGCGCGCGGGAACTCGCGTCCATGACTGATACAACTAAGACTGATTCAGTGCAGGTCAATCCGGCAGCACTTGAGCATTACCGGCGCATCTATCGCGACTTCCGCTGGGAGACGCCGCCGAATTTCAACTTCGCCGCCGTCATCGATAAGTTCGCCGAAGATCCCCGGCGCGTCGCGATCCTGTGGGAGGACAGCGAGGGCCGCCGCGCGCGGCTCACGTTCGCCGACATCGCGCAGCAGTCGAAGCGCATCGCTACCGTTCTCGCCGGCTACGGCATCAGGCGCGGCGACGCGGTCATGCTGGTGCTGCCGCGAATCACGCTCTGGCAGGCGGCCTACATCGGTGCGCTGAGGCTCGGCGCGATCGTGATCCCATGCACCTCGATGCTGCGTGAGAAGGATCTAATCTACCGCGCCAATCATTCCGGCGCGCGCGCGATAATCGCGGGCGTCGAGAATGCTGCGATGGTCGCGGAACTGCGCAAACAATGCCCCAGCATCGAGCAGTACTTCGTAGCCGGCGCCGCCCGCACTGGCTGGATCAGCCTGCAGGAATCCATGAGCCATGCGTCGGCGCTGTTCAGACCGGCGACTACGCAATCGTGGGAACCCGCGATTTGCTATTACACTTCCGGCACGACGCGCGAACCGAAGGCGGTTCTGCATAGTCATTCCTATACCTATAGTCACAAATTTACCGGGCTTAACTGGCTGGACCTGCGCCCGGGCGATATCCATTGGACAACCTCGGACACCGGATGGGCCAAGGCCGCGTACGGTGTCCTGTTCGGGCCGTGGATGAACGGGGTGACGACTTTCATGTACCACGGCCGCTTCGACCCGGCGAAGGAACTCGAGTTGCTCGCGCGTTACCGCATTACTACTTTCTGCGCGCCGCCGACTGAGTATCGAATACTCATTAAAGAGAACCTTGCAGATTACTCATTGCCCAACCTGAGGCATTGCACGGGTGCGGGCGAGCCGCTGAATCCTGAAGTGATCGAAGTCTGGCGCGATAAGCTCGGCCTCACGATTCACGACGGCTACGGACAAACCGAAACGACGATCCTTGCCGCGAACATGCCCGGAATGCCGGTGAAGCCGGGCTCGATGGGCCTGCCGTTCCCCGGTCACGACGTGCGCGTCATCAACAATGAACTGGCCGAGACCAAAGTCGACGAGCTCGGCGAAATCGCGGTGCGCGTGACGCCCGAGCGCCCGCCCTCGCTGTTTCTCGAGTACTGGAAAAACGCCGAAGAAACCGCGCAGGTCTTTCGCGGCGACTGGTACCTGACCGGCGACCAGGCCGTCCGCGACGTCGACGGCTATCTGTGGTTCGTCGGCCGCGCCGACGACGTGATCATTTCCGCCGGCTACCGAATCGGCCCGTTCGAAGTGGAAAGCGCCCTGCTCGAGCATCCCGCAGTGATGGAATCCGCGGTGGTAGCAACTCCCGACGCCGACCGCGGCTCGATCGTAAAGGCCTTCATCAAACTCCGTGCTGGCGCCGAGCCCAGCGATCAGCTAATCACGGAACTGCAAGAGCACTGCAAGCGGATAACCGCACCCTACAAATATCCGCGCGAGATAGAATTCATCGACGAGCTGCCGAAAACAGTAAGCGGCAAAATCCGGCGCGTCGACCTCCGCAAGCAGGAGGAAGTCCGCAAAGGCAAGTCTGTTTAATTCTAAAAAACAAAATTGGGAGAAGCATAATGGCAAAAACTTTCGGATCGGAATCCACCGCCGATGAAGTCCTCGAGGGCGTCGATCTTTCAGGCAAGCGCGTACTGATTACCGGCGTCTCGGCCGGCCTCGGCGTCGAGACTGCGCGGTCGGTCGTCGCGCACGGCGGCACCGTCGTCGGCACCGCGCGCGATCTCGCCAAGGCGCGGCGCGCGCTGGCGGAAGCGGGCAATCCCGCGGTAACTCTCGTCGAAGCGGACCTCGCTTCGCTCAGCAGCGTGCGCAAGGCGGCGAGCGACTTGCTGGCGCGCGCCGAGCCTTTCGATGTGATCATCGCGAACGCCGGCGTGATGGCGTGTCCGTTCGGCAAGACGCAGGACGGCTTCGAGACTCAATTCGGAACCAATCACCTCGGGCATTTCGTGTTCGTCAATCGGCTCGTGCCGTTGCTGAGGTCCGGCGCTCGAGTCGCTACACTCTCTTCCGCGGGTCATCAAATCAGCGATGTGAACATTGAGGATCCGAACTTCGAGCACACTGAGTATCAGCCTTTTCTCGGGTACGGCCGCTCGAAGACGGCAAATATTCTGTACGCGGTCGCGCTCGACAGCAGGCTGAAGGGACGCGGCGTGCGCGCAACCTCGTTGCATCCCGGCGGAATCCAGACCGAGCTCGGCCGGCATCTCACGCCCGAACTGATGGACCAGATCAGGACCCGCATGAGTCAGGGGCTCAAAGATCCATCTGCGTTTCGATTCAAGACTGTGCCGCAAGGATCGGCGACTTCGGTCTGGGCGGGCTTTGTCGCATCGGCCGATGCGGTCGGCGGCCACTACTGCGAAGATTGTCACGTGTGCGAGATCAACGACGACGTAACCTCGCGCGTCGGCGTGCGCTCATATGCTCTCAACCTGGCGCATGCGAACGACTTGTGGCGCAAAAGCGAGGAGATGGTCGGCGAGCGCTTCCCGCTGTAGCGCGTCGTCACTTCGCGGCGGCTCGCTGGTAACGTGGCCGCAGGACTTCCATAACGCTCGCCGGCGCGCGTCCCGCATTGCCGTCGAATGGCGGCTGCGGGTCGTACTCGATACCGACCTGGATCGCTTGCGCCACGGTGTCGCCTGCGACGCGACGGACGAGATGCAGCGCCATGTCGATGCCGGCGGAAACGCCGGCCGCCGTG
This sequence comes from uncultured delta proteobacterium, assembly GCA_963747845.1. GTDB lineage: Bacteria > Desulfobacterota > Binatia > Binatales > Binataceae > Binatus. The sequence goes on from CAVVGR010000003.1 coordinate 198,733, forward strand.
ATGATCTTGCCGTCCTCGACGACGCGCTCGGATCGCGGATCGGCGCCGAACTCGCGCAGCTTCTCGAGCCGCGCCCAATGCGTGGTCGCGGGCCGTCCTTTGAGCAGCCCGGCCGCGCCGAGGATCAATGCGCCCGTGCAAACCGATGTGGTCCATTGCGTGGTCGCGTCGATTTGCCGCACCCATTCGAGCATCTGCGGCTTTTCGCGCACCTGCGCCTCGCCCCTGCCGCCCGGCACCACCAGGATGTCGGCGCTGGTCACGTCGGCGATCGAGTAGTCGGCGACGATGCCCGAGCGATTTCGGATCGGCGCGCTTGATGCCGGCGGTCTCGCCGACGAACATCACCTCGGCACCGGGGATTCGGCACATCACCTCGAACGGTCCAATCGCATCGAGCGCGGTCAGGTTGTCGAAAATCAAAAAGGCAATTCGCATGGCATTCTCCTTCCGGGTCAGGCGCTGAGTTTTTGATGAAATCGGCTGCGATACGCGCTGGGCGGCACGTGCAGCGTGCGAATGAACGCGCGGCGCATCGATTCGCGCGTGCCGAAGCCGCACGCGGACGCGATCGAATCGACGCCTTCGCTCGACTCTTCGAGGCGACGCCGCGCCACTTCAACGCGCGAGTTCTCGACGAATTCTCCCGGCGTCATTCCGACTTCGCGCGCGAATACACGGGCGAAGTTGCGCGGGCTCATCGCGGCGCGCCGCGCGAGCGCTTCGACCGACAGGTCGGCGCCGGGATTGTCGGCGATCCATCGCTGCAGATCGCGGAGCGGCTCGCGATCGGCAACCTGCGCGCTTAGCTGTACCGAAAACTGCGACTGGCCGCCGGGACGTCGCAGGAACATGACCAGCTCGCGCGCCACCGCGAGCGCAACCTCGCGGCCATGGTCTTCTTCGAGCAGCGCGAGCGCCAGATCGATCCCCGCGGTCACGCCGGCCGAGGTAAAAATCTTGCCGGCGCGCACGAAAATCGGATCGGTCTCGACTGACACTGCCGGGTATCGAGCCGCGAGCCGATCGCATTGGCGCCAATGGGTCGTCGCCGAAAGCCCATCGAGCAGGCCGGCCTCCGCGAGCAGGAACGCGCCCGGTGCATACCGAGCACAGGCGGCGCGTGCGATCGACGATGCGCCGAAGCCAATCGATCAGCGCGCGATCGCGAAGCGCCGCGGTAGTTCCGCGGCCGCCTGCCACCAGCAACGTGTCGATCGGTCCGCGCACCTGCGCTATCGAGCGGTCCGCAATCAGCCGAATTCCCGATGACGTCGCGAACGCGCCCGCCTTCGCCGCGACAATCTCGACGGTGTAGGCGGGAACGCGCCAGCCGCGCTCATCGGTCATCAGGCGCGCGGCGCGTCCAAACACTTCGAGCGGACCGGTGATATCGATGATCTGCGCGTCGGGAAAAGCGAGCATGACGACTCGGCGCGTGCGCAAGACGATCTTCATATCGACAACTATCGCGCGCCTGAAGGTTGGCAGCAATACATAAGCCGCCACATTTACTGCCAATCGCGGCTACGCGCCGGACATTTTCATTTGTGGCTCATCGGCAGCGCGTCGCGGAATCCCGCCTGCAGCATCAGCAGGCCGACGGCGCGCGAGAGTGCCACCGACAACGACTCGGCCGGTTCCGTTTCGAGCGGCAGAAAGACCTCGCCGCCGACGGGATTCGGCGGTTCATTTTCGATGCCGCTCAAGTCGCCCGAGTAAAGCACCGCGCCGTCGCGATTTTTCAGCTCGTACTTCACGCGCACCATCGCATGCATCGTGAAGTACTGGCCATGCACGGTCTGCAGGGATCCGAACCGCTTGTTCACCACGGCCTGTTCGAGCTCCGAGTTGAGGATGAAATCCGAGCCTTCGGGCGGCTTGCCGTCGCCGGGACTCGAGTCGAGCGCCACCGGCATCAGACCCGCGTCCGCCAGTCCCTTGAGCAACGCGTCGTTGAATGCGCGGATCGGATCGTCGACCATGAGCGGCGTCTGGGTACTGCCGTCGGCGTTGTAGATTGCGCCGACTCGGCGAGTCGCCGGCGGTGAAATCTCCGGTGGTGGGAGGCACCGCAATTTTCGCCGGACGAAAAATATTCTCCGATCCGGCCACGATGCCCGGAAGATAATGTATATCGAGCCGCGCCTGCGACTTGCATCCGGTCAGCGCGAGCGCGATCACCGCAATCGCGACGCACTCGCGACTACGATTGAGGCCGCGACACCGCAGGGCGCCGGTCCCTCCACCAGAAGACGAAAACGGCGAGCAGCAAAATGAATCCGCCCAGCGCAATCCACCGCGAAAGCTGATGCGCCAGCGCCATCGCGGGATACAGCTCGCCGCCCACCAGGTAGCCGACCGTCACCACCAGCGAACACCAGACGATCGCGCCGAGCACGTTCCATCCAAGGAACTGGAAGAACGGCATCCCGCACGCGCCCGCCATCGGACCCGCCATGAACCGCACGCCGGTGATGAATCGCGCCATGAAAACCGCCTTGCTGCCGTGCGTCTGAAAGAAAAGCTGCAGGCGCTCGTAGCGCGTGCGCACGAAGGGGAAGGTAACCGCGAGCCCGGCCAGCAAGCGCTGTCCGCCGGTGCGGCCGATGATGTAACCGCAGCAGTCGCCGGTGACCGCGCTCAGGATCACGACGACGTACACCAGGCGCAGGTCGAGCAGCACCTGCCCGGCGAGAAAGCCCGCGGCGAGCATCACGGTTTCCTCGGGCACGGGAACGCCGAGGTTGCCGACGAACACGGCAACGAAGATGCCGAGGTAACCCCACGTCGAAAGCAGTTCCGCGATATGCGCGGGGTCCGTTATGCCATGCATCGGAAATCCATAGCTGGTAACGAGTCTGCCAGCGTAAGCGGGTATTTAACAGTCAGGTGTAGCTAACCCACGCGCAAAGATGGCGGCGTTTTCACGATGGGGCGGGCTGCCGTGCCCGCCATCACAAGGTTTTTTGAAGACGTAAAACTTGTAGCCGAAGAAGTTCGCGAACAGCGTCAGCCCGGCGCCGGAAATAGCGCCGATATTCGCCCAGAGCCGGGCGCTGAATCCATGCGGCGCGCCGATGACGTTGACGATCACGTCCGCGCCCGCCACGTTCAGCGCCACTGCGACCACGGTCACCGCCATGAACGCCATCAGCTCGCGCCGCGCGCCCGGGGATTTCGCCGCATCGAAGGTCCAGTACTTGTTCCACAGGTAGCTGTTGATCACTCCCAGCGTGACCGAAATTGATTTGAACCCCAGAAAGCCGGCGCCCGAGGACACACCGGTCAGCAGCATCAGCGAGTTCAGGATACCGAAATCGACGCCGGAGTTCAGAACCCCGACCACGGCGAACTTGGAAAATTCGAACAATGAAGGCGCGCGACTCGCAACCAGGCTCGCAACCAGCAGCCCTGCCGCAAACAAAACTCCACCGACGACAGGCAACAGCGCCAACGGAATCCTGATTGCGCCGCCGAGTCCAAGGTTGATAACGACCGGGATCGCCAATGCGCCCGTAAGGAGTCCAACGATCAGCGCCAGTACCAAATCACGCGCCAGCGTTGAGCCGCCATTCGAGCCGCTAGTCCGCGATGCCATCTCGTGATTCGGCGCCCACTCGCCCTCAGGCGTTGAGGCCGTAGAATCTTTCATGCCAGACGCCGAAGGCTATCAGGAAGATCGAAATCACTATCAGGATGCGCGTCAGCTGATCGGCTCGGCGATGGACGCCGAATGCCATCAACAGCAGCAGAAACGGAAACGTGTGCAGGTAGTGGCGCGTGCCGTACTGCGCGAATCCATTGGTGAAGTAAAAGAGGCTCGGCGTCATCGAGATCAGCGCCGCCACGGCGATCAGCGCCGTTTCGATTCGCCGAAAGCTCGGCCGCAAAGCCAGAATGAAGGCCGGGCTGGTGAGAATCAGCGCCTGGCCGCCGAAACTCGGATGAATGTAGGGGAAGGTGCCGTCGAGATGCGTCGACATGAAGAACAAGGTGTAGAAGTTCCCGGGAAAATGCTCCCAGCCAAAGAGATGAGACCCGGGATCGGCAAAAATAAACACACCGCGGTCGAACGGGCTCTGGTAGCGAACCTCGTTGAAAGCGACATACACGACGCCCACGGCCACGCAGCCCGGTATAAACCACGCCAGGTCGCGGATACTGCGTCCCCGAAGGAAAAGCAGCGCCAGGTAAATCGGCCACACGAACGCCAGGTCGTAGCGCGCAAGCGCGGCGAGCGCGGCGAAGCTCCCGGCTACCGCGGGACGCGCCTCGTCAAAAATCTCGTCGAGCGCCAGCAGTGTCATCGCGATCGCGACCACCATCGAGACTCCCCAGCTCGTGCCGTGGACCGTCTCGTACCAGACGATCGTGCCGGCGCCAAAAAACACCGTGAGCCATCCGCGCGCGTTGACCGTCAGGCGGAATCGTCCGAGCAGGCGCCACGCCAGCGCAACGTCGATCGCGCCTACAACGATCGAGAAGTACGTCTGGTTGGTGTCCATGCCCCAGATAGCCGCGAACGGCATCAGCATCAAGGATGGCAGTATCGGATGAAGCTGGTAGCTGTATCGCCCGACCTGCGCGTGCTCGATGAAATTGGGCGCGTCGATATAAGTGTGGCCGTGGATGAGTGCGAAGGCCTGGCGGACGTGGGCGTTGAAGGGGCTCGAGTCCGATCCGGAAGTTATCGAATAGAAAACCAGGAAGACCGCGAACACGGCGAACTGCGAAAGCAGCTCATCGCGCCTGATCTGCGCGGCGGTCGGCGGCGGCGCAGGATCGGTCATCCAGAACGAGTATGCAAATGCCGTCGATGCGACGATCGCCGAGATCCAGTCGAGACGCGTCAAGCTCCATCCGCGCCACAGGATGAAAGCGAAGCCAACGACCGCAAAGACCACGGCGAAGCTGAAGAACTCGCGACTGGTCGCGAGGCTCGGGCGCGTCGGGTCGCGGCGATGCCTAGTCGGCGGCATTCTTCTTGACCATTCCGATTCTTCGATAGAGCCGAAGCTTCCCGCCATCGAAGATCTTCTCGTAGCCGTCAGGCGGATCGCCCATCAAGACGGGCGCGGGACACTGCTCCAGGATGTACGGCGGACGCCGCGCCAGCGCCGCCGGCAAGTCATCGGGTCCGCGCACCCGGCTGCCAGCCTGAAAAAGATTGTCGGGATGGTAGTTGAGATCGTACGGGTCGTCGTCGATGCCGGTGTAGATCGCGACCTGCATCAGTCCCCACGGCGAGGTGTCGTCGGTGAGGTGAAGGATATGCGTCGCGGGCGTGATTCTGCCGGCGCGCAACTCCCTGTCAAGCACGTGCACTAACGCGAACCCATCGGGGCCGATCGTCCAGCGGCCGTCAGGCGTACCGATCCAGTAGCCGTCTTTCGCGCGGTTAAGGTTGAACGCCCACAGTTCGGAAATCGCGTGCTCATCGCTGTCATAGTCCTGGGGATTTTCGACTCGCGTCCAAGGATACATCAGGATTGTGACGACGGCGAAGAGCGCGATTTGCCGCGAGATGCGGTCGTAGATCAGAGCGAACACGAGGCCCGCCGGGAAAATCAGGATGAATGGTATCCAGTAGTCGACCAGCTTGCTGATGAAATCCGACAGCATGTGGCGCTCGACCGGCGCGGTGATCATCGGACTGAGTTGATTGTTGGCGATCTCGCCGGCAACGCCGATCAGCAGCGCCACGGCGAGCACTCCGGTGTAGAACGCGCTGCCCTTTTCGACGAAGCCGAGGATTACCGCCGCGATCATTCCTGTAGCAGCGAGCACGCATAGTATCGGCACGTACTGCATCACTTGATCGAAGATCGATCCCGTATACCAGTGCCTATAGAGGAGCAGCGCGAATAATCCCGCAACCAGCACCGCGTTCAGGATCGGAATAACGACGGAAGGTTGCGGAGCTTTCGGTCTCAGGAGTGATGCGCCCGCAAGTATGACCGCGATCCCGGCTACTTGAATCACGGGCAGGATGGGATAGCCGACGCTGTGCTCGGTAGCGATGAGCAATTCCGGCACGGCGAGCAACGAGGCTCCCGCCAGACAAATCACCGCCGCGAACGAACGCGAAAAATCTCCCGACAGCAGCCAGAAGAGCACCGCCGAAGCGGCGACAACCATCGTGAGGCCGCCGCCGATCGCATGCGCAGCAACCGCGGTCCCCAGGGCCATCGCACCGTACGCAAACAAGGTGCGGTTTCGCCGCGGATCGAGAAAGAAGGCGAGCCCGATCCCCACCAGCACGAATACGACCGCCGTCGCACGCATCCCCTGCTCGCGCCGAAACAGACAGGTGAAGAACAGGAACAGCGACGCCATTCCGCCGGCAGTATCGCCGAACAACGTCCGCCCCATGCAGTACGCCGAGAAGATCATCAGCCCGGCCATCGGCAGCATCGCCGCGGTTTCCGCCAGCGCGCCCATTTTCGAGCCGGCGCCCAGCGCCAGCACCGCGTAGAACAGCTCCACCGCCGGCGCCTGCACATGCGCACCGAACGCGCCGTAGGGATCGTTGTCGAAGGGGATGTATCGATGAAAGGTCAGAATGCGCTGGACGGCGGCGGGATGATTCAGCACGTCCATGAACGGCGGCACCGGCGATCCTAGTTGAAGGAACAACATTGAGACGCCGAGCAACGCCCATGCGAGAAGCGCGAGTTTTTGCCCGCCGCTCGGAGGATTGAATTTGTAACCTTTAAGTTCGCGCCATTGAGGGGCGATCGCTGCCGCGAGCAGCAGCCAGACGAACCACGACCTCATCAGTCTAAGCGGCCCGAAAATGTTGCCGAGGACGTACGCAAGAATCCACACGCCCGCGGCGCCCGCGATAAGCGCGTCGCCGGCGTCGATCGAAGGATCGTAGCGCCCCAACAAACCGCTGATGGCGAATGAGCTGAGCGCCCAGAAGGTCCAGACTCTTACCGCCGCCCACGCCGTCTCCGGCAACACGGGCGCGATCCCACGGACAGCGCCAATCAAGTCCAGTGGATACGGAAAATCGCGGAGCCGGTAGATTGCGAGCGCGGTGACAATTGCGAGGGCGAACCAGACAGCCTCGCGCCGAAAGAACGATTGCAACGATCGATCGCTGCCAGGCGATGCCCCCTCCCCCGCGCTCATCGACAATCGATTTACGCTAACTCGCGCGATAAGTGAACCGACGCGAGCGTGCGGATTTCAGCTCGCCTGGGGAGACGCCGTGCCGTGTTTGATCGACACCTGCGTCGCCACCCAGTTGAAGAGCTGTGCTGCCGTGCCGACTTCGTCCTCGGTCGCCCCGAACTGTTCCTGGTATGCCGTCAGGATCCAGAATTCGTCCGGTGTCGTTTCCTCGTTCATCACCGTGTTCACATCGGTGGGTAACTGCGGACTGAGTCCCGGCAGATGGAAATCGGTCGCAAAGAAACTGATGATCAAATCCCCGTTGGCTGTCGTCATCATCGACTTCGCCGTCACCGTGCCGCCAGTGCCGGTGCTGCCGGTGGACATATCGACCGGCGCGCCCGCCGCGACATTGTCGAGCAGCACCATCGCACCTTGCGCATCGACCGGCGCGCTGAAGGTCCATGTCGCCGTGCTGGGGTCATTCGCCGCGATCGTATGCCAATACAGCGATTGCCGCGTAGTAGGGGTGGAGTCGTCGCGAATCATTTGCCATCCAGCCGGCGCGGTGATCACCGGTGCTGGGCCGCCGAAGCTGATTACGTCGGCGATCGCGACCTGGCCGGCCTGTGCTTTCTTACCCCAGTCCAGCGCAAACGTGGTCGTCTGCTTCACCATCGGCGCCTGCGTGTAGCCAACTACGTTGGCGCCGCCGACGGTGTTATCAGCGGTCTGTGAAGGCGCGGAGTTGCAACCGGCAATCAAAACAGCAACCACCGCCAACCATCCGTATCTGCTCATCTCTCCCCTCCTGGCTCTATCACATCGCGCCACTTCAATACCCGGGCGTTCTCTGGAAGATCTGAAAGGTTCCTCCGCTGTACATCTTCACGGTAACATCCTGACTTACCGGAAACACCTGCCACGAGGGGCCCACAAAAGCGCTGTCAGCCTCGTCCGGCGTTATCGTAAAATTACTCGACGAACTCGCGCTCACGCTTATCGTCTGACCGGGAACCAAAAGCGCCGTCGGCACCCAACTGGTTGTCAGGATGAAAAGGTTGTGCCCGCCTTCGTCGATCAAATCGAAGCCCAGCGTATCGGGCGGCGTATCGCCAATCGTGACTGCGAACACCCCGGTCGCAACGACGGAATAGTCTCCCGGCGGCAACGCGGTGCCGTAATTTACCCCGCATATCTCTGTGTCCGTGTCGTGAACGCCAACGACATCGGCGTCCGGAATGTTGCATTGCAGGGCCGACGTGATCAGCGGCGCGGTCGCGGTCGGAGTAGCGGTCGGCGTCGGAGTATGTTTTTTCTTTTTCGCGGGATCTACAGCGCCGGCATCGGACGAATCGCTCGCGTAGTACTCGGATTGCGCCGCCGACGCCCGCATCACTGTCATCGTCAATAGTGCCGCCGCAGCGACCGCCATCAAGGCGCGCTTGACCATAGCCCCGTCCCCCCTTTTACCCGGTCTCGAGTCCTTCCCCCTGCGATCCCCTATGCCTTCTTCGCGAACGGACGATCGCGATCCGTAAGCGCACCCTTGAGACCTTTCTCGCGACTCGCCTTCATCCAGTTCTTCACCGTGTCCGTCTGATGCGCGATCACGTCGATATCCGCCGACGACTGCTCTGCTGCGCGAATCCCGATGATATCGAGATAGCGATTCACCGCCGCCTTGTGCAGCATCAGCAGCTCCGCCGGCACCATCGCGACCCGCCGCGCATAGTTCATCGTCTCTTCCTCGAGCTTGTCCTTCGGGAAGACGCGATTCACCAGGTGCCACTCGAGCGCTTCCTTCGCCGACATATAGTCGCCGGTGAAAAAATATTCCTTGGTCTTGCGCGGACCCATCAGCACCGGCCACATCGACATCGTCGGCAGGATTCCCAGCGATCGGCCCGCCGGATGCCCGAACTGCGCATCCTCGCTGGCGAAGACGATATCGCAGTGACCGACGAACTCGGTGCCGCCCGCCAGGCAGAAGCCATGCACCTGCGCGATCGTGGGTTTGTTAATCGACCACAGCCGCTGCCATCGGTCGATCAGCTTGTGCAGTCCCAGCCGGTCGTTGGTGACGGTGAAGGCCGACCCCGGATGCTGCGTGCCCTGCAAGTCGTACCCCGCCGAGAACGCGCGCCCGGCGCCGCGAATTATCAGCACGCTCGCCTCGGCGTTCGACTCGTACTCGTCCATCACCGAGTCGAGTTCCTTGAGCAGCTTCTGCGACAGCGCGTTGAGCTTCTCGGGCCGGTTGAGGGTCAGCCGGTAGATTTTGTCCTCGGCCTTTTCGTAAATGACGGTTTCGTAGTTCGCCATCTGAACCTCCGGCGGTTACTTTACCGCTGCCAGAAAATCGCCAGCCGCGCGCACGGTTTCCCCGGTCGCTTCCCAGAAAAACATGTGACCCGCAGCCTTGAGCGTATGTACCTTCGATCCCGCAATCGCGCCGCGCAGAACCTCCGCATTCGGATACGGCACGATCGAGTCGTCATCGCCGTGAATAATAAGTGTCGGCGACTTGATTTGTCCAAGCCGCGCGAAGCTGTCGAAGGCGCCAATCGCCTGCCCCTGCCGCATGAACGTATGCGTCGGCGTCGCCGGATAGTTGCCCATCTCGGCCAGCTCCCGATCGATCGTCGCCTGCCCCGCCGCTGACGCGAGAAACGCCTTGCCGCAGGCGACCGAGAATGCGCGCCGCGCCTGCTCGACCGGATCTATTCCGGGCGTCGGTAAAAGGTTGGCGATTGCCGCGGGATCGGCCGGGATCGAATGACTGGTGCCGCAGTTGGTGCATCCGAGCACCAGTCCGCGCGTGCGGGACGGATATGCGAGCGCGAATTCCTGCGCGATCATCCCGCCCATCGAGATTCCGAAAATATGCGCGCGCGGAATCTTCGCATGGTCCAGCACCGCCGCGACATCCGCCGCCATATCGCCGAGCGTGAACTCCGCGTCGGGCTTGTCGCTCTCGCCGGTGCCGCGATTGTCGATTACAAAAAGCCTGAACCGCGCCTCCATCAGCTTCAGAAACGGCTCGCCCCATCCGCGGCTCGAGGCGCTGAAGCCCATGATGAGCGCGACCGGCTCGCCCGCGCCGCGAATCTCGTAGCGAAGTTTCAGGCCGTCCCTGGTCTGGGCGAAATCGCGTACTGATGCCACTTCGGAATCTCCTCTGCGCTCGATTCTAGCGATGAATACTAACTACGGACGGGAAAGGTTCAAGCGGCGGCGCTGTCGGCCGAAGCGTCCGCGAGGATCGCGCCGAGCAGCCGATAAACCTCGCGATTGACTATCAGGCTCGCATGCAGTCCCGACACTTCGAAATTGGATCCCGCGTCATCGAGGCATGATTGCCATTGCACGACCTCGTCGCGGCGCGTGTAGATCGAGCTGAAGCGGCTGCGCTCCGGAATCGGCGCGAACACCGCGTCAGCGAATCCGCACGAGCACTCCATCGTGCCGCAGTCGGCGGGCGCGCTCGAAAAGGTCTGCCAGAACGTCTGGATCGCCCGCAATGCGGGACGGACCTGATCATGCACTCCCGTCCATCCGCTGCGAATCGGCGCGCCGAGAGCCACCACCTGGCTCACGATCGAGGGGTTGGCGGCCGCGATTGCGCGGGCCAGCACACCGCCGAGGCTATGCCCGATGATCGTCACGCGCTGGCCGGATTCGCGCGCGATCTTTTCGACTCGCCATCCAACCAGCTCCATCTTGCGCCGCGGACATCCGACGTTGAGATCGATTCCCGACAGGTACGGCTTGTAGCCGATTCGCCCGAGCCATCGCGCCATCGTGCCGAGCGACCAATCGCCGGCGGTGAAGCCTGGAATCATCAGCACGGGACGGCCGTCGCCGCGCGGCACTCCCACGCCATACCCGACCGGGTCGCGCGCCAGCGAAGCATACTGTTGCAGGAAATCGAAGTACGCGGAGGCGGTGAGTTGAAGCAGCATACTGATTGCGAATCTGAGTCGCTGAAACCCTCTCTGAGCGAGCGTTCGCGGGACACTCTCACGAAATGAATTAACTGTAAAGTCAGAAGCGCGTAACAAAAGCAGATGAATGTGCGGTGGAATCGCTAATGCTGACAGAGGGAAAAGGGGTGGAAAACAGAAAAAAGTGGGCAGACAGTCTCTCGTGATGCGATCGCAGAACCCTCACCGCTGGCCGCGATGCGGCCAGCCGCATCTCCCGGGTGAGGGACTAAATTTGATGAAGATTCCGGATCTGCGGCGCGTCAGACAAGCGCGCTGCAGATGGTCCTCCAACCCTCCTCCCACGTTGGAGGAGGGAACCGGAAATCGGGCGAAGAAAAATTTCTAAAGAACGGGCGAAGGATTCGGACAGCGCTCCTGTCCCCAACCCACCTGAGCAAAAGCGCGTCCGCGCGATTTTGCGATTTTCCGAATACTGGGTGCAGGGGTCACCCCTGTCGAAGGAAGTTTGAAACCCACGGAGGGGTTTCAAATTAAATTAGTTCCTCTTCCTTCCTGTCACCCCTTAGGCAACCCCAACACTCGCTCGCCGATGATGTTGTGCTGGATCTGATTCGTCCCGGCGTAGATTGTCGGCCCGCGCGCCGCAGAGCATCCTGAACGACCACTTGCCCTTGTCGACGGCGAACGGCGCGTTGAATTCGAGCTGGCTGTACGGGCCGAGCAGTTCCATCGCGTACAGCGCAATCTTGAGTCCGAGCTCGGTGCCGCACAGTTTCATCATCGAGCCTTCCGGCCCCGGCGGCATTCCCTTCAACTGACGCGTCAACTGCCGGTAGCCGGTGTAGCGGAGCGCCAGCGCCTCGGCCGCAAACTCCGCCACGCGTTGACGTACGCTCGAATCATCCCACGCGTTGCTGCCGTTGCGCGGGATTCGCTTGGCGAGCCGCGCCAGCTCATGGACTTCGCCGAGGTAGCCTTCGCCGCCGCCGCTGCCGCGCTCGAACATCAGCGTGGTCATCGCGACCTGCCAGCCGTTGTTGCGCTCGCCGACGATATTTTTCTTCGGCACGCGCACGTCCTCGAAGAAGACTTCGTTGAAGCCCTTGCCGCCGGTCATCTGCACCAGCGGACGCACGGTGATGCCGGGATCGTGCATGTCGATCAGCAGGTAGCTGATTCCCTTATGCTTGGGCGCGTCGGGATCGGTGCGCACCAGCGCGAAGATCATGTCCGCATGCTGCGCCATCGAGGTCCAGACCTTCTGCCCGTTGACGATGAAGTAGTCGCCGTCGTCAATCGCGCGCGTCTGCACCGACGCGAGGTCGGAGCCCGATCCCGGCTCCGAGTATCCCTGGCACCACACTTCCTCGCCCTTGAGAATTTTCGGAATATGATTGCGCTTCTGCTCCTCGGTCCCCCAATGCATCAGCGTCGGGCCGAGCAGGCTGATTCCCATCCCGATCATCGGCTCGTTAAGTCCGAGCCGGCCCAGCTCTTCGCGATAGATCATTCGCTGCATCACGGAGGCGCCGCGCCCGCCGTATTCCTTGGGCCAGTTGACGGCGACCCAGCCGCCCTCGTTGAGCTTCTTGTGCCAGTTGACGCGCGCCTCCCAGTCGCCCGCGCCCTCGTCGGCCATGATATTTGAGGGCGGCGGCGCAAACTTCTTGTTGGCTTCGAGCCACGCGCGCACTTCGGTGCGAAAGGCCTCGTCTTCCGGCGAGTAGTTAAAATCCATTTGTTTGAGTTCTGCTCCTTTGACTCCGAATCGCGCTGCGCCTCTCAGCCCTTGGGCAGTCCGAGGACACGCTCGCCGATAATGTTATGTTGTATCTGATTGCTGCCGGCTGCAATCGTGCCGCCGCGCGCCGCCAGCATCCGGAACGACCACTTGCCCTTGTCGATCGCAAACGGCGCCTTGTACTCGAGCTGGCTGTACGGCCCCAGCAGCTCCATCGCGAACAGTTGAATCCGCATGTTCAGCTCGGTGCCGCACAGCTTCATCATCGATCCTTCCGGCCCAGGCGGCATCCCTTTGAGCCGCCGCGTCAGCTGCCGATAGCCGGTGTAGCGCAGCGCTACCGCCTCGCAGTCGAACTCCGCGATTTTCTGGCGCACGCTTCCGTCATCCCAGGCAGTCGCGCCGTTGCGCGGCAACGACTTCGCCAACCGCGCCAAATCCTGCACCTGCAACATACCGCCGCGATCGCCGCCGCCGCCCGACCGCTCGAACATCAGCGTCGTGATCGCGACCTGCCAGCCCTGGTTCTTCTCGCCGACCAGGTTTTTCTTGGGCACGCGCACGTCTTCGAAAAAAACCTCGTTGAATCCCTTGTTGCCCGTGATCTGCACCAGCGGCCGCACGGTCACGCCGGGACTGTGCATATCGACCATCAGGTAGCTGATCCCCTTATGCTTGGGCGCGTCGGGATCGGTCCGCACGAGCAGAAAAATCCAGTCCGCGTGCTGTGCGATCGACGTCCATACTTTCTGTCCGTTGACGACGAAGTAATCGCCGTCCTCGACCGCGCGCGTCTGCAGCGACGCCAGGTCGGAGCCCGATCCCGGCTCGGAATATCCCTGGCACCAGATTTCCTCGGCCTTCATGATCGGCGGGATGAACCGCTGCTTCTGCTCTTCGTTCCCCCAATGCAAGAGCGTCGGCCCGAACAGGCTGACACCCATACCGATCATCGGCGCCGAGAGGCCAGCCCGCGCGAGCTCCTCGTTGTACACGATATTCTGCAAAATTCCCGCCCCGCGCCCGCCGTATTTCTCGGGCCAGCTCGGCGCGAGCCAGCGGCCCTCGGCCATCTTCTTCGCCCAGCGCCGCTGCGCGTCGAACTCGCCCCTGCCCTCGGCCATCCCAATCGTGGTCTCGCCCATATGCGGCGCAAACTGTTTGTTGGCGTCGAGCCAGGAGCGAAACTCCATCCGGAACGCTTCGTCTTCGGGATTGAAATTGAAATCCATCGCGCAATTCTCCTGGCACGGCACCAAACGACCGCGATGCGCTAGAACTTAAAACAATAACCCGGCACTCTGCAAAGCCCCCGGCGGGGCGAAGAGCGGAACTAATTTAAGTGAAACCCACCGTGGGTTTCACGCTTCCTTGGGCAGGGGTGACCCCTGCACCCAATGAAAAGAGAAGATGCGGGACTTCGTCCCTGTTAGGAGGTTAATTGGCTCGGAAAGAGATCCGGATCGTTCCCAATTGATCTCCAATTCCCCAACCCGGAGCAAAAGCGCGTCCACGCGATTTTGCGATTCTCCTAATACCGGGTGCAGGGGTCACCCCTGCCGAAGGAAGTTTGAAACCCGCCGTGGGTTTCAAATTAGATAAAGTGATTTCTCCTTCCCATCCTTCCCTCAGCCGGGTTTGACAATACTTTCGCGATTGCGGAAACTCGCTGCACGGTTGTGAATTTCAAACTCGATCTGCCAGACGATCTCTTCGACGCCCAGTTCACCGAGTCCGACTTTGCCGCGCGCGTCCGCGAGCTTGCCATCCTCGAACTGGTGCGGGTCAAGCGCCTGCATGAGCATGAGGCCAAGCAGATGCTCGCGCTCGAGCGTTACGAGTTGGTCGAGCGGATGAAGGCCGCGGGGATCGCGCCGACCGAAGACGTCTTCGCCGAGATCAAGGGCGAGCTGACCAAGGCTATCGACTCGAGGCGCGCGCGCTCGGGCGAAAAGCCAAAAGGATAAAATCGCATGCGCCTGCTGCACACGATGCTCCGGGTTAACAACCTCGACGACTCGCTGAAGTTCTACTGCGACAAGCTCGGGATGAAGCTCCTGCGCAAGCATGATTTTCCCGGCGGCGAGTTCACCTTGGCCTTCGTCGGTTACGGCGACGAGAAAGAAAACGCCGTCATCGAGCTCACCTGGAATTGGGGCACCTCGAAGTACGAGATCGGCACCGCCTACGGGCACGTCGCGCTCGGTGTCGACGACATCTATAAGACCTGCGCCGACCTCAAGGCGAAAGGCGTCAACGTCGTGCGCGAGCCCGGCCCGATGAAGCACGGCACCACCGCTATCGCCTTCATCGAGGATCCCAACGGTTACAAAATCGAGCTGATACAGCAAAAGTAAGCACCGCTCCGTTCGCGTCGCGCGCCGGAAAAGGCTGGTTTGATAATGAAAGCAGCAGTGTTCAAGAAAAGAGACGAGATGGCGGTAATCGACCTGCCGAGTCCCGTCCCCGGCGTCGGCGAAGTCGTGCTCAAGGTGCACAATTGCGGAATCTGCGGATCCGATCTGCACGCCGTGCAATACGGCATCGGGATGGCGACGGACACCGTGATGGGCCATGAGTTCTGCGGCGAGATCCACGCGCTCGGCGACGGCGTCGACGGCTACCAGCTTGGCGATCGGGTGACCGCGCTGCCGTACATCGCATGCGGCGAATGCGCATGGTGCGAGCGCGACGACGCGATGCATTGTTCGAAGCTGCGGAGCCTCGGATTGGGCCAGCTCCCCGGCGCCTACGCGGAGTTCGTCGCATGCGGCGCGGCCAGCCTGCTCAAACTTCCCGCCAACGTGAGCTCACGCGCCGGAGCGCTGGTCGAGCCGCTGTCGGTCGGTCTGCACGGCGTCAATCACTCGAAGATCGAACCAGGCATGGGCGTAATCGTGATGGGTGCCGGACCTATCGGGCTGTCCACGTTGATTTGGGCCAAGGCCAGGGGCGCCAGCGCGGTGGTCGTGTCGGAACTCGCGCCCGGCCGCACCGAGCTCGCGATGAAACTGGGCGCCGACGCTGTCGTCAATCCGACCGTGGGCGATCCTGCCGAAGCGGTGCGATCGATCACGGGGCGGCCGCCAGAAATCGTCTTCGAATGCATCGGCGTCAAGTCCACGCTCGGCGCCGCGATCGGGATGGTCGGGCGTCACGGCCACGTGGTAGTCATCGGCGTCTGCATGGAAGGCGACAGCATCTTCCCGCTGACCTGCGTGATGAAGGAAGTGCAAATCAATTTCGCGCTCGCCTACACCCGCGCCGAATTCCAGGAAACTATCAACGCGCTGGCCACCGGCACCATCGACGCAACGCCGATGATCACTGACGTGATCAAGGTCGATCAGGTACCCGAGATGTTCACGCGAGCTAAAGCGCCCAGGCACCCGCGCGAAGGTGATGGTAGAGTTCCCGCACTGATATCGGCCCGATCCTCCTCCTCCTAATTCCCTCCTCCCAAATGGGAGGAGGGTTAGGGTGGAGGACAACTGTGCGGCGCGGATGTCTGTTGCGCCGCACATCCTGAACGACGCGCAGAACTGAAGAATTTTGGTCCCTCACCCGCCGCGCGCGGACGCGCGTCGGCCGCGTGTCGTGACACCTCCCCTCGTGGGGCGAGGCAATTCAGGAAGGAGAGATGTGGTGGTCGATGCTGGCGACCTAACCCCTAACCCCTTCCCCTGGTGGAAGGGGGACCGGACGTAGGAAAAACAGGGACCGAGTCCCGCATCTTCTTCTTTTCACTGGGTGCAGGGGTCACCCCTGCTGAAACCCACCGTGGGTTTCAAATTAGACTAAGTTCTCCCTCTCACACTCCGAAAAATTCCCTGATCGCCCCCAGCGCCTCGACTTCCGACAGCGACGGCGCATGCCCTACGCCCGGCACCTCGACGACTTTCGCTCCCTTATGCACCGTGCACATCCGTCTGGCCGTCGCACTCGACAGGATATCGCTCTCCGTGCCGCGCACTATCAGGGTCGGGCATGCGATCCGCGCATACGGCACCCACAAATCGAAGCGTTGCTGTGCGGTGCTGCCGCGGAGCGGGCGACTGACGTTAGGGTCCATCTTCCACACGAGGCCGCCGTCCGCACCCGGCTTGACCGACCATTTCACCTGTTCGGCAAGGACTTCGTCCGGAATCTTCACCATCTCGGGGAAATTTTGTTTGTGATATTTGACGACCTCGCCGATATCCTTGAATCGCTCCGGCGACTCGCCGAGGCGGTTCGCGATTCGCGCCACGCCCTCGGGATCGATCTCGCATCCGATATCGTTGAGCACCAGCCGATCGACGCGTTCCGGCCATCCGCCCGCGTACATCATCGAGATAATCCCGCCCATCGACGTCCCGATCAGGCTGACGCGCGCGATGCCAAGCTCCTCGAGCATCCGCGCCAGGTCGGTCACGTAATTTTGCTGCAGATATTCAGTCGGCGGACCCCATTGGCTGTCGCCGCGTCCGCGCACGTCGACCGAAATCACGTGATACTTCGCCGCAAGATAAGGCGCGAGCGCGTCGAAATTATGCGCGTTGCGGGTCAACCCATGAATACACACGACCCACGGCGCGCCGTCGTTGCCGTAGTCGAGGTAATGAAGCCGAAGACCGTTCGCGTTGACGAATTTATCCGATGCCATAATTCCTGACCTTCAACCCGGATGCGGCGCCTGGGCCAGCTGCCACAATTTCTCGGGCACTATAATCAGCCGGCGTCCGTCGCGGGCGATAACTCCCTCGCGCTCGAAGTCGTTGAGCTGCTCGGTCGTGCGCTGCCGCGATGCGCCGACCAGCTCGGCCAAATCCGCATGCGTCAGCTTGATCGTCAGCAGAGTGCCGCGCGAGTCGCGCACGCCGAATTTTTCCGCCAGCTCGAGCAACGCGCCCGCCAGCCGCTCGCGCAGTCCGAGGCCGACGAAGTTCGCGTAGCGCACCACCATACCCCACCAGCGGCCGACCGTCACGTCGAGGATCAAACTCAACCGCTCGAGCGGGACGCCGAGCACAGTATCGACAAAAACTTCCGGCTTGACCACCGCCACCAGGCAATCGCTGTACGCCTCGCATCGAAAGGGCCGCGTCGTCTGCGGCAGCAGCGACGACAAGCCGAAAACCTCGCCCGGCCCGACGAATCCGACCAGCACGCGCTGCTCGCGATTCACGTAACACAGCTTCGCCACGCCCGACAGCAGCACATAGACGTGACTCGACGCCTCGCCCTCCTTGAAAATCGCGTCCTCGCGCCGCACCTTGAGCGGCTCCGACGCCGCCGCCAGCTTCTGCGCCTGCTCCTCGCGCATCCACGACAGCGATCTCAGCCGCGCTATCGCCTTGGGATCGATTTCCCCAGCCATATCTGCCCCACGTCTGGTTTCCATTCCCTTGCGGGAGTTAGGTTTCGTGCCTCTCCCTCTCAAGGGCGAGGCCGCACCTCCGGCGCGAGTGAGGGTCCAAATTCCAGGAATTCCGTCTTATCTACTCCCACTACCACAATCAGCCCAATTGTCGCGAATGTGACAACACACTCAATTTTTCTCCCCGAATTACTGCTTTTGTCACACCTGCGACATCTGTAAGTAATGCTAATGCTTGACCTACGCGTGATATTACCGCAACTTACTCAAGTCAGAATTGACGCAAGATCGAAGACCAAGAGGGGTTACTGCCATGGCCAAGGACAACAATCACGACAACACAAGGAGCAAACTGAATTCCACCGACTCTTCCTTCACAGACGAAATGCTCAAGCTCGCTCAAACCCTGATGCCCGAACCGCCTACCGCCAAGGTAAAGCGGATAGTCGCCGAGATTGCCGATAGCGGAATCGACCGCCAGCTCCATGAAATCGGCTGGAAGGCCTACGACACCGTCGTCGGCGCCGCCAACAACGCAACCAATCGCGTGCTGACCAGCCCGACCGTCGGCAACGTGCTCGGCGGCGCGATCGACCTCATGCTCCGATATCAGCGCTTCAACGTCGCCGTCGCCGGCGCGTTCTTCGCGGCACTGTGGCCCGCGGTCGGCCTGCCGTCGGCGACCGAGGTCGAGGCGATTCGCGGCGAGGTTCGCTCGATGCGCGAGGAACTTCGCGACGCCATCGCCGAGCGCGACTCGAAAGACGACTTCGCCAGCGAACTCCACATCGCCGTCCGCCAATCGATCGTGAGCCAGCAGGCAGTCGCAAAATCCAAAAACGGCCAGCCGGTGACGCTCATCGAGCCCGGCCTGGCTGAACCGCGCAAGTCCAGCGTTTACCAATTCTCGGTATGGTCGGGATGGCCCGGCGCAGATCCGATGGAGCCAGGTGAAGATGTCGGCAATTAACGATATAGCGTCGCTCTGGATGGAAGGCACGATGCGCACGCTCGATGCGTTTCGCACGGGCTTTGGCGCCACGATGGACGATCCTCCGCCCGCCACGCGCTCGCGCGTCATCTACGAGTCGGGCCTCGTGCGCCTGCGCCATTACGAAGCGCGCGGCGAGAACAAAAAGCGCGTGCCGCTGCTTCTCATCTACTCGCTCATCAAGCGCCCGTTCATCCTCGACCTCCAGCCCGGCCGCAGCGTGGTCGAGTTTCTCGTCAAACAGGGCTTCGACGTTTACCTGATCGATTGGATTCCGCCGCGCAACGAAGACAAAAATCGCGGCTTCGACTCGTACGTAAACACCGAAATCGCCAACGCCGTCCGCGCCATCCAGATTTATACCGGCGTCGAGCAGATCTCGATCCTCGGCTATTGCTTCGGCGCGCTGCTCGGTCTGATCTACAGCGCATTGCACAGTGGCAACGTGAAGAATCTCGTCTCGCTCACGATTCCGCTCGACACCAGCGTGCGCCAGTTGCCGATCGAGCACCTGACGGCTGCGATGTCCTCGCGCAGCGCCAAAATGATCGTCGACATCTACGGCAACGCGCCGGCCTGGATGATCTACTCGTTCTTCAACACGCTCGCCCCGACCCATCACCTGCTCGACAAGTTCGTCGGCGCGTACCGCAGCTCGGCGCGCCCCGGCTACCTCGACACCTTCAAGCTGTTCGAGCGATGGCTCCATAGCGACGTGCCGATGGCGGGACAGATTTTCCTCGAGACCTCCGAGATGTGGCGCGAGAACTCCCTGATGCAGGGCACGATGAAAGTGGGCAACAAAATCGCGGACCTCACGCGCATCATGTGCCCGCTGCTCAATGTGATCGGCGACCGCGACGATATCGTCAATCCGCTTTCGAGCGAGCCGTTGCCGGGTCTGGTTTCGAGCGAAGACAAGCAGAACCTGCACTATCCAACCGGCCACATGGGCGCGGCTGTCAGCTCCGATTCGCTAAAGCGCCTATGGCCCCAAATCGCAAACTGGCTAGCAGCCCGCGATGACTGAAGAAACAAAACCGCCCGGCTTCATCGCACAAGCGGCCGAGGAAACGGACTGAAAAAGGGTTCAAGGGAAATGTAGCGTCCCAGAAGGTCGCAGCTGCGGTCGAGGCTGCGGCCAAAACAATTTCGATCGCTAACGTTAGTAAACCAACCGGCGGGCTCGAGTCGCGCCGACAAGCAGGAGAAGAGGCAATGGCAGAGAAAGAGAACGGTTCAATGTTCGAGGGCTTGACCAGCATGGGCAGCCTGTTCACCGTCGAAGGCGCGAAGAAGTTTGCCGCGTGGTACATCGACACCAGCGAGAAAGTCGCCAAGCAGGCGATCAGCATGCAGGCCTCGGCCACACAGTGGGCCAAGGAAACCCCGCTCGCACCGATTTTCGACGCGCAAATCGAGTACGGCAAAAAGTTCGTCGAGCGCTCAGCCAGTGCAGCCCGATCACTCTGGCGTTTGGAATAACAATCCCCGCAACCCGCTGAAAGAGATCGTAAGGGCGCCCCGAAACGGGCGCCCAAGAGCGGCCTCCGCCAGTCATGCAGGAAAAAGCGGACTGCAGTGATTGGTGACTTGCGGCTTGAACCGCAGAACCCTCACCTAACCTCTCCCGTGAAGTAACGGGCGAGGGATTCGGACCACCTCCCCAACCCCCCGAGCGAAAGCGCGTCCGCGCGATTTCGCGCTTCTTAATACTGGGTGCAGGGGTCACCCCTGCCCAGGGAGGTGCGGAACCCATGGTGGGTTCCGCGTTAAATAAAGTGAGTTCTCCTCCTACGCTGACTGCGCATGCGCGCGCGGAGTGATCGCCTCGGCCAGGTCCGCGGCTAATCTGCGCGCGTCGTCCGGGGTCAGGGTTGATACTGTTACGCGGATTCCGGGCGCGCTTTTGATTCGGTAGCACTCACCGGCGCGAATCGCCCATCCCTTCGCCGCCATCGCGTTCGCTACTGACGCCTCTTCGGCGACCGGTACCCACACGTTCAGACCCGAGCGGCCGCGAGCTTCGATTCCATATTCCGCCAGCGCTTCGATCAGCGCGCGCCGACGATCGGCGTAAGTGTCGGCGGCGGTTTGCAGCAACACGGGCGTTTTCGTGTCCGACCACATCGCGGCAACCAGGTCCTGCAGGATATGACTGACCCATCGCGGGCCTAAACTTTGACGCCCTTGAACGCGCGCGACTGTCAGCGCGTCTCCCGCTATCACGCTCACGCGCAAATCGGGGCCGAGCGACTTCGATACCGATCGCACGGTGGCCCAACGCGCGCGGCCGCCTGACAATGTGATCGCGGGCGCGCCGGAAACGGGACCCGCGTGGTCGTCTTCAATCAAAACAACGTCGGGAAACGCGGCGAGCACCTGCCGCAACTCGGCCGCGCGCTTGCGATCGAGTGCGGCGCCGCTGGGATTCTGTGCGCGCGGCGTAACGAATGAATGCCTTCGCACCAAGCTTGAGCGCACGATTCAAATCCGCTGCGAGCGGCCCTGAATCATCGATCGCGACCGGCTCCGTCACGAGAGCCAGCGCCGCAACCAGGTCGAGCACGCCGGTGTAGCTCGGATCTTCGACCGCGACGATATCGCCGGGCCGCAGATGGGCCTGCAGGACGCGTTCGACGGCGTCGAGCGCGCCGCTGACAACTGCGATCGATTCGGCGGCAACCCCGTCGCTCTTGAATTGCCGCGCGGCCAGCTTGATTAGTGCGGCGCGATTCTCCGCGTCGCCATAACGGCCCTGGATTCCGTCGAGCCGCGCGAGATACGGCTTCAGCCGCGGGAGCATCGCCGGGTCCGGGCCGCCGTCTGCCAGATTGCGCAGGCCGGGCGCCGGCGACGGGAAGACCGCGCGCGTCAGCAGCGGCGGCCGGCGATTGACGACGGTGCCGCGACGGCCGGAGCCATGCACGAGGCCGCGCACGCGGAGCGCGTTGTAGGCGGCGGCGACGGTGGTCGGGCTGACGCGCAGGCGCGATGCCAGCGCGCGCACGGTCGGCAGCCGCTCGCCGACGCGAAGCCGCCCGCTGCGGATTCCATTTTCGATGCTCGCGGCGATCAGGTTGCTTGAGTCTCCGCGGATTTGATATTGTACCGATACGTTCATAGTTACGTACTGTAACAAAAAGGCGAAACCCGATGGAAGAGATCGCAGAGCAGATGCCCCCAACCGATGCCGTCCGCAAGCATGACGCGGTCGCGCCGACCGCGCGCACCCGGGTCAAGCGTCTGCCCAAGCGCGCGTCGTACGACCTCGACGCCATCTACGCGATCCTCGACACCGCGTTGGTCTGCCATGTCGGTTTTGCGATCGAGGGGCAGCCATACGTGATTCCGACGTTGCACGTCCGAATCGGCGACCGGATCTATATTCATGGCTCGGCGGCGAGCCGGATGCTCGGTGCTGCGGCCGGCGGAACGCCGATGGCGGTCACGGTGACGCATATCGACGGCCTCGTGCTCGCGCGATCGGCGTTCCATCACTCGGTCAACTACCGTTCGGTCGTGATCCTGGGCACGGCGACGTTGGTCGTCGACTCGGCCGAGAAGTTCGCCGTGATGAAGGGGCTGATCGATCACATCGCGCCCGGCCGATGGGACCATATCCGGCAGCCGAACGAGAAGGAGCTTGCGGCCACGTCGGTGCTCTCGATTCCGATCGTCGAGGCGTCGGCCAAGCTCAGAAGCGGCGACGCGATCGACGACGAAGCCGACTACGCGCTGCCTATCTGGGCGGGACAGATTCCGATTGCGACGATCGCGACTGCGGCGATCCCGGATGCGCGGCTGGACGCGTCGATTGCGACGCCTGTGCACGTGACGGATTACCGGCTGCCGGCAAATCGAGGAGCAAGAATCACATGACGGCGATGGTGGTGATGAAGACGGGAAGATTTCTTATCAGCACGGATCGGTCGCTGCTCGACGTGGGGGTGATTCACGGGTTTCTCGCGCGATCGTACTGGGCGGCGGGAATTCCGCGCGCGACCGTGGTTCGCGCGATCGAGAACTCGCTGTGCTTCGGCGTTTACGACGGCGCCGAGCAAGTCGGGTTCGCGCGCGTGATTTCCGACTTCGCGACCTTCGCCTACATCGCCGACGTTTTCATCCTCGAGCCGTATCGCGAGCGCGGACTGGGCAAGGAGCTGATGGCGTCAATCATGGCGCATCCTGATTTGCAGGGGCTGCGGCGATGGAGTCTCGGCACCCGCGACGCGCATGGCCTGTACGCGCAGTTCGGATTCACGCCGGTCGACAATCCGTCGCCCATCATGATGGAAATCGTGGACCCGGACATTTACTCGCGTTCTTGAATGGGCCGCGCCCGCTGTTCTATATAACAAGTGTTAGGGACCGCAGCTTGCAGCCGGCTGACGCTCATCGTGGGCGCGGCCAGGAGGCGTCACGCGCGAGTCCCAAGCGGAGGGCACCAATGGATTTCAAGTTCAGCGCCGAAGACGAGGCGTTTCGCGCGGAGTTTAGCGGCTGGCTCAAGGCCAACCTGCCGAAGGCGGGAACCAGCGAAGAGGGCGCCGACTTCATGCGCGAGAGCAGCGCCGACGACTGGAAGCGGCGGGTCGAGTGGCACAAGAAGATGCACGCGGGCGGCTGGGTCGGAATCAGCTGGCCCAAGGAATACGGCGGCCGCGGCGCGAGCCTGACGCAGCAGATCATCTACAACGAGGAACTCGCGAAGGTTAGCTCGCCGATGCTGGTCAACGGCCTCGGCATCATGCTGGTTGGCCCGACGATCATTCATTGGGGCACTGAAGAGCAGAAGAAGAAGCACATCCCGAAGATTCTGTCGGCGGACGAACTCTGGTGCCAGGGCTATTCCGAGCCCGGTGCCGGATCCGATGTTGCCGGCCTGCAGACGCGCGCGGTCGAGGAAGGCGACTACTTTATCGTCAACGGGCAGAAGGTGTGGACCTCGGACGCGCATCATGCGGACATGTGTATCCTGCTGGTGCGCACCGATCCCGACGCGCCCAAGCACAAGGGCATCAGCTATATCCTGGTCGATATGCACAGTCCTGGCGTGACCGTGCGCCCGCTCGTGCAGATAACAGGCGACGCGAATTTCAACGAAGTGTTTTTCGAAGACGTGAAGGTGCCGAAGAAGAATCTGATCGGCGAGAAAAACCAGGGCTGGCAGGTCGCGATCACGACCTTGATGTTCGAGCGGTCGGGAATCGGCGGCGGCCGCGACATGATGGGCCAGGTCAGGGAGCTGGTCGAGCTGGCCAAGAGCGTGCGCAGCAACGGGCATACGGCGTGGGATGACACCAGCGTGCGGCAACGGCTTGGAGGTTTCGCGTGCGAGGCAGCAGCGCTGCGCTACACCGGATTTCGCCAACTGACGCGACGGCTCAAGGGCTTGCCGCCGGGGCCCGAAGGCTCGGTGCTCAAGCTATGCACCAGCGAACTGAACTTGCGCATGAACAAGTTCGCGATGGAGATGCTGGGACCATACAGCCAGATGGAATTCCATGCGCCGCATGCGATGGACAAGGGCAAGTGGTCGTACCGGATGCTGGCGTCGCGGGCGCTGACGATCGCGGGCGGCACCAGCGAAATCCAGCACAACATCATCGGCGAGCGCGTGCTCGGATTGCCGAAGGGCTAATCAGTTATAGCTGTCTAATTGACGAAGGGCGGCCCCGTAGCGGGTCGCCTTTCTTTTTTGCGGATTGCTGGCCGGTACCTGACAGGCTTACGGTTTGCGGACCGCTCGAGCTGTTGTTGTCTATAGTCAGAACGCCGCTGTTCGGTCCTGATGCGGCCGGCGCGAAGACTACGGAGTAGGTGCATTTCTTTTTGGGTTGCAGCGAGGCGCCGCAGGCCTTTGAGATTGCGAAGCTGCCCGTGATCTGAGCGCCAGTTAGCGTTATCGCGACCTTGCCCTGGTTGGTCGCGGTAATCTCTTTGGCCTTGCTCTTCTTGCCGACCTTCGCGGAAAAGGTTGCCGAGCTTGGCGATACCGCCAGCGCCGCCGCCACCGTGGGCATCGGCGTCGGCGTAATGGTCGGGGTTGCAGTTGATGTGGCAGTGGCAGTCGCGGTGCGCGTTGCGGTTGCGGTCGCCGTCGCGCCGGGCGAAGCAGTTGCGGTTGCTGTCCTGGTTGGGGTGACTGTCACCGTCGGAGTGGCAGTTGCGGTTGCTGTCCTGGTTGGGGTGACCGTCGCCGTCGGAGTGGCAGTTGCGGTTGCTGTGCTGGTTGAGGTGACCGTAGCTGTCGGAGTGGCAGTTGCGGTTGCCGTCGGAGCGGCGCTCGCGGTGGCAGTCGCGGTATTGGCTGCCGTCGCGGTTGCGGTATGCGTTGAAGTTGAAGTCGCTGTCGCCGACGGCCCGACAGTTGCCGTGGGAGTGGCGGACGCGGTCGGCGTCCCGGCCGTAGTCGGCGTGGCAGTCGGCGTGATCGACGGGGTGGGCGTCGGGGAAACGGTGTTGAC
This sequence comes from uncultured delta proteobacterium, assembly GCA_963747845.1. Taxonomy (GTDB): domain Bacteria; phylum Desulfobacterota; class Binatia; order Binatales; family Binataceae; genus Binatus. Next base: position 224,366 of record CAVVGR010000003.1, read on the forward strand.
GGGCGTTCCATCGCCGGCCAGCTCGAAGATCCCGCGGCCATGAGTTGCGGCGAAGACCACTCCATTGAGATTTTGCTCGAGATCAAAAACTGCGACGGCGGGAATCGCTCCGAGGTTGAACGCCGCCCAGGTGTTTCCACCGTCGGTCGTTCGGAAGATACCGATATCGGTGGCGGCCAGCACCGTGTTTCCCGTGGAGTCGTTGCGATCGACCAGCAATCGCAATACCGGAACGTCGGGCAGCGCGCTGGCGGGCGGGGGAATCTGCAAAGTCGGATTACCGTCGGCCTGCGTCCATGAACCGCCGAAGTTGGTAGTCACGAAAATGTGGCCCATGCCGGTCGCCGCGGTGAATCCGGAAAGGCTCAGCCAGGCGACGCTGTAGTTGAACGGGCTGACTGCGATTCCGGTCGCCTGGGTGGAATCGGGAAACACGGTTGACGGCAGTTCCGCGGTCTTGTCGGTCCATTCGGCGCCATCGGGCTGCGCGCCGCTGACCTCGAGGTTCGCCTGATCGGTCGTGAAGATTTTAAACGGGGTCGGACGAAAGGTCGTGCTGGTTTCCATCGAAAGTGCGTAGGCCTTGGTGTTGTCAGTCGGCGCGATTTCGAGGTCCTCGAGCGCGCATGCGCCGCTGTTGCATCCACCGGTCAAATCCTGGGTCGTCTGCCGCGCCCATGTCGCCATCCCGTCGTTCGAGACGTAAACCGAATGCGCGCCGAACAGTACGTGCTCGGCGACGGCCGGGTCGTCCGCGAGCGGCGGATAGTATGCGGCGCCCGCGTCGCCTGCCGCATCCATCGCAGCCTGCAGCGCCGCGCTCGAAGAGGCGGATTCGAAGGTGACGCCGGCATTGGTGGAGCACGAAATCCACGGGCCGGCAGAGTTGGTCGCGAAGGTATGATAGGCGAACTGCGGATTGACCGGATCGAAGAGCGCGAAACCGCCGTCGTCGTTGTCCACCTGGGTCCAGCTCGACGCGGGCGGATCTGCGGCATTGAACAGCGCGGTGCCATTGTCCTGAAATCCCGCCAGCACCAGCGAGCTATTGGTGGGGTGAGGAGCGACCGACTGCGCTTGCGCGACGCCGATACTCGCGTTGAGGGCCGCCCAGGTTTGACCGCCGGCGTCGTAGCGGTAAAGGCCGCCGTCGTTGCCGAGGTAGAAGCTGTGCGCGTCGGTGGGATCGAACGCGATCGCGTGCTGACCGGAATGGGTTCCGCCGCCGGGCGCGAGCGAAGTCCAATTTGCGCCAGCGTTGGTCGAGCGGTAGATGCCGACGCCGCCGAACACGACCGTCGCGCCGGTTGTGTCGGCAGGATCGATCGCCAGCGTCTGGTCGAAGAAGGACTCCGAGAAGTTGCTCGAGCTGGAGCCGTCGATAGTGGTGCCGCCGACTGTTGCGCCAGGTATCGACGCGCTGTTCCAGGTGACTCCGTCGTTGGAGGATTGGTAGAAGCCGCCGAATTCGATGCCGTCGGCCGCGCCGACAATCGCATACGCAACGCCGTCCGCCGCGGCGACGCTCGCGCGGCCGACGCCGCCGTTCAAGTTGGGCAGGCTGGCCTGCGTCCAGCTGAAGCCCGAATTCGATGAACGAAAGACGCCGGTGCCGAGAATCGAAACCAGCACTGCTGTCGGCGACGCGGGATCGATTACTACTGACTCAGCCGGACATGGATCGTCGGTGAAGTACGGGCACGAGCCGAAGGTTCCTGCGGGATATGCAATCCATGACTGGCCGCCGTCGGGCGAGCGCCAGAGGCCGTTCTGACTGTAGTCGCCTTCAACCCACGACGCGTCCGCCCGGCTCGCGCTCGAGCCGTAGGTCACCGCAGCGTAGATCACGCGCGGCGTCTGCGTCGTATCGATCGCGAGCGAGGCGATCGACGCATGCGCGAACTGGCTGGCGCCGAGTTGGGTCCAGCTCGAGCCGAGGTTGTTCGAGACGAACAAGTCCCTCGCCGTAGTAAGAGTCGCCCGAGCCGTTGCCTTCGCCACTGCCGACGTAGAGCGTTGGATCCGGAGTCGTGGTGGTATCGAGCGCGAGCGAACCCACGGACAGCGCCGGCTCGAGATCGAAAATCGGCACGAACGCAGCGGTCGCATTCGGGCGCATCCACACTCCGCCGTCCGCAGTGCCGACAAACACGCGGCCGCTCGCCGTCGGGTCTGCGATCAGCGCCGTGACGCGTCCGGTCACTCCTGCCAGTGCACTGCCAAGGGCGACTCCGCCGAAGGTGGGAATCTCGTTGAGCAGGGGCGATGGACCAAGCGCATTCCATGCGAGAGGAACGGCGCCGGCCGACGAGTCCCGCGCGGCGTTGACGGCCGAGTCGCGCTCCTGCATTCGCATCTGCGCGATCGCGTTGCGATACGCATCCGGAGGCATCCCGAAATTCAATCCGCGGCGGCTGAGAAAGAAAGCCTCTCGCGCCGCCCGGTCGCGGGCATGCAACGATCCGGGCGCATTGAGGTTCTCGCGCGCCGACCGCGGCGTCGCGGGCGCAGGCGAAGACAGAATTATCGTGAGAGCCAAGGCAAGCAGCAGGCCGCCGCTCGCGGCGCGCAGCCATAGCGAGAAAGTTCTGGACAAAGCGAAGACCCCCCTTCAGCCAGCGTCCAGTAGTCACTCTACTCTCATTATATATACGAACGAAGTATTCAGTGAGTATACAGTCGATTACCTATTGAGTATTGCTCGTGCCTATATGAGTGATGCTTGGTCTACGTTAGGCAGCACTGGGCGATGCCGCTGTACGCGGAAGGGCCCGAGTGCTCGACGTAGGTTGGTGGGCTATGGCGGTCAGGCTGAGGCGATTCGAAAACCAATCTTCGGGAAGTGATTCACGATTCGGCCCAGTTCGGGAACTTCGCGCTCGATCGCAATTTCGTGAATCGTGCTGACGACCACTCTTCCGATCACCGGATCGAAGCCGTAGTCGTCGGGCGTCACCGCGACGCGGGTGCCGGCGACGAGTCCGTTGGGATCGCGCGAGTCGACGTTCTCGGCGGTGGCGGGAATGCTTTCTTTCGCGATTTTCAGGGCCTCATCGGGATCCATCGGAGTCACGTCGCCGTTGCCCATCGCGTTGACGCGTTCGAACCAGCGCATCAGATGCGTAAATTTTCGCACGAGGCCGAACGACGTCGGCTCGGCTTGCAGGAACCACACCGGATGGAAGCAGGCGGCGTCGGCGAGGCTGAACGAATCGCCGAGCAGAAAGGGCGAGGTCGCGAGCTGGCGATCGAGGATCTCGAGAAATGCGCGCAACTGGTTGCGCGAATCGGGCGCTGCTTTGGGAATGTCGGCGAAGTTCGTGCCGGGAATCAGCTTCGAGCGGTCCTCGATGAATTCCTTGGGCGTCACTGCCGCGAGCTTTTCAAAAATGACCGGCGTCGCGGACCAGAACAGCCGCCGGTCGGCCCATTGGTTCATCGTGTCGGCAGCCGCGGTGAGGCCGCCGGGATAGAGCGTCGGCTCGGGCTTCAGCTCATCGATTTTCCGGATGATGATTCCCGTGTCGGACCATACGTCGGCGCCGATTTGCAGCACCGGGATTCGCCGGTAGCCGCCCGTCAGCGGCACCAGCTTGGGCTTGGGCATGATCACCGGCTGATCGACCGAGCGCCAGGAGATTTTCTTGTGCGCGAAGATTTTGCGGATTTTTTCGGAGAACGGTGAGTTCGCGTATTGATGAAGAATTATCTCGGGCATGATTTCCTCTGGTTGTAGTCTGGCGATGCGGGTCCGACCATCGTTAGGTTCGTTCCGTAATATTTTTTTTCGCGAAGAGGATGCAACCCCAAGCTGAGCGAGATCCGTGCGCGAGTAGGCTGAATTGCGTCCATACCGGATCGAATAGCATGTCCGCCGCGCAGACGGCAGGATGAATTAGATCATCCCCAACTGCGGGTTCTCCTTACTATGGCGAGCGATGCGAGCGACCTAACCCCTAGCCCCTTCCCCTGGTGGAAGGGGAATCAGAGAGAGAAGCAGTGTGAAATTTTTGCCGATGAGCCGAGCCGCTGGCTGGACTCAGCCAATCGCACCTAGAAAGTTCTTGATTTTCCTAGTGTTTTTGGCGACCATGGTCTGGCACCGATGATGCTGTCCGAGTGGTCCGTCTAATAGAGCAGGAGGTCTCGCATGAACTTTAAAAGAAAGCTGATTACAGGTTTGTTGGGCGCCGCGATGATGGCGCTGCCAATGACCACGCTCACCGCGCCGGCATTTGCGGAACCGTCGTATAGCTCGAACGGCATCCAGCAGGTTGATTGGTGGTGGGATAAATATGGGCACGACCAGAACGCATACGCCAATAGTGGTTGGCATCAGGGATACTACGAATATAACGGCAAGCGGCACGCATGCACCCGCGCACGTAAACTCCAGGACCAGGTGTGGCAGGATCGGAACTCAGGGCATCCGGCGGCCGCTAGCGACGTCGAGGCGGAAGCTCAAGCGGCGCGAGCTCGCTGCTACAACCGATAGCTCTTCGTTTCTCGTTTGACGGTTGAGGCTGAGAAGTGCCTGAGCGATTCATTCCCGCTCAGGCCTTCCAGCTTTCTTCCACGAACTCCCGGACGCGGGACTAAAAGCAGAATCCTGAATCGCGCGCAAAAGAAGCGCGCTGTACAAGCACCCTCACCTTCATCCTCTCCCTTGCAGGGAGAGGAGACAGAGAATTTCCGATCGACATCGGAAAACTGCTAGGTTCGCGTTCATGCACGGACATCATGAATTCGATTTGTACGAAGCGATCTACACGACGCGCTCGATGCGGCGGCTCAAGCCTGACGCGGTCGAGCCGGGGCTTATCGTCAAGGTGATCGAGGCGGCGACGATGGGTCCGAGCGGGCATAATCGGCAGCCGTGGTTTTTCATCGTCGTCACGGAACAGGAGACGAAAAATTTTGTCGCGGAGCGTTATCGCAAGGCCTGGGAGGCCGTCTTCACGCCGACTGAGCGCGAGGTCGTCGCCAACGATCCGCAGAGTCAGCGCGGGCGAAATTTGCGATCGGCAAAGTATCTGGCCGAGCATATGGCCGACGTGCCCGTGATGATTTTCGCGTGCGTGAAAAAATACACCGACCGCGCGCGCGCCGGGCAGCCGATGTGGGGCGCGATTTATCCGGCGATTCAGAACCTGTGCCTGGCGGCGCGCGGCTACGGCCTCGGCACGTCGATCACGGGGATGCATACGATGTTCGGCGCCGAGATCGACGCGATGCTCGGTGTGCCGCCCGAGTATGCCAACGTCGTGCTGATTCCGATGGGCTATCCGAAGGGCATCTGGGCGCGGCCCGCGCGCAAGCCGGCGCTGCAGGTGACGTTCTGGGAGAAGTGGGGCAGCAGGCGCGACGCGGCGCCCGATTGATCTACGTTTCGATCACGGCGATCACGAAATTGCGCTGAATCTGATCGCCCGGCTTGACCCGAAATTCCGCGATGCGGCCGTTGGCGGGAGCCTTGACTGGTATCTCGACCTTCATCGACTCGATCACCATCACTTCGTCGCCGCGCGCGACCTGCGCGCCCTTCTCGACCGAGAGTCGCAGCACCTTGCCCACGGCCGGGCTCTTTATATCCATCGCGTCAGTGAATCCTTGTCGAGGCTTCCGGCGTCTTAGCAGGCATGGCGCGCGCGCACCAGCGCCGGCGAGATTGTGCCTTGTGTTTTCGAGCCGCTTGGTTGTAGAGAAACTAAATCAGCGCAATCGTCCGGCTAATGGGGAAACGGCATGAACAGTTTTGTCGCGGCTCGAACGCTGAATGAATATCCGCGCGGCGGCCATCGATGGTCGCTGCTGATTCTCACCGTGCTCGCGTCGATTCTTGGCGCGTATGACTTTCAGCTCGCGCCGCTGCTGCCGATCCTGCTGCCGTATCTGCACATGAAGCCGCTCGCATACGGCGCGTTCGTCAGCTTCGCCGTGCTGATTTCCGGCATCTCGGCCTTCTTCGGCGGCCCGCTGGCTGATCGCTTCGGCCGCGTTCTCATCATCGACGTATGCCTCGGGCTCGTCACCTGCCTGCTGTTTCTCAACGTGCTGATCACCGGCATCGTCTCGTTCGTGATTCTGCGCACGCTGATGGGAATCGTCGCAGGCCTGACTGCCGGCGCCGGCGCGGCGCTGATTCGCGACATGTCGCCGCGTCTCAGCCGCGCGCTCGCCTTCGGACTGCTGACGATCGGGCCGGTCGGCGCAAACTTCCTGTCCAACTGGGTCGTCGGTGCGACGCTGCCGATCTATCACACCTGGCAGTCGCAGATTTGGATCATGGGATTCTTCGCGGTCGCGATGTACATCCCAATCGTAATCTGGCTCTGCGATCTCAGCCCCGAACTGCGCGTGCGGATTATGAAAACGGAAATCGAGGCGCTGGCCGCCGAGGGTCGCCTGCCCTCCGCCTCCGAACTTCCGTCGAGCACGGGAGACGCGTTCCGGCGCCTGCTCGGTCATTTCGAGGTCTGGCTGCTGGTCATCGGCATCACCGCAAATCTGACGCTGTACTTCGCAATCCAGGGCTTCGGGCCACTGATGTTCACGCAGGCGTTTCACTACGCGCCGGCTGAAGCCGCGAAGATGAACGAATACTTCTGGCTCGCGAACCTCGCCGCGCTGGTGCTGACCGGGCTGGTGTCGGATCGCCTGCAGACGCGCAAGCCGATCGCAATCTTCGGCGCGATCCTCGCATCGATCCTGATGGCCTGGTGGATTCCAAGATTCGGCATCGAGATGCCGCGCGCGACGATGGCGATGGTCGCGTCGCTGATGGGATGCTTCCTCGCAATCGCATACGTGCCGTGGGCGGCGCAATTTTCCGAGACGCTCGAAGACGTCTCGCCCGCTCTGCAAGCGACCGGCTGGGCTTTCTTCGGACTGGTCGCGCGCGGATGGGTGGCAGTCTCGGCGCCGCTGTCGCTCTACGTCGCGGTGCATTACGGATGGGGTCAGTGGGTGAAAGTCGCGCTCGGCGGAATGATCATCTACATCGTCGCGATGGCGCTAACGCGCGGCCACGCGGCGGTCGAAGAGCACGCGCACGCAGCACCGGCAGCAAATCGCGTAACCGCGGGCTGATTCTGTCTCCTCTCCCTGTAAGGTGATTTTGTTTGAATAGACAGTCACCTCGGGGATGGGGTATTATTCTGCCCCATGCGGACAAGCCCTTACATGGGCTATGTAGTAGTCCGCCTACTAAGCGAAAGCGAGGTTCCCCATCGTGGCTGACGACAAAGCGTATCGCGCGAGATACAAACTCCTGCACGAAAAAATCCAGAAGCAAGCCGCATTATGGTTATCCGGCGTTGAGGCCGAAGAGGCCGCCCTAGCTAACATACTGAGGACGGTTCCGCCGGAGTTTGAAGCTGAATTAGCTATGGTTAAAAGAGACCTATTCGCGATGAAAGACCACGCTCACAAATTAAAGAAAACCCTACGGACTCTCGCTAAAAGAACCAAAGTCACCGCCTCACCGATCGTGATGAAGAACGCGGACGTAAAGCTTCTCAAGAAGTTGATGCATAAGCACACTTTGACGTTCAAGCAAATGGCGAAAAATGTGACCAGCTTGGATGCCCAAAGGACGCAGTTGCAGAGATTGATTGCGGGGAAATCAGAAGATGACTAGCGCCATGAACTGGACCGCCAGCAAGTATCTTGATCGCCGAGCACAACGCGCGGAAGATCGGTGTGCATGTCGCTGATGATAGCGGCAAAAACAAGAAGGCGGTGAAGGATGTGGGAATCAGGGAAACTCTCCAAGAGGCATTGGTAAACGCGAATAACGAACGGCACGCGTGTCATAATCGTCTTCAAGATTGCGATCACAAGCTCGTGTTGGTGAAGGCTGATCTTGAGAAAGCAAAAGCGCACAAGTCGGGCGCTGACGAGATCAACGATAGGGCGATAAAAGAGCACCAGGCGCTAATCAAATTCGCCGGCGCGCAATCGGAACCTAGCGTGCGGGACGCTCTCTACCCTGAGATCAATCGTTTGGGAGTGGAGCAGAATATAGCTCTGCGCAACGCGATCAGGGCCGACACAATCTATAGACAAAAGCAGTCGGAATGTGCGGAAGTCGCAAAGGAACGAATCGCCGCACAGAATTATTTCGACACCGCGACCAACCGTTGGGAAGAAATCCGAAAGCAGATTAATGCCATCAGCGTTCTGAATGAGGATGCTTGAGAGCTTTTTCCAGCGCCTTATCGAATTTCCTTAGGTCGAAATTCCGCAGTTCATCGCGCAACTTTTCGTCGCTTGCGAGTTGTTTTTCGCTTGGAACGTACTTTTTCCGACGCGCCGAAGTTTTTGAACCCTTTGTAGAAGCCACCTCGATACTTTAGCGAATCGAGGTTCGCAGGGCTACTTACCGCACGTCGTAATCAACTCGGCGAAGGCATTCGGATTCTTGCGGTTGTTGTAGCGCCATGCGAATTCGTTCACATAGAGCGGCAGATACTCTTTGTTTACTTTGTGATACGAACCGATCACGCCACGCTTGAACAGACTCCAGAACCCTTCGATTGTGTTTGTGTGAGTAGTGCCGACAACGTACTCGCCAGAGCTATGCCGGACAACGCGGTGATTCATGTCCGCGCCCAAGAGCCGGTATCCGCTGTGCTCGTCTGTCGCGATCAGCTTCACATCTTTTGAAACGGTCTGGCGGACGAAACTATCCAGTGTCGCGGTGTCGGTATTCTCGATCACTTTCGCGACCACCATTCCCTTGCGAGCTATAGCGCCGATGACTGCGACTTTGTTTTTTGTTCCGGTCAAGCCGAGGGCCTTGCGCTTGCTGGCGTGCATGTTGTGCGCTTTCCCACCGAAGAAAGTTTCGTCAACTTCGACCTCGCCATCCAGCGGCGGCATCACATCGCCTTTCATGGCAGCGCGCCAGCGATGGCAGATGTACCACGCGGTACGCCAGTCTGTCCCTGAATTCTCGCCGAAGATGACGCGGCGGACTTGCAGCGAGCTAAGACCCTTCTTCGCGGTCCACATCAAATAGCCGATCTGAAACCAGATGCGCAGCGAGACTTTAGTATCTTCAAAGATTGTGTGCGTACTGACGCTGAATCGGTATCCAGCGCGTCCGCCGCAATCCTTGTTGCAGCAAGTCCACTTGAACGGCGCTTTCAGCTTGTAGACTTTCTCTTTCCGATTGCAGCGAGGGCATCGAACGCCATTGGGCCAGCGCTTGGCTACGATGTAGTTCTTGCAATCGTCGTCGGTGGCGAACGCCTTGTTGAACTGTTCGTAAGTCATCATGCCCATATATTAGCAGCGGTTGCGATGACTGTCAATAGCAACTAAATCACCTCCCTGTAAGGGAGAGGATGAAGGTGAGGGTCCGATTACAGCGCGCGCTTTTTTTGCGCGCGCGATTTAAGATTCCGCTCCTTCTCTGTCTGCCCTACGGCCGCATCGTCCGCGTGCGAATCCCCAACTGCGTGGGAACTATCTCGTACGCCTGATGCACCCAGTCGACGAGAATTGGCCGCGTGTCGCGCGGATCGATTATCTCCTCGATGCCAAACGCCTCCGCAGTGCGGATCGGCGAACGCACGGCGTTGAATTTATCTTCGAGCTCCTTGCGCAATTTTTCCGGATCGCTCGACGCCGCCAGATCGCGCTTGTACGCCGCCTCGATTCCGCCCTCGATCGGCAGCGAGCCCCAGTCCGCCGACGGCCACGCGTAGCGAAGATTCAATCCCGTCGTGATTCCATGCCCCGCGCCGGCGACGCCGAACGCCTTGCGCACCATGATCGCAACCAGCGGCGTCGTCGTCTGGAACATCGCGTACAGCGCGCGCACGCCGCGGCGAATCGTCCCCGCCATCTCGGCCTCGCGCCCAATCAGGAAGCCCGGCTGATCGACGAAGTTCACTACCGGCAAGTGAAACGTGTCGCACAGGTCGATGAACTTGACCATCTTGTCCGACGCCGGCCCGTCCAGCGACCCGCCGATCGAAAACGGATCGTTGGCCATCACGCCGACCGGGAAGCCGTCGAGGCGCGCGAATCCCGTCACCAGCGACGGCCCGAAGTACGGCGTCATCTCGAAGAACGAATCGCGATCCATCACGAGCTCGACGATTCGCCGCGCGTCATAACCGTGGCGGCGATTGCGCGGCACGATACTGATGAGTTCCTCCTCGCGGCGCCCCGGGTCGTCGTCAGGCGTCGCGCGCGGCGGCACCTGCCACACGCTCTGCGGCAGGTACGACAGGAAGCGGCGAATCTGCGCGAAGGCGTCGTCCTCGCTCTCGGCCTCGTTGTCGACTGCGCCGCTCATGTGCGCGTGAATTTCGGAGCCGCCGAGCTCTTCCTTGTTCAGGTCCTCGCCGACGCCCCATTTGACGACCGGCGGACCCGCGACGAAGAGCTGGCTCGTCCCACGGATCATCACCGAGAAATGCGACGCCGCCACCCGCGCCGCGCCGATTCCCGCAACCGAGCCCATGCATCCCGCGACTACAGGCACCTCGCCGATCAATTTCACCAGCACGTCGAACGCGGGATTGGCGGGGACGTAGGTGTGTTTCATCGTCTCGAACGAGCGCACGCTGCCACCGCCGCCGGTTCCGTCGACGAGCCGGATGATCGGGATGTGCAATTCATGCGCGATCAGCTCCGCGTAACCGCGCTTGTTGCCGATATTCGCGTCCGCCGCACCGCCGCGCACTGTGAAGTCGTCGCCGCCGACCACCACGCGGCGTCCGTTGATTCGCCCGGTGCCGCCGACGAAGTTCGCCGGCATGATCGACGTGAGCGTCTGCCCTTCGTATTTCGGCGCTCCCGCCAGCGCGCCGTATTCGTGAAACGTCCCGGCGTCGAGCAGCCGCTCGATTCGCTCGCGCACGGTGAGCTTGCCGCCATCATGCTGGCGCTTGATGTTGTCAGCCCCGCCCATCTCTTTCGCAAGCGCGACGCGGCGGCGAATTTCATCGACTTCCTTTTCCCACGACATAAAAACTCTCCTGACAGAAGCGAATGCTGATCCTATAAACCACGAATTCACTTAATTGAAAGTGAAACCCGCGGTGGGTTTCACTTTTAATTAAGTGAATTGTCCTTTTGGACAGCGTTTCTCGTTTGGGCTCTTCCTGTTAGCTTCAGTTGGTCGGTTGTGGTCATTTTCGTTATGACGACTACTAGGACCTCTGCGCCGAGTTCTCGGCATGCTTTGCTCTCTGGATGGGGGCGGTATCCGCTTTTCGAGAGCGATGTTTATCGGCCTGATAAGATTGCTGAGTTGCAGGCGATCGTCACCGCAAATACTTCGTCGCTTGATTGCGCGCGGGGCTGGGCGGGCTTATGGCGATGCGGCGCTTAACGATCAGAATCGCGTGGTCGAGCTTACCCGGCTCAACCGGATGCTCTCTTTTGACGCCTCGACCGGGCTTTTGCGCTGCGAGGCTGGCGTCACTATCGCCGAGTTGATCGATGTATTTCTGCCGCGCGGATTTTTTCCGCCCGTCACACCTGGCACCCGCTTCGTCACGCTTGGCGGATCGATCGCGGCCGACGTTCACGGCAAGAATCACCATCGCGATTCGTCGTTGGCCTCGCATGTGACCAGTTTCGAGCTGATGATCGCTTCGGGCGAGGTGCTGCGATGCTCGCGCGAGGAAAACTCCGAGCTGTTCTGGGCGACGGTCGGCGGAATGGGTCTGACCGGCGTGATTCTCGAACTTGAGCTGCGGATGCGGCGGGTCGAGAGCGCCTATCTTGATGGCGAGCTGATTCGCGCCGGTAATATCGACGCCGCGATCGAGGCCTTCGAGCGGACCGACACGCAGTACGGCTATTCGGTCGCGTGGATCGATTGCAACAGCGGCAAGAGCGCGCTCGGGCGCTCGGTGCTGAACGTCGGCAATTTTGCGACGCTCGATCAGTTGCCGCACAATCTCGCGCAGAATCCGTTGAGCACGATGCCGAAGCTTAGCCCGATCGTCCCGTTCGACTTTCCCGGATTCGCGCTGAATTCGCTGTCCGTCAGGATGTTCAACGCGGTTATCTACGCCACGCATCGCGAGCGCGCCGCGCATACTGTCTTCGACTGGGAAAGTTTTTTCTATCCGCTCGATTCGATTCGCAACTGGAATCGAATCTACGGCAAGCGCGGCTTCGTGCAGTACCAATGCGTGTGGCCGCCGGCCGAGAGCCGCGCGGGCCTGGTCGAAGTGCTCGAGACAATCGCGCGCAGCCGCCGCGGATCGTTTCTCGCCGTGCTCAAGAAGTTCGGCGCGCAGGACGGCCTGCTCTCCTTCCCGATGCCCGGTTACACGCTCGCGCTCGACTTCCCGGTGACCGACGGCCTGCTCGAATTTCTCGACACCTTGGACGCGATGGTGCTGAAGCGCGGCGGCCGCGTGTACCTGGCCAAGGACGCGCGTATGGCGCCCGAGACGTTCCGCGCGATGTATCCGAATCTCGCCAAGTGGCAGGCGGCGAAAGCCGTCGCCGACCCGAACAACCGCTTCTCGTCGAGCCTGTCGCGCAGGCTTGGGATGTATCCCGCCTGAAGGACGGCGCACGCCTTTCAAAATGACCAGAGTCCTGATTCTTGGCGCCACCAGCCCGATCGCGCGCGCACTCGCGCTGCGGTTCGCGTCGGAGGGCGCGCAATTGTACCTCGCCGCGCGCGACGCCGATGAAGCGCGGCGCGTGGCCGAAGACGTCAGCGCTCGCGCGGGAGTAACGGCGCTGTCCGGGACTTTCGACGCGTCGGAATTCGGCGCGCATGACGAGTTCGTCCGCCGCGCCGCGGTCGAACTCGGCGGACTCGACGGCGTTGTCCTATGCTTCGGCACGCTCGGCGACGAGGATGCCGCGCAAACCGATCCCGGCGCCGCGCTTGCCACGATCAATCAGAACTTCAGCGGCGCCGTGTCGCTGATCACGCTCGCCGCGCGCCATCTCGAACAGCAGCGCTCGGGCTTTATCATCATCATCGGATCGGTCGCGGGCGAGCGTGGGCGCGCGCGCAATTACGTGTACGGCTCGGCCAAGGGCGCGCTCGCGCTGTTTGCGCAGGGCCTGCGCGGACGCCTGGCGAAGAGCGGAGTGCATGTGATGACGGTCAAGCTCGGCACGGTGGACACGCGAATGACCTGGGGCCGCGAGGGCGCGCGGCTGACGATATCGCCGACCAAAGCCGCCGACCTGATTTACGCGGCGTATCGCAAAAAATCCGAAGTCGTGTACGTGCCATGGTTCTGGCGCTTGATCATGGGCGTGGTCAGGCTGATCCCCGAGAGCCGCTTCAAACGCCTCAGCTTCTAGCCTGCCGATTTCGTCATCCGCATAGCTGCCATTCTCACGCGCCAAAACTGCGTGTTCCGATCACTCATACTGATTGTTAGCAATTGACGTGCATTTGTGCGTTGACACAAGGAAGGCCCGGAAGTAGACGGGACCCGTGCGAAGATTCGAACAGTCAGAAAAATGGGGAGGATAACGGCATGAGCACAGATACGACTGTGGAGAAACGTCTCGAACAGCTGTCGAAGAGGCTCGAGCGAGCAGAGCAGGCAAATCGTGCGATGAAACTCTGGGGCTCGATCGCGATTGGCTTGCTGGTGGCGGTCGGGCCGTTCGCTTCGAATGTTATGGCCAAGGCGAAGGCGAAAGTCGTCACCGCATCGGCGTTCAATCTGGAGTCCGGAGGCAAGATTGTCGCGTCGCTCGAAATGGTGGAAGGACAACCCAATCTTGTATTCCTTGACACTGCCAGTAAACCGGTCGTTGGCGTTGGAATAGATCCAGCCGCCCTGCCATCAGGTCACGCAGCGGGAATGACGATTTTCGACGGCAACGCGGACATACCCGGAGGCAGCGGCGATGCGAGGGCTATTTTTGGAATAACTCCCAGCGGGACGGGCGGCCGGAGAAGGCAGCGGCACTTTCGACTGCGATCCGGTAACCAGCGTTCGTTCGTGGGTTCGGCGCCTGATGGTTCCCTTGCCGGCGCGTACTTCTACGATGCAACAGGCACACTTAGAACCGGGGTCCAGTTTGACCCTGCCGCTTCCATTAATTTCTCTGGAGCCTTTTCTACCAGTGAATCAGGAGAGCTTTTGTCGGCGGTAGGAAGCGCCATCGCTGCAAACTCTGCCTATCAAGCGGACGAGTCGTTTCTGAGTCTCGGCGACACGAGCGGCACCCTGCGTCTGTTCGAATTTCAGAACAGCACCAACGAAGGCGGCGAGGTCTTCAATCCTGGCAGCACTACAGTGGATGGAACCTGGGGCAATCCTTAGGGGATTTGGGCGCAACGAGAAGTGCCAGGGCCGGAGCGGACAAACCATTCCGGCTCTGGCATTTCTGCGCCCGCAACTGACAAAGTGGAGCGGCCGGTTGCGCAGACTTCCCCTGCGAGGTCGAAGATAAAAATGAAAGTGACGCTTGAAGTTATCGCGGCGCTCGCTCTCGCGATTTTGTCGATCGCCGACTCGTCTTACGCCGGCGTGAATCCGGGCGACACCATCACAAAAGATCAAGCTGACAAGGTTGCGAACCTGGTGAGTCCCGGGAATCTAATCCTCGTCAAGCAGGGGATGGTGATGAAGATCGTGCCGACCGATCGGCTCGAATGGCCGCCGCCGTACAAGGCCGCGACCGAGAAATATTCGCCGCAAGTACAGCTCGCGCCCGACGGCACCTTGAAGGGCTATATGGCCGGGCTTCCGTTTCCGCTGGTCGATGCGAACGATCCGCAGGCGGCGCTGAAAGTGATCTGGAATTTCAGCTATCGCCCGCTCTACACCGACGATGCCGAGGCGCGGAATGTCGAGATTGCGAGCTATACGCCAGGCTCGTCGCCCGCCGATCCGGTTGCGCATTTCACGATTGGCAACGTGGGATTTTACAACAACACCGGACGCACCGAGGTCGCTCCGATCCCGACCAATTCGGAAGCGACTACGGCCGGGATCCGCTACCGCTTCGGCGCCTACCCGTTTCTCGAGCCGTCCGAGATGCGCGGCTTCGGGTTCATCCGCTACCGCAATGTCGATCCGAACCTCGAAGACAACAGCTGGATGTTCAGTCCACGCACGCGGCATATAGTCCGGGCGTCCGCCAATGAACTTTCGGACATCCTCGGCATGTTCGATCCGGGCGGCGCGGACGGAGGCGCTGCGACCTACGCGAGCAATCTCGATCGCAGATTCGTTCTTCGGCTTCGGCGCGAAAATCGAGGACTTCAACTACCGGTTCCTCGGCGAGAAGCCGATGCTCGCGGTCGTCAATGCGGAGAACTCGCCCGCCAAGGCGTGTCCGAGCGATGGCGGACGGACTATCTGTCCCGAGAACTGGGAGATGCGCCAGCTCTACGTGATCGAGGCTGACGCGAAGCAGACCTCGATGCTCGGCAGCACCGTTTCGATTCCGAAGCGGATTTTCTATATCGACTCGGAAGGATGGTTCATCACCGCGTCGGACCAGTACGACAAGGACGGCAAGCTGTGGAAGACGGTGGCGACCTTCAACGCGTATCGCGACCGGCCGATTCCCGACGCGCGCGTGGCGATCTGGCCGTTCAAGCGGATGTTCCAGACGGCGCTGGTCGATGAAGACGTCACCAACGGCTTTTCAACCGTCGCGCTGTCTCCGGGATTCGAGACCGACGAGCACGAGAGCTGGTACATCAACATGGGACTGGCGACGGACAATTTTTTTAATCCCAATACAATGGCCAACGCCGCGCATTAGGAATTAAATGTGGAACCCACCGTGGGTTCCACACCTCCCTGGGCAGGGGTGACCCCTGCACCCAGTATTAAGAAAGAAGATGCCGCCCTTCCTATCCGGTTCCTCTTCCACCAGGGGAAGGGGTTAGGTTGCTCGCTTTCGGCAGGATGACAGTTGAGCTTTCCGCGGATCGATGCGTGAACTATAAATTAGAAATCTCGGACGCATCTGGAGTCATCATCAAATGTCGAATCCGTCTAGAAGAAATCCAGAAACTTGATTTCACCGGCGCGGTCGATGCCGACGGGCATATCCTCGAGGATGCCGGCCTGTGGGACCGCTATATCGAAGCGAAGTACAAGGATCGGGCCGTCAGGGTTCGCACCGATGCCAAGGGACTCGAATATCTCGAGGTCGCGGGGCGGCCGTCGAAAGTTTTCAGCGGCGGGCGGCTCGGCGGACTGTCCGCGATGGGCACGACGCGCGACGACGAATGGAACGCTGCGCTGACTTACGGCGGGCGCGCTCCGTTCGGCGCGATGGACGCGAAGGAACGGCTCAAGCGAATCGACGCTGAAGGTCTCGCCGCCGCGTTCCTCTATCCGACGATGAGCCTGCTCTGGGAAACCGAGACCGAGGACCCCGACCTCGCGCAGGCATGCACGCGCGCCTACAACAGGTACATCGTGGACTTCTGCTCTGAGAGCGGCGGCAAGCTGATCCCGATTGCGCATCTGTCGCTCGGCGATCCGGCCGCGGCGGCGGTGGAACTCGAACGCGCGGTCAAGGCTGGCTGCAAAGGTGGATGGGTCGCGCAGTTCGTGATGACGCGCAAGCCGCATGCGCATCCCGATCACGACGTGCTGTTCGCGAAGGCGCAGGAGCTCGACGTGCCGATTGGGATTCATCCGTCGCTCGAGCCGGTGTGGGCGGCGCCGGGCCGTTACGATCGCAAATTCATGCGCGGCAATTATTATTTTCTGAACATCGTCGCGGCCGACGCGATTCGTCATGCGTTCACCAGCTTCTTCCAGTACTCGACTTTCGACAAATTCCCGAAGCTGCGGCTGGTGCTGCTCGAGGCGGGCGCGGGATGGATCGACTACTGGCTCGGCCGGCTCGACGCCGTCTATGCGAGCGCGATGGGCCGCACGGTATCGCTCAAGGAGAAGCCGAGTTTCTACTTCCAGCGCAACTGCTGGATCTCGGCGGACCCCGACGAGCGATCGTTGCCGGCGATGGTCGAACTGTGCGGCGCCGACAAATTTTTCTGGGCGTCGGATTTCCCGCATCCCGATCACGTCGGCAACTATATCGAGGAAGTGCAGGAGCTGGCGGATAAGCTGCCGCGCGCCGCGCGCGCGAAGGTGATGGGCGAGAACGTCATGCAGGTCTACAAATGCGAGCTGCCGCGGTAAAGCACGCCGCGCGAAAATCCGCGAAGATCAAGCCGGCGCGGCGAGCGAGCGACGTCGAGACGCTGCGGCGGATAGCGCTCAGCTTCCCTGGCGTCGAGGAAGGAACGTCGTACGGCACGCTGGCGTTTCGAGTGAGCAAGAAGTTCATCTGCCGGATGAAGGAAGATGGCGAGTCGATCGCGATTCGGATGGAATTCGGCGAGCGCGAGATTCTGGTCGAGGGCGAGCCGGAGACGTTTTATTTCACCGAGCATTATCGCAACTATCCGATGGTGCTGGTGAGGCTGCCGAAGGTGCATCCGGAGGAGCTGAGGCGGATATTCGGGAATGCTTGGCGGCGAGTTCGCGTGCGAAGCGGCTGATTGAATCGTTGGGAACAAGAACAGAATCTTGAATCGCGCGCGAAAAGAATCGCGCGCTGTATTCGGACCCTCACCTTCATCCTCTCCCTTACAGGGAGAGGAGACAGAACCTCGATCAAGTTTGCAAAGCTGTCCTTGCAGGGAGAGGAGACAGAATTAAAAAGGCCCGCGAGGTTTTGCTCGCGGGCCTTTGTGCTTTCGCTACAGATTTTCGACGCTTAGCTCACCGTCCACGTGTCGCCCTTGCCTAGCAGGGTTTTCAGGTCGCCTGCGCCCTGCTTTGCCTTGGCGTCTGCGAGCTGCTTGTTGACGGCGCCGTCGTAGGTCGGGCGCGAGACCGCGTAGAAGACGCCTACCGGCGTCGGCAGCGGAGGCTCGAAGTTGCCGAGCATGAACGCCAGCGACAGATTGGTCTCGTCGTGCACGACGAGGTCCTTTTCCGTGACGCCCGCGCCGAGCTGCACCGCCTCGGGGCGCATCCCGTTCATGCGGATTCCCATGTCGCGATTCTTGCCGAAGATGAGCGGCTTGCCGTGCTCGAGGACCAGCTGATGGTCCGCCTTGAGCGCCTTGTCGCTCACGTCGTTGAATGCGCCGTCGTTGAAGATGTTGCAGTTCTGCAGAATCTCGAGGAACGACGCGCCGCGATGCGCGTGCGCGCGCTTGAGCATCTCGCCGAGGTGCTTCTGCTCGACGTCGACGGTGCGCGCGACGAAAGTTGCGTGCGTGCCGAGCGCCACCGTGATCGGATTGAACGGAAAGTCCACCGAACCGGCCGGGGTCGACTTGGTGACCTTGCCCACTTCCGAGGTCGGCGAGTACTGACCCTTGGTGAGTCCGTAGATGCGGTTGTTGAACAGCAGAATCTTCAGATCGACGTTGCGCCGGAGCACGTGGATCAGATGATTGCCGCCGATTGAGAGCCCGTCGCCGTCGCCGGTGACCACCCACACGTCGAGGTCGGGGCGCGAAATCTTGAGCCCGGTCGCGAACGCAGGCGCGCGGCCGTGAATCGTGTGGAAGCCGTAGGTGTTCATGTAGTACGGAAAGCGGCTCGAGCATCCGATGCCCGAGATGAAGACCGTGTTCTCGGGCGCGATGCCGAATTCGGGCATCGTCTTCTGCACCGCGGCCAGAATTGCGTAATCACCGCATCCGGGGCACCAGCGTACTTCCTGGTCGGAGACGAAATCCTTGCGGTTAAGAGCGGTAGCCATTTTCGATCAGCCCTCCAGGGCCCGGTTGATGCGGTTTTCGATCTCGCTGACCTTGAACGGACGGCCCTGGATTTTGTTGAATCCGAAGGCGTCGATCAGGTAGTCGGCGCGAATCATCTTGAGAAGTTGTCCCATGTTCATTTCGGGAATCATGACCTGCTTGAAACGCTTGAGCGTCGCCTCGAGGTCGCGCGGAAGCGGATTCAGATAGCGCAGATGCACGTGCGAGACTTTCTTGCCCTTCGCGCGCAGATGCTTGACCGCCTCGCGAATCGGGCCGTAGGTCGAGCCCCATCCGAGCACGACCAGGTCGCCTTCGGCGTCGCCGAATACTTGCGTCGGCGGAATCTCGCGCGTGATGCCGTTAATCTTGCGCGCCCGCGTGCGCACCATCAGCTCGTTGTTGGCCGGCGAGTAGCTGACGTTGCCGGTCAGGTTCTCGCTCGACAGTCCGCCAACGCGATGCTCGAGACCCTTGGTCCCCGGCACGGCCCACGGCCGCGACAGCGTCTCCTCGTCGCGCGTATAGGGCATGAAGCCCTCGGGATTGGTCGCGAATTCAACCTTGATTTGCGGGAAGCTTGTCCGCGTCCGGCAGCAGCCATGGCTCCGCGCCGTTGGCGAGCTGGCCGTCGGTGAGCAGAATCACCGGCGTCATGTACTTGACCGCGATTCGCACCGCCTCGTACGCACAATCGAAACAGTCGGCCGGGGTCGACGCCGCGATAATCGGAATCGGCGACTCGCCATGACGGCCGTACATCGACTGCAGCAGATCGGCCTGCTCGGGCTTGGTCGGCATGCCGGTCGAGGGACCCGCGCGCTGAATGTCGGTAATCACCAGCGGCAGCTCGACCTTCACCGCGAGCCCGACCGCCTCGGCCTTCAAGGTTCATGCCGGGGCCGGAAGTCGTGGTGATCCCGATCGCTCCGCCGAATGCCGCGCCTATCGCCGAGCATACGCCGGCAATCTCGTCCTCGGCCTGGAACGTATAAACCGGAAAATTCTTGAAGCCTGAGAGTTCGTGCAGGATGTCGCTGGCGGGCGTGATCGGATACGAGCCGAGGAACAGCGGGCGTCCGCATTTCACCGCCGCCGCGACGAATCCCAGCGCGGTCGCGCTGTTGCCGGTGATGTTGCGATAGAGTCCCGGAGCGATTCGCGCGGCCGGCACTTCGTACGAGCTCGCGAACATCTCGGTCGTCTCGCCGTAGTTGAACCCGGCCTTGAGCACTTTAACGTTCGCCTCGAGAATCTCGGGCGTCTTCTTGAAACGGCTCTCGAGGTAGCTGAGCGTGCTCTCGATCGGCCGCTGATACAGCCACGACAGCATGCCGAGCACGAACATGTTGCGGCATCGGAACACCGCGCGATTGTTCAGACCCATCCCATGCACGGCGAGCGACGTGAGCTTGGTCACATCGACTTCGATCACCTGGAATTTGTCGAGCGAATGGTCGGTGAGCGGATTGCTCTTGTAGCCGGCGCGCTTGACGTTGGAATCGGTGAACGCTTCGCGGTCGACGATTATCACGGCGTTGGGCGGGACATCTTCGATGTTCGCCTGGAGCGCCGCGGGATTCATCGCGACCAGCACGTTGGGCTCGTCGCCCGCGGTGAAAATCTCGCTGCTGGAAAAATTTAGTTGAAAGCCACTGACTCCGGCGAGCGTGCCTTGCGGCGCGCGGATTTCGGCGGGAAAGTCGGGCAACGTTGCTATATCGTTGCCGGCCAGTGCCGATTCAGCCGTAAACTGCATCCCCGTCAACTGCATCCCATCGCCCGAGTCGCCTGCAAAGCGAATAACGACGTGGTCGCGCTTCAGATGCGGCTTGAGCGCGGACCCGGCGGAATCATGCGACTCGGCAGCTTGTCCAGCCGCCTCAGGTGGTACAGACATTTCGGTCCAATCTCCTTGTGGTTAGAGCCTGATTATAAAAGTTACTCCGAAGTTTCGAAGCCCTGCAAATACTCCAACGCGCGGATTTGAAGCATAGCTAATCCAAGCGAACCATTAAAGGGCTGCCATTTTGGCGTCGGATCATCGGATTCGGAACTCATCGGGTTCTCCTGCAGGATCGAGCCACTCTTCGCGTACCCCAGTTACGTTCGCCGACGGTGGGCCCTGATGTGCCCACGCTGCAAGCATCTGCAAGTCTTCATGCTTGCCTTCTGCAATGATTTCCACCTCGCCGCCCGCCAGATTGCGCACCCATCCGGCAAGTGCAAATTCTTTGGCCTTATCGTACGCCGAGAATCGAAACCCGACTCCCTGCACCCGTCCGCTAACAATCAGATGCAGCCGCGCGAGCCCGGATTTGTTTTGGGTCTTCAACTCTTTCCCGCCAGCACCGACTCGAGCCCTTTCTGGTCGAGCACCCTGACGCCCAGGTCCTGCGCCTTTTTCAATTTCGATCCAGGCTCCGCGCCCGCGACGACGAAGTCCGTCTTGCGGCTCACCGACGAGGTGACGCGGCCGCCCGCCAACATGATCTGGCGCTCGGCCTCCTCGCGCGTCATCGATTCGAGCGTCCCGGTCAGCACGAACGTCTTGTCGCGCAACGCGCCGCGCCCCTCGACTTCGGCGGGCGCCTCGACCTCGAGAATTTTGACGAGGCGCTTGACCGCTTTCAGGTTTCGCGGCTCGTCGAAGTACTCGCGGATGCTGTGCGCGACTTCGCTGCCGATATCGCGCACACCGAGCAGGTCGTCCTCCGACGCGTCGGCGAGCGCGTCCATCGTCTTGAACTTCAGCGCGAGCTGGCGCGCCGTATGCTCGCCGACGTGCCGTATCCCGAGCCCGTTGATGAACCTGTCGAGCGAGGTCTTGCGCGCTTTCTGAATCGCGTCGAGCACGTTCTGCGCGCTCTTGTCCGCCATCCGCTCGAGCCCGGTGAGCTGCGCCTTCGTCAGGTTGAACAGGTCGTCCAGCTCCTTCACCAATCCCTTCTCGACCAATTGGCCGACCAGCTTGTCGCCGAGCCCCTCGATATCCAGACCCGCCTTCGAAGCGAAATGGCGAATCGACTCGCGCATTCGCGCCGGGCAGTTCGCATTGACGCAGAAGTAGCCGACCTCGCCCTCCTCGTGAACGATCGCCGCGCCACATTCGGGGCAATGCGCGGGCATCTCGAACGGCTTGGCGCGCGGACGCCCTTCTTTGGTGACGCGGATCACGTACGGAATCACGTCGCCGGCGCGTTCAATCAGCACGGTGTCGCGCTCGCGGATATCCTTGCGGCGAATCTCGTCGAGGTTGTGCAGCGAGGTATTCGATATCGTCACGCCCGCGAGCTGCACGGGCCGCAGCTTGCCGACAGGCGTCAGCGATCCGATTCTGCCGACCTGCACGTCGATCTTCTCGACCACCGTCTCCGCCTGCTGCGCCTTGAACTTGTACGCAATCGCCCAGCGCGGTGACCGCGAGACCTCGCCGAGCTGCTCCTGGAGCGCGTAGGAGTTCACCTTGGCGACCACGCCGTCGGCCTCGTAGTCGAGCTCGTGGCGCTGCTCGGTGATCTCATTCCAGTATTCGAGAATAGCGTCGATACCGTTGCAGACGCGCGACAGCGGATTCACGCGCAGGCCCAGCGCCTTGAGGCCTTGCAAAAAATCCCACTGCGATTTGAAGGCGACGCCGTCGATGACGCCCGGCGCGTACAGGAATACGTCGAGCGGCCGCGACGCTGTGATCTTCGGATCGAGCTGGCGCAGCGCGCCCGCCGCAGCGTTACGCGGGTTGGCGAACATCGGCTCGCCGGCCTCCTCGCGCTCATGGTTCATCTTCACGAATCCGGAGCGCGGGATGATCACTTCGCCGCGCACTTCGAGGATGCGCGGGATTTTGCCATGCTCGGGACGGCGCAAGCGCAGCGGCACGCTCTTGATCGTGCGAATATTCTGCGTGACGTCCTCGCCGTTGACGCCGTCGCCGCGCGTCGATCCAACGGTCAGACGCCCGTCGTCGTAAACCAGCTCGATCCCGAGTCCGTCGAGCTTCACTTCGGCGACATATTCGATGTCGGCGTCGGATTTCAGCAGCCGCTTGATGCGCTTGTCGAACTCGCGCATCTCCTCGGCGTCCATCGCGTTGCCGAGCGACATCATCGGCCGCCGATGCACCACCACGCCGAATTTTTCGCTCGGCGCTGCGCCCACACGCTGCGTGGGAGAATCCGGCGTGGCGAGATCAGGATGCTCGCGCTCGAGCGCCTCGAGCCGGCGCATCAGCTTGTCGTATTCGGCGTCGGAAATTTCCGGATCGTCGAGGACGTAGTAGCGGTAATTGGCGCGGTTGATTTCGTCGTGCAGCTTTTCAGCCTGCGCGGCGGGCTTTTCATTCACGGCCATCGCGCGATTCGACGCTAACGGGGCGCGCAGCCCATCGCGTCGAGAAAATCGTCGAGCGTCGGGAATCGCATGTACATGTTGTGACGCTTCTGGTCGCCGATCGTGGTGTACGATTCCGACGAGTACGCATGACCCGGAAAGACCACGGTCGCGTCGTCGAGATTGCGCAGCGTGTCGTTCAGGCTGTGATACATCGCCTCGGGATCCGATCCCGGCAGGTCAACGCGGCCGCATGAATTCACGAACAGCGTGTCGCCCGAAATCAGATTGCCCTCGACCAGGAAGCATTGCGATCCCGGCGTATGCCCCGGAGTGTGCAGAAACTTCACTTCGAGATCGCCGACCTTGACGGTGTCGCCCGCATCGACCTTGACCAGGTCGGAATCCGACAATCCCGCCACCTGCTTCACGCCGTCGGCCTCATGCTTGTTCACGTAGACCTTGGCCTTGACCTGTTCGAGCATCTTGGCGGCGCCCTCGATATTCTGGCCCATCATGCGGCCGCCGAGGTGGTCGGGGTGATAGTGCGTGATCAGAGATTTTGTCGATCTCGTAGCCTTCCTGCTCGGCGTATTTGCGAATCGCTTCAACGTCCCACGCCGGATCGACGACGGCGAGCTTGCGCGTGACCGGATCGCCGACCAGGTACACGAAATTTGCCATCGGACCGATTTGCGCCTGTCGAAGATAAATTTTGCCTGCTTCAGCCATCGCCAATTCTCCGCCGCTCAGGATTTCGCGCCGCGACTCGCCCTGCCCTGCGCCGCACGCGCCGTCTTCTTTTCCTCTTCGATGCGCAGCGCGCGATCCCACAGAAATTCGGGCTCGCCGAGGCGCTTCGCTACCCATCGGGACTGCACGAACAGATGGTCGCTCAGCCGGTTCACATAGATGATGAGGTTGTCGTTGATGTCTTCCTCGCGCTTCAGCCGCCAGCAGACGCGCTCCGCACGCCGGCAAACCGTGCGCGCCTGGTGCAGGAACGCGTTGAGCACGCCGCCGCCCGGCAGGGTGAAGGATTTCAGCGGCTCGAGCTCCTTCTCCATCGCGTCCATTTCTTCTTCGAGCTTCTTGATCTCGCCGGCGCCCATCTTGTGCATCTGCGGATATTCGCCGTCGGGCGGCGTCGCGAGTTCGCTGCCAACGTCGAACAGTTCGTTCTGTATCCGCCGCAGGCTCTCCGAATACGCCTCGAAGTCGGCGCCGAATCCGTCGCGATACTGCGGCAGGTAAGTGCGCACGATTCCGATGATCGAATTCAGCTCATCGGTGGTGCCGTAGGCCTCCAGCCGCGCGCTCTCCTTGGGCACGCGCTTGCCGCCGACCAGCGCGGTCTGACCCTTGTCGCCGGTGCGCGTGTAAATGCGGCCGAGGCGTATCGCCATCAGACTCCCGCCTTTGCTTTTTGCGCCGCGTACGCCGCGTCGCCGAGGTCGGTCGTCACCGGCAGTCCCGCTTCTTTCCATCCCGCGACGACGACCTTGCCCGACGGGTCGCGCTGGCCGCCGAAGCCGCCGACCACGTTGGTCAGGTCGGTGAAGCCGGCATCTTCGAGCATCTCGCACGCGCGCTGCGAGCGTCCGCCCGCCATGCATCCGACGACGAGCTTGCGGCCTTTCGGAATCACCTTCTCCGCGACTTCAACAAAGTCGAGATTCAACTGCATCTGCCCCGGACCCTTCGCCACCATCACCGGGATATTGATCGCGCCGGCCGCGTGTCCGGCCGCAAATTCTCCCTCGGTGCGAACGTCGAGGTAGAGCGCGTCGGGATTCTGCTTGAGCGTTTCGTACGCTTCGGGCGGGACCTGCTGTTTTATCGCCATCGCAAAAATTTCCTTTCTTTCAGTGTCGCGACTCTATCAGATCTTTACGGCTTGGGATTTCCCACGCGCTCATAGTGCACCATCTCGGCGCGCGGTTTGAGCGGCTTGGCCTGCGGCGGATTCTTGGGGTCGGTGTAGCCGAACGGCAGGATCGTGAAGATTGCCCAGCCTTCCTTGACCCCGAGTAGCGCGCCGATTTTCGCGCCGTCGAAGTTGCCGACCCAGCAGGTGCCAAGCCCCAGTGCCCATCCTGCGTTCGCCATGTTCTGCACCGCCTGCCCGCAATCCACGTCGGCCCATCGCGCATTGGCGACGTCCTTGAGCACTACGATTGCAGACGGCGAGTCGGTGACGAATTTTCCGGTCGTGCACAGCGCGCCGATCTCCTTCAAGCGGTCGCGATTTTGAATGACGACGAACTGCCACGGCTGCAGGTTGCGCGCGCTCATCGCATGACGCCCGGCCTCGACGATTTTCGCGAGTTTTTCGCGCTCGACGGGTTTGTCCGCGAATGCCCGCTGCACGCGGCGTGTGAGAATTGATTCGAGAGCATCCATGGATAGGGCCTCCGGCTGATTTCGATCGTTGAGGAGTCTCAAAAAACTTGTAGTATCAACCGGCGGCTGAATCCAGTTCGAGGGTATGTAGCGTGTGCGAGTGAGTCCAGAATCCTGAATCGCGCGGCGAAACGGCGCGCTGGACAAGGACCCTCACCTTCATCCTCTCCCTTTCAGGGAGAGGAGACAGAAGATTGGGCGCTTCGCGCTGGGCTGGGTCAGCCGCGCTTGTAGACTGAAAATTCCTGCTCGAGTTTTGCTACTCGCTCCTGGATTGACGGCAGGCGCTGGACGCCGAGGAAGAATTGAACCAGTTCGTCGTGGCCGGCCTGGCCGCCGGGGCTCATCACTTCGACCAGCTCTTCTATAAGGCTGGGGAACTTCTCGCTCGGGATGTAGTAGTTGGCCCATCCGAAGTTGCAGTGGCGATGTAGAATTTTCGCGATCGTCTTTTCGAGAAGTTCGCGGCGGCCGCCGGCATGCTCATGTTCGTCGTTCAATGAAGGCTCCCCTGGTGCTGAATTCCGCCGGTCACGCGCCCTTCTTCACGGGCGCGGGCGGTGCGTCGTCGGCCCACAAAATCTTGTGATAATCGAAGCGCATGCCCTCGATAATATTAAATTTGATTATCTCGAAATAGGGCGACAAGTCGAAATCGCGCGGCGTGACCAGCGTCGGCGAAACCATCCTGAGTGCGCCGTATTGCAACGCGCCCGTCGTTTTCGTGCCCATCGGCCATAGCTTGCGCCGAGGCGCAGGGGCAGGCGCGGTATCTGCCGGTAGATGCTCGTAGTTGGGCACGATGGGAAACTTCACGCGATGAAACGACGATGCTATCACGCTCGAACATATAACGCGCGTCGGCTCGCCGCTGCCGAATTGCAGCGCCTGGCGGCGCAAACGCCTTGGCACCAGGCTCACCGGCAGAAAGTAGCGCGCGAGATCGATCACATTGCGCAGGTCGTAGGTGTCGCCGACGCTGCGAATCGCCTCGTCCATCACGTCGTCCAGGTCAATCGCCGAGAGGTTGAACGGGCGGCAAACGCGGATGTTGAAGTCGCGATATTTGCTCAGCGGCGACAGCACCACGCCCGCCTCGACAATCGCCTCGACCACCAACGAGTCGGCTTCTTCGCCGAACTTCGCGACCAGCGCCGGCTTCAGTTCGGGATTGCGCCGAATCGGCTCGTCACCGACGTACAACGCCGAATGCGACCACGAGCTTTGCGTCAGGTACTTGATGCATTCGCTGATGCGCTCGTTGCCCTCGATCAGGATTACGTCGCCCTTGCGGATGTGACGTTTGAGCGCGGCGATGTCGTTGGGGATGTGCAGCGAGTAGGTCTTGAGCGGCTTGGTCAGCAGGGCGACGGCCCAATCGCTCATCCGGTCCAGCAACCAGGAGACGATTCCCGATTTCTTGCGCCGCGCCACTCTTCGCGTCGTGCCTCAGGTCCTGTAATTCCCCACGATTGCATAAAACGGGACGTTCAACGTCGCCTGTTCGGGGTCGTCGGTCTTGATGGTCAGATTGCCGCGCAGTTGGCCGTCGGGTGTGCCACGCCTGAGCGTGACCGTCACCCGGTATTCCTTGCCCGCCGCGACCGGCTCCGCAACCGCCTCGACGGCGGGGCTGCTGCTCGCGACGTCCAGCACCTTAACCGGATGCGGTCCCTGGTTGCTCAGCTTGAAGATTCGCACGACGTCCTCGCCATGCGGCACGAGGCCGAACGATACTTGCGCGGGATCGATATTCAGATCGCCGGTCACGGTGCCGAATACATCAACCTGCAGCGGCACGCGATTGTTGGTGATCTTGATGCTGTCGTCGAACGGTCCCACCGGCATCGTCTTGAGCAGCGATACTTTCAGCAACGCGCCCGGCTTGCCGTCGGGCCGCTTCTCCTGCTCCACCTTGATCGACGAATTCGAGTTGCTGACGGGACCGACCGAGAACGCACCGCGAGCAGGATTCAGATCGTTGACCAGCACTTCTTTGGTCAGTCTCGGTTCCGCGCTTGACGTCGCCAAACGAGACCTGGCCCGGCTGCGCCTCGACCTGCTTCTTGACCACGCCCTGCAGCGTCATCACGACCTGCGAATTGTCGGGATCGTTGGTGCTGGCGACGATGGTGCGGACCGCGTGGCCTTTCTGGAAGTGCGTGTCGAAAGTGACGGACAGGTCGCTGGTCTCGCCCGGCGCGATGTGAGTCTTGGAGGGACTGCCTGTAGTGCATCCGCAGGAAGTTTTGATGCCTTGAATGTCGAGATAGCCCTTGCCGACGTTCTTGATGGTGAACACGTGGGTTACCATCGTGCCTTCCAGCGCAGTGCCGAAATCGTAAAGCGGATCGGAGACGATGGCCTTGGGCGCCTCTCCCGGAGGCGCGCTGTTGCCGCCGGGAATCAGCGGGTTCATGCCGTCCTGCGCGAAGGCCGGCACGGTGAAGACGAGGCCAATGATCACTGCGAAAAATATTTGTTTGATTTTTGTCAAGTTAGTCATGTGACTCGCGGATGAGGCGAGCGCGCCTCTCCGTCCCATCACTATATCAAGCATGGCGCGGAGCGTTGCGGTCAAGAGGCCTTGCTGACCGGTGGATGATGCGCCGCTTCGGTATGGGCGGGCTCGTAGCGGCTTAGAAAGTCGGTCGCAAATTCGCCGCGGTTGAAATCCGCATCATCCAGAATCTTCAGATGCAGCGGAATGTTGGTCTTGATGCCGTCGATTACGTACTCGCGCAGCGCCGCCTTGCCGCGCGCGATCGCTTCCGGGCGCGTCTCGGCATGCACGATCAGCTTCGCGATCAGCGGATCATAGTGCACCGGCACGCGATAGCCGTCGTACAGCGCGGTCTCGACGCGCACGCCGAGTCCGCCCGGCGGATGATGATTGGTCACGACGCCCGGCGACGGAATATGACGTTCGGGATCCTCGGCGTAGATGCGAAACTCCATCGACGCGCCCTCGAACTTCACCTGGCGCTGCTTGAGCGTGAGCTTCTCGCCCATCGCCATCCGGATGCTTTCCTTGACCAGGTCGACGCCGGTGACCATCTCGGTCACGCCGTGCTCGACCTGAATCCGGGTGTTCATCTCGATGAAATAAAATTCGCCGCTGTCGGCCAGCAGGAATTCCACCGTGCCGACGTTCGAGTAGCCGACTACTTCGGCCGCACGCACAGCAGCCTTGCCCATCTTCTCGCGCAGGCGCGCGGTCAGAATCGGGCATGGCGACTCCTCGACCACCTTTTGATGGCGGCGCTGGATCGAACAGTCGCGCTCGCCGAGGTGAATCACGTTGCGCTGCAAATCGGCGAGAATCTGAAACTCGACGTGACGCGCGCGCTCGAGATATTTTTCGAGGTACATCTTGCGCGAGCTGAATGACGCCTCGGATTCGCCCTGCGCCAGCGGGAACAGCCGCGTCAGCTCGGCGCCGTCGCGAACAACGCGCATGCCCTTGCCGCCGCCGCCGGCAGCCGCCTTGATCAGCACCGGGTAGCCGAGCCGTTTGGCGTCGGCTTGAGCCTCGCGCAATTCGGTGACGCCGGTGCCTTCGCTGCCGGGCAGGACGGGCACGCCCGCGCGCTTCATGATTCGGCGCGCACGCGGCTTGTCGCCCATCAGCCGGATATGACGCGCGCGCGGTCCGACGAAGTTCAGCCCCGAGCGCTGGCATGCTTCCGCGAAGTCGCCATTCTCGGACAGGAAGCCGTAGCCCGGATGCACCGCGTCGGCGCCGAAGGTGGTGGCGGCGCTCAGAATCGCCGGGATGTTGAGATAACTGTCTTCAGCGGCGGGCGGACCGATACAGACCGACTCGTCGGCCATCCGCACGTGCAGCGCGTTCTTGTCGGCGGTCGAGAAAACCGCAACCGTCGAGATTCCCAGCTCGCGGCATGCGCGAATTATCCGGATTGCGATTGTCCCGCGATTTGCGACCAGTAGTTTTTTGAACATTGGCGAACGCTCCGCCCCGTCAAATCACTTCGATGATCATCAGGGGTTGACCGTACTCTATAGGATTTCCGTTCTCCGCGAGGATTCTAATCACACGCCCCGCGGCCGGCGATTCGATCTCGTTCATCATCTTCATCGCTTCAATTATGCACAGCGCCTGGCCCTTGCGCACCGACGACCCTTCCTCGACAAAGGGCGCGGCGTCGGGCGAAGCGGCGCGATAGAACGTGCCCACCATCGGGCTTTCGATAAGCTTCTGATTCGGCGCCAGGTCGATTTTGCCGGCAGCCCGGTCGCCTTCCTCGGCGGTCGCCTCGAGATGCCGCGTCGCCATCTTGATGGGCGAGGCCGCGCGCGCCGCCACATGCGTCTCCGAGCCCGACTCGGTCTGGTCCATGGTCGCGCGCGCGCCGCCGCGCACCAGCCGCACCTTGCCCTTCTTGTCTTCGATCTCGAGCTCGACCAGCCCGTAATCGCGCATCAGTACCAGCAGGGTTTTCAGTTCGCGTACTTCCATCGCGTCTCCGTGTCTTGCCGAAGCGGGCGCCCGCCTGCGTGCTGGATCGTTGTCCGCCATTGCGTCACCCGCTCCGCCGGCGCGACTCCTCGGCGATAGTGCGCGCCGCTCTAAGCGCCAGGCTATAACTCTCGGCGCCAAATCCCATGATGCGGCCGTGCGCGATATCCGCAATCGTCGAATGATGGCGGAACGGCTCGCGCCGATACACGTTGGACAGATGCACTTCGATAACCGGGATATTCACGGCCGAGATCGCGTCGCGAATCGCGACACTGGTATGCGTGTAGGCGCCCGGATTAATCAATAGCACGTCGCACTTGCCGCGCGCATTCTGGATTCGATCGACGATCCCGCCTTCGCTGTTCGACTGAAACGTTTCAACCTTCATTTCCAGTTCGCGTCCAAGGCTTTTGAGTTCCTTGTTGATATCGGCCAGCCGGGTCCGCCCGTAAACTTCGGGTTCGCGCTCGCCGAGCAGGTTGAGGTTGGGGCCATGAATCACCAACACCGCGATCTTGCCGTCGGCGCCAGTTTTTGCAGTTTCGCCAGCTATTTGCTGCGCCTTGGGCCTCGTCGCCATCCCCGCACCACTCCTGAAGCTCATTGAATCGCACCCTCAATGCGACTGCAAGCAGGAGGAGCAAGAGCCATCCACGCAATCTAATGTGAAACCCCTCCGTGGGTTTCACGCTTCCTTGGGCAGGGGTAACCCCTGCACCTTAGCATTAAGAAAAAGATGCGGGACTTCGTCCCTGTTAGAACTTTTTCGGGTCATCTTCGCCGCTGGATTTTAGTGCTTGTTGATATACTTCGCGGCGGCCTTTGCCCGTGAGCCGCGCGATCACCGCGCTTGCCTGCTTGAGTCCGAGTCCCGCCTCGCGCAGAACTTCGAGCGCTTCATGCGTATCGAGCGCGACTGCCTTCCGCGTTCGACTTCTGCGATGCGCCGGCGACGACGATCACGATCTCGCCGAGTGCCGGCGTCGTGCGGAATTGTCGTTCCAACTCGCCCAGCGTGCCGCGCACCGTCCGCTCGTACGTCTTGGTAATTTCGCAGACTACTGCGGCGTCACGTGATTCGCCGAATGCCGCCGCCATCGCGCTGAGAGTATCCGCGAGCCGGCGCGAGGCCTCGTAAAAGACCATCGTGCGCGGCTCGCGACGCAGTTCATCGAGCGCCTTCTGCCGCGCCGAGTCGCGCGACGGCATGAAGCCTTCGAAGGTGAACCTGTCGGTCGGGATTCCGGCAATCGACAAGCGCTGCGATTACCGCCGATGCTCCCGGCACCGCGATCACGCGCACATCGGCCTCCAGCGCCGCGCGCACCAGCCGAAATCCGGGATCCGAAATGGCGGGCGTGCCCGCGTCGGTGACAAGCGCGATCTTCTCGCCCGCCTTCAGCCGCGCGACCAGCTCCGGCACGCGCCGCTCCTCGTTATGCTCGAAATGGCTAATCGTCGGCGTGCCTATCTGATGACGCGCGAGCAGCTGCCCGGTGCGCCGCGTGTCCTCGCATGCGATGAGTCCGACCTCGGCGAGGACGCGAATCGCGCGCGCCGAGATATCGTCGGGATTGCCGATCGGCGTCGCGACCACGTACAAAATTCCGCCGTCGCCGGTTTGTTTATTTGCGCGGTCAGCCATTACAATTCGGAGCTACTGTTCGCACCCGGAGCAATCGGCGTGGCTGAAGGCAAAGGTACTCTGCTCATCTCATGCATCGACCGGCCCGGCATCATCGCCCGCGTGTCGGGCCACCTGTTCACGCTCGGCTGCAATATTATCACCTCCGACCAGTACTCCGACGACGAGGACGGCCACTTCTTCTGGCGCATCCACTTCGAAAGCCTGCGCCAGCCTATCAGCGCGCTGAACCAGGAGCTGGACGCGTCGATGATGTCGCTGCTGCCGTGGGAGCACCTGAAGTGGCAGCTCTTCGACGCCGCCAAACGGGACCGTGTCGTCATCATGGTGTCGCGGCTGCCGCACTGCATGATCGATCTGCTGAGCCGGCATCACGTGGGTGAGCTCGACGGCGACGTGGTCGGCGTGGTCAGCAATCATCCCGACCTCGAACCGCTGGTGCGTCCGTTCGAGGTGCCGTTCAAGGTCATCCCGGTGCCGAAGGACGGCAAGTCGGAGTCCGAAGCTGCGCTGGTTAAGCATCTCGGCGAACTGCGCGCGGAGACCGTCGTCCTCGCGCGCTACATGCAGGTGCTATCCGGCGAATTTCTTCGCGCATGGACCACGCCGATCGTCAATATTCATCACAGTTTCCTGCCCGCCTTCGCCGGCCAGCGCCCACACAAGCAGGCGCACGACCGCGGCGTCAAACTGGTTGGCGCGACGGCACATTACGTGACTGAAGAGCTCGACGCCGGGCCGATAATCGCGCAAGCGACGGCGCCGATGACTCATCGCGACACCGTCGCCGACCTCGCGCGCAAGGGCAAAGACTTGGAAGTGATGGTCCTGGCGAAAGCGGTGAGAGCGCACCTAAGGAAGCAGGTGCTACTCCATCACAACCGCACAATAGTCTTCGAATAAATTTTCCAGTTCTTAATTCCCTCCTCCCCACGTGGGAGGAGGGTTAGGGTGGAGGACAACTGTGTGGCGCAATTGTCTTGTTGCGCCGCACATCCGTAATCGTTCAGGTCGGACCAGTAAAAAAACTGATCGATCGGTTCGCAAACGAGATGATCGGCGCCCAGTACAGTCCGAACGCGATGGTCGCGCAGGCCAGCACTCCCATCAGTCCGTAGTTCCACGCCTCGAAGCGCACCGTGCCCTCGTCGCCGCGCGGCTGCTCGAAGAACATCATCCGAATCGGCTTCAAGTAGTAATACAGGGACACTACTGAATTGAGTATTCCGACAATAGCCAGTATGTAGAACTGACCTTTAATCACTGCCGCGAACAAATAGAATTTGCCGATGAATCCAACCGTCAGCGGAATCCCTGTAAGTGAGAAAAGGAAGATAGTCAGTGCGACCGCCGGCACGATTCCGCCGCGCCAGGCCAGCCCGCGATACGCCTCGACATCCTCGCGCCCGGTCGAGTTTGCGACGATCATGACGACCAGGAACGCGCCGGCGTCCATTACATAGTAGGCAAACAGGTAGAACAGCATCGCGCGAATCCCGTCGTTCGACAGCACGACGAATCCCATCAGCGCGTAGCCGGCCTGTGCGATGCTCGAATATGCCAGCAGCCGCTTCATATTGGTCTGCTGCAGCGCCGCGAGGTTGCCGAGCGTCATCGTGATGACGCAAACGAACAGCAGCAATTGCGGCCAATCGACGCCAGCCAGCGCGGTCCAGCTTCCGCCTTCAGCGAGGTGCGAAATAGCCGGAAAGAAGAACCGCGTCAGCAACGCGAAGCCCGCCGCCTTCGATCCGATCGCGAGGAAAGTCGTGATCGGAATCGGCGCGCCGGTGTAAACGTCGGGCGCCCACATATGAAACGGCACCGACGACACCTTGTAGCCCATCCCGGTGAGAATCAGCACCAGCGCGATAAACACCGCGAGCACCGGCAGATGCGCGGGCGTCGAGAGCGCCTTGTTGATCACGCTGAAGTCGAGCGAGCCGGTGATTCCGAAAATCCAGCTCATCCCGTAAATCATCGTGCCCGACGCGACGCCGCCGTAGATCAGATACTTGAGCGCGGCTTCGAGCGATCGCCGGTTATGCCGCAGAAAACCGGTCAGGATGTACGATGTCAGGCTGACGAATTCGAGCGCGAGGTACGCCATCAGCAGGTTCGCCGACTCGGCCATCAGGAACATCGCGAACGTGCTCGCCAGCAGTATCGCGTAGTACTCGCCCTGGTCGCAGCCGTGCACTTCCACCGATCCGATCGACATCCAGATTGCGACCACCGCAGCCAGCGCGATCAGCGCGCGGAAATAAATCGCGAACGAATCGAACACCAGCATGCGATGGAACAGCCACGCACCCGACGACGCCGGCTCCAGCCCAATCGCCACCAACGCCGCCGCGGCCACTATCAGAGCCAACGCGCCGAGGCGCGACTTGTCGCGCACCGCGAGGTCGATGATCACGATGGCCAGAATTCCGGCCACCAGGATCATCTCCGGGATGAAATGTCTCAGGCTCGCGAGGTTTCCGAGGTCCATCTCTAGTTGAATCTCTGCTGAACGCGTCTCAGTGGAGCATCGCGATGGCGGCGCCCGACGTCGACAGCACCACCTGGTTGAGATGAACCAGCGAGGTATTGAGCAGGCCGAGAATCGCGTGCGGGTAAACGCCGAGAATCAGCACGATGATCCCGAGCGGCACCAGCGTGAAGCCCTCGCGGAACGACAAATCGGGCAGGTCCTTGTACTTCTCGTTCAGCGGCCCGAGATAGATGCGCTGGAAGGTCCACAGCAGGTAGCCCGCCGTCAGCACCGCCGTCGCCGCGCCGAACGCGACCATCAGCGGATGCGTCTGCCACGCGCCGAGCAGCACCAGCACTTCTGAGATGAACGCGGACATGCCCGGCAGTCCCATGCCGGCGAAAAACGCGAAGCCTGTCACCGCCGTATATATCGGCATCTGCTGCGCGAGGCCGCCGAAGCCGTTTATCTCGCGATGGTGCGCGCGATCGTAAATCACGCCGACCAGGATAAAGAGCATCGCCGTGATCGTGCCATGATTGAACATCTGCAGCACTGCGCCGTTGATTCCCGCAGCAGTGAACGCCGCCAGCCCGAGCATCACGTAACCCATGTGACTAATCGACGAATAGGCAATGAGTTTCTTGAAGTCAGTCTGCGCCATCGCGCACATCGCG
This sequence comes from uncultured delta proteobacterium, assembly GCA_963747845.1. Taxonomy (GTDB): domain Bacteria; phylum Desulfobacterota; class Binatia; order Binatales; family Binataceae; genus Binatus. Next base: position 259,088 of record CAVVGR010000003.1, read on the forward strand.
CCATATACTATGTTGATAGTGCCGATCACGCCGAGGAACATCCACGCAAGCTGGTAGCTCGCGGCAGGCAGCACCGCAAAATTGACGCGCAGGATGCCGTAGGTGCCCATTTTCAGCAGCACGCCCGCGAGAATTACCGATATCGCGGTGGGCGCTTCGACGTGCGCGTCGGGCAGCCAGGTGTGGAACGGGAACGCCGGAATCTTGATCGCGAAGCCGATGAACAGCGCAATCCATGCTATTCGCTGGAATCCGATTGAGTAATGACTCGAATTCGCCGCCAGCTCGGTCAAATCAAAAGTCGGCGTCGCGCCATAGTAATAGAGCCCGAGCATCGCCAGCAGAATCAGCACCGAACCGAGCAGCGTGTAGAGAAAGAATTTGATCGCCGCGTACTCGCGCCGCGGACCGCCCCAGATGCCGATGAGAAAGTACATCGGCAGCAGCATCACTTCCCAGAAAATATAGAACAGGAAGAAGTCGAGCGACACGAACACGCCCATCATGCCCGTGTCGAGCAGCAGCAGCATCGCGTAGTAGCCCTTCTCCGCGCGGTTGATGCCGAAGCTGGCGAACACCGAGATGAACATGATTAGAGCTGTCAGCAGCACCATCGAGATGCTGATGCCGTCGACGCCGATGAAGTAGGTAATGTGGTACGAGGGCATCCACGACGCTTTCTCGGCGAACTGCACGGCGCTGGTGGTCGTGTCGAAATTCTCGTAGAGAAAAATCGCGATCAGCAGCTGCGGGATAGTCGCCGCCACCGCGATCCATTTGGATGCGGCCTTCATCGCGTCGGGCAGCGCGAGGATGAGTGCCATCCCGGCGATCGGAATAAAGGTTATCAGCGTAAGCGCGTGACTCATTTCAGTTTCGCTCTTCCCGTTTCACTTGATATCGCGTCATGCCCTTACGACCGCGCGTGCCAGCAGTATCAGCATCACCGCGGCCAGGATTCCGTAGAGGTATCCGTTGATCGATCCGGTCTGTAGCCGCCGCAGCCTGCCGCCAACGTTGTACGTCACATTGGAAGCGGCGTTCACGAGCGCATCGACTACGTATTTATCGAACAGTCCTGAAAACCACGACACGAATAGTATGACGCGTGCGGCGAGATTGACTACTCCGTCGATTATATTTGAGTCGAACCATGCCAACGCGCGCGTCGCGAATAGGTACGGCTGTACAATCGCTCGATTATAAAATTCATCGACGTAGTATTTGTTGTATACCCACTCGTACGGTACTCCGTCGAACATCTGGCTAAAGCGCGCGGGGTCTATTCTCTTCTGCCGGTACATCAGATCGGCAAGGTACCAACCCGCTAATACGACGATGAACGTGATGCCCGCGAACGCGCCCTCGATGACGATGGTTGTGTATTCCCGACAGGGTTATCCGCCGCGTCACGTCTGATCGGAGAATGGGATCAAGGAATTCCTCGAACGGTTTGAACCCGATGATGAACTCCGGCCACTTCAACCATCCGCCGACGACTGAAAGCAGACCGAGCACGATCAGCACATACGCCATCGACGGCGGCGATTCGTGCAGGTGATGTTCCTGCTCATGCGTGCCGCGGAACTCGCCGAAGAACGTCATATACACCTGGCGCGACATGTAGAAGACGGTGAATCCGGCGCCAATCAGGAGAAACGCCCACACCACGAAGTGCCCGCGCGCGAACGCCTGCCAGATGATCTCGTCCTTGGAAAAGAATCCGGCGAACGGGAACACGCCCATCAGCGCCAGCGTTGCCGCGACGAAGGTCCAGAACGTAATCGGCATCTTGTGCCGCAACCCGCCCATCTTGCGCATGTCCTGCTCGCCGCCCATCGCGTGAATCACCGAGCCGCTACCCAGAAAGAGGCAGGCCTTGAAGAACGCGTGCGTCATGAGGTGGAAGACGCCAGCAGCATAGGCGCCGACGCCCATCGCCGCGAACATGTAACCGAGCTGGCTGACGGTCGAGTATGCGAGCACTTTCTTGATGTCGTTTTGCGCGATACCAATCGTCGCCGCGAACAGTGCGGTCGCCCCACCGACGAGCGCAATCACGCCCATCGTGAACGGCGACATTGAAAATAGAAAGTTGAGCCGCGCGACCATATAGACGCCGGCCGTCACCATCGTCGCCGCATGGATCAGCGCGCTGACCGGCGTCGGCCCGCCATCGCGTCCGGCAGCCAAACGTACAGCGGAATCTGCGCCGACTTTCCGGTCGCGCCGATGAACATCAGCAGCGTGACGAAGCCTACCAACTGATGCGACGACTGGTAGCCGGCGAAATTTATCGGCACGCTCGCGAGCATCGGCGCATACTTCGCGACCTCGCGCGTCACCAGGGTCGGATGGCCGAGCGCCTGCAGTCCCGCGAACAAACTGTACAGCGCGATCACGAACGCGAGGTCGCCGACGCGGTTGACGATGAACGCCTTGTTGCCGGCCGTGCTGTTCGCCTGCACCTTGTACCAGAAGCCAATCAGCGCGAACGAGCACAGCCCCACGCCTTCCCAGCCGACGAACATCAGCCACATGTTGTCGCCGAGCACCAGCACCAGCATCGCGAAGGTGAACAGGTTCAGCCAGCCGAAAAATCGCCAGTAGCCGTCGTCCTCGTGCATGTAGCCGGTCGAATAAATGTGGATGAGGCCGCCGACGCCGGTGATGATCAGCGTCATGATCATCGACAACGGATCGAGCCAGAACGCAATGTCGAGATTGAGCCCGCCGACGTCGAACCACTTCCATAGATCGTCGAGCATGAAGCGGTCATCCGGCGGCAGCGAGATCATCGCGAGGAACGCGCGCACCGCCAGCACGAACGCCGCGATGACGACGCCGCATCCGATCAAGCTGATCGCGCGTTTGCCGAAGGTCTTCTGCAGCCACGCGCCGGCCAGAAAAATAATCGTCGCGCCAACCAGCGGCAGCGCCACGATCAATCGAATGAACGTAACCGGAATCGGATGATCCATCGCTCAGCAGGTGGTTGAGGAACCGATGCCCAACTCCTGCTCCCTCTCGTTCGCTGCGAAAATTAAGTCCGCGAAATCAGCCGCGCTGATATAAGCAGAAAACCGCCGCCTCCGAAAGCAAACCGGTCTAGCCACGCAGCGTCTCGGTCGCATCGACGTCAATCGTCTTGAAGTTCTGATAAATCGCCAGCACCACGGCCAATCCGATCACCGCCTCGGCGGCCGCCAGCATGATCACGAAAATTGCGAAAATCTGCCCGTCGTATTTGCCGCCGCCGTAGAACGCGAACGCAAGATAGTTGATATTGGCCGAGTTGAGTATCAGCTCGACGCCCATCAGGATTCCAATCGCGTTGCGGCGCGTTAGAACCGTGAACAGCCCGAGCGAAAATACGATCAGGCTAAGAATCAGGAAATGATTTAGCGTCAGTCCACCGCCCATCCCGATTCCCCGCTCCCCTACTCCCTCGCTTCGTGGCGCGAAATGACTATCGCGCCGATTAGCGCCGCCAACAACACCAGCGACGCGACCTCGAACGGCAGTACGTAGTCACCCAGGAACGCATTTCCGATCGCGTAGGTGGTCGGCGCCGGAGTGAATGCGGCAACCTGATGCCACTGCGTTCGCATTATTGCGTACAGCATCACCAGACCGGCAATACCTACTGTGAAGATCGCCGAGCCAGTCCCGACCGCGCGATTCGATACCGTGACGTCGCCGATTCCGGCCGTCAGCATCACCGCGAAGATAGTCAGTACCAATATTCCGCCAACGTAAACGAGTAGCTGGACCATCGCGACGAAGTCCGCCGCGAGTAAAATGTAAATACCTACTACGCCCATGAACGCGCCGAGCAGCGCGAAGGTCGAATAAACTATGTTGCGCGAGAAGGCGACGAATACCGCCGATCCCACCGTCAACGCAGCCAGCGCATAGAATATTATCTGTGCGAGCATCGATTCGGTCTTCCCCGCGTTACAAGCTGCGCGCTAGGCGGGCTCTTCTTCCTCGGCCGCCGGCTTCTCGCCGCCAGGTTGCGCCCATTGATCGAGGTAGGTCATGCCGCGATTCAGAATCGGCGCGATCGCCGAGTCGGTTTCCGGCCCTTTCTTGGGCTTGTACGCCATCACCGGGTCCTTGACGAAGCGGCGAATCAGGCTCTCGAGCGAGTAATCGGCGCCCTCGAACTCTGTCGTGTGGTGGATCGAGCCGGTAGGGCACGGCTCGCTGCAAAGCCCGCAGTACATGCACTTTGCGATGTCGATATCGAATTGCGACAGCAGCATCTGCCGCGTCTGCGGATCCTTATCGACAACAATCACGATGCAATCGATCGGGCACGCGCGCTCGCACGCGAGGCAGCCCGTGCAAATTTCGAGATCGACTTCGAGGATTCCGCGGTAGCGAAAGGGCAGCGTGTCCTGCACGCGCACTGGCATCCGGTCGGGATACTGCACGGTGTAAGGCTTGCGCATGAAATGCGACGCCGTCACCGCCATGCCCTCGAAGATGCTCGAGACGGCCTCTCTTATATTTCCTACGTACTCAGAAACCGCGCCCATCAATAGCCTCTATATAGTCGGATTGAAGTATACTTCCATCCGCGAACGCCGGAGATAGTATATAACTCGTTGGATGAATACCGCCGCCAATGCCAGCGCGGCGGCGAACATGATATAGCCCATTGCCCTGTTGCCGTCGGGCCAAATAGCTACCCACACCGCGGTTCCGATCATATCCACAAACGAAATCGGCACGAAGTATTTCCAGCATAGTGTCATTAGCTGATCGATACGCACACGCGGCAACGTCGCGCGTATCCACATCGACACGAACACCAGGAATAGTACTTTGACGTTGAACGTGATCGCCTGAAGTATATTCATCGCGATTACATTGTTGGTGACGTGCGGGAACTGCCAGCCACCGAGGAACAGCGTCGCGATGATGGCGCCGATGATGAACAGGTTGCCCCATTCCGCCATGAAGAAGAACAAATAGCGCATCCCGCTATACTCAGTTGCGAAACCCGCGACCAGCTCCGACTCGGCTTCGGGGAGATCGAACGGCGTGCGGTTACCCTCGGCCAGAGCCGATATATAAAGGATGTTGGCGGCGACGAAGGTGAACGGATTGGCGAACAGGAACCAATGCTGCGGCGCCCATCCCTGCGCGCGAATGATGCCCTGCATCGAGAGCGTGCCCGTCATCAGCACGACCGGGAAAATCGAGAGGCCAGCCGGAATTTCGTAACTGACTATTTGCGCCGCCGATCGGATTCCGCCGATCAGCGACCACTTGTCGTTCGACGCCCATCCCGCCATCAGCACGCCGACCACAGTCAGCGCGGTCACCGACGTCATATAAAGGATACCGACGTTGAGGTCCGCCAGTATCAGCGACGACGAGAACGGCATCACCGCCCACGGCAGCGTGAACGCCAGCATCACGAGGTAGGGCGCCATCTTGAACAGCGGCGCGTCGGATTCGTCGGGGATGATGTCTTCCTTGCAGACGTGTTTCACGCCGTCCGCGAGCCACTGCAGGAAATCCCTGCGGTCCGACGCGGTTCGGACCCACGCGCGACTGGATTCGCGCCCACACCCGCCGCTCGGCCCAGCTCACGATTCCCGCAAACGGAAACGCGACGCCGAGAAACACCACCGCGCTCATCACGAATACGACGATCGTCGCGACCATGTCCGGCGACGCGTTCTTGCCGAACGCGCCCGACGCGATCAGATTTTGTACCAGCGTCTCCATCGAGGATTAGCGATCGATCTCCGGTGCGATCACGTCGAGGCTCGCGATAAGAGTGACGAGGTCGGCGATCATCAGTCCCGCGCTCAGCTTCTGGATGATTCCCATCGCCGCGAACGACCCGGTGCGCACGTGCACCCGCCACGGATAGCCGGTGCCGTCGCTCACGACGTACCATCCCATGTCGCCGCGTCCGCTCTCGAGCCGAATCTGGCACTCGCCGGCGGGCGGCTTGAAATTGCGCGCGACTTTCGCGAGTACCGGCCCGCTCGGAATCTTCTGCAGCGCCTGGCGCAGGATCTTCGACGATTCCGCCATCTCGCGAATCCGCACGACGTAGCGATCCATCGAGTCGCCGAGCTTGCCCCAATGGCCGTCGCCAATCGGCACCTCGAACTCGAAGTCCGGGTACGCTGAATACGGGATGTCCTTGCGGATGTCCCACTTGATTCCGCACGCGCGCAGGTTCGGCCCGACCAGGTTGTAGTTAATCGCTTCCGCGGGCGTAATCGCGCCGACGTTCGCCAGCCGCTCGATATAAATTTTGTTCCACGAGATGAGCGCGTTGTATTCCTCGAGGATCGGATCGAAATGATCGAGGTACGCGAGCGCCTTCTCGCGCCATCCCGGCGGCAGATCCCACGCCACGCCGCCGATCCGCATGTAGTTGAACGTGAGCCGCGCGCCGCACAGCTCCTCGATCAAATCGTTGATCATCTCGCGCTCGCGAATCGCATGAGTGAACGGCGTCACCGCGCCGATATCCATCGCCATCGCGCCGACCGACAGCAGATGCGACGCGATTCGATTGAACTCCGCCGCGATCACGCGACAGTATTCGCCGCGCCGGGGCACTTCGATTCCCGCGAGCTTCTCGCACGCCATGCCCCAACCCTGGTTGGTGAACATCGCGCACACGTAATCGACGCGATCGGTGTACGGCATGAAGCCGTGGTAGCCGACCTTCTCCGCGATTTTTTCGATCGAGCGATGCAGGTAGCCGACGTCCGGAATCGCCTCGCGCATCACCTCGCCGTCGGCCCGCACGACGAAGCGCAACACCCCGTGCGTCGACGGATGCTGCGGGCCCATGTTGAGCGTCATTTCTTCGGTGTGCAGCGTGCTCATTTCTTTTTGGTATCGAGCCTGATTATCGGGCTCTCTCTAACCGTTGAAATTCCGTGGTATTCGGCCGGCTCGACGAAATCCTTGCGCAGCGGATGACCGATCCAGTCCTCCGGCATCAGGATTCGCCGCATGTCGCTATGCCCTTCGAAGTTCACGCCGAGCAGGTCGAAGATTTCGCGCTCCATCCAGTTGGCCGATTTCCACACGCCCTCGAGCGTCTCGACGCTCGGATTTTCGCGCGGCAGCTTCACCTTCAGCACCGCGCCGTGCCGATGCGTGTACGAGAACAGGTGATAGACCACCTCGACGCGGTCCTTGTAGTCGACGCCGCTCTCGTTCGAGAGGCAGTCCATCGCGAGCTCGGGATCCTCGTTCATGAAACGCCCGATCTCGACGATCGCCTTGGGGTCAACCACGACAAACGGATCCGGCGCTTTCTCGGAAGTTTCCAGCACTCGATCGCCGAACTGGTTCTTCACCCGCTCGAGTATTTGCAGAGACTCCATCTACTCAGGCAGCCGCGACCTGCTTGCCATTGCCGTTGCCATTGGGCGAGCGCACCAGCCAGCGCTCGGTCATGATTTTTTCCTGCAGCTTGAGCAGGCCTTCGGTCAGCGCCTCGGGACGCGGCGGGCAGCCGGGGACGTACACGTCGACCGGCAGGATTTTGTCGACGCCGTCGCACACCGAGTAGGCGAGCTGGAACAGTCCGCCGCAGCTCGCGCACGAGCCCATCGAGATGACGTACTTCGGGTCGGGCATCTGATCGTAAAGCAGCCGCGTGCGCAGCGCCATTTTCAGCGTCAACGTTCCCGCCACGATCATCAGATCCGACTGGCGTGCCGACGCGCGCGGCGTCGCGCCGAAACGATCGATATCGGCGCGCGGGCCGCCCGTATGCATCAGCTCGATCGCGCAGCAGGCCAGGCCGAACAGCATGTACCAGATGCTCGACTTGCGCATCCAGTTCAGCAGCTCGTCGGTCTTGGTGGTCAAAACGTAATCCGGGAGCGTGTTCAACAAGGGCATAAGAAAAACCTCAGTCTTCGACCGGTACCTTCTTAATCCATTCCAGGTCGTGCTTGACCCAAACGTAAACCAGGCCGACGAACAGGATCAGCAGGAAAACCAGTATCTCGCTGAGCGCGTAAAGGCGGCGCCCCGAGCGAACCCAGTCGAGGTAAACGGCGGCGATCGGATATACGAACGCGACTTCGACCTCGAACACGACGAAAATCAGTGCGATCAGGTAGAAGCGGACGTTGAAGTTGATCCAGGCGCGGCCGGTCGGCGGCTCGCCGCATTCGTAGGGAATCAGCTTGCGATCGTAGGGATTTTGCGGCGCCAGCAGCTTCTGCAGCCCGAACATCAGCGCCACGAAGCCGATTCCGATGATCGTGAGGGCCAGCGGCACGCCGAAATTAAGATACATCTGATGTTACCGAGTCCTCATTAGTTGGACTGGACCAAGCTGTCAAGAAGGATCGCTTCACCTGCGTGCTGCTTTCGCTTAAGCAGGGCTTAATTCATATCACCGTGCGGCTAACTCTGCTTGGCACCCTTCAGCACCGACTTTAATGTACCAGAATCGAGCCACGCGCCATGCCCTTCGGGGCACACATGCATCTTAACTCCGGCTTCGGTCTTCGGAACCAGGATTTCCTTGCACTTGGGACAAGCCGTTTGGCTCAAGCGCTTGCGCATCTTCTCGACCAGCTCCGCATCGTTCTTTCGAGCCCATTGATCTTCGCGCGCCGCGCCAGCATCCTTCAGCTTCTCGCCCAGCCGATCCTTGTTGTCACCCGCCATACGCCGTCAGGTCATCTCCTTGATCAACTTGCCGCTGCGTGCTTTCTCGACCGTCGCCTCGAACTTCGATCCAAGATCGACGCCCATCTCCTTGGCCCGCTTCTTCGCCCACAATCCAACGTTGCGCGAGTCGCGATAGAACGAGTCGTCACGCGGCTTCGACGCGTCGAAACTCGCCAGCCGCGACGCCTCACTCTCAACCACCGCGAACGACGACATCACCCGCCGCAGCCGCGCCGATCCGCACTCGGGACATTCGCGGCGCTCGCGGCGCCCCGACGAACCCATCACCACGTGCGAGCTGACCAGCCCGCATCGCGCACATTCATACTCAAAAATCGGCATCGGACCTAAAGAATATCCTGCCCCGACACAGCCCGCAAATCAGCGCGAGGCGGAGAGGAATCGAAGGCGGGGCTGCGCGCCCCGCACCCCCGGCAGGGGTGACCCCTGCACCCGGTATACGGAAAAGAAAATAAGATGCGGGACTTCGTCCCTGTTAGGAGGTTTGGGCGCGAGGACGCGAAGGAGGCGTCGTCGAGTTGCCAAAAACATCGACGACTCTGAGCCGAAATAGTTCTAACAGGCCGTAAGGCCGCATCTCTCTTTTTTCTTATCACTGGGTGCAGGGGTCACCCCTGCCGGGGGTGCGGGGCGCGCAGCCCCGCCTTTGATTCCTCTGCCGCCGCTTTCAGCGGCGCCAGCGTTCGCGAAGGTCGAGTGCAGGTGCGGCCAGCGGGTTGCCGACCAGGAGCAGGAGTCCGACGGCGCCGACTGCGACGCCGCATCCGAGCCACCAGAGGGAGCGGTATTCGATGCCGAGGGCGAGCATTGCGAGTGCCCAGATTGGGATGATTAGTGAGACGACGAAGCGCATCAGGGCGCTTATTGCGTGCTCGGCTTGTTCAGCGGGGTCAGCCATTGGTTTCTATTTAGCGGCTTCGGGTGAGATTTCAAATAGCGCGGGGGGTCCGCCGCCGCCGATTAGGTTGGACTTCGCGAGGAGTTTGAGGCGCGCGCGATACTCGGGCGTCATCGCGTCGAGCTCGCGCGGCGTCGCGAGGAGGTAGGCGCATTTAGGGTTTGTGAGATCGGGAACTGCGGCGCCGTAGTAGTACGAAAGCTCGTAGTTGATTCCCGACTGGGATGCACAACTGATCTGACTTTGACGTGTGCGGCGATGATCGGAACGAAACTCTTCACGCTGCGGACGTCGGCGAGTCCGGGCCGCAACCATGTGGTCCAGAACAGACTCTCGGAAAGCGCGAGGAAACCGAATGCGGCGCCGACTAAAATCGCGCGGCGACGAACGCAGGGCGAATATCAAGACGACCTCCAGTCACCAGCCATGCGATGAATAATAGGTCAAGATGTTCGCCCATCGTTTGGAAGACCGCGTAGTAGGCTGCGTCGCTCGATTGCAGATTTGCGTGCGGGAAGAATCGTAGGAAGGCGATTAGAATCGGACTGCATACCCACAGGACGACGAGCGCGTCGCGCAACTTTGCTGCCCAGCCGCGAACGGCCAGCGTGAAGACCGACGCGCACAGGATTGCGATTCCCGGCAGCGCCGGCAGGATGTAATCGTCGCGCTTTACGCTTGCGATTGAGAAAAACAGCAGCACCGCGAGCGACATGCTGACCTGGTAGATCACTGGCTTTCGCTTCTCCGCAGAAATCTCGCCGGTGTAGAAGGCTAGCGCGGCGGGGATTATCAGCAGCGTCATCGGAAACGCGCCGCCGAGCAGGCGCGCGGCGATAAAATAGAAGGGGCGATAGCTCTCGCCGGTTCCGCCGAGCTTGGCCGGCATGAAATGCCCGAAATTCTCCGCGAAGATTATCCTGATGATCTTGTGACCGCCGACGATTGCCGCCGGCACGTACCAGATCGCGCCGATCGCGATTGCAATCGCGACCACCTGCCATGGCCATCGCTCGCGCAGCATCGCGAGCGGATTGCGGCGCTCGATCAGCAGGTAGATCGACGCGGCCAGCGCGCATAGCACGACCGCGACCGGGCCCTTCGCCAGAATTCCGAGACCGAGAATCACGCCCACGAATATTTTCCTGCGCGGTGATTCAGCCGGCGGCGTTTCGAGTAGTGGATAAATCGCCGAGTACGCGGCGAAGAGCAGGAACGTCAGCAGCATGTCGGTCAACGCTTCGGTTGCGCGCGACGCGAATCCGTACGTGCCGAGTATCAGCAGAAACGCGAGCCATCCTTCCGATGCGCCGACGTTGGCGGCCGTCCACGCGAGTATGGCGGTCGCGAGCGCTGTGCCTGCGATGACAGACACTGCGCGCGCGCGAACCTCGTCGACGGTGCCACCGGTCGCATCGGCGACGATCGCTGACAGCCAATAAAACAGCGGCGGTTTGCGATCGGTATAGCCGTACGCGTCGCTCGGTATCAGCCAATGGCCGTCGCGCACGATGCTCTGAATCCACTCGGCCGATTGCGGCTCCGCGTCCTTCTGAAACGGCGCGCTGATTCCCTGCACGAGAATTATGAAAGCGAAGATCGACGCGATCGCGAGCGTCGTGGGCCGAAGAATCGTACGACTCGCGGCTGATATCGTCGGGCACCGAAGTCACGGACGAAGAATCTTTCCGATCGGCTCGAGCCACAGTATGGTTCAATCCACTGACGGGATCGTAGCGCGCGACTTGCATCGACGCGGCGTTGTGCGCGTAGCCGATACGGCCGCGCCGGTCGACGAGTATCACGCCCGCTTCCGCACCGGTCGCGTCGATCATTTCGGCGATTGCTTCGCGCGCGACTGCATTCGGCGAGCCGTCACCGAGCGCCAGCACAGCTTCGCGGCACAGCGCAGTCAGGATGATCGCCTCGCCCTGCCCCGTTGCCGACGCGGCCCCGAATGCGTGCGCGAAAGTGCCGGCGCCAATCAGCGCGGAGTCACCCACGCGTCCGAAAAGTTTGCCGGGCACGCCGCCGGTCGAGGTCGCAGCCGCGATTCCGCCGCGCACGTCGACGGCGACCGCGCCTACCGTGCCGTGGCCGTGTCCCATCGCGGCGCGCGCGGCGGCTTCCGCCTCGAGCATGCCGGTCTGCTGCTTTCGCGCGCGCCATCGCTCGCGCGCTCGCTCGGTAATCATTTCCTCGGGCCGCACGAGCCGGATACCGACTTTGCGCGCGAAGCTTTCCGCTCCCGCCGCCGCCATCAGGATGTGCGGCGAATGCTCCATCACGGCGCGCGCCAGCATGATTGGATTTCGCACGCGGCTGACCACTGCGACCGCGCCGGCCGACACGGTGTAATCGGATCCATCGGCGTGATCGGGACGATGCGCGCGTTTGCGTCGCGCGGCGGGCTTCGATTCGGCTGGAGCGGGAACAGGCTCGGCGAACATCACCGACGCATCCATCTCGACGTTGCCCTCGGAGTTCAGCAGCGAGCCGTAGCCGGCGTTGAAAAGCGGATGATCCTCGAGCGCGACCACTGTGGCGACGACGGCTTCGAGCGCGCTGCCGTTGGCGCGGAGGATTCGCGCGCCGAGGCGCATCGCCGTCATCATCGCGCGGCGGCGCTCCGAACGCTCGGCGCCAGGGCCCGCATTGCCGGCGCCGCCATGCGCGACGAGCGCGGGATGATTGCGCGCGCGCGCCATCTTAAGGCCCGGGGCGGCGGCCCCAGATAAACAGCCGCTTGAAGTCGAACGTCATCGGCCCCGAAGTGCCGTAGGCGGCGTTGAGACGCGCCGTCAGCTCGGCCAGAAATTCGTCGTGACGATTTTTCGGAATCGCGTCGAGGAACGGCCGCAGCCCGGTCGAGCGGTACCATTGAACGACATCGGCCGGCCGTCGACATCGGATGATGAAACGTCAGGTGATAGCTGTCGATTCGATCGTAGCCGAGTTGCGCGAGCATCGTGGCGTAGAATTCCGGCGGCTCTTCATGAAACGCGCGATCGCGCCCGTGCAGCATCGCGTTCCACGGCGCCTCGCGCGCAAGCCGGCCGATTTCCATCTTCGCCGTCTCGGTTTCGTTGGCCGGCATCTGCACCACGATCGTTCCGTCGGGCCGCAGCGCGTCGAAGCATGCGGCGAACAGCGCGCGTTGATCGGGGATCCATTGAAAAGTGGCGTTCGAGAAAATCAGTGTGTATGCGCGGTCGGCGCGAAAGTCGGGAACGTTGAGTAGCTCGAATGAAACGCGAGCGCGAAGCTCGGCCGGCTCGGTGTCGAGCAGCTTGCGCGCCGCCTCGATCATCGCGGGCGAGCCGTCGACGCCCAGCGCCGATCCATGCGGGCTGCGCCGCGCCAGCTCGAGCGTGTTCTCGCCGGAGCCGCATCCAAGGTCAATGATTTTTTCGTCGGCGCTGAGTTGCAGCCTCGACAGAATGTGTTCGACGGGCTCCGCGCGATAGCGACGAAATCGGTTGTAGAGTTCAGGATCCCAATCAGCCATGCGCGTCGCCTTCCTGCAACGCAGCATAGGTGGTCGCATGATTCGCTAACAAGCGCGTTGAAAATTTTCTCGGCAGGAAGCCGTTATGCACAAATAATGTTGCAAATACTTGCTATAGCGTGCGAAATCGTGCATAAGCCCAAGGATGGGCGATCCTTCTCCAGCCGCCAAGTCCAGGACATGGAAGCCAGTTGCGCGGCGACATCTAATCGCCATGGCCTCAATTCTATTCGGCGTTCCAACTATTCTATGGCTGGGCGCCGGATTCCTGGTCGCGCGATCGCTGCGCTACCCGGAATTTCTCCGACGCGGCGGACAGGACGTTTTCGGCCAGCATGTGCCATCGTTCAAGCGCGGCTCGTTGACCGACGTCGGCACCGCGCTCGGCATCGAGCCCGAACGGCTGGATTGCGGCGTGGTCGAGGAGGACGGCATCGCCCATCACCAGGTCAGCGTGGTCGGATGGTATTTCCCCGGTAAGCGGCGCGAGGTGGTCGTGATCATACCGCCCGCGGACGCACCGGAGACCGCGATGATTCCCTACGTCAGGTTTCTGCTCGGCGCCGGCTACACCGTGGTCGCCGTCTACAGCGCCAACAATCCCAGCTACGGAATCAACTGGGGAATGCTCAAGCGCAAATTCGCGCTGGCGACGGCGCGCACGCTGATCGACGACGGCTTCACGAAGATCGCAGCGCTGGGAGTGTCCGAGGGCGCCGCCGGCGCGATCATGGCGCAGGCCGAGCAGCCGGTCTTCACCGCGATCGTCGCCGACAGTTCGTACGCCAACCTCGAGCAACTTTTCAGGCGCAGCCCCTCGATGTCGCAGCTGAATCCCGCGTTCCTCAGCACCGTGATGTGGGAAGCGCAGCTCTGGTTCGGCCGCAAGCTGGATAAAATTTCACCGGCGACGGATGCCGGCAACCTTGGCGCATGCTCGCTGTTCATCATTCAGAATCGCGACGACAAGGTGACGCCGCTGGCCGACGGCCAGGCGCTGCTCGCCGCGGGCGGCTTCAACGCAAAGATGTGGGTGGTGCCGTCCGGCGGTCACGGCGACGCGCTGTTCGAGGATCCCACCGGCTACGCCGCGCGAGTGATCAGATTCCTCGACGACAGTTTTGATACTTCAAGCGCCCGCCGCCACCACTAACTGAGTTCGGCGGCGAGCGCATCGCAAAGCATCCCGCTACATCCGCGGCGTGCCCAGATCTACCAGCAGCGTGTTCTTTAGCCGGTCGAAAAGTTCGTCAACGTTCCATGGGCCGTTGTTGTAGAGCACCTTGTCGGGCGCGATATGCCGATAGCGCATGATGCGAAAGCCCGACGCGCCGAAGCATTGGCCGGTTACGTTCGCGGCGTCATCGCTCGCGAGGAAAACCACGATCGGCGCAACGTTGGCGGGATCGCGCGGCGTGCCCTCGACCTTGTCCGACTGCGGAATCCCGGTCGCACCGGGCATCCTGCCCGCGGGAATCGTGTCGGTCATGCGCGTTGACGCGCCCGGCATGATCGCGTTGACCGTTATCCCGTACTTCTGCAGCGAGTTCGCGCTCGAGTACGTCAGGCCCAGGATTCCCGCCTTGGCCGCGGCGTAGTTCGGCTGCCCCGGACTGCCGAGCGCCGAGTTCGACGAGAAGTTGATTATCCTGCCGTACTTGCGCTCGCGCATATGCGCCGATGCGGGTTTGATCGTGCAGTAGTGCCCCTTCAGGTGCACGCGGATCACGTCGTCCCATTCCTGTTCCGACATGTTGAAGATCATGCGGTCGCGCAAAATGCCGGCGACGTTAACCAGGATGTCGAGCTTGCCGAATTCCTTGATCGCCTGGTTGACCAGGCCCTCGCCGCCTTCGACCGTCGCGATATCCATGTGATTGGAGACTGCGTTGCCGCCTGCGGCCTTGACTTCCTTGACCACGTCGTCGGCGGGCGATTGAGTTTCCTTCTGCCCCGCGACTGTCACGCCAAGATCGTTGACTACCACTGCGCATCCCTGCGCGGCGAATGCCCGCGCGATGCCGCGGCCGATACCGCGGCCGCCGCCGGTGATCGCGGCTACTTTTCCGTCGAGCTTGCCCATCGCTCAATTCTCCCTTGCGGCATGATGCCGGAATCCAAACGCGCCCAATGTTTTGGTTCCAATCAGACAGTCCGCTTATAGCGCAAATCCCGGCAAACGGAACAGCCGCAGCTCAGCCAACTCGGCGCGTCTTTCTGTCTCCTCGCCCTGTAAGGGAGAGGATGAAGGTGAGGGTCCTTATACAGCGCGCTGCTGCGCGCGATTCAAGATTCTGCGTTCAATTCGTTTCTTTATAAGGAGTCGAAAAGACGTATTCCTTGACGTCGCCCGCTGTCGAAATTTTGCCGACCTTGCCGTTCGGCTCGGTGAACCAGAGCATCCCGTCGGGACCGGCCGTGATGAACGTCGCCATCGACTTTTCCGGCATCGGCAGCGCGGTGAAATCGCCCTTCGGCGTCACGCGATAGATCAGCTGCGCGCGAATCACGGTGACCCAGATATTCTTGTCGGAGCCCGTCGCGATCCCGAGCGGCACGCCTGCGGCCGGCAGCGAGTACTCCGTGATCTGACCGGTGGGCGTGATTTTACCGATCTTGTTCGCCTGCGGCTGCGTGAACCAGATGTCGCCGTCGGCGCCCAGCGTCATCATCGCGGGGCGGCTGTCGGGGATCATGATTGCGAATTCCTTGACGTTGCCCGACAGGCTCACGCGCGCAATTCGATTCGCTTTGTCCTCGGCGAACCACAGGTTACCGTCGCTGCCGGTGACGATTTCCGCGGGCCCCGCACCGTCGGGCAGATTTATTTCAGTCAGGGTGCCGGTCGTGGTGAGTCGCCCGATGCGATTGCCGGAATGCTCGGTGAACCACAGATTCTCGTCGGGCCCCGTCGTGATTCCCGCCGGCCCGCTGTCTGAATGGGGCAGTTTGACGTACGCGATTTTCCCGTCGGAGGCTACGCGTCCTATCCGGTTGCCCACAGTATCGGTGAACCAGACTGCGCCGTCAGGGCCCGCGGTGATGCGCTCGGCGAATCCGTCGGGATCGATTTGAAAGCGTTTGGTGGCGCCGTACGGCGTCATCTGTCCGATGCCGTCGCCCTGGTATTCGGTGAACCAGAGATTGCCGTCGAGTCCCGCCGTGATCGCATACGGCGCATGCGTCCCCAACGGCGCGCCGACCGGTGACGGTTGCGCGCTCGGAATGCCCGCAGCCATCGTGCGCGGCGGCGAGGGCTCTTGCGTCGAGCATCCCTGTACGCTCGCAAGTACGGCGGCAAAAATTGCGCAGAAAATTGCGAGCGTCAGCGCGCGGATGCTCGACCGATGCCTCAATTGACGATCCGATTGGCTCGCAGCTCGGAAATCTCGCCGGCGCCAAATCCGAACTCGCCGAGAATTTCGTCAGTATGTTGCCCCAGGTCCGGCGGATGACGCCACAGCTCGGGCTCGGTGCGCGAAAATCGCGCCGGCGATCGCACGGCGCGCACGCGTCCCGCTTTCGGATGCTCGTATTCGAAAAACGTCTCATTGGCGACGAACTGCGGATCGGTCCAGATCGAGTCGTAGTCATTCACGGGCCCGCATGGAACGTCGGCGGCCTCGATTCGTTCGAGCCAGTAGGCCGACGGCTTGGTCGGGAACAGCGTGATCAAACTTTTAATCGATCGCCGCACTCGGTCCGGGCGCGGCTCGTCGCCTTCGAACCATTCCGGATGCCCGACCGCGTTCAGAATCGCCGTCCAATGCTTGTCCGTCAGCGGCGCGATAGTGATATAGCCGTCGGCCGTCTGAAACGGCTCGAGCGTGTTCATCGACGGCGCAATTCCCGCGTCGTGCGGCAGATACGTATGGCGCGACGCGGTGTCAGGCATCAGGTAGTAGGCGACCGCGTCGATCATCGCGATCTGCAGATGCTGTCCCATCCCGCTGCGCTGCGCCTCGTTGAGCGCTGCGAGAATCGAAATTGCGGCCGTCATCGCAGTAACCTTGTCGGCGAGAATATTCTTGACCGCGCGCGGCCGACCCTGCGTCCGCTGCGAGGTCATCACTCCCGCCATCCCCTGGATAATCGGATCGTACGCAGGCTTGTCGACCGAAGGCCCCGAGAAGCCGTAACCGGCAATCGAGCAATAAACAATCTTCGGATTGCGCGCCGCCACCGCGTCGTAGCCGACGCCCAGCCGATCGACGACACCGGGACGCACGTTCTGCACGACGATATCCGCGCGCTCAGCCATCTTCAGAAACACGTCAGCGGCCCCGGGCTGCTTGAGATCGAGCATCATCGCGCGCTTGTTGCGATTCCAGTTGAGGATGCTGACCGTTACGCCGCCGCGCTCGCGCCCGGTAAGCATGCGCGAAATGTCGCCATCGGGCGGCTCGATTTTAATGACATCAGCGCCAAGGTCGCCCAGCATCATGGTGCAGAATGGTCCCGACACCACCATGCTCAAATCAAGCACGCGAATTCCTTCCAATGGTCCCATCGACGCCTCCGGGAAAAATAAAAAACCCCGAGCATTCACAACCAAGGTTGCTTATAGTTCACCCAAAGCCAAGCGACAACTTTGGCCGCCCAATAACTTCCGAACAGGGACGAAGTCCCGCATCTTTCTTTTCTTATACCGGGTGCAGGGGTCACCCCTGCCCAAGGAAGTGTGAAACCCACGGTGGGTTTCACTTGAGATTAAGTTCCGCGCGTCGGCGTCTCCTCGAACCTTCCGCTCTTGATCGCGATCTCGCGCAGCTTCGCGACGTCCGTCTGTATCGCGTGGCTGCGGCGCATCCGTTCCAGCGTCAACGGCAGTCGATAAGTCCAATTCGAAGCGTTGATCGTGCCCGGCCGATTGATCCGCGCACTCCATCCAAACAAATCCTGAATCGGGAATGATCACCAGCCGCGACGGCGCCGAGTACAGCAACTGCAGGATCGCCTCGCGCGCCGACTCTTCGAGCATCCGGCGCGGATTCACCTTGCCTTCGAGTCCGAGTGAGCGCACGAATTTCTCACGGTCGCCAAGCGGCTGCGCATGCCACCAGACCGTCAGCGGTTCCGTGTCATGCGTCCCCGTGGTCGCGAGCGACAGCTCGGGATATGACGTGGGGTTGATAAACGGCTCGTCGCCCTGGCCCCAGGCGCGCTCCCATTGCATGACCTTGTAACCGGGCACGCCGAGATTCGTTAGCGATTGGCGCACCCACGGCGGCACGGTGCCGAGGTCTTCTGCGATAAGATCGGCGGCGCCTGCCTCCTCCTTGATCGTGCGAATCACCTCTTCGCCCTGGCGTCTCTGCTCGTCTTCAATCCACGGCGTGAAACCTCCCGGCTCATTCGGATCCGCGCCGAAGTTGAAAGTTCGATACAGCCCGACGACGTGATCGATTCGGATCAAGTCGTACAGCGTACTGGCGTGACGCGCGCGCGCACGCAGCACCTTGAATCCCTCGGCGCGCATCTGGTTCCAGTTAGGCAGCGGCAACCCCCATCGCTGTCCCTTCGGATTGAAGCCGTCGGGCGGCGCGCCAACGGTGCGGGTCAGATCGAACTCGGCCTGGTTCGCCCACACCTCGGCGCTGTCGCGGCATGGCGAAAACGCCAGATCGCCGCCGATCAAGGCGCCGTGCGCTGATGCGTACGCGCGCATCTGCGACCATTGCCGATGCGCGATGAACTGCCAGTAGCTGTACATCCCGATCGGGTCGGCCAGCTCGCGCCGCACCACATCGAGTGCTGCGGGATCGCGCTTCGCAATTCCCGTCGGCCAGGTTTCCCAGATGGCCCAGTTGAAGCGATCCTTGAGCGCGCGGAACAACGCGTAGTCGTGGATCCAGTAATCATTGGCCGCGATGAACGCGTCAAATTGCGCGCTCTCGTCGGCACCGCCGCGCGCACGCATCGCCCGATACGCGCGTTCGAGCAAGATTGATTTCTCGCGCCGTATGATCGAGCGCGGAACAAAGCGCCCCTTCCCGACCGGCTCGCGCGCGCGTGCCAGCACTACCCGTCCAACTCCCGTCAGCCCGCGAACCGAAATGTACATCGGATCGATCGCCATCACGCTCATCGCGCTGTAGGGGCTGAGACCTTCGGGATCAGTTTCATCCAGCGGCAGCAGCTGGATCACGCGATGACCCATCGAGAGCGCGAAATCGATCATCGGCGCGAGATCGAGTATCTCGCCGCGCCCGAGACTGTCGCGCGTGCGGATCGAGAACAGTGGAATGAGGATTCCCGCGGACCGCTTCAGCATCGTGGGATCATCCGGCCGGTCCCGCGCGTGAGCGGTCCGCAGTGCCAGGACTTCAAATCACGTAGCCGCCGTTGGGGCTGAGCACCTGCCCGACCATGAACTTCGAATCGTCGCACGCCAGGAACAGCGCCGCCGCCGCGATGTCGCTCGGCTCGCCGAAGCGCCCAATCGGCGTGATCGCTTCGATCTGCTTGCGCATCTCGCCCTCGACGATCGAGGTCATCGGCGTATTGATAAATCCTGGCGCGATGCAATTGACCAAAATCCCCAGCGGCACCACTTCGCGCGCGACCGACTTGGTGAACGAGATGATCCCGCCCTTGGCCGCGCAGTAGTCTGCCGCGAACGCCAGCCCCGTGGTGCCCGCAATCGATCCGATATTGATAATGCGTCCCGACTGCTTCGGGATCATCACCTTGAGCGCCTCGCGCGTGCAGTAAAACGTGGAGTCGAGATGCGTCGCAAGCATCTTGTGCCAGTCCTCGTCGGTCTTTTCATGAGTCGGAGTCGCGATACTCGTTTCGCGGCTCCGCGCGATGCCCGCGTTGTTGATCAATATGTCGATAGTGCCGAACGCCGCGATAAACTCCGCGAACATCTTCGCCACAGCCGCGCTGCTCGACACGTCCGCGACGAACGGCCGCGCCTTGCCGCCAGCCCGCTCGATTTCAGTGACTACGTTAGCCGCGGATTCCGGCTTGATGTCGTTGACGCCGATTTTCGCGCCCTCGCGCGCGAACGTCAGTCCCATCTCGCGCCCGAGTCCCGATCCGCCGCCGGTGATCAGTACAACTTTGTCCTTGAGTTTCATCGACGCCCTACTTCTTCCCTTCCTTGAGTTGCCGTTTCCAATCGAGCCGCCGCGCCTCGGCGCCGGCTGCCTCCGCCTCGGGCACCATGCCCTTCTTCTGATAGAACATGCTGAGGTTGGTGTACGCCAGGATGTCTTCGGGCTCCTGCGCGATATATTTCTTGGTCAATTCGATCGCCGCGTCGAGATCGCCCTTCGCCTGGTAGCACATCGTCATCCCATGGATCGCATCGACGTACTTCGGATCGATTTCGAGCGCCTGCTTGTACAATTCGATCGCTTCGTCGAACTTGTCGTCGGCGTAGGCGTCGATCGCCTCGTCGTATAGATCTTCCTTATCCGGCATCTCGCCCTCCAGTGAACGCGCGCCGCACCGAACCGCGATATCGCGCGCGCCCACCCTCTTATATACTAGAGTCCACGCTATGGAGAATTCGCCCGCACCGACCGAAGCAGACGTTTACGAAGTACTGCGCGAATGTTACGACCCCGAGATTCCGGTCAACCTGGTCGACCTCGGACTCATATACGGCGTTCAGATCGAGAACCGCGTCGTCAACGTCACGATGACGCTGACCGCGCCGGGCTGTCAGATGGGGATGATGATCACGCAGGACATCCAGGACAAGCTGCTCGGCATCCCCGGCTGCGACGACGCCTGCGTAGAGATAGTGTGGGACCCACCCTGGACCCCGCACATGATGACCGAAGCCGCCAAGAAGCAACTAAACATCGACGACTAACCTCTCCGCCATCAGGCGACCGGCAAATAACCGTCTCTCACGATCTGGTCCTCCTTCCCGCCCGGGATAGGGATAGCGCTTAGGTTCCGTATCTAGTGGGGCGGGCCGCCGTGCCCGCCTCTCTTCTTAGCCTCTCCCTGACAGGGAGAGGCCGACGCTCGTCCGCGAGCGGCGGGTGAGGGTCCAAATTCAAGGATGACTGCATTGCTGTTCGCGCTCGTCTGCCAGTTCCACTTCACCTTTAAGGTACGGGCACGGAAACCTTTTCAAAGTTGCCGCCACCCTTTAACGGATCGATCAACACGCCCGGATTAAGAATCCCGCGCGGATCGAGCGCACGCTTCGCCGCCTTCAGCGCCAGCGCGAATCCATCCGGACGCTGGCGGTCGTACCACGGCCGATGGTACCGGCCGACCGCATGATGATGCGTGATCGTGCCGCCCAGCTCTATCAACCGATCCGACACCGCCGCCTTTATCTCGTCCCATTGCTCCAGCTCGGAGCCGCGCTTGCCCGGCGCGAGAATCGTGTAGTACGGCGCCGGCCCGTCGGGATAAACATGCGTGAAGCGGCACGTCACCGTGCCCTTGCCGCACACGCGCGCGATCACCTCGCGGGCAGTCGCCATCATCTGGCGATGGAATTCCGGAAATCGCTCCCACGTGATCGCCGTCTCGAACGTGTCGCTCACCATCCCCATCGCGGCCACTGTGTCCATCAGGTACGGCGCGTTCAGAAACGCGTTGCGCCATGCGCCCGCCGAGCCTTCATGCGTCGCCTCGGCATCGGTGCGAGTCTTCGCGGCGTCCGCCGGAATCTTCCCGCCATGATCGGCGCAACACTCAAGCGCGCGCTTCATCCACGGCTCCAGCGGATGGTCCGCCGACTCGAACGCGAGCACCAGCACCGCCTCGTCGCCGTTGCCGGCGCCGGAGTTGAACGCCTCGCCTTCGTCGAGCACGCGGCAGTTAGCCGGATAGATGCCGGCCTGCGAAATCTGGCGGACCGCATCAGCCGCCTTGAACATGCTGGGAAACGGCACCGACGCGCCGGCGCGAAACGTCGGCCGGTCCTGCAGGCGCATCCACGCCTCGGTGATGACGCCGAGAATTCCCTCGGAGCCGATGAACATCCGGTCCGGGCTCGGACCCGCGCCCGAGCCAGGCAAGCGGCGCGACTCGACGATTCCCGTCGGCGTCACCACGCGCAGCGATTCGACGAAGTCGTCGATATGCGTGTAGAGCGTCGCGAAATGCCCGCCCGACCGCGTCGCAATCCATCCGCCGAGCGTCGAGAATTCAAATGACTGCGGGAAATGCCGAATCGTCAGGCCGTGCGGCTTCAACTGCGCGTCGAGCGCGGGACCGTACACGCCGGCCTGAATCCGCGCCGCGCGCGAGGTCTTGTCGACTTCCACAACTTTGTCGAGATGCATCAGATCGATCGACACCGCGCCGCGATAACGGTCGCCTTCCGGCGGCTCGACGCCGCCAACAACGCTCGATCCGCCGCCATAAGGCACCGCCGCAATCTGCGCGCCGTCGCACCATTCGAGGACGGCGATCAGTTCCTTCTCGTCGCGCGGAAACGCGACGACGTCGATCGGATTCGGATAGTCGCGGCGGAACGCCCGCCTGATGTCGCGCGATCCCTTGCCGTAAGTATGGCCCGCGCGCTCATGCGTGGCCGTCGTGCAAATCGCCTCGAGCGCGGCCGGCGGCTTCACGCGCGGCGCGCGCAAATTCAGATCGCTTTCCTTCGGCGCCGGCATCAGCTCGAGCGGCCCGAGCCCGAATCGCTTGGCCATCCGCTCGGCCATGTGTTTTTGTTGTTCGGGAGTCGGCCCCTGGTCCTCGTAGCCCCATCCCCAAAACTTTCGCTTGCGATTCTCGGCCATCGGATTTGTCCTCGCGCTGCACGAAGTTTGCTGACTGCGGCGATTTTGCGCCCGCTGCGCCCGCGAGGGCAAACGTGTCGATGCTTGCGCGCAATGCCGCGGAGTCGTATCAGTCGAGTCAGTTCGGTCGAGAGGAGATGTCAGCATGAGCGACAACGACACGCAGATTTCCGCCGCGGATCCGCATCCGCGCAAAAAACTTGAGCTCGTCAACACCTGGATTTCATACGCCGACACCGGCTCCGGCGATCCGATCGTTTTCCTCCACGGCAATCCGACTTCGTCGTACCTGTGGCGCAACGTCATTCCGCACCTCGAGCCGTATGCGCGATGCATCGCGCCCGATCTCATCGGGATGGGCGCATCGGGGCCGTCGGCGACCGGCACCTATCGCTTCGCGGATCACTCGCGGCATCTCGACGCGTTCTTCGAAGGCATGAAGCTCAAGCACCGGGTCACCCTGGTCGTGCACGACTGGGGATCGGCGCTGGGCTTTCACTGGGCCGCGCGCAATCCCGAGGCGGTCAAGGGAATCGCGTACATGGAAGCGATCGTCAGGCCGCTGCAATGGTCGGAGTGGTCGCCGACGGCGGTCAACGTCTTCAAGGCGCTGCGCAGTCCGGCCGGCGACGACATGATTTTGAAAAATAATATTTTCGTCGAGCGCATCCTGCCCGGCAGCGTGATCCGCAAGCTGGGCGACGAGGAAATGAGCGCGTATCGAAAGCCGTACGTGCAGGCGGGTGAGTCGCGGCGCCCGACGCTGTCGTGGCCGCGCGAGATCCCGCTCGAAGGCGAGCCCGCGGACGTCGTCGCGATCGCCGAGAACTATTCGAAGTGGCTCGAGAAGAGCGCGACGCCGAAGCTGTTCATCAATGCAGACCCCGGCGCGATTCTGACCGGCGCGCAGCGCGAGTACTGCCGCAAATGGCCGAATCAGCGCGAGGTGACGGTCAAGGGCGTGCATTTCATCCAGGAAGATTCGCCGCACGAAATCGGCCGCGCAATCGCCGCGTGGTATCAATCGATCTGAACACCTAGACGGAGACGCGCGATGCCTGATTATACGACCGTGTTGTTCGAGGTGCGCGACCACGTCGCGCACCTCACGCTGAATCGGCCCGAAGCGGCCAACGGAATCAATCTCGAGATGGCGTCGGAGATTCGCCACGCCGCGCGCCGATGCGCGACGGATCCCGATATTCGCGCGGTGCTGCTGGCCGGCGCGGGCAAGATGTTCTGCGCGGGCGGCGACTTGAAGGCCTTCGCCGCGCAACCCGAAGGCGAGCTGCCGGGATTTCTCGAACAGGTGACGCTCCATCTGCATCAGGCAATCGCGCATTTCACGCGGATGAACGCGCCGGTGGTCGCGGCGATTCAGGGCAGCGCGGCCGGCGGCGGCTTCAGCCTCGCCATCTCGTGCGACTTTCCGATCGCGGCGGAGTCCGCAAAGTTCACGATGGCGTATACGCGCGCCGGGCTCACGCCCGACGGCTCATCGACATATTTTCTGCCGCGCATCGTCGGCTACCGGCGCGCGATCGAGCTGGCTATCACCAATCGAGTGCTGTCTGCGCGCGAGGCCGCCGAGATGGGACTCGTCACGCGCGTCGTGCCCGACGCCGACCTGATGAGCGAGGCGTCGAAGTTCGCGACGCAGCTCGCGGCGGGTCCCACCACTGCTTACGGCGGCGTGAAGCGCCTGATGGTCGAGAGCTTCACCAACACGCTCGAAGGCGCAGTTGGCGCTCGAGACCGACTACATCTCGGCGATGGGCCGCACGGCGGACGGCCGCGAAGGGATCGCATCGTTCCTGGCGAAGCGCGCGCCGAAGTTTTCCGGAAAATAATTTTCGCTTCAGAGCGCTTGACACTTGCCCGTCTGCGATGTATTTAACCAACAGGTTATTTAACCAAATGGTTCAGCAGCACATGACACCCGATCGGCTCGACGCGACTTTCTCGGCGCTGGCCGATCCTACCCGGCGCGCGATACTTGCGCGGCTGGCTTCGGGTGAGACTTCGGTCTCGGAGCTGGCCGAGCCTTTCGCGATGAGCCTTCCCGCCATCTCGAAGCATCTCAAGGTGCTGCAGCGCGCCGGCCTGATCGAGCGCGGCCGCGAGGCGCAATGGCGTCCATGCCGGCTCGCGGCGGCTCCGCTCAAGGATGCGTCGGACTGGCTCGAGCACTACCGCCGTTTCTGGGAAGAGAGTCTCGATCGCCTCGAGGAATATCTGCGCGAGTTGCAAAAGAAGGAGAAGAAAAATGTCCGCAAAAAGTAGCGACGCCGCGAAATCATCCGACCGCGAAATCCTCATCACGCGGGTGTTCGACGCGCCGCGCGAGCTGGTGTGGAAAGCCTTCACCGAGCGCGAGCACATGGCGAAGTGGTGGGGGATGAAAGGCATGACGACGCGCGTGCTCGAGCTGGACCCGCGTCCCGGCGGGACATTTCTCTACGTCATGCGGATGCCGGACTGCCGCGAGATGTGCGGGAAGTGGGTTTATCGCGAGATTGTCGCGCCTGAGCTGCTGGTGGTTGTGCATTTTACGTACTGACAACACCGGCGAGCCGATTCCGCATCCGTATGATCCCAACCTGCCGCCGGAGATGCTGACGACGACGCGGTTTATCGAGAATGGGAAGCGAACGACGATGGAGTTGCGGTCGGTGCCGATCAACGAGACGCCGGCTCAGCGCGAAGCCTTCAACAAACTCGCCGACGCGATGGAAGAAGGCTTCAACAATTCGCTGGACCTGCTCGATGACTACCTCGCGACGATTTGACGAACTCGGCGATCGCAATGAAGGAGAAAAAATATGGGCGCAGCAACGAATTTAGTCAGTGAGCCCGCCGATCGCGTGCTCGTTATCACGCGCATCTTCGACGCACCGCGCAGTCTCGTCTTCAAGGCCTGGACCGAACCCGAGCACATGGTGAACTGGTTCGGTCCGCGCGGCTTCACCAGCAAAGTGCTCAAGAACGATCTGCGACCCGGCGGCGCCTATCGAATGCATATGCGCGGGCCGGACGGCGATCATTGGACGCAGGGCGTAGTATCGCGAAGTCGTACCGCCCGAGCGGCTCGTGATGGTCGGGAGCTGGGCGGATGCCGACGGTAAACCCACGCGCCCCGAAACGACGCTGACGTTGGTGTTCGAGGATGTCGGCGGCAAGACCAGGCTCACCTTGCACAACGCGGTGTTCGAGTCGGTTACTGCGCGCGACTTGCATGAGGGTGGATGGAGTTCCTCGCTCGATTGCCTGGCCGAGTACCTGGCGACGTTGTGATAAACACCGTTGTCGATTTCGGGATGCCTCGAACGACTAACTTACGAGCGTTAAAAACCAGGACCGGACAAGCTCGCGAGGATGAAATTATGCGAATCAGCAAGCATCACATGGGTATCGGCTTCGAGGTGTGGGACGGTCAGCGGACCTGGTTCTGGTTAGTCAGCGACCCGCATCGCGAGGGCGGCACGATCGGCGCGGCGCCGACGGAGCTGGAGGCGGTGCGCGAGGCGCGATCGTCGATCGAAGAGCGCTCCGATTCGATCGTCCTGAGCGGATGGGAACGCACGCTTGGGAATCTCGAACGGTATCTCGCTTCCGTTTGCGAGACGGCCGCGTGAGTTCATTTCAGAAATCGACTCAAGGTAATGGAGGTCAAAGCGTGAATCACAATCAAATCGTTTCTCGCGAAGAGTGGCTTGCCGCTCGCAAGCTGCTGCTCGCCAAGGAAAAGGAATTTACCAAGGCTCAGGATGAGATGAGCCGGCAACGGCGGGCGCTGCCGTGGGTCAAGATCGACAAGCCCTACGAGTTCGACAGTCCTTCAGGGAAGGTGACGCTCGCGCAACTGTTCAACGGCCGCAGCCAACTGCTCATCAACCACTTCATGATGGGCCCCGGCGTGTCGCATCAGTGCGTCGGATGCTCGTTCGGCGTCGACAACGTCGAGAGCATGCTGGTGCATCTCGAAAACCACGACATCAGTTACGTGACCGTCGCGCGGGCGCCGATCGAGGAAATAGAAATCGTCCGCAAGCGGATGGGATGGCAGATTACCTGGGTGTCGTCATACCACAGCGACTTCAACTACGACTTCAACGTGTCTTTCAAACCCGAGGATATGGCGGCGGGAAACGCGTACTACAATTATCGCCGCACCAATCCCGGAGTCGAGGATCTTTCAGGCAGCAGTGTCTTTTTCAAAGACGATGCGGGCCAGATTTTTCACACCTACTCGAGTTATGCACGCGGCGATGAACAGTTTCTCGGCGCTTACGCGATTCTCGACGTGATGCCGAAGGGGCGAAACGAGAACGGGCCATACTATTCGCTGGCCGACTGGGTGCGGCCGAAAAATATGTATGGCAAGAGGGGAGTGGTCGAAGCGAACGGCCGATATCATGCGCCCGCGTGCGCATGCAGTACGCATAAGTGAGAGGGGGCAGCCCATGGGCATTGCGCAAGAATATTACATGGGCGAAGGGCCGATGACGGCTCTGGGAGCGCATGCTAAGGAGTTCGGCGCGCTGCCGAAGGATATCGGCGCGCTATGCGAAGTCGTGCAAGGCGTGCTGATTCATCGCGACATCGCGCCATGGCTGTACAATCTCAAGCTGTCGGAAGATCAGCGCGACGACGGCAATATTCGTCGGTTGGCGCAGATGCTTGCGCGGATTCATGCACTGGATTCGAAGCCGATCACTACTGCGCGCGAGGCGGGACGGCGGTTGCCCGGTGTGTGCCGTCATTTTTCGCTGATGCTCACTGCGATGCTTCGCGCGCAAGGAATACCTGCGCGTCCGCGATGCGGTTTCGGCGCCTATTTCGAGCCCGGCAAGTTTATTGATCATTGGGTGTGCGAATACTGGAACGCGGCCGAAGCGCGCTGGATGCTGGTGGACGCCCAGATGGACGCTGTGCAGCGGAAGGCATTCAACCTCGATTTCAATCCGCTCGACGTGCCGCGCGATCGCTTCATCATTGCCGGCGAGGCGTGGCAGCAATGCCGCGCTGGACGCGCGGACGCGAGCCGCTTCGGAATCCTCGACATGCATGGCCTGTGGTTCATCGCCGGCAACGTGCTGCGCGACCTCGCATCGCTCAACCGGATGGAAATGCTGCCGTGGGACGTCTGGGGATTGATGGCGATGGGCGATGATTCGCTGACAGACGAGAAGAAAGCACTGCTTGATCGCATCGCAGCACTGACGCTCGCAAGCGACGACAAGTTCGCAGAGATTCGCGCGATTTACGAATCCGATGATCGCTTGCGCGTGCCGCCCGTCGTCTTCAACGCGATACGGAACGTGACGGAGACGATCGCGGGTTGACCGGCGTGGGCGACGCCCCCCCCCCTCCCTACTTCCCTCCACCTCCCGACCTCCAATCCCATCGGGTCCTCCCCCCCATCCATCGAACCTCCCCTCTCCCTCCCCCTTCCCATTTTTGCCATCCCCCCTTTCCCCCTCCCTATCCTCCCTTCTCTCCTCCTTCCCCCCCCCCCCTCCCCTCCCCCCCCCTCCCCCCCCCCCTCTCCCCCTCTCCTCCCTCCTCCTCCTCCCCCCCCCCTCCCTCCTCCCCTCCCACCCCCCCTCTACCACCCCCCCCCTCCCCCCCCCCCCTCTCTCACCCCCCCCCCTCCAAATTCCCTCGCCATCGGGAGAGGTCGTGGTGCCTTCGCGACCGTCGATGAGCGGCGCGAGGATCGAGGTGAGTGCCGGCGCGGTGAGCGGTCGCCTTCCGGCGTCGCGTGTTGTCGCAGAGCGGAGAGGTATGGGCGTTGGCCTATGCGACGTGGGCGGGTCGCGACGCACCTGACCTCTGTCTCTCTTCTCTTCTCTTTTGCTCCCCCCCCACAATCGCCCAATCGAATCTTACCTCTTCCGCAGGGAGAGGTCGGGAAGGGCCCTCCCCCCTCACCTGCCGCCGCCTGCGGCTGGACTGCTGGCGGCGGGGGTTGGCGCGGCCGGACGCGACGGCTTCGGCATATGGATGTAGAGCTGCTCGGCCGACGGACGGCCCTCCGTATGCATCGACGGCGGGCGCATCGCGTACTTCACTTCGCGCGAATGCTCGGCGAATTGCCGGTCGGGATTGTACACGCTGTTGAACTTCCACAGCATCTTGAGGAAGTTGGTCTGCCCCTTGAGCGCGAGCTTGCCCGCGATCGACGCAACCGACTTCAGCGCCGCAAACCCAAGATGCTTGCGGTTGAGCACGTCCTGCGTCTTCACCAGCTCCTTGTAGAAGTCGAGCAGCGGCAGCTTGGTCGGCAGCACCGCATGCTGGATGTCGTAGAGCCGGTAATCGAGCGTCGTCAGCTTGCGCGATTCAGTGAACCACAACTCCGTGCCCGGATACGGCGTCGCCACCGTCAGATGAACGATCTCCGGGATGCTGATCGCCCATTCGCGAATCACCTCGAAGCGCTTCACGTCCCATGACGGGTCCGCAATCAGGTTGATCGCGACCGTCAACCCGATCTCGCGCGCGACTTCGAGCGCCTTGAAGTTGACGCCCATCGACGAGCGCTTGCGATGCAGCTTGAGGCCTTCCTCGTCGATCGCTTCCAGCCCGAGGAACATGTACTCCATGCCGAGCTTGCGCCAGTATTTGAAAACTTCCGGATTGCGGCACAGCACGTCGGCGCGAGTCTCGAGGTAGTACTGCTTTTTGATTTTGCGCTTTTCGATTTCATGGCCGATCGCAAAGCCGTGCTCGGGATGGATGAAGGCGACGTCGTCGACGATGAAAACGTTGGGCTCCTTGATCGAGAGCATGTCTTCGGCGGCGGCTTCCGCCGTCGATTTGCGGTAGCTGCGGCCGTAGAACGTCCACGCGCTGCAGAACGAGCAATCCCACGGGCATCCGCGGGTGAACTCGATCGATGCGCACGGATCGAGCACGCCGATAAAATACTTGTTGCGGCGCCGCCCAAGGTCGCGCGCCGGAAAAAACTTGTCGAGGTCGTCGAGCATCACCGGCGTCGGCCCCGACCCCTGCGTCGTCAGCACGCCGGGAACTTTGCCGATCGAGCCGGTGCCGATCGCGTCGAGCAGCATCGGCGTCGCCGTCTCGCCTTCGCCGCGGATCATCGCGTCGATCGCGCCGCCCGCATGCTCGAGGATTTCATCGGCGACAAACGATCCGCTATGCCCCCCGGTGAAGACGAAGCACTCCTTCATCAGGCGCTTCACGTCCTTGGCGAGATCGATCACCTCGGGCACGTTGGCGAGGTAGTTGAGCGAGAAGCCGACCGCGTTGGGGCGGAAGCTCTCGAGCTCGGCAAACAGATCGCGATGCTTGAAAATCTGCAGGTCGAGGATTCTGACGTCATGGCCGGCCGCCCGCGTCGCCGCCGCCACCCGCTCCATGCCGAGCGGTTCGAGCCGCAAATAAATCTCGCTGTACATAAGCGGACTCGGATGTACGAATAAGACCCGCATTAATCTCCCTCCGGCGCCGCATGTTACGGCCGTGCTGCGCCTCCCCTCAATTCGCTAGTCGTCGGTCGCGATATACCTCCGCCTGACCAATCGGCCAGCGGGATTCGCCTGCATCCTAATATGCTCGCCGAGTCAATGAAATAGCGTTGCGAGATTCGATAAAGGTTTCATGCTACTATTAGTACTAATGGCCACGCGTGAAGTACCGCAGTTAGGCAAGCCGCAACCCGGCAAGCCAGCGGGAAGAAACCTCTCCTCGTCATCGTGGTCATTTTTGTCGCCATGCTGATCGACGCCTTCCTGTTTGCCCAGGTGCACGCAAACTACCTTCTCGACCACGGCTACGACATCTGCCGCGCCACCCCGCCGTCGCGAAGCCCGCCCCGCCCTGACGACCCGCATCGCGCATCGGCCTTGACCGCGGCCGCGACCGACGGACTTTGCTCTGGGCCGCAATTCCTCAGCTCGGAGAAATCATGCAGTACTCGAAATTAGGCAAGACCGGAATCACCGTCTCGCGCATCTGCCTCGGATGCATGAGCTATGGCGACAAGAAATGGCGCGACTGGGTGCTGACGATGGACGAGGCGCGCGATCATTTCGCCGCCGCCGTCGAGTCGGGCATCAACTTCTTCGACACCGCCAACGTCTACTCGATCGGCGTGAGCGAGGAGGTCACCGGGCGATGGCTCGGCGAGATGGCCAAGCGCGACGAGATCGTCGTCGCGACCAAAGTGCACGGCCCGATGGCGTCGGGGCTGAATCGCGCGGGCCTCAGCCGCAAAAATATTCTCGAAGCATGCGACGCGTCGCTGCGCCGCCTCAAGATGGATTTCATCGACCTCTACCAAATCCACCGATGGGACTACACGACGCCGATCGAGGAAACGCTCGAGGCGCTCGACTCGCTCGTGCGCGCGGGCAAGGTGCGCTACCTCGGCGCGAGCTCGATGGCGGCGTGGCAATTCGCCAAGGCGCTCGCGCTGCAGAAAGAAAACGGATGGCACCGCTTCATCGCGATGCAGAACCATTACAACCTCGTCTATCGCGAGGAAGAGCGCGAGATGAATCCGCTCTGCATCGACAACGGCGTCGGCCTGATTCCATGGAGCCCGCTCGCGCGCGGATTCCTCGCGGGCAATCGCGAAAAGGGTGGCAGCGGCAGCACCGCGCGCGCCAAGACCGATGACTTCGCCAAGAACATGTACTTCCGCGAGTACGACTTCGAAGTGCTGAGCGTGGTCGAGCAGATCGCAAAGGAGCGCAGCGTCACGCCGTCGCAAATCGCGTGCGCATGGATTCTGCAGGCGCCGGGCGTCACCGCGCCGATCATCGGCGCGACCAAGCTCGGACATCTCAAGGAAGCGATCGCGGCCGTCGACGTAAAATTGACCGCCGATGAAATCGAGGCGCTCGAGAAGCCGTACCGCCCGCATCCGATTCTCGGCCACGAGCAGCCGAGCCCGGCGCGGATGGTCGCCAGATAAGTTAAAGCACCACTTTAGATATCGAAAGCGGAGCAGTGAGATGGAAATCAACGGCGTCGCCCACGTGATGCTCACGGTCAGCAACTTCGAAGCGTGCTTTCCGTTCTACGAAAAACTGCTCATGTATCTCGGGCTCAAGCCCGTGATGCGCGACGAGCAGATTCTCTACTGCGTGGGCGGCAGGACCGCCGTGGGAATCATGCGCGGCGACGACGCGCATCGCGCGGAAAAGTTCGTGCAGACGCGCGTCGGCCTGCATCACTTATGTCTGCGCGCGCGTGAGCGCGGCGACGTCGACGAGATCTACGTCTTCCTCAAAACGATCGGCGCAAAGATCGTGCATCCGCCCGAAGATGGCCCGTGGGCGCCCGGCTACTACTCAGTGCTGTTCGAAGATCCAGATGGAATCCGCCTCGAAGTGAACCACGTCCCAGGCAAAGGCCTGCTGGCGTGAGGCGCTAGGCCGAACGATCCAGCTTTGCGCGCAGGCGTGCTGCCAGGTCCGGGGCCGAGGTCTCGTGTTTGAAATATACGAAGATTTCGTCGGCGCCCGACTTGGCCAGGCGATCCAGATTTTTCACCCACTCATCGAGGCCCGCATCGTCGTAGGTCTCCTTGCGCAGTCGAACGTAAACGTACGGCGCAGTTCGCTCGAGCGGTGATGCGAGCTTCTCCGTCTCCGCGATGCATAGCGCGACGCAGTTGTCGGCCAGCGCGGTCAGCACGGATTTGTCGAACCAGCTTTTGTTTCTGAATTCGAAGGCGGCGCGAATCCTGCCCTTCAGAATCGCGAGGAAGTCCTGCAGCAGCGGGAGATCGAGCTTCAGGTCGGGCGGTAGCTGGAACAGTGCGGGCGCGAGCCGCTCGCCCATCACGGACGCGCGCTCGATGAAGGTGTCGGTGGTCTCCTTGACGCCGCGCAGCTTGGCGAAATGCGTGATGCGCTGCGGGGCCTTCAGCGCGAAGCGAAAATTCGCCGGCGTGCGCGACGCCCATCCTTCGAGCATCGCGGACTTCGGCATCGCGCGGAACGTGTAGTTGATCTCGACCGTCGGCATCCGCTCGGCGTAGTACTCGAGCATCTTGGCGCCGGGAAGTTTCTCGGGATAAAAGCCGCCGAGCCACTCCTTGTACGAAAAGCCCGACGTGCCGATCAGGATTTTCGCCTTCGCCATCGCGCCGACGCCCGCCTCGCTTCAACCCTTGAGCGTCGCTTGCAGATTTTTGCCTTCGCGTTTGCGGAACCCGACCGCGACGCTCAGCCGCTCGAGATGCTGATCGATAATCTTGCCGCCGAGCCGCACGCGATGCTCGCCGAAGAAGTTCTTCACCTCGTCCTCGCGATCGAGCAGCCCGACCACCGCCTCGCACATCCGCGGCAGCGCGTTGTCGGGATACTTCTGGATCATCTCGTCCCAATGCGCGCGCGCAAAATCCCACGCCTGGTAGCGGCACGCGGGATTGAGCAGCAGCGAATGCATCAGGTACGGCGAATTTTGCGTCCGCACCTGGCCATCGAGCGTCATCTCCATGGTTTTTTTGAGCAGGTCGCGATCACGGAAATTCGCCAGCGCAAACAGGAAGCGCTGTTCTTCCTGCGGCGTGCGCGGCGCCTTGAATTTTTTCTTGAACTCCTCGTAACGCGCGGCGTCGCCCGAGTGCGCGAGGATATTCACCAGCGCGGGCATCAAGTCGCGATCCGCGGTGTTCGGGATTGTCCTCGAAGCGCGCATACAAATCGCGCGCGCGCTTTTGCACCTCGGGATCGTCGCCGAGCGTGCCGAGCGCGCCGATAAGCGTGCCGCGCAACTGGCGCACGAGCTCGCTCTCGCCGGACTTTGGCTCCCAGCCCAGACGTGCGGCCGCGGGGCCGACTATCTCGCGCACCGCTGCCGCCAGCGCGGGCCGGTCCGCGTCGGACGCAATCATGTCGAGGTACGCGAACGCGCCAATCAGCGCGCGCCACACGTTGATGTCGGTCTCGTTGGTGAACAGCCGCGCCATCTTCAGGAACTCGCTGAGCGGTCCAAGTCCCGCGACGGTCGCCGCCCACGTATCGCTCACCAGCCCGAAGCGCTCGATCGGTTGCAGCGCGCCGAGATTCTTCGTGATCGCCGCGAGCAGCGCCGGCGCATAGTGCACGCGATAGAAGCCGTGCCCGCCCTCGTTCAGCAGCGCCCATTCGAGCTTGCCGCCGAGATCGACAGTCGTCTCGCCGGTGGTGAGCAGCACCTTGTGCGGTCGCGACGCCCTTGTCGGTCTTCGCGCGAACCATCACGGGCACATGCCAAAGCTGCTTGTTGTCCTCGGCCAGGTAAAAGAAGCGGCGCTGCGAAAGCTTGAGGCCACGGCCGTCAGCCGTTGGCGCCGCGTCGATGATCGGAAAGCCCGGCTGGAAGATCCACGAGTCCATCATCTTGCGCACGGGCTCGCGCGACGCCGCCTCGAGCGCGTCCCACAGGTCGCTGGTCTCGGTGTTGTTGAATTGATGCTTCTTCAGATACAGCCGAATGCCGTCGCGAAAAACGTTGTCGCCGAGGAACTGCTCGAGCATCCGCAGCACGGCAGCGCCCTTCTCATACGTCAGGATGTCGAACATCGCGCGGCAATCTTCGGGACTGCGCACGGTGAACTCGATCGGGCGCGTGCTGCGCAGCCCGTCGATCGCCATCGCAGCCGCGCGCGAAACGCTGAAGCTCTCCCATCGCTTCCACTCCGGCTTCCACGCATTGACCGCCAGCATCTCCATGAAAGTGGCGAACGCTTCGTTGAGCCAGATGCCGTTCCACCAGCGCATCGTGACCAGATCGCCGAACCACATGTGCGCGTTCTCGTGCGACACCACGTCGGCGACGCGCTCGAGCTCGGCGCGCGACGCGGTTTTTTCATCGGCCAGCAGCGCGGTCTCGCGAAACGTGATCGCGCCAAGGTTTTCCATCGCACCCGACGCGAAATCAGGAATCGCAATCAGGTCGAGCTTGTCGCCGGGATACTTGAGCCCGTAGTAGTCGGCGAAATATTTCAGCGAGAACGCGCCTATCTGCTTCGCCCAACTGGTCAGCGACTCCTTGCCGGGAACGTGAACGATGCGCAGCGGCGTGCCCGCATCGACCGGCGCGGTCGCCTCGAACTCGCCGATGATAAACGCGACCAGGTAGGTCGACATCGCGATCGTCTCCTTGAAGACGACCTCCTTCTTGCCGCCCGCGAGTTTGCGCTCGCTCTCCTGCCCGCCGTTGGAAATCGCGGCCAGGTTCTCATCGACGACCAGCGTCACTTTGTAACTGGCCTTCAGCTCCGGCTCGTCCCAGCACGGAAACGCGCGGCGCGCGTCGGTGGATTCGAACTGCGTCGTGGCGGCGACATGCGTCTTGCCGGCCGCGTCCTGGTACTGGCTGCGATAAAAGCCGTGCAGCTTGTCATTCAGGATTCCGCGAAATGCGATCTTCAGCGTCCATTCGCCCGGCGCGAGCTTCTCGGCGAATCGCAGATGCGCGCGCTCCTTCGCCGGCTCCAACTCGGCCTTGGCGGTAACGGACTTGCCGCCGCGTTCAGCCGTCACCTTGTCGATTTCCAGCTCGAGCGCGTTCAACACTACGTCGCTCGTCGCCTCGTTGACGACGACGGCAATATTCACTTCGCCCTGAAACGTGAACGCCTTGAGGTCGGGCGTCAGGCGAATGTCGTAGCGCTTGGGGGTGACACTTTTCGGCAGGCGATAGTCCTGCATCGTGTCGGTGAGGGGAGCTCCATCCTGATCGTACATCGGGTCTCTCTTCCTTATATATGCAATCGAGTTTGTGCTGTTAAAAAATTGCGCGGGACTCGCATCCCGCAAGCGTCAGCCTAGTTCAAACCGCGTCGGCGCGCGAGCAATTCACTCGCCGGCGAGCTTGAGCGGACGCTCCATCCACACCACGTCCCAGTACTTGCCGAGCTTGCGGCCGCACTCGCTGAAGACGCCAACGTCGGTGAAGCCAAACTTGCGATGCAGCTTGATCGACGCGTCGTTGGGAAGCGTGATGCCTGCCAGCAGGCGATTGATGTCCTCCTTCCTGAGCGCGTCGAACAGCGTGCGATACAGCATCGCGCCAATTCCACGTCCGGTCGCATCATGCGCACAATAGACCGACGTCTCGGCGCTCGTGTCGTACGCCGCTTTGTCGCGAAACGGCCCCGTGCACGCATAGCCGACGACGCGGCCCGCATCCTCCGCGACGAACATGCGATGGCGCCCGCCGCGATTGTGCTCCTCGAACCATCGCGCGCGCTGGTCGGGCGTGTACGGTTCGAGGTCGAAAGTGATCGGCGTGTTGACGATGTAGTAATTGTAAAGTTCTGTCAGGCGCGGCAGGTCGCCGCGCACTGCGGGCCGAATCGTT
Organism: uncultured delta proteobacterium; assembly: GCA_963747845.1. Classification (GTDB taxonomy): domain Bacteria; phylum Desulfobacterota; class Binatia; order Binatales; family Binataceae; genus Binatus. Next base: position 295,251 of record CAVVGR010000003.1, read on the forward strand.
ACCGCCATGACGACTTGCCTCCTGGTCGCGAAGTTTCGCGGAATCACAGCGAACGCCAGATGCAAGGTTGAATCAAGCAGCCAGCCTGCCCTTCGCCAGATCTGCGAAGGTGATCAGTTCGATTCCGTTTCGATCGATCGCATCGCGCACACGCGGGCTGGTGAGAATCTCGACCTCGAGCTGCGCCTCGACCGCGGGCGGCGTGCCGCCGATGTCGGCCGCCGGATGAAAGTACAGTTCGGTGGTGCCTTCGCGAATTCGATCGATCACGCCGACGACGTAATCCTCGCTGAGATGGCCGCTCTGATGAAGTCCGAACAGCGCGTCGGTCGAGCTGAGTCCGCGCGCCGACATCATGCGGCGCGTTCGCCGCGACAGCGTCCGAAAAATCATCGACTCGACCAGCTTGCGTGCCGCATTGTCCTGTCGCAGCCAGAGCGTTGTCATCACGCGCTCGCGCGGCAGCCTGATACACGGCACTTTGTATTCAACTGCGAGGTCAACCAGAATGTCGGCGAACAGCGGATGGACGTGGAAATTCAGATGACCGTCGATATGGTTGAGATAGCCGACCAGCTCGAGATGCCGCTCGACTTGCGCGCGCAACTCGTCGGTCATGGCGGTGCGCATCGAGCGGTCGAAGAAATATCGCATGCCCGCACCAACCGGGCTGTCGATGAACTCACCGGAAGACTGCACGGCGGCGCCGAGCCGCGAGGGGTCGAGTACGCTGCGTCCGCGGCAAACCACCGCATGCAGGCCGACGTCGAGCCCGGGATTTTCACGCGCGAGTTCAGCGGCCGCAGGCGCCGCCGGCTCTGCGACCATCAGGCTCGCGCTGCGCAGAATCCCGTCGCGATAGGCGCGCATGATGCCGGCGTTGACCTCGGGCGACAAGCCGAAGTCGTCGGCGTTTACGATCAGGCGCTTCAAGCCGCGGCACCGGGATTAGTGAAGGACACGAGTCGGATTTTGCTGATATCGCACGGCTCACTCAAGCGGGTTCGGGCGCTCCGAAAAGTCAAATCGGGATCACGCGGTTGATAATTCTCTTTTACGCTTTCGCGCGCGAGATCGCGCCCTTCAAGCGCCGCCTCCGCAATCGCACTCCGCTCGCGCTCGGTGGCTTGCAAGGCTTTCGCGCGGAGATCGCCGGCAAGCAGTTTGCCGTCGTCGGTCACGGAATCGGCCATCGCCGCGCAGCCGAAACCGCGCATCGCGCGTTCGATTTGATGCCAGGGGCAGAACTGGTGATCGGCACCGGTGTCGTCGGCGCACTCTCGAGCGGACTGAGGCCGGGCGACCTCGTTCTGTCGGAACGGGTTCTGACCCTCGATGCCGACGGCCGCATCGACGAACAAGTGACGGTGGTGGACGAGGCGCATCTGCGCGCGGTCAGCCGTTCGCTCACTCGCGCTGGTATTGCCTACTCGACTGGCGCGATTTTGACATCGCATCGCGTGCTCGCCACCGGCGCCGAAAAGCGAAGCGCCAAGGAAGTTACCGGCGCGATCGCGGTCGACATGGAAACCGCCGCGATTGCAGCAGAAGCGGCCGCGCGCGGACTTCCGTTCGTGGCGATTCGCGCCGTGCTCGACGAAGTTGACGACGAAGTGGTCGGCGCGGCAATGGCCGATGAAGACGGCAACGTCCGCCCGCTCGCCGCAACGTCGTATCTGCTGCGCAATCCGGCTGCGATACTCAAGCTGCCGCAGATGATGCGGAACCTCTCGCGCGCCACCGCCTCGATCGCCGACGCACTCAGCGCCATCGCGCACGAAGGCAAGATCCCGCTGCTACGAGGCGCGCGGCGGAGAAAAAGCGCCCGCGCTGAAGCCGCCGTCAATCGGCACCGCGACGCCCGTGATAAAGCCGGCTTCGTCCGACGCCAGGAACGCCGCCAGCGCGCCGATCTCTTCAGGCTTGCCGTTGCGCCCGAGCGGATGCGCGTTGCCGGTGCGCGCCCACATCGCCTGCGACGCGCCGGCCGGAATCGTTTTGCAGTTCTCGGCGATCGGCGTCTCGATCACGCCCGGACAAATCGACACGCATCGAATTTTGTGACGCGCGAAGTCGAGCGCGATTCCCTTCGACATGATCACGACGCCGCCCTTCGCCGCCTGGTACGCGCCGAGATTCGGCACGCCCTCGATTCCCGCGCCGCTGGCGGTGTTGATGATCACGCCGCCGCCCTGCTTGATCATTTGCGGGATCGCATACTTGCAGCCGAAGAAAACGCCCTTCAGGCACACGTCCACGACCCAGTCCCATTCTTCCTCGCTCGTGTCCACCACGGTTTTCGGCACGTAGACGCCGGCGTTGTTGAACAGGATGTCGAGCCGGCCGAACGCGTTGATCGTTTCATTGATCATCCGCTCGACTTCGGCGCCGACGCGCACGTCCACCGACACCGACTTGGCGACGCCGCCGGCCTTCTCGATCTCAGCCGCGGTATTGCTGGCCGTCTCCGCGCGCACATCGGCGACCATCACTTTCGCGCCTTCCTGCGCAAAACGAATCGCGCTCGCCCGTCCGATTCCCGAACCCGCGCCCGTGATCAACGCAACCTTGTCCTTGAGCAGCATGATAAGTCACCTCGCCAGCTTCGTCGTTGCTCGACGCTTGCCACACTCGACGGAAATATGGAAGCGGCAGCTAGGCGATAACCTGGCGCGGCTCGCGGATGGGAGCGCTCGCTGGCTTCCAGACAGGAAGACCGCGCTCGTAGGGAAAGTCGGCGAGATGGCGCTCGATCGCGGCGTCGTCGCCCCACGATTCGCGGCGGGTCACGATATGAAGCGCGAGAACCGTGAACGGCAGGTAGATGAACACGGCAGCCCATCCGATATTCGGCGCGTTGATTCGGAACAGCATCGTGATTCCGAAAATCACGATCCCCGCATACAGCGCCGGACCAAGCAGCGCGCGCGAGCGCATCGCCGCAAGCAGGCCGGCGGGCTTGGCCGACCCGCGGTTGAGCGCCGCGTCGAGCCACTGGAAAATCGCAATCGTGATCACGGCGACAAAATACCATCCAAGGTAGTTGCTGATCGGCACGCCGAAATGCGGCCCCGGCGGGTCGTACCAGAAAATCCTGCCGAGGAACCAGCGGTCGCCGAGCACGCTCAGCGGATCGACCACCATGTCCACCATCACCATGAACAGCGCCGCCATCAGCCATACGCGCGGCGCGCGCCGGATTTCCCAGGTGTCGAGAATTCGAAAGTCCGCGCCGCGACGATACAGGGGCGAGCTGAGCAGCAGCGCGACCGTATAGCTGGCGAACGCGAGGAAGGTGAACGACAGCGAATCCATGAAAGGCACGCCGAAAACCCAAATCTCGCGCGCGCGGGTCGCGTCTATATAATGATACAGCCCGAACGGAAATCCGTTGTGCACGGATGACCACTCGCACGCGAGCGACACGGCGTAGGTCAGCAGCGTGAATAGAATCGTCGTGCGCAGGCCGAAGTTAACGATCGCGATAAACAGAAAACTTGCCAGGAAGATGAACACGTACGGGCGCAGCGCGATCGTGGACAGCAGCAGATGCATCGGCCTGGCCTATGCGGCGCTCTTCGCCGATCCCCTGGACTTGAAGAACTCGATCGCGGCCGATATTGCCGCGTCGATCGGGCCCGCCGAATAGCCCAGCTCCGCGCGCGCCTTCGACGAGTCAAAGAACATCCGCTTTCGCGACATCCGCACCTCGGTCAGGCTCGCGCGCGGCGCCCGGCGGCTGACGGTGCGCGCGAACGCCTCGGCGCCGATCGCGTAGCCGAGCGCAAACGCGTATGGAATTCTCACTTTCGGCGCCGGCATTCCTGAAATCGCCGCGAGCCGTTGGAGAAATTCCTTGAGCGTGAAATTTTCGCCGCCCAGGATATATTTTTCGCCGATTCGGCCGCGCTCGGCCGCCAGCAGATGCCCACGCGCCACGTCTTCGACATCGACGATATTGAGCCCGGTATCGACGTAGGCCGGCATCCGCCGATTCAGAAAGTCCACGATGATTCGACCGGTCGGCGTCGGCTTGAAGTCGAGCGCACCAATCGGCGTGGAGGGATTCACGATCACAACCGGCACGCCCGCGCGCGCCGCCTCGAGCGCCGCCTGCTCCGCCATATACTTCGACCGCTTGTAGTGACCCGGCATGTCAGCCAGCGACGACGGCGTGTCTTCGCGCCCCACTCCACCGTGTGGAATCCCGAGCGCGCCAACAGTGCTGGTGTAAACGATTCGCGAAACTCCCGCGCTCGCCGCAGCCCGCAAAATATTCTGCGTGCCGGTGACGTTGCTCGCATACATCGGCGCCGGATCCCTCAGCCACAGCCGGTAATCGGCGGCGACATGATAAACCTCGTTGCATCCCTTGACCGCACTCGCGATCGAATCGAATTGGCGCAAATCGCCGCGCACTTTCTCGACCTGCAGGCCATCCAGCGCACTCAGATCCGCGTTCTCGCGTGTCAGTACCCGCACCTGATCGCCGCGGGCGATCAGAGCGCGCACAACGTGGCATCCCACGAATCCGTTTCCGCCCGTCACCAGTGCTAACTTGGTAGTCATTCGATTACTCAGTAGCTATTCGATGTTTCGCTCAATGACCGCTGCAGCCGCGGCGCGTCCCGCAATTACCGCGCTCTCGATCGTTGCAGGCAGCCCGGTTTGTATCCAATCTCCCGCCAGAAAGAAATTCGCGATCGGCGTTTTTGCCGTCGGCCGCAGCTCGTGCGACCGCAGATCCGGCGCCATCGTGGCATTTTTCTCCTTGAGCACCAGCGACTTCACGACTTTCGCGCCGCGCGCCGCGGGAATCATCGCGTGAAGATCGTTAATCACGATATCCAGAATTTCCTGGTTGCTGCGCTCGACCAGTTTCCGCGCACCGCTGATCACGAAGCTCAGGTAGCCCGGATGGGCCTCGCCGCGCTGCGCGAATATCTGACGCTTGTTGAATAGCCACTGAGTAGTAGTGCCGATGAAGCCGATGAACGGCGAACTGGTCACTTCGCGATCGAGCCAGAGGTGAACGCAAATGATCGGCGAGCTCGAGAGGCCGGTGAAGCGCGAGAAAAACGGATCGGCGATTGCGTTCTCAGGCAGCAATCGCAGCAACTGTGGCGCCGGCACCGCGCTGATGAAATCAGAAGCTTCGATCCGCCGGCCGTCGCGCAGCCGCACGCTCGCGACATGCCCTCCCGCGCCGAGTTCCAGCATCTCGACGATCGAATGCGCCAGGACCGCGCCGCCAGTGCGCTCGATCAACTGCTTCGCGCCGGTGCAGTACAGGTCGCTCAGCCCGACGCGCGAATAGACGAACGCCGAATCACGCCGCCGCGAAAAAAATGCACGCTTGAGTACTTCGGCCAGCAGCGCGGCCGACGACGATTCCGGCTCGTCGTTCAGCGTCGCAATCGACAGCGGGTACCAGAAGCATCGGCGCGCATGCTCCGACTGCCCAAGGCGATCCATCAGCTGCGCAACCGTGAGACGCTGCAACTCGCCGCCACTGGATCGCCTCATCGCGAGCATCCGAAGGCCGCCGCGCATCACGCTAATTCTCTCGGCGACGCTGAGATGCCGGTAGCCGAGCAGCGCCGCGGTCATGTGCAGAGGCCCCGGCAGCCGCGCCGTTTTGAGCGTCGCACTCTGTCCGGGACCCGCGAGCATTTCGATTTCCAAATCCTCGTGGAACACCAACTGCTCGTAAGCGCCAATCCGCTTGAGGAAGTCGAGCGTCTCGCCGTAGCAACCCATCAGGACATGCTGCCCGTTGTCGACGAAATCGCCGGTTTCAGGATCGACGAACGAGTACGCGCGTCCGCCGAGCGCCGGCTTTCCTTCGAGCACCGTGACTCGCACGCCTTTCTCTGCGAGCGCGACCGCAGCGCTGAGTCCCGCGAATCCGCCGCCGATTACGACCGCGTCTTTTTTCGCCGATGCCATCTGATTCGTCACGCCGACCCGGCTTATCCGCGCAGTGCGCCGAAGCGGCCCTCGGCCCACGCGCGGCCCACCAGGTATAGTTTGTGCGGCGCCGACAGGCTGTGCCTGCGGTCGAGCACGCGATAATTCGACTTCATGATTCGTTCGAGCAGCGCGGCGTAGATTAGCCGCATCGCCTCCGCGGTCAGCAGCGTTGCGCGATCCTCCGCCGCCAGCGCGCTCTGCGCCGCCGCATAAAGTTCTTGCGCCCGAGCAGCCTCGAACTGCATCAGGCTGACGAAGTTTGGCGTGTACACCGCGCCGAGAATTTCTTCCTCGTTGACGTTGAACTGCGCGAGGTCTTCCTGGGGCAGATAAATTCGCCCGCGCTCCGCATCTTCGCGCACGTCGCGAATAATATTTGTCAACTGCAGCGCCAGCCCGAGGTTCTCCGCGTAGGTCTTCGCCGACGGATTGCGGTAGCCGAAAATCTCGATGCAGATGAGGCCCAGCGCCGACGCCACGCGATAACAGTAGGGCCGCAGCTCCTCCCAGGTCTGATAGCGGTTGCGCGAAAGGTCCATCTCGACGCCGTTGATGATTTCCTCGAACAGCTCGCGCGGAATTTTGAATCGCCGCGCGCTGTCTGCGAGCGCCCGCGAAAGCGCGCGCGTCGGCACGCCCGCATAGACCCGGTCAAGTTCCTCGCGCCAACGCTTGAGCAGCAACGCCGGCTCGCGAATCGATTCGTCGTCGGCAATATCGTCGATGAAACGGCAAAACGCATAGACGGCGTACAGCGCGCGGCGCCGTTCGGTCGGCAGCAAAATGAACGCGTAGTAGAAGCTCGAGCGCGAACGCCGCGTGACTTGCACGCAGTGTTCGTAGTCGGCGTCGAGCGACGCGTCGTCGCGTCCGGCCGCTTCCCCGATTTCGGCGACGGCGCCGTCAGGCTTCAAGTCGTCCACGCAGCGCGCTCCATCCAAGTTTCAGGTAGTCGAGTTTCGCCAGTTCCGGACGCATGCGGAACACGTCGTAGTTGACCCGATCGATCGCGCGCAATATCGCCAGCCCGCCGCCGGCGAACATCACGATGTCGCGCCGCAGCCGCTTGTCCACGCGCCGATGCAGTTCTCCGCCTTCGAGCAGCATCGCGCGCGCGACGCCGGCCTCGTGCCGCATCAGCTCGATGAACTCGGGCGACGAGGTATGCGCAGCAAGGTCCGCCGCCGTCACGCCGAATCGTTCCATGTCGCGCCGCGGCAAGATAAATCCGCCCCTTGCCGAGATCGACCGCAACGTCCTGCCAGAAATTCGCGAGCTGCAAGCCGCTGCAGACGAGGTCCGACAGATGCTGCCGCTCGGCGTCGCGATAGCCGAACAGGTAAAGCACCAGGCGCCCCACCGGATTCGCCGAGTAGCGCGAGTAACCGAGCAAGTCGTCGAGCGTGTCGAAGCCCTTGAAGTCCACGTCGGATCGAAACGCCGTCAGCAGATCCTTGAACGGCTCGCGCGGAATCTCGAAGCGGCGCACAGTGTCCGCCAGCGCAATGAACACCGGATGGCGCGGCGTGCCGGCGTACGCAAGGTCGAGCTCGCGCTCCCATTCATCGAGCATCGCGCGGTCATGATGCTCGTCGGCGAAGTCGTCGGCCATCCGCGCGTACGCATAAATCGCGTACATGTGCGGCCGCATCTCGCGCGGCATCAGCCATGACGCGACGGTGAAATTTTCGTAGTGCGATTTCGCCAGTCGCGTGCAGAATTCGTACGCGCTCGCGACGTCGAAGTTGCCCGCCGGAATCGACGCGTCCGGCACCGCACTCGACGCGAACGGCGTTGCTTCGCCTTGCACGTTGGCTCGCGCGGTTGCCATCGTCTCAGGCTGCGACCGGCCGCGCTCCGATAAGTTCGCGCGCCGCGGCTCGCGCCCAGCCGTCGGTCTCGAGCAAATCCTCGATCGTCCGCGCCGGGGCGTTGTGATGCCGCTGCATCACTGTTTCGATATGCCGCGGGATGTCCATGAAGCGCACGCGCCCCGCCAGGAATCCCGCGACCAGCTCCTCGTTGGCGGCGTTGAGGCACGCAGTCATCGTATTGCCGGCAGCCAGCGCCTCGTACGCCAGCCGCAGACACGGGAACCGCCGCAGGTCGGGTTGCTCGAACGTGAGCCGCGAATTTTCGGCGAGTGATAGCGGCTTCAGATGCGTCATCGGCAGCCGCTCCGGATACGCCAGCGCGTACGCGACTGGAATCGCCATGTCGGGAATCGCCATCTCCGCGATCACCGAGCCATCGATCATCTCGACCATCGAATGAATCACGCTCTGCGGATGAATCACCACCGACACTTGGGCCGCCTCGAGATCGAACAGCCAGCGCGCCTCGATCACCTCGAGCCCCTTGTTCATCAGCGTCGCGGAATCGATCGTAATCTTGCTGCCCATCACCCATGTCGGATGCTTCAGCGCCTGCTCGACGGTGATCGATTCGAAACGATCCGCCGCCAGCTCGCGAAACGGTCCGCCCGACGCGGTCAAAATAATTCGCTTCAACGACTCGCGCCCGCGCCCTTCCAGGCACTGAAAAACCGCGTTGTGCTCGCTGTCCACCGGCAGCAGCCGCACGCGATTCTCGCGCACCGCCGCGGTTATCAGCTCGCCCGCGATGACCAGCACTTCCTTGTTGGCAAACGCGATATCCTTGCCGGCCTTGATCGCCGCGAGCGTCGGCTGCAAGCCCATCGCGCCGACCAGCGCCGACATCACCAGCTTCGCCTCAGGATGCGTCGCGACCGCGATCGCGCCTTCGAGTCCATGCACGATCGTTACTCGATCCGATCCGAGGCGCGTCGCGAGATCGCGCGCCAGCTCGGGCGTCGCCACCGACACCAGCTCCGGATGAAAGCGCTTCACCTGTTCCGTCAGCAGATCCAGGTTGCGACCGGCCGCCATCGCGACGACGCGAAAGCGGTCGCTGAATCGCCCGACCACGTCCAGCGTCGTAACGCCAACCGAACCGGTCGAGCCGAGAATCGAAATCGCCTTCATCGCAATTCGCTCAGTGTGACGCCGTCTCCGCCAGCCGCTTTCGGAACCGTCCAAGCGCCATCAGCGGAAAATAATGCGGATACAGGTAGTAGCGAAGATAGAAATGGTTCGGAAATCCGTTGCCAGTCGATTCGCGCTCGTCCCACGTGCCTTCATCGTTCTGCCGCTCTGAGAGCCATTGTGCGCCGCGCATCGCCTGTTCGCTGATTCCTTCCTCGCCCGCGATCAATCCGATCAGCGCCCACGCCGTTTGCGACGCGGTGCTGGTGCCGCGCCCGACCCACGCCGGATCCTTGTCCGACAGCGGGCTCTCGCCCCAACCGCCGTCCGGATTTTGCTTGGACTTCAGCCAGGCGACCGCGCGCTTGATCCATGGCTCGTTGATATTCACGCCGATCGCGCGCAGGCCCGACAGCGCCGAGAAGGTGCCGTAAATGTAATTGACGCCCCAGCGTCCCCACCATCCGCCCGCCGGCGACTGATTCTTCTTGAGCCACTCGATCGCGCGCTTCGCCACCGGATGCTCCGTGCGATAGCCGACCGCCGCCATCATCTCGAGCACCCGGCCGGTGAGATCGGGACACGACGGATCCGTCACTGCCTCGACGTCAGCCAGCGGCAGATGATTGAGCCAGGTCGAATCGTTGTCGGCGTCGAACGCGGCAAAGCCGCCGTCGCTCGATTGCATTCCCATGACCCAGTTCGCGCCGATTCGAATCGCGCGCTCCCGCGCCTCGGCGTCGTCGGTCTTCGAGTTCGCCATCACCGACAGCACCACCGCCGAATCGTCCACGTCGGGATACCAGTCGTTGTAAAACTCGAACGCCCATCCGCCCGGCTCGAGCTCGGGCCGTTTTATCGACCAGTCGCCTTTCTTGAAAATCTGGTGATCGACAAACCACTGCGCGGTCCGCTTCATCGCCGGACTGTCGCCCGGGACTCCCGAGTCGAGCAGCGCGCGGGCCGCGAGCGCCGTGTCCCAGTTGACCGATACGCACGGCATGTACATGTCGTGGTCGGCGAAATGCCAGATGAGTTCATGCGACGCCTCGATCGCCCGCTTCAGCACCGGATGGTCGTTGCGGTAGCCGTTGGCTTTCAGAGCCATCGCGCTCAGCAGGTAGCACGGCTCGATTCCGCCCCACGATCCGTTCGCTTCCTGGTGCTCGACCAGCCAGTTTTCCGTGTGGCGCAGCGCGCGCGCCCGCAGGGATTTTATTTTGTGGCGATCGTAAAAGCGCAGCGCCTTGTCGGCGAGGTTGAGCGCGTTGCGCAGCGACAGCAAGTCGTTTTCCGCGCGGCTGCTTGAACTTGGTGAAATGCGGCGGCTCGATGTACAGCTCCAGCACGCCGCGCTGGTAGTCGATCTTTTTCTCAGGCCGCGCCGCCTGCAGCATCATCAGTCCCATCAGCGTGCCGCGCGCCCATGAGCCGAGCTCGTAGATGTTGAACGGGAACCAGTTCGGGAAAAGCGAGATCTCGACCGGCAGCGCGGCCGTCGCGTCCCACGCTATCTGGCCCATCGACGCCAGGTAAAAGCGCGCCAGCGTCCCGCATTTCACGATTCCGCCCTTCGACAGGATCCAGCGCCGCGCCGCCGCCATCGGCTCGTCGCCCGCACGCATGCCGGTGAGCTTCAGCGCAAAATAAGTTTCGATCGAGGTCGACAGGTATCCTTCGCCGCCCTCGTAAAGCGCCCAGCTCCCGTCCGACTTCTGAGTGTCGAGCAGATGCTTCTTCAGCCGCGCTTCGGTCTCGAGGTCAACCGTGTCCATGAAATGGTTGAAGATGATGAACTCCGCGTTCATCTCCGCGTTCGCCTCGAGCGGCGCGTGCCAGTAGCCCTCGGGCTTCTGCAGCTCGAGCAGCGACCGCTGCGCGCGTTCGACCGTGTAATCAATCTTCGCGACGAACTCGTCATGCGGCGACATCGCAATCGCCGTGTTTCCAATTTCAATTGCCTGGCTCATATTTCACCCTTGCCTCGACTCGCCCGCTTCACCGCGGAAATCCCCGCAACCTCGCCGCTCGCCGTTCATGGAATCACGGCGCATTTCAGCACCACGCCGCGCTCGAGCATCTCAAATACTTCGTCCAAATCGCCGAGCCGCCGCCGCGCGTTGACGATCGCGCCCGCATTCAGCGCGCGCCCCGCCAGCAATTCGTAAGCGCGCCGCACATCGCGCGGCCGATAATGAAACGGCGCCATCAACGTCAGATTGTCGTAATGCATCCGGCGCGTATCGACGCTCAGCGCCGTGCCCGCCGCGCATCCGCCGAAAAAAACCACCCGCCCGCCGCGCCGCACCCGCGCCAGCGCATCCTGCCAGCCTTCGACATCGCCCGGTGCACTCGATGACCAGGTCGGGACCGAAGCCGCCGTTGAGGCCCGCGATTTCCGCGACCGCATCGGCGCTGCGCGCGTCGATCACCCGGTCTGCGCCTAGCTCTGCGGCCCATTTCAGGCGCTCGGCTCCGCGCCCGACTATCACGACTTCGCGCACGCCCGCAGCCTTGAGCGCAAGCATATGCAGCAGCCCGAACGCGCCGCCGCCGATGATCACGACGGTTTCGTTCTTTTCGGCACGCGCCATTTCCTGCGCATGCACCACGCACGAGAGCGGTTCGAGCAGCGCGGCTTCTTCAAACGGCAGATCCGGCGGCTTGATAAACGCATTGCGCGCGACCACGTGCGCCGGCAGCAGCAGCATGTCCGCATAGCCGCCATGCACCATCCGCCCGATCGCGTCGTCGCAAAGATTTTCCTGCCCATGCTGGCAGTAGAAGCAGATTCCGCACGGCGCAGTCGGCGCCGCCATTATCGCGTCGCCGGGTTTGAACGCGGTCACTCCTGCACCCGCTTCCACCACGACGCCGGAAAACTCGTGCCCGAACGGCATCGGCAGCTTCCACATCGGATGGCCGCGCCGAAATGTTTTCAGATCGGTGCCGCAACTGAGCGCGCAGCGGATTTGAATCAGCAACTCGCCGGGCCCCGGATGCGGCGCGACGTATTCGCGCAACTCGATCCGTCCCGGCTCGACCAGCACCGCCTGGCGCGGATGCGGCGCCGCAATTTTCACTGCCGCCTCGGCCGCGCTCACAGCTTGCGCTCCACCACGAAGGTTGCGATATCGCGCAGCGCCTCGGCACGATCGCCGAAACTCGCGATCGCGCGATGCGCTCGCGTTTCGAGCTCGCGCGCCAAATCCATCGAGCGCTCGATTCCCAGTATCCCGGGATAGGTCGCCTTGCCGCGCCCGAAATCCTTCTGCGTGCGCTTGCCCATCTGCTCGGGAGTGCTCTGAACATCGAGCAGATCGTCAACCACCTGGAACGCCAGTCCGAGCGCGCGCGCATACGCGTCGAGCGACTCGATTTGCGCCGCACTCGCGCCGCCGAGCCGCGCGCCGCCGCGCACCGACGCGAGGAACAGCGCGCCGGTCTTCTTGCCGTGCAATTCTTCAAGCTGCTCGACCGTCTTCGACTTGCCCTCGCCGATCAGATCGATCACCTGCCCCGCAACCATCCCGCTCGCACCCGCCGCCGTCGCAAGCTCCGCGACAGTTTCAAGCACGAGCGCCGCTGGCGCGTTGCTGCCGACAGAAAGCGCGAGCACCTTGAACGCGTCGGTCAGCAGCGCATCGCCCGCGAGCGTCGCGATCGCTTCGCCATAAACCTTGTGATTGGTCGGCCGCCCGCGCCGCATGTCGTCGTCGTCCATGCACGGCAGGTCGTCATGAATCAGCGAGTACGTGTGAATCATCTCGACTGCGCACGCCAGTCCCATCGCCGCGTCGACGTTGCCGCCGACCGCCTCGCACGACGCGAGCACCAGCACCGGGCGCAGCCGCTTGCCGCCCGCCAGCAGCGAATAGCGCATCGCCTCATGCAGGCGCGCGGCAGCGCCGGCCGGTTCCTCGACGCTCCGCTTGAGCGCCCGCTCAATCAGTTGCGCGCGCTCGTTCAGATAGCTGTGCAAGTCGAACACTTCTAGTTTCTCTTGATCCGGATGCCGGTGGCGCGTGGCGACCGGCATTTTCCGTGCGTGCGAAGATCACTCCGCACTGCAAGGAATCACGCCACGTAATGCCGCACCATCCGCCACGAGTCCTTCAGATTCTTGCCGAACTCGAGCGCCACCGTCCCTTCGAATCCCGAATGCAGTTTGCAGTCGCGGCAGCGGAAATCCTGCTTGGTTCGATAGTATTCCCAGTCCGTCGCCGCATGCATCTCGTCGAACGTCTGGTAGTGCCCGTTCGTAATCAGGTAGCACGGGCCCTTTCCATCCGCGCGGATTGCGCGTGACCGTAGTCCACGGGCTGCACTGCATGTCGCGTTTGCCGACCAGGTAGTCGAGGTAAATCGGCGTGTTGATGATCTTGTAGTCGTTCGCCATGTCGCGAACCTTGAAGAACTTCGCCGGCATCTCTTCTTTCTTCAGGTATTCTTCGTCGTTCTGCAGCACCTGGTAGTGATAGCCGGGACTGAGCAGCATCCCGTCGACGCCGAGGCTGGTCAGATACTTGACCATGTCCTCGAGCTCCTGGCCGCTGGTCTCGCGGAAGACCGTGGTGTTGGTCTGCACGCGGTAGCCCTTCTCTTTCAGCATCTTGATCATCTTCACCACGATGTCGAAATGCCCCTGCCGGTCGACCACGCGATCGTTGGTCTCGCGCATCCCGTCCAGATGCAGGTTGAAGCTGAGATAAGGACTCGGCGGCACCTGCTTGACGAAGCGCTCGAGCAGAATCGCGTTGGTGCAGATCATCACGTGACGCTTCTGGTCTTCGATCAGCCCCCGCGTCAGCGCCGCGATATGCTTGTACATCAGCGGCTCGCCGCCGCAGATCGACACGATCGGCGCGCCCGCCTCTTCCGCCGAGTGAAGCGCCTCGTCCAGCGTCATCATGTCGCGGATCGTGTCCTTGTACTCGACGATTCGCCCGCATCCGATACACGCCAGGTTGCAGGCATGGAGCGGTTCGAGCATCAGCACCAGCGGAAAATACTTCTCACCCGCCCGCTTCTTCCTGCTTATGTAGCGGCCCAGGTCGATCATCTGTCTCAGCGGAATGCGCATAGCTTGTGCGTTCTCCTGGAAGTTGAGGAACGTGAAAGAGAGTCAGGCGGACGGCGTGCCGCCACCCCCCGATGTAGAGGTAACCGGCGGACCGAACAGCCACTCGCCCACCATCGCAACCGCCCCTTCGGGATCGATAGCGTTTGCGCCCATAAACAAGTACTCGATCAGCAATCCGTTCAGCGCCGACAGCAGGAACGCCGCTGCCGACTCCGGCGCCGACCGCCGCGTGCAGACTCCCTTCTGCTGCGCACTGGCGATCAGCTCGACAATCATCGCCCGATAGCCGCCGTACAGCTTCAGCACCTGGTCGTTGAGACTCTCGGACAGGCGCTGGTCGTGGAGCATCTGCGCGAGGAAAAAGCGTACCGAGCTCGCATGTTCGCGCACGAACGACAGGTACGATTCGACCAGCTTCTCGATTTGCGCGCGCTCGTCCATTACGGCCGCTTCTTCGGCGAAATCGATGAAATAGGGCTCCAGCAGACGGTTCAGCACCGCGACGAACAGCTCTTCCTTGGTCTTGAAATGCCAGAAAATCAGCGCCTTGCTGACCCGCGCCTCGCGCGCCACCTCCGACATCGAGGTCTCATGGAACCCGCGATTGGCAAAAAGCTGCATCGCCGCCTTAAGGATCTCGTCGCGCGAGTCCTGCGACCCCGAACGGGCTTCTGCCGTACCGATTTTGACCTGCGAGGCTCCCATAATGCGGCTCTCGACCCCCGTTTTGCTCCTGTCGTCGCCCGTCGTCACGAAAATAGTCTAACGCCCGCTGAGTCGAGCAGTGTTCATCTGCCCGTCTCGAAAATAAGGCTAACCTTTCGGTCAATGGAAACTTTACCGTCACATTCTCGAATGTCAAGAGCGACAGTCCGAGCGGTCAGGCGGTCAGGATGGTTCCTCGGGCAACCATTGGCACCGCCGTTTGGATTTCACGCTCAAAAAAGAAGATCGATCTCGACGCCACGGTTAACCGACGAGCGTCGCGCCGCGTCGATCAGCATCAGCGCAACACGCGCCTCGGCAAGATTGCGTCTTGCAACGGGGGAATCGGTTCCCTCGGTCACCGCGCGCTCGAACTCCTCCGCGACTCCGGAGAACCACGCCGAATGGTACGAGTCCTCGGCGGCATCGGCCACAGACAAATCTTCAACCTTTCCCGAGCGTTCCGTCAGCGTCACCCGGTCTCCTTCAATCTCGAGACAGGCGCGCTCTCCGTAGATAGCCGCCGAGGTCCGGCGCACGGGCGCGCGCCACGAAAGATGTGCCCGACATAACGCCCCATTGCCAAACAGCACGCGAACATCTGCCACATCGTCGACCTCGACTCCCGGCGGAGACTCGAGCCGCGCCGACACCGACACGGGTCTCTTACCGCCGAGCAGCCAATACATGAGGTAGAAGACGTGCCATCCGTGATCGATCAGAATCCCCCCGCCTGAGGCGGCCGCAGCGCGCCACTTCCCGCCGCTGCCACCCGCACCGGCGGGCTCGGTTCGCAGCCGATCGATCGACATAAATCGAATCTCGCCAAGCCTGCCGTCTTCGATCGCCTGGCGCGCAACCGCGTAGGCAGGCGCGTACTTCCAATTATGCACGCACATCAGCACGCGGTTCTTCCCGGCCGCCAACGCCGCCAGCTCGTCGAATTCGGCGAGCGAAAGCGCCAGCGGCTTCTCGACAATCACATGCGCCCCCGCACTTAGCGCGGCGCGCGCCGCCTCATGATGCATCCCCGGCGGACTGGCGACATCGACAAAATCCGGGGCCTCGCCGTCGAGCATCAGCTCCAGGTCGTCGTAGACGCGGACGTTCTTGATGAGCCGGATGGCCTCATGGCGGCGCTCGGAAATCGGATCGTGAATTACGCCGAGAGCGACGCGCTCGCGCGTCAGCCATCCCGGCAGATGCGCCCGCGCGGCGACCTCGCCGAATCCCGAAATAGCACCCCGCAATTTTCTGAGATCAGCCACGACGCCGCTAAGTTTCAGCTAAACCAAACGCAGCCGCAACACGGCACCGCAGTCGAAAGACGGCATCCACGACGCGGATTGTTCAGCAATTTGCCTCATTCCTCGATGGCAACGCTCTTGCTCTCTCTACCAGCGAGCGCCCAAACGAGGGAGGACAGGCGAAATGTTCGCATGGATTCTAATTGGACTAATTTCAGGCTGGCTGGCCGGCAAGATACTGAACGGCAACGGCTACGGCATGATGGCCGACATCGGGCTGGGCCTGCTCGGCGGCGTGATCGGCGGGATGATCTTCGCAGTGCTGGGAGTGCGCGCGCACAACTTCGTCGGCGCCATCCTGATGTCGACGGCAGGCGCCACGGCGTTGGTGGTAGCAACAAGAATAATCCGCGACGAAATTTGAAACCGCGCAACTTGCTGATGCAAGCGACCTGACCCCTAACCCCTTCCCGCGCGGGAAGGGAACCGGTCGCGGAAATCTCCTATCCCCCTAACCCTTCTAACAGGGACGGAGTCCCGCATCCTTTCTTAATAACAAGGTGCAGGGGTTACCCCTGCCCAAGGAAGTGTGAAACCCACGGCGGGTTTCACTACAGTTAAGTTCTCTCGTTCCACTTCTCTCTAAACGTACAGCTCGGCGATCTTCTTCAGCATGCCTTCTGAATTCTCGAACGTCAGATCGCCCAGGCCTGCGACGAACCGGTGTGCGCCCGCCGCCGCGAACTCTTTCAGGCCGGCTTGCACCGTCGCGCGGTCGCCGCGGATTCCGCCCATGATCGTGATGTCGAGTTCGGCGAAGTTTCTGCCGACCGTGTCGCACTCGCGCTTGAGTTCATCGACGCGCGATTTCAATTGCGCCGCGTTCAGCGCAATCGGGCACCATCCGTCGGCCCATTTGGCGACGCGCTTCAGCGCGTTCTTGTCGAGGCTCCCGATCAGCACTGGCGGACCCGACTTCTGCGCCGGCTTCGGCAGCGACCTCACCGCCGGAAACTTCACCCATTTGCCGTCGAACGCGGCCGCGTCCTCGGTCCACAGCTGGCGCATCGCGGCGACCATCTCGCGGGTCTCGCTCCACCGATGGGGGAAGTCGACGCCGAACAGGTCGCTCTCCTCGCGCAGCCATCCCGCGCCAATCCCAAACAGAAAGCGGCCGCCCGAGTACGCGTCCAGCGTTGCAAGTTGCTTGGCGAGAGCGAGCGGCTCATGCTCCGGGACAAGGCAGATGCCGGTGGCGAGTTTCAGATTCTTGGTGACGGCAGCCGCCATGCTGAGCGCGACGATCTGATCGGCCATCGTGAAGTAGGCGGGCGGAATCGGACCGCCGGTAGGAAACTGTTGCTGCGGATTCGCGGGCATCGCAGGATGCTCGGGCACCCAGATGGATTCGAAGCCGAGCGATTCAGCGACGCGCGCAAATTCCGCGGGATGAGCATTCTTGCCGGTGAAAGGGGTGAGTAGTCCGATTTTCATTTTGTGATCTCCTGGTCAGAGTGATCCTTCTAACAAATTCCGTCCGGAATAACCTCTCCTTGTCGGAGGAGAGGTTAAGATCCAGGATCGCTGCTACCAGCCGAAGAAATCTTTTGCTGCGACGAAATTTGCTACGCCTGCTGCTTCGCCTGCCAGGCGGTCCATTTCCTGATCGCCGATCATCGTTGACGATGCCAGATCGACGCCATACATGTCGGCCAGCTCCGTGATCATTCCGCCCTTCGGCTTGCGGCATTCG
The DNA here is from genome assembly GCA_963747845.1 of uncultured delta proteobacterium. Taxonomy (GTDB): domain Bacteria; phylum Desulfobacterota; class Binatia; order Binatales; family Binataceae; genus Binatus. Next base: position 313,017 of record CAVVGR010000003.1, read on the forward strand.
CAGTTGTCGGCGTCGGTATGCGGGCATACTTGCCAGGCGGTGAGGATGTCGCCGAGCATGTTGTCGAGTTGCGCGAGCGCGGCTTCCACTTTTGCCGCGGTCAGACGGCCGCGCGTGATTCCCGCCTGGTTCGTCACTACGAACATCAGATGGTTGTGCATCGGGCGCAGCTTTTCAGCCACGCCGGGCAGCAGCTCGACGACGATGTTGCCGTTGGCGTCGAGCGGAATCTCGCGCGTCTCGTTCAGCTTGACCAGCGTGCCGCCGAGATCGAAAAACAGCGCGGCGTTGCCATTCGGATTGGCCATCGAAAAGAGATGTCGCTTACGCGTGGCGCCAGTCAACGTGGTCGCGAACGTGCGCAAACACCTCGTCGAGGATCGCGACGCCCGCTTCGGCCTGCGCTTCGGTGATAACCAGCGACGGGTTGATCCGAATCTTGGGAAAGTAGCCCATGATCACGAGTCCGCGCTTGAGGCATTCGGCAAAAATCAGCTCGGTGACTTTTTTACCGAGCAGTTCCTTGCTCTCGAGATCGCGCACCAGCTCGACGCCTATCAGCAGTCCCTTGCCGCGGACGTCGCCGACGAATTCGTATTTTTCCTTGAGCTGCACCAGCCGCGACAGCATCATCGCGCCGACCTTGCGCGAGTTCTCGACCAGGTGCTCGCGTTGAATCGTGCCGATCGTTTCCGACACCGCCACCGCCGCCAGCGGATTGCCGCCGTAGCTCGACGACGACGCGCTCGGCTTGCCGAACGGCTCCGCCTTGCCCAGCTCGTCGCTCAGCAGCACGCCCGAAACCGGAAACCCTGAGCCCATCCCCTTGCCGACCGTCACGATATCGGGCTGCGTGCCGCTATGCTCGACGCCCCACCATTTGCCGGTGCGTCCGAAGCCGGTGATCATCTCGTCGGCGATCAGCAGCGCGCCGAAATCCTTGGCGACCGACTTCACCGCGGGCAGCCAGTCGTCCGGCGGGATCACGTTGCCGGCGGTGCCCTGCATCGGCTCGGCGACGATCGCGGCAAGCGCGCCGCTCGAGCTCATCTTGATTTGCTGACGCGCGAAATCGACGCAGTAAAGTCCGCAGTCGGGATACTTCAACTTGAACGGGCATCGGTAGCAGTCGGCGTACGGCACCGTGTACTGCCCGCCCTGCAGCGGTCCGTAGCCTTGCTTCGATTCGTCGCCGATAAGTCCGAGCACGCCGCCGCTCTTGCCATGGAACCCGCCCCAGAAACTCACCGCCTCATGCTTGCCGGTTGCGGAACGCGCCAGTCGCAGCGCGGCTTCGACCGCCTCGGCGCCGCCGCTATATAGATGTGCGCGGTTCAGTCCCGCGGGCGCGACTTCGGCCAGCGCCTTGAACGCCGCCGCGCGCTCTTTGGTCGCGAAGGTGCCGACCATCAGCCGCGACGCCTGCTTCGACAGCGCCTGCGCGAAGCCCGGATGCGCATGGCCGAGGCTCGCGACTGCGACACCCGCGAAGAAATCCACGTAGGTGTTGCCGTCGGCGTCGGTGAGCGTCGCGCCTTCACCGTGATCGAACGCGAGCCCGGCGAGCAGCGAAATCCGCTGGCGGCCGGGCGCGATATATTTTTGTTCGAGATCGAAGATCTCTTTCGACTTGGGTCCGGGGACTGCTGTTTTGATCGAGGGAAGTTTTCCGTTGGTGGTTGTCATCAAATGAGTAGGCGAACCGATTCCTTGTTTGAATTACCGGCGCCCAGTCTAGCGCGGGCGGCCAAGCAGACCTATCGCACGGCGCGCGATTGCGCGAGCGGCCGGCGCACGCACCCTGCTGTAGCTGGGCCAGTCGTTAAAGTCGATAATCGCAAAACGATCGCCACTCAAGACCGCGTCTCCGCCCCATGCCTCAAGGCCGAGCGCGGTCGCAGCGGCAGATGCGGCTTCCGACAGCGCGCGCACAGCGGCTTCGGCGACTTCCTCGCCGTCAGGATGCACGCTGAAATGCGAGCCGCCGCTCACGCCGTAAAATTTGACGACCTGGCCGGTGACTTCCTGCTGCAGGTAGGCGAAGCGGATTCCGCGCCGCGCGAAATCGGTGAGGATCGATTCCGCCTGTGCGCGATCCGCCGCGCGTTGCACGTCTTCCGGCGCGAGCGCGTGCAAATCGCCGCGCTTGACGAACACGCCCGCCGACAAATCGAGGCCCGCGAGCTTGCGCGGATCGAGCGGCGCGTCCGCCTCTACCAGCACGCCCGGCGGCGTCGGCACGCCGGCGCGCTCGAGGCCGGGCGCGAGCAGGTCGCGATAGCAGTTGCGAATCGACAGCGCGGAATTGATAGCGATCGCGCCCGCTAGCTCGACGGCAGCGAGCCGCTTGAGCGCGCGCGGCCCCTGGCACATCGGCAGCACGAGATCAGTGCGCGCAGGCTCACGCGCCGCAAAGCTGGCTGCGTCGAGCGTCTCGATCTCGACGCCTTCGCGCTTCAGCTCCGCCATCGTGGCGTCGAGAATCGCGGCGTCGGCCTCGACCTTGCCCGGTGAAAACTCCGGTTCGCGATAAATTCCCAATGCTCGGTAACTCATGGCATCTTCCGTATTGCGGCGTTCGCCGCTTCGAGGTCCGCCCTTTCGTCCACGTCGATCGACCCTTCAATCTCGATCGCGTCGAGCCGCATCCCGCGTTCAATGATCATCGCGAGGAAGCGGCGAAGTGCGTCGAGTCCCGCGCGGCGCGCGTCGGCGGCGTAGATCGAAAATCCGGGTCGACAGGAAATATACTCCCGCCGTTACGATAGAAGTCTGACGGTTACCCAGCTGTCGGATCAAGCCGTCTGATGTTACATCGGCGAAAAGCGGCTTCGCCTCGCCGCGCCATTGCGTGACGGCGAGCACTACCCGCCAGATTTTTCTCGCGACCCTCCTCGATTTTTGTTCGCGACTCATTAACAAAGCGCGCCAACTCAGCCTGCGGAATTACGGCGTCCACCGTCGATGCGATAAACCATCCCGGCTCGAGCACTTCGCCTATGGTGAGCATTGTTTCCATCGAGTTCGCAGTGTCGCGAATGACCAAGCGCACCGACGGCGGAAGTTCGAGCGAAATTTCTTTCGCGATGCGCGCCGTCTCGGAATTGATTACCGCGACCACCGACGACGCGCCCGCGTCGAGCAGCGCGCGCGCCTGCCGCGAGAGCATCGTCTCGCCGCCGAGCATCACGAGCGGCTTGGGAATATCGTTGTGCGTCGAGCTGCGCAGGCGCTCGCCGCGGCCGGCGGCAATGATCGCTCCTTGTAACTGCGTCACCATTGAATTTGCGCAACTTCGTCGATCGATCGAATCGTGAAGTCGGCGGCGGTCGTATCGTCAGCGTTTTGCGACGCGGTGCGCAGCCATACGGTGCGCATCCCGAGTTTGTGCGCGGGCACGCAATCCTTGCCGAGCGAATCGCCGATCATCGCAGCCGACTCGGGCGCGCACTGTATTTTTTTCAGTGCCGCTTCGAAGATGCCCGCGTCGGGCTTGAAGATTCCGACGCGCGACGAATCGGCGACCGCCGCGAAGAATCGATCGAGCTTCGCCTCGGCCAGGATCTTGTCGAGATTGCCGTAGAAGTTGGACACGATGCCCAGCTTGAAGCGGCTCTTGAGCGCGCCGACGACCTCGCGGCTATGCGCCAATCCGGCGACAGTCTCGCGGACGAAAGAATTCGTGACGCCCTCGACCAATCGATGACGTCCGGCGGCTCCCGACTCGTCGAGTTTGGTGCGAAGCGCGACGGGTCCGCTTTTTCGCAGATATTCGAACTGATGGCCGACGAGGAATCGGACCAGGTCCGTCAGCCCGAAGCGCGTCACGACCCGGGTCGCGCCGTAGCCGATTCGCGTAGCGTCGTCGAAGGCGGGATCGAGCTCGGCGCGCGTCATTTCGATCGCGGCGGCGCGGTAGCTGGCCAGAAAACGGTCGAGCCAATGCGCCGGGCCGTCGAGTGTGCCGCCAAAGTCGAATAGCAGGGCTGGTGAGTCGTAGCCATAAAGAGCCTAGTTTATCAGCCGCCAACAATATCCTCTAGGATGGATGTCCGAGAAAACGGCAGTTATCAACAGATACAGCAGCCGAACTCATAATTCGTGCTTGAAGTTAGTAGCAGCGCTACTTTCACTCGGATTACTGCTGTGTTACCGTGGCGCCGATCGAGCAAGGTGGGGGAAACTGGGTTCTAAAACGTTGGTGATTGAAACTGCTCTAATCGCTGCTCCTGACCGCGCGGATAATGCGGTCTTCGGCCGTCCTTTGTTAGAGCGGCTGATGATTAATTGCGAGCGCGCCGGGGTTAAACGATTCGTCGTCGCCGCGCCGCGCGACCAATATCCGCAGGTTGCCCGCGCGATGGGCCGGTTCAAAGATCGCGACTCCGTGCTGATAGTCGAATCGCTCGGCGACCTGCTGAAGAATCAGGCTGCGCGCGAATTGGGCATCGACCCGCTGTCGCCGTGCTTGTCGTTTTCCGGGAACCTGGTATTTGCCAAGTCGCAACTGGCGCGAATCCTCGACGCGCATGCCGCCGATCCTAAATCTGTTCATCGCGCTGCCAGCACCGACCATGACCGCGGCGGCGAAATCGTGACCGGCCCGATTGGTGCGATTCTGAAGAGCGGTGGAATTTCGACCTCGACCGACATCCCGGCGCCGACCGCGAGCCTGTTGCCATTCGCGCTGAACGGGCGGCCCGAAGATCGCGAGGAAGCGGAACTGCGGCTGGCGAAGTCGATTCGCGAGGAGTCCGCGCACAAGGACGCGCCGATGGCGCGATGGGTCGACCGGCGGATTTCGTGGCGCATCAGCTATTGGCTGGCGACGCATACGCAAGCCACGCCGAACATGGTCACCGTCGCCAACACGATCTTCGGCCTGGCGAGCGCCTGCGATGTTCGCGGTGCCGAACTACTGGGCGCGGCTGTTCGCGGCGATTTTCTTTTTGATCTCGATCACGATCGACGGCGTCGACGGCGAGCTGGCGCGCCTCAAGATGGTCGAGAGCGATTTCGGCGGCACGCTCGACGTGATCACCGACAATATCGTGCATGCCGCCGTGTTCGTCGGCTTGCTGGTCGGATGCTACCGGGCTGGCCAGAGCCGCGCTTACCTGTACCTGATTCCGATTCTGCTCGGCGGCTTCACGATGTGCGCCTACGCCACCTGGCGCGCCTTCAAAATCAAGGGCGAGCAGGCGGCACAATGGCTGGATAAGGTCGATCGATGGAGCGGACGCGATTTCGCGTATCTGCTCGTGGTGTTGGCATTGATTAATCGGCTAGAGTATTTCGCTTGGGGCACGGCGTTCGGCACTTACGTGTTCGCGCTGGCCCTGATATGGATTACCGGCCGCACCGAATCGTCAATGAAGGTTGAGAGCCTGTAGGAATCGAAGCGAGACCCGCAGGCGGAGGAAGTATGAACGGCAAGAAGCCTCGAATTCTGTTGGTGCAACCCACGACCGTCCATCTCGACGGCACGCCGCATAAGACGCGCTGGCGGCTGATCATGGGACTGATGATTCCGCTGATGGCGGGACTGACGCCCGATGATTACGACGTGACGCTGTGCGACGAGCGCCTCGAGGACATCAACTTCGACGGCGGCTGGGACCTGGTCGGCATGACGACCACCATCGGCGCGTCGCTGCGCGCGTACCAGCTCGGCGACGAGTTCCGCAAACGCGGCATCCCGGTCGTCTTCGGCGGCTTCCATGCGACCTTGCAGACCGAAGAAGCGCTGCATCATTGCGACGCGGTGGTGAAGGGCGAGGCCGACCTGGTGTGGCCCGAGCTGCTGCAGGACTGGCGCGACGGCAAGCTCAAGACGATTTACAAAGCCGACAAGGTTCACGATCTCAAAAACCTGCCGCGCCCGCGCCACGAGCTGCTCAAGCTCAACCGCTACCTGTTCAAGGCGGCGCCGGTGCAGGCCAGCCGCGGATGCCCGTATCGATGCTCGTTCTGCGAGATTCCGGTCTTCTACGACGGCGCATATCGTACGCGGCCGATCGAGGACATCGTCGAAGAGATCAAGCAGGTGGTGAAGGTCACCGGCTTCCGGCGCTTTCAGTTCATCGACGATCAGATAACAGGCAAGCACAAGTTCGCGCGCGAGCTGTTCAAGGCGCTCGAGCCGCTCAACATCCGCTTCTCGTGCCTGTGGACCATCAACTCGAATCACGACGACGAGCTGCTCGACCTGGCGGCCAAGGCGGGAATCTTCCACGTCAACATCGGGGTGGAATCGATCAGCCAGGACAGCCTGCTGTCGATGAACAAGATTCAGAATCACGCGGGGCAGTACAAGAAGCTGCTCAAGAAAATGGAGAAGTACGGGATCTACTACTCGCTCAACTTCCTGTTCGGGCTGGAAGAGGATCGTCCGGGAATTTTCGACGACACGCTGAAGTTCCTGCATGAAGTCAAAGCGCCCGAGGCGTTCTTCAATACGGTGACGCCGCGCGTCGGCACGCCGATGCGCACGCAGCTCGAGAACGAAGGCCGCGTGATAATCCCCGACGCCGATCTCTACACCAACAACTTCCGCTGCATGTTCGTGCCCAAGAACATGTCGCCGCAGGAAGTCGAAGAAGGCGTGTGGCGCTGCACCAAGGAGTTCTACTCGCTCAAGTCGATGGCCAAGCGGCTGCTGATGCCGCCCGGGAAGTTCACCTGGCAGGGCCTGACCGAGAACATGCTCTTCTACTGGGGCGCCAAGCGACAGATCGACCCGGTCGATTATTATTAAGCCGGTTCGGGTTTGATTCTTAAGACCCTCGCAGTCCTAATCGTGGCTGCGGTGCTTGAAGTCGGCGGCGATGCGCTCGTTCGCATAGGACTGCACAGCTACGGCTACTCGCTGGCGGCCGGCGCGTTCACACTTTTCGCGTACGGAGTGGTGGTCAACCAAAGCGGCGTCGATTTCAATCGACTGATGGGAATCTACATCGCGGTTTTCTTCGTGGTTTCGCAAACGATCTCGCTTATTCTGTTCAAGCAAATTCCTGACGACAGAATCATCTTCGGCGGCGGCTTCATCGTAGCCGGCGGCTTGGTAATTCTCTTGATGACCTGACCTAGCCTCTCCCTGTCAGGGAGAGGCCGCCGCGAAGCGGCGGGTGAGGGTCCAAATTCCGGGATGCTGATACTGCGCTACGGCTGCAGCACAACGTTATCTATCAGCCGCGTCTTGCCGACGCGGGCTGCTATTGCGATCAGGATCGGGCGCTCCAGTGACGGATGGCCTGCCAGCGTCTCGGCGTCCACTGCTTCTACATATTGAATCTCGACGCCCTTCGTCCGCTTGAGCACCCGCGTTGCCGCGATACACTATTTCCTCGGCGCAGCATGCGCCCGTGCGATGCTTTTCCTGCGCTGCGCGGAGCGCGAGGCTTAGCGCGAGCGCGTCTTCCCGCTCCGCGCATGACAGGTACGCGTTGCGCGAGCTCATCGCGAGTCCGTCTTTCTCACGCACGATCGGCACCGGCATGATTTCGACGTCGAAGTTCAGATCGCGCACCATTTTCTGAATCGCGCGAAGCTGCTGAAAATCCTTCTCGCCGAAAATCGCCAGATGCGGTTTCACAATGTTGAACAGCTTGGCGACCACGGTCGTAACGCCGCGGAAATGCCCGGGGCGATGCGCGCCGCAGAGACCGCTGGTGATATCGCCCGCGTCGACCCAGCTCTGCGCGTCGGGCGAGTACATCGCGGCCGGCTCCGGCGCGAAGACGACATCCACCGGCACCGTCTCGAGCATCGCGCAGTCGCGCTCGAAGTTGCGCGGGTAGCGCGCGAAGTCCTCGCCGGGCCCGAACTGCGTTGGATTGACGAAAATCGACGCGACCAGCACCGACGACTCGCGCCGGCCCTCGCGCATCAGCGTCAGATGGCCGTCGTGCAGGTAGCCCATCGTCGGCACCAGCGCGATTCGTTCGCGGCTTTGACGCGCACTCTCGGCATAGCGGGTCATTTCGTCGGGCGAGTTGATGATAATCATCGCGGCGCCCTCCTCGATTCGGCGTAGCAATGTTCCGGCGCGGGGAACGCGTGCTCTTTGACTTCGCGCACGTAGGCGCTGGCAGCGGCCGCGGCTTCATTCCACAGATGCGCGAAGGGCTTGGCGAAGCGCGGCGGGCACGACTCGCCGAGACCGAGCAGGTCGTGCATCACGAGCACCTGGCCGTCGCAATCGGGGCCGGCGCCGATGCCGATAGTCGGAACCGCGACGCGCTCGGTGATCTCGCGCGCCAGCGACGGCGGCACACCTTCGATCACAATTGCGAATGCGCCCGCTGCTTCAAGCGCGACCGCATCTTCGAGCAGCCGTTCACGGCATCCCGCGGTGCGGCCAGACTTGCGGCCTTGCACGCGATGCCCGCCCATTCGATGAATCGACTGCGGCGTCAGCCCGACGTGGCCCATCACGGGAATATCGACCGCCGCGATTCGCGCGACCGCGTCGGCAATCGCGACGCCGCCTTCGAGCTTCACCGCCTCGGCGCCGCCTTCCTTGACGAGGCGGCCGGCGTTGCGCAGCGCGTCCTCGGCGCTCACCTGGTACGAGAGGAACGGCATGTCGGCGATGACCAGCGCACGGCGGCGCGCTCGCGCGACCGCGCGCGTGTGGTAGATGACCTCGTCGATCGTTACGGCGAGCGTGTTGTCCTCGCCGCGCACCGCCATCGCGAGACTGTCGCCGACGAGCAGCAGATCGACGCCGCAGTTGTCGAAAATCCGCGCGAACGGAAAATCGTACGCGGTCAGCATCGTGATCGGCTGGCGCGCGGCCTTCATGCGCGCGAGATCGGGCACGCGAACTTTTTCCTGCGTCATATTTCTCACTCACTCCAAAAAAACATCGGGGCTGCCGCGCACCGGCAACCCCGCATCAGAGCAAGCTCGAATTAACGAGCGCTCGAATCACTCGGAGTCCCGGTCCTAACTTCGGATCCAGGCGCGAGCAGACGCCAAAAATGTCATCGCCTCCACCCGGAGGCACCAATCAATCTCGCCGGGAAAATCCTCGACGGACTGTTTCACCTATATAGAGAAAGCGGACGCGCGCGTAAAGGAGAAAGATGGGATTAGGTGCTGGGGCCCAGAACCCTCACCTAACCTCTCCCGTGAAATAACGGGCGAGGGATCGGATCAGGGCTTTGGCATTTGCTTCTCGAAGAAGGTCCACATCATTTCGTTGGCGTTGACGCTGTCAGTGACTGGCCCGAGGATCATATTGACCAGGAAGCCCGAACGCGCGCCGGGCCAGGTGTGACCGCCGCCCTGGATGATCACGTCCTCGAGGCCGCGACCCGGTGGGCATGCGAAGGTTACGATGTCACCGGCAGGGGTTCGGCGTCAGGCAATTGGGTTCGCGTCGGCGCGCCGCAGCCGTTGCGTTTCTGCCAGACCGCGACCGCCTGCGCGTTGCTCATAGCGGTGCCGCGATTGCCAAATTGCGGCGCGATCGGACCGCCGTTGAAGGGCACGAATTTGTCGGCGGTGCCCTGAAAGAAGATCACCGGCATCGGGCGCGGCGACGGACATGCCGCATCGACTGGTTGCGTGGCGGCGATCACACCGATTCCGGCAAGCGCCTCGGGCATCACGCACGCCATGTGCTGCGCCATGAAGCCGCCGTTGGAAATTCCAGCGGCATACACGCGTTTGGGATCGATCAGCCCCTGCGCGATCACCTCGGCCAGCATCGCCTTCATGAAGCCGATATCGTCGGCCGTCGATTCGTGCCCGATCACGCGGCCGTCGTTCCAATGCTTCTCGATTCCGTTCGGATACATCACGACGAGGCCGTGCGCCTGCGCGAACGCGTCGAACTGCGAGTAGTTCTCCTGCTGCGCGGCGGTGCTGCCGCTCCCATGCATCATGATGAATGCCGGGAGAGATTTTGGAGTTTGTCCCGACGGCACGAACAGCAGGTAGTTGCGCGTCAGGCCGCCGACGCTGATGGTGTGCGGGACGGCGTCGCCGGCGTTTGCGCGTTGGGAGATGAAGAGCAGCGCAGTCGCTGCGACGATCGCAATTGCGGACGAGGTAAAGAGTGATTTTCATATTTCGCATGAAACCTGAGTTGGTGCCTCTGGCGGCGAGTGTACATGCACCGCAGAACCCTCACCTAACCTCTCCCGTGAAATAACGGGCGAGGGATCAGAGGATCGGAATGAGTTTAATTGGTGGCTTGCTGGATGTTGGATGGGACGGACAGCGTTACCTGCATGCGTTTGCCGTTGCGCACGACGCTCAGGTAAACGAGCTCGCCGGGCTGAAGATCGCGCATGCGATCCTGGAAGTCGAGAAAATTTGTGACGCGGGATCCATCGACGCCGATAATCAGGTCGTAGCTCTCGCCGACCTGCATATAGTCGAGGGCCGGAATCACCACCACCGCCAATCCGCCCGAGAACACCGCGCCAACCATCGCCGCCGCCGTGAGCGCGTCATGGACCGCGTGGCTGTAGGGCTGCAGACCGGCGGCGGCAGCAGGACTGCCCTTCGCGACGGAAGTAATCAACAAGCCGTCCGCATCCTCGCCGGATTTGAGCGTGCGCTTCGCTTCGCGCAGTTGCATCCCGAACGGCGTCGAAAGCTCACCCTCGCTGTCGAATTCCTGCAAGGCCTTGAGCTGCTCCGGCGGCATCCCGCTCTGCTCCTCCTGGTAGCGCGCGACTTCATTGCTCTGCGCTTCGGGATCTGCGTCCTGGGGCGCCTGCTGCGGGATCAGGTCCTCCGGGTTGGGCGCCTGAATCTCGGCGGTGCTGCCGGGGAGCTTGTTATCGGCTTCGGGCGGCGTGGCAACCATGTTGGCTGGAGCTGAAGACGACGCCGCTGCGGCGGGCACTACCGCCATCGGCAGCGGCGCGGGCACGGCGGCCTCTGCGATTGGCGCGCCCGCGGCAATGGATGCGGCGGCGGCAGGACTTGCGACCGCAACGGCACTTGCGGCAACAACGGCGCTTGACGCAGCGATCGGGCTCGACGCGGCGGCTGAACTCGGTGCGGCGGCGGGACTCGCCGCGACTGCTGGGTTTGCAGCGGCTGCGGAACTCGCTGCGGCTGCAGGACTCGCGACCGCTGCCGGAACTTGCGGCCGCTACAGGATTTGCGGCGGCTACTGATGCGGCTGCGGTCTTCCACGCCTCTGACGCGGCGGTGTCGCTGGACTGCGCGGCCGCGAGCGTGCTCGCAACCACTATGATCAGCGTCGCGGCGAGCGACGCCCCAAGCGCGTGACGTTCGCGCGCTTTGCTAATTAACACTCCAGCGTTTTTCATGCTCCACCACGCGGCCCTCGCGCTCGAGCTTTCGCAGATGGGAACGAACCGAGCTCGCAGCCGCAGCGTGCAGATACTCCGGATAGTCAGCGTAAATCTTCTTCACGATCGCCATCGCATCGAGCGGTCCCTCGCCTGCGGACAGCGCCTCGAGCACCTGGCGCTCGCGCAATTCGCGATGAGCAATATACTCGCCGATCTTTTCTTTGGGATTGCGAATGACCGGGCCGTGCGCCGGATAGATCGTCTCGAGCGTCGAGCGCGAGCAGCCGCCTGAGCGAATCCATGTACTCGCCCAGGTCGCCGGTATCATCCGGAATGACTGTAGTACCTGCCCCCAGCACGACGTCCCCCGTGAACAGTGCGCGCTCTTCTTCGAGATAGTAGCACAGGTGATCGGGCGCGTGGCCAGGAGTAAAAACGGCGCGCAGGGTGGCGCCTTCGGTATGAACGACCGCATCGTGCCCGATCGCGGAAACAGCGCCGGCCGGAGCGTCGTGACCCTCCCACGGCATCTTCAGCACTTCCATCTCGCCGAAGCGCTCGGTGACCTGCTTGACGCCGCCGAGGTGATCGACGTGCGCGTGAGTCAGGACAATTCGCTCGAGCTCGGTACTGCTCGAGAGTTCCTTCATCGCGGCTTCGAGCAGGTCGATGTAAATCGCGACGCCCTGCCCCGTGTCGAGCAGTAGCGGCCGCTTCGAGGTGCCGACGATATAAGTGTTGGTGCCCGGTCCCGTGAACGGACTCGGATTCTGGCCGAGCACGGTGGCGACGCGCGGCGTGATGCGCGAGTAGTCCGGCATTTTCAGGCCGATCATCGAATCGGTCACGACTCGCTGGTTGCTCATCAGATGTCCCTCAAAAAATGTCGCTCAAGCCTGGCGCCGGTTGCGCTCAAATATCAGCCTGAGCCCCTTCAATGTCAAAAACTCGTCCACCTCTTCAATCGTCTCGCTCTCGGGCGCAATCAGCTCGGCCAGCCCGCCGGTCGCGATGACGCGCGCCTTTTCGCCGCGCTCCTTCAGGATGCGCCCGACCAGTCCGTCGACCAGCGCCGTGTAGCCGAAGATGAGCCCGGACTGAATCGATCCCACCGTGGTGCGGCCGACCGCCTCGCGCGGACGAACGAGCTCGACGCGATAAAGCTTGGCGGCGTGCTCGATCAACGCGTTCATCGAGACGCCGAGGCCGGGCGCGATCGCACCGCCGGCATACTCGCCCTTGCCGGTCACGTAGTCGAACGTCGTCGCGGTGCCGAAGTCGACGACGATCGACGCGGTTCCGTAGCGTTCATAGGCGGCGACCGCGTTGACGATTCGGTCGGCGCCGACTTCCTTGGGATTCTCGTAAAGGATCGGCATGCCGGTTTTGATTCCCGGACCGACCATCAGCGGTGCGCAGTGGAAATAGCGCTCGGCGAGTTGCTCCATCACCTGGTTGAGCGGTGGAACCACGCACGCGATCGCGACGCCTTCAGGCCTGACGCCGCCCTCGAGGCCCGCGCCGGCGAGCAGAGTATTCAGCAGCGCGCCGTGCTCGTCGGTGGTGCGATCGCGCACGGTCGAGATGCGCCAGTGATTGCGCAGGCGGTCGCCTTCGTAAATTCCAATTACGGTGTGGCTGTTGCCAACATCAACCGCTATCAGCATGACAAAACCCCGTCCGATCGCCGCCGACAGCGGCGCGATCGGGCCACGATAATAGCGCGCAAACTCGATTTAAACGAAACGGCTTGCGCGACTGCGTTAGTGATGGAATCCCATCGCCATGCCCATCATCGGACGGCCGGCGGGAAGGCTGTAAGTGTGCGGCGAAAGCATCCACGGCCCCGGATTGAGCGGCGGGCGCGCAGCCGGGGTCAGCGGACTGCTCATCGGAGCGAACGTCGAGGGAGCTGAGAGCTGATTGGCCGTGCCCGAGGAGCTCACCTGGTAGGGATACGGCACCGCGTAGGGCACCGCATACGGTGCCGCATAGACTTGCTGGTTCTGGTAGTCGTCAACGTCGCCCCAATCATCAGGCGGCGCCGCGGAACTCGCAGTGTCGTCATCGAGCGTCGGCGGCGGTGCACCGGGCGACGGGGCATTGATTGCCTGGCTGTCGTCATCGTCGTCATCATCGCGGTCCGCATCGGTGCTGCAGGACGGGCCCGCGCCGTCTTTGCTGCATACCGCCTGCGGAATCTCTAGAACCTTGTCCGCCGTTTCGGCGTCGTCGTCGATAGTGGGATCGGTGGCGGCGCCTGCGCGCTCCCAACTCGAATCGGCGCCTCCGCTCACATCGTCATCGGGGATGCTGGCATCGGTGCTCGGGATGCTCACGTCGGCGCTGGGCGCGCTCGCTTCGGTGCTTTGGTGCGCTGACATCGGCACTGGCGGCGGAATCAGGCGTGGCGTCCTGCGCGAGCGCGGCGCGCGCGTTTACCAGGGCGGCAATCGCGAGCGCTGCGAATATGGCCGCGATCAACCGCGGGTACTTCATGAGTAAAAGGTTACCACCGGATTCACGGGGACGCCAAGTTGAAATCTGCATTCGCTCTCGCAGAGGTTTGCACGCTCGTCGCAAGCGGCTAAGATTCCGCGCTATGTCGGAAGCAAAAGTCGCATTGGTAACCGGCGCAGGCCGCGGCATCGGCCGCGACATCGCGCTTCGAATGGCAAAGGAAGGCTACGCGGTCGGGCTGATCGCCCGCACCAAGTCGCAGCTCGACGAAACCGCCGAATTGATTCGCGCGCAAGGCGGCAAGGCGGTCGTGACGCCGACCGACGTCGCGCGCCGCGACCAGGTCGTCGCCGCAGTCGAGACCGTCGAGCGCGAGCTCGGGCCGATTTCGGTGCTGATCAACAACGCGGGCGCGTATCTGCGCAAGCGCTTCACCGAAATCACCGAAGAGGATTTCGACTTCCAGCTCAAGGTCAACGCCTACGGTCCGTTCTTCTGCACCCAGGCCGTCATCGGCAAAATGGCCGAGCGCAAGGCGGGCACGGTGATCTTCGTGCTGGGATCCGAATCGCGCGGCGGCCCGGCGCAATACTCGGCCTACAACGCGTCGAAGCTGGCGCAGCGCGCGATCGCCGAGTCGGTGGCGTACGAGTTCATGCATCTCGGCGTGCATGCCGCCGCTCTCGACGTTGACGGCGCGGTGGACAGTGCGCGAGTGCGCGAGCAGATGCCCGACGTGGATCCGTCGCACTTCGTCCCGCCCGCAGCTATCTGCGACGAGATCGTGCACCTGGTCAATCAGTCGAAGAGTGCGTGGACGTTCCAGGTGGACATGCGAGCGTTCGTGCAATGGCGTCCGCGCGTCGCGCCGAAGAAGAAAGCGTGAATGAAGGAACGATTTAATGTGGAACCCGCCGTGGGTTCCACACCTCCCTGGGCAGGGGTGACCCCTGCACCCGGTATTAGAGTGCTGGTAGCGGGATCGTTAGGGCGTCATAGACCGTGATTCTTGGTCCATATGCGGACTGGAAAACTCCTATACCGGTCGAGGGACGGATCAGGTTGATGCGATCGAAGACGTTGAGCAGGATGACGCGGTTCTCGATCTGACCGAGTAGCGGCACGTCGAGGGATTTAGCGGCGCTCAGGTTGAACTGCCATACCTTCGGTAGCTGGGTCCGGTTCGCGAAGCCGCCGCGGAGGCCGCTGCTGAACAGCCCGTCGAAAGTGAACTGCCAGGTCTTCCATTTGTAAGCCGCGCCGCCCGAGCCACCCACCAGCGGCGTGTGATCGAGCACGATGAAATGCCGATCGATGTAGTTGAGCTGGGCTACCGGAGGAAAGTTGTACTGGCCGGTCGCGACGCCGCGAACTTCTTCGCGGGCCACATATGACGAGAATCGCAGAGTGAGATTGGGAAGATTGTAGGTGAGCGAGTTTTCGAGGCCGGCGCCATAGCCCCTGACGTAGTTGAAGGGCGCGTCGATGGGCACGAAGCCGAACTGGCCTTCATCTATGTAGTGGCGATCCATCCGGAAGTAGCCGTCCTGCGACGAGCACCAGCTGCGGCGTGATCTGACGGGCGTAGCCGGCGTCCCAGGTGTAGTCGGTTTCCGCGTCGAGGCTGACGTTCAAGGGGATGCCGGGACCGACGCCGCCGGTGGTGTGGTTCAGGGCGGCGATACCCGGTGAAATGCCCTGGAAGTTCGGGATCTGGAAGTTGCGCGCGAAGCCGGCATGGATGGTCGTGTCGCGACGCGGCTTGTAGACGAAATTTATCGTCGGACTGAACTGGCTGTCGTTGACGAGGCCGCTTGCCCGATCCCATCGCGAACCGAAATTCACGCTTAGCTTTTCGTTAAGCTGCCAGGTGTCCTGAAGATAGACGCCGTAGACCAGGTTGATCTTGTTGAGGTCGGTGGTGATGGAAACAGGGACGGTCAGCGGCACGCCACCCTTGAGCGGAAAGACCTGCGACGTGTTGTCCGCTTCGACTCCGTACTCGCCGAAATAAAATCCGCCGCGGAACGTGTGATCGTTCCATCGATAGGTGAGATTGCCCTGCGCGGAGTTTGAAAAATCGCTGTCGAATACTTTCGGCGCGATGCCCTGGTAGATGAGATCGCTTATATCGTCGGGATTAAAGTTTTCGCGGTTGTAGTGCATCGTGTAGGCGAGCTGGTAGTCGGCATTCGAGCCGAGCGCGCCGTTCAAAGCGAGCACGCCGTAGTAGTCCTGCTGGTCGAGGGTCGAATCGATTTCGCTCGATGGAAAATCAGCGGCATCAACGCCGCTCAGCTTGAACTCCGGCGTTTCGCCCGGCACGTTGGGGAACTGATTGTGCGCCACGGTCATTCCGGTGATCAGACTCAGTTGCGTCGTCGGACTTATCGAGTAGGTGAGATAAGCGAATCCCTGCCCCTGATTGGTGCCGTCGTGAATCGGGTCAGGGCCGCGAGTCGCGGAGCTGAGGCCCAGATTGGAGTGCGTGTAGACGCCGGTCAGAAAGTAACTGAAATCTCCGCTGCATCCGCCTAGCTGGAAACTCGGCTGCGCGGTGTCGCGCTGGCCGCCGTAAATCGTGAACTCGTTGTGCGCGTCATCGCATCCGTTCTTCGTGCTGATTTCCACTACGCCCGAGGTGCGATAGCCGTACTCGGCCGGCAGGACGCCATCGATCAGGCTGACGCTCTTGACGAAGTACGAGTTGAGCAGCTGGGTGAAAGTCGGGTCGTTGTTGATGTCGAGCGGCAACAGGATTCCGTTCATCTGGTACTGGATGCCCGCATGCTCGCCGCGGATGTGAATCTCCTGGTTCTGGTCGAGCGCGACGCCCGGCATCTGCAACAACACCTGGTTGAGCGGCGTAGCTTCGGCCTGCGGAAGACCCGTGATGTCGCGAGCGGTGAAGGTGTATTTGCTGACGCCGGTGGCGGTTAGTCCATTTTGCGGGTGGACGCGGCTTGCAGTCACAGGAACGGTCAACGCCTGCACGGACTCCATCACGAGGTGGAGGGGAGTTCTGGCCGAGGCGGGGAAGACGAGAATTTCACTGGCAGGCTTGAAGCCGGGCTTTTGAACGATCAGGTCGTAAGTCCCGGGCAGTTGCGCCCGCAGCTTGAATTGCCCGTGCTCTCCGCTGGTGGTGCGAAGGACGGTGCGACCGTCCGCCGCTCGCAATATCACGAGCGCATTCGTCACCGGCCTGCCGAGGGCATCCGTCACTCTTCCTGCGACAGGCTCGGCGGCGAGTGAGTCGCCGATAGCCAGCAATATGATCAGAGGCACGAACGTCAGCGCTGCGGAGATCTTGACGCAGCATCGCGTCGCCCTCGACATCCTCGAAGGTGAAATCGCCACGAAAAAGTCCTCTCAACTCGGCGCACGCCGGCGAATGCACTCTCGTCGCGCACGACGACACCGCTCCGCCGGGCTCAAAGCCGGGGAAATCCTCGAAAGGAACGATTTAGAAAGAAGCCTGGATGAGAGCGGGCGGCGGACGGGCTGCCAGCGGCAGGTAGTTCAGATCATGGTTGGCGACTGCAACGACTGTCGTATCGAAGTCGGTTGCGAGATTGCGGACAGGTGCGATTGCGACGCCCGCGAATGGGCGATCGAAGTGCCAATGCTCGAGACGATGAGGATCGCTCGCGACGATTGCGGCTTCATTGCCGTGGGCGTCGTAAGCGTGATCGCCGTGACCGTGGGAATGGTGATCTCGTCGCGATGTTCGTGATGGTGATGGTGGTGCGATTCGTCGGCGCCGTCATCGTGGCGATGGACGTGCGGATAGTTTCCTCCGCTGTGCCGATGATGAAGCAGGCTCACATGCCTCCGCGACTCCAACTCGCCACATAAACCAAAACGGTCCCCTGTCGCAAGCGAGCTGCCGCGATGTTTCAGGGCATGCGGCTCGCTTGCAGTCTCAGGAGCGCGGCCTTGGCCTCTTCCGACGCGTCGCTGACGGTGGGGCCGCTGCTGTCGGCCGCTATCCGGTAGTGATTGATAGCGGCGACGTTGTTGCCCATCGCCTCGTAGGTGCGTGCGACATTGACCTGCGCGCGATCATCGTTGGGACAGGCCGTGAGCGCATCCTGGTAGTAGCCGAGCGCCTTGGGGAAGTCGCCGGCGGCAAAGCGATCGCCGCCGCGCTGCGCCGCCACGGTCTCCACGCTCTTGTCGCATCCGCCCGGTGCAGTCGTCGCGACGCCGGGCGTGTAGCCTTGATTCTGGTTCTGATTTGCCTGCAGCGCTTCGAGCTCCTGCTGTTGCCGCTCGAGCTGCGCCTGCTGCTGCTGGACCAGAGTGTTGGTCGCGGCTATCTGATCGCCCATGCATCCCGCGGCCACCATGGCGAGGACGCCGAATGATAGCGCGGCCACGATTTGCCGTGCGAGATTTGTTACGGATATGAAGCTTACGCCGCTGCTGGTTTTGTGTCGCATCGCCACCAATACTGGTGATTAACGACGCCGTGTCAATGCCGACGGGCTGTGCTCAGAAGGTCAGCTCGTAGGCGAAGTATCCTTGCAGTTGAGTTGAGCCTTCGAAGCCGGGTCCGGCGGAGAGGACGATGTGCTGGACGCCGCTCAGGTCCCAGATCAGGCCGAGATTCATGCCCGTTTCAGATGGACCGCCGATTATTTGCGAAGTGCCGTGAAAGAATTCTACGCCGGGCGTGAGATTCGGCAGAATCTGGCGCTCGATGACCAAGCCGCTGAAAAGCCAGTTGCGGTTGTGCTCCCCCGGGTTGATCCAGTAGCCGGCTCCGCCATACGCGGTCCATTTGCCCGAGGTCTTCTGGAGCCATATCGGCAAAAATGTCTGCAGGCGTCCGGCGCCAAGATTCCGCGTGTGAGAGCCGGTAGGGATTATCATCTGCGGATAGGTGGCGACCGCCGGAATCCAGTCGCTCTCCTCAAAGAAGCGGTACTTGATTCCTACCTGCGTATCGCCATAGCCATAGCTGGCGGCGCCCGTGGCTGGGCGCGTATAAAACCATCGGTATGATCATCTGGAGCTGGACATTTCGGAGCGGGCCGTAATTCACTTCGAGGTGGGGTGCCGTGGTGGTCCAGTTGCCGGGCTGTTTGGTGAATTGCGATGCCAGGTAAATTTCCCAGTGCAGATATTCGGTGGGCTCAGGGTCGTCCGTGATATATGGAGGTGCTGCGAATGCAATCACAGCAAAGCTCAGCAGGAAGACGATGCCCGCCAGCAGAGTGATAGCTGCGGACCATTTCACGCGAGATAACATACGGGGAGGAGCGATTTGTGGTTGGACATAAGAGAGCAAAGTTGAAAATGTTGGCCTTCTTCGCGGTTGGCGTGCTGTCGATTGTGATGGCGCGCGCGCTGATGGCCGCGGACAGCGAACCATCGATGCCAGCCGATCAAGCCCTCAAACTTCTGCTCGAAGGTAATCAACGTTTCATTGCCGGCAAAATGGAGCATCCCAACCAGTCGCCCGCGCGGCGCGACGAAGTGGCCAAGGGACAGCATCCATTTGCCTCGGTGCTGGCATGCGCGGATTCGCGGACGGCGCCGGAAATTGTTTTCGACCGTGGTCTTGGCGACCTGTTCACCGTTCGGGTGGCGGGCAACGTCGCCGATAAAGTAGTGATCGAGAGCCTCGACTACTCGGTCAAGCATCTCGGCGTGCGGCTCGTGATGGTGCTGGGACATACGCGATGCGGCGCGGTGATTGCGGCGGTCGATGGCCACGACGCACCCGGAGACGTCGGTCCGATGCTCAGCGAGTTGCGACCGGCAGTGGCGGCCAGCAAGGGCATGCCCGGCGACCCGGTCCTGAACGCGGTGCGCGAGAACGTGATCCTGATAGTTGAGAAGCTCTCCACTTCGGCGGAACTTTCGGCGATGGTGAAATCGGGCGAGCTGAAGATTGTCGGCGGCGTTTACGATCTCAGCACCGGCACGATCGACATGCTCAAGAACTGACGCGTCGCTTATCGTCCTTGCGGCGATGCTCAAGAGATCCGTCATCACAGTTATCGCGTTGTCGCTTTGCGCGGCGAGCGGCGTCGAGGCGCAGGTGACGGCCGGCCGCAGAATTAAGACGACTTCCGCGAGCATCTGGTTTCATCCGCTGCCGGCGGTCGTGGACTGGCCGGGCGGCACTGAGGACGGCGGCTCGGTGGATTTTCTCGATTTGTTCCAGGCGGGCGCGCCATGGCCGGTCGCGATCGCGCACGTGAGCGTGATCGGCATGTACGCCGGGTGGATCCTGGACGCCACCGACGACGAACTGCAACAGACCGTCGCGTTTCTCAACGCACATAACATTGGGATCGAGATCGAAGCGCCCGCGCTGCAGGCAATCGCGACGTGCGGATCGGGCGTCGAGGGCTATGTGCCGTATGGGTACTCGATCCACGACGTCACGCTCGCCTATCTGGATCGGCTGAAGAGCGCTTAACGCGCAAGTGCCTTTCGTCAAGGTCGACGAGCCGTATTTCTTTGCTAACGTGGTGAACGAACCGAACGCGTGTCACTGGACCGTGTCGAAAATTGCGTCGGAAGTCGGAGATTACGCGCAGCTCGTCAGGAGCGTTTATCCGAAGGCTGCTGTCGGTGACGTCGAACCGATCATCGCGACCGCTTACCCCAAGGGCGTGGGCACTGCGCTCAAGGATTGGCACGATAAGTACCGCAAGGTCACGGGCAAGCCGTTCCCGTTCTTCATCGCGGACATCGATTTCAGCAATCCCGAGTGGCCGGCGATCGTCAAGGCGATCGAACACACGACGCAGCACGATGGCATGCGCTTCGGCATCATCTATATCGGCGATGAGCAGGATACCTCCGATGCGGAATGGTCGGGCAAGGCGGTGGCGCGCTTTGAAACCTACCAGCAGGACAATGGCGGCCGGCCGGACTACGTGCTGTTCCAATCATGGCAGCCGTACCCGCAATACTGCCTGCCGGAGACCGACCCCACGACATTTACGGGCGTGATCGACGCCTATATCTGCGCTTTCGATTAACCAGCTACTGAAGAGGCTGCGTAACCGTTACGCCGGCGAACGATGATGCCGAATGACCGTCGGCTGTCGTCGCGGTCACGTTGACGACGTAGCTACCGGGATTGTTGTAGGTGTGAAACAGTGCGGTTGGCGGCAGCATCGAGACCTGGCCGTCGCCGAAATTCCAGAGATAGCTTTGCAGCACAGTTTCCGGATCCACCGGCGTTACGAAGAAGCCGACTGTCAGCGGCGCGGGACCGTAGGCAGGCACCGGTTGAAGTTGAATCTGCGGTATCGACGGCATCGTCATGGGCATGGGCGTCGCCGTCGGCTGCTGCGCGAATGCTGAGGTCGTCAGCAGGAGCGAGACGAGCAGCGACAAGACGATTGAGCTTCTGCCGCGACGTGGGACGGCAAGAACAGAATCCTGAATCGCGCGCGGAATAGCGCGCTGGACAAGGACCCTCACCTTCATCCTCTCCCTTACAGGGAGAGGAGACAAAACCTCGTTCAGGTCGCGCACTCTACGTCCCTACTGCATCGTGATTCCGCCGTCGGGGTGCAGAATCGATCCGGTGTAGTAGCGGCCCTCTTCGCTGGCGAGGAACAGCGCCGTATTGGCGACGTCGACCGGCTCGCCCATCCGATTCATGGGCACGCGCTGCATCAGCGGGGTCATGTCGGGCATGTCCTGCAACTGCGCGGTCATCGGAGTCTTGATGAAGCCGGGGCCGATCGCGTTGGCTGTAATATTGAACGGCGCCAACTCGGTCGCGATTACCCTCGTCAGCATCCAGACGCCCGCCTTGCTGACGGCATACTCGCCGAAGCCGGGGGTGGGGATGCGCGCGGCGGCTGAAGCGATATTGATGATGCGGCCGCCGTTGCGCGCCTTGATCATCGCATCGGCGCATGCGCGATCGGTCAGAAACACGCCGTCGAGGTTGACGCTCATCACCCGGCGCCAGTTGGCAAAGGACTTGTTGTTGAGAAACGTGAGGTCGGCCTCGCCCTCTTCACCATAATGCGCGTGCGAGATTCCCGCGGCGGCGACCACGATGTTCACACTGCCGAGCTCCTTGACCATTTGGGCGACCATCGCGTTCACCTGCGCCTCGTCGCTCGTATCCACCTGGTACGCGGCCGCTTTGCGTCCCAGTTTTTGCACTGAAGCAGCGGTCTCCTCGGCGGCGGCGAGATGCCGGTCGGCGACGAAAACGTTGGCGCCCTCTTCGGCGAATCGAATCGCGGTCGCGCGGCCGATGCCGCTGGCGCCGCCGGTGATCAATGCGTTCTTGTTTTCAAGTCTGAGCGCCATCAGAAAAACTCCCTGCAATCGGTTCTGGTGCGGTTGTTAGCACGACGAAGCCGCGCGCTCCAGCGGAGGCGCAGGAAATCCAATGTGAAACCCCTCCTGGGTTTCACGCTTCCCTGGGCAGGGGTGACCCCTGCACCCAGTATTAAAAACTATCCTCGCCTTTGCGCGTCGAATATAATCGATGCTTATGGCACAACAGCAAGCGGCTACCGTCACCACGGAGCCGACCCATCGGTACGTCGAGGTCGAGGGACTCAAACTTCATTACCTGGATTGGGGTGGCGACCCCGACAAGCGCACTTTCGTGCTGCTGCATGGCGGCGCGGCGCATGTGCATTGGTGGGACGGCGTCGCACCTTTGCTGACGCCTTACGGACGCGTGCTCGCGCTTGATTTTCGCGGGCATGGGCGCAGCCAGTGGGCGAAGGACGGGGCTTACGGGCCGCCGTCTTATCTGAAAGACGTACGCGGCCTGATCGAGAGCCTCGGCACGCGGGTGGTGCTGGTCGGGCATTCGATGGGTGGAGCGGTCGCGCAGTGGGTGGCCGTGACGCATCCGGAGCTACTCGAGGCGCTGATCATCGTCGACGCGCCGCACGGGCCGCCGCCGCTGTTTCGCCGCCTGATGTGGCGATGGCGCCGGAAGTCACATGGCGGAGTGCGCCCGAGCTGCGCTCGGCCGGCGAGATCATCAAGAAGTTTCGCCTGCAGCCGCCGCAGACCTACCTGACGCGGCTCGAGGTCGAGCGGCTCGCGCTTCTGGGCGCCGAGCAGCTACCCAGCGGCGCCTGGGCGTTTCGGTTTGATCCGGAGACGCGCGCCTGGCGCAAGCATGGCATCAAGATGACCCGGCCGAAGATCAAAAAGATCACGATGCCGACGCTGTTGCTGCGCGGCGATCAGAGCTTCCTGGTCAGCGCGGCGCACGTCGCCAAGATGCACAGCAAGATTCGCGGATCGGTGCTGAAGGAAATTCCGCGCGCGTATCATCACGTGCCGCTGGACAATCCCAGCGACACCGCGGCGGCGATTATCGAGTTCGTCGAGAAGATCTAGCTGCGAAACGCGAACAGCTTCGCGTCGGGATCCCGCCGTCCTGCTATCGAAGCGGAAACCAGCTGCGCCGCGAGCATCGAGAATGTGATGCCGTTGCCGCCGTATCCGAGCACCGCATAACACCTCGGATGGCCAGGAATTGGACCGATGCTGGGCAGGCCGGTGTTGCTCTGACCGAATGAAGCGGTCCAGGCAAACCGGGCGCGCGGATCGATCTGCGGCAACAGCCGCGCGAGCTTTTTCTCCAGCGTCTTTGCCTTTCGATTGAGTTTGGCGTCGCGGCTGGCCTCGTCGGCGTATTCTTCATCCTCGCCGCCGCAGATTACGCGGCCGTCGATAGTGGCGCGCACGTAGAGGTAGGGATCTTTCGCTTCCCAGATGAAGCATTCGCTCGGCCACAAGTGCCGCGGCTGAGGCCGCGTCGCGATAACCCAGGTCGAGGCGATGCTGTGCCCATGCGCCGGCACGATCTTCGGCAGCTCGTAACCCGTACACAGCACGATTTGCCGCGCCTGGATCGTGAATCCGTCCTTCGTCACCGCCAGCGCATCGCGCTTGCCGGATTGAATGTCGACGACCTCGTGCGGCGCAAACAGTCGCGCGCCGAGCTCCTTCGCTCGTCGGAGGATCCCGAAGCGAGGGCTCGCGGATCGGCGGCGATGTTGTCGCTACTCACGATCGCGCGATCGCGACAAGCCAAAGCGCTCGCGCAGGGCATGTCGATCGAGGTACTGGCTCGGCAATCCGATTCGTTCGCGGGCACGAACCTCGCTGGCGAGTCCGCGCGCATCCAGGATAGTTCCGGCCAGGTAAACCGAAGAACGCAGACTCATCGAAGCGTCTATCTTCTCACGCCGGGTCAGTTCGTAGAGCGCGTCGAGCGCTGATTTGGATCTGAGCCAGGCGCGCTCGGCTGGACGCACGCCGATTTTGCGCTTGAGATGAATCAAGGGTGTGTCGATCTCAAATAGCAGCAGCGCCGTGCTCGCCGGTGTCGATCCCATCAACGGTCCGCGCCGATCGACCACCACAACCTTGTGACCGTCTCGCGCGAGGGCGTAGGCGATGAGTGCCCCACTTATTCCCGCGCCGACCACGAGCACGTCCGTCTTCAAGTCTCGCGTCATCCGCTTCGCGCTGGCGATGCGGCGTGGATAGGCCATCCATACCGGAGTGCCTGAGCGCAGGTCTTTTTTCGTAGTCAGCGTCATTCTGAAGGAACGTAGCAATCATGCAGGCGGCAAACCTCGAAACCCGGGCCGAGGCGCCCGAAGAAGCTGGTCAGTCACGATAGATAGGAAGTCGCGGCCTCGCCGACGTGCGACAGTGATGCGCTCCGCCGGTGACCACTTTTTCTGCCATCTCGCCGAAGCTAGCCAGTTCGCGAGAGGCTATCGATCGCTCAAGCTACGCGCGCAGCAGGAAGTCGCTCAGGTCCATCGCGTATTGCCCGTCGCTCAGCGTCATCGACTTGGGCGACCGCTTGAGCATCAGCCGCGAGATGTCCTGGCCCTTGGGGAGCAGATACACGATGTCCCCCGAACCCAGCGAGAACACGCGCAGGCGCTCTTCGCCGCGCCGTTCCTGCCCGGCCACCTCGTAGGCGCTGACGTGAAAGACAAAGCCGCGCGCGCGAACCAGCGTGGCGTCGGTCTCCTCGACGATGCCCACGAAAATTCGCGTGTTGTCGTCCTTGAAGAGCCTGCGATCGATGAGGACGATCCGGTCCCCCTCGGCGATTGCCGCCATCGTGCGTTCCTCCTGTGGCCGTAGCCCCGGACGCGATTCTATCCGATCGCGAGAGCTAAGACGACGCGCTCGAATCAAATAGCCCCCCCCCCCCCGGCCCCCCCGGAAATAAATAGCCCAAAAAATCGATAGGTAGTGGGCCCGTAACCCACTACCTATCGACGGCCCTCGGCAGCTGAATCTAGCGTCCAGCCATCAGGTGCTCACTCTGCTGCGCTTCGCCCTGCGAAGCGGTCCATCCGCGCACCACGTCGCTCAATTCGCGTGCTCGAATCAGATCGAGGCCGAAACGAATCGGCAGCGAGCGTGGCAGCGCTTCGACCGCCTCGCGGCCACCGGGGCGCCGCGCGAGCCTATCGAGCAGCCGCGAGGTAACCGTGCGCCGCTGCCCGCGCAGGTACTGGTCGTTGTACATCTTCACGATCAACTCGGCCGCCAGCCGCACCGCGTCCGACATGTTCATCGAATCCGAGGCGAACTGATCGAGCGCCTGCTTGAGCGGGAACTGATCGGGATTCCACACCGCGACCGATCCCGCACGCATCAGCGTCTCGATGCTCGGCGTGGTGAACGAGTAGCCCCATCCCGCGAGCTTGGTGCTGGCAGTAGCCAGTTCGGCCGGATCGAGGTTGCCCGCCTGCGCGCGCGCCTGCAGAGCCGCCTCGGTCCAGACGCGGCGTACGCCAAATTCGGTCTTGGCGAGATCCGCGAGAATCATGTCGTCGGTCCACAGCACATGCCCCGGCATCGAGGCGATCACGATGCTCTCGGCGCCGTGCCGGCCGAAGAACTTGATCAGCCGCTCGCGGCGGTCGTGATCGATAGAAGCGAGCACCGCGCCGTCGCGCACGCGGCAAACCGACTGCAACGCATCGGCGAGGCCCTTCAACTGAACGTCGGCGCGCTTGCCGTCGTTGCCGGTGCCAGTGATCGATGCAGAAAATCCGGGCGGCAGCCGCAGCAGCGTGTCCTCGAATGCGAGGCGCCGCAGCTCGGCCAGGGTGGACTGCGAAATCACGAACTGGCGCGGCCATGTCGGCAGCAGGTTGAGGCGGCCGAGCATGCACAACGTCGCGATCGCAGTCAGATCGAGCACCACGGCGTTGGCGCGCTCGAAGGCTCCCAGCGCGCCCTCCAACTCCTCGGCCGAACCGGTGCAGCACTTCAGCGGCGCTTCGGGGCGCTGCGCCAGGATGAACACGGTCTGCAAATCGTTCAGGTTGATGCGATCGGCCACCGCATGGATGGGTACGGAGTTGTCGGCATAGGTGCGCTCGGCTTGCTTGAGGAGATCCTCGCGCTTGCCGTTGGGGCCGGCGGCCTTGCCGTTGGCGACGACCTTGCCGTTACCATTTCCGTTGCCGTTGGCGACACCGTTCCCATTACCATTGCCGTTGCTCGATTCGAACAGCGACTCGAAACTGTCGGACATGTCGTTCCATGGAATCGATTCGGAATGCCCATAGCTCATTTCGATTTCGGCCTGGCCCGGGAAACGCGCCTGCCAGTTGATGAGCACGTCCATGTACCGGAACGCGTACTTGCTGATCATCTGCTTGACGGTCGCCTGGCGGCGGCTGAAGCGGCCCTCGGGGAGCTGAAACTTCTCGCCCGCCTTCTTGCCCTTGACCGCCTTGGTCATCGGATGCTGCGGATTGTACTCGTCGATTGTCTCGTCGGCGTCGTTGGCGTCTTCGAGCAGGATCCACTTCTCGGTGTTGGAACCTTCCTCGACAAAACTGAGCGCGCAGCCGGTGTTGGCGCTGTCGAAGTCGGGCACGTGCGGCATCGGGCCGATCGGTCCGAGCGCAGCGAGATACGCGCGATGCGCATCGACGCTGCCGCCCTGGCGGCGCAGCAGTTCGTAGGCGTAAGCGAGCGCCTCGTTGGCGCGGCCGCCGTCACGCATGAACTGCACCGCGGCGCGGCCGAGTGTGGGCGGAATCTCGCGCGCCGGAGGCATCGAGTTCGGATCGGAAACGACCAGATCGGCCTTGCCGAGGCGCGCGGCGACGATCGAACGCCGCAGCCGCAGCACGCGGTCGTCGGGATGCTGACTCAGCATCTCCTCGAGCGTCGCCAGCGCCGCATCGGGATCGTTGCGTTCGAGCTTGTCGAGTTGGCTCGCGCTACTGTTGACGTCAGTGGTCGTGGGTTCGGGATGCAGCTCCCGCGAGATCGAGTTCACGATGTCCTCGCGGCCGAGCCGGCCCGCGCAATCGAGCAGCCGGCGCGTATCTATCCCTGCCGTGCCGGCCGGGGCGAGCATCTGCCACAGCGGCAGCGCGTCGCGATAGCGCCCCAGGTCATGGAGCAACGCGGCCAGCTTGCGCCGGTTGTCGGCGGAAGTTTCGTAAGACACCTCGGCGAGCGCCTCGTCGGCAAACTTCGAAGCCTGATCGTACTTGCCCTGGGCGAGGCGGAGATTTGCGCGCAGCGTCTGCAGCGTAACCCGGGGCAGGCGCACGTCGGGAATCGAAGACAGCAGCGCGTCCGCATCGTGATAACGCTCGTTCATCGTGAGCGCTTCGACCGCAGCCGCAACGGCGAACGGAAAATCGCCCGAGGGAATCGACTCCGGCCGCGAGATCGAGCGCATCAGCAGCTCGGTCGCCTCCTGCAAGTCGCCGGGTTCGTCGCGCTCGCGCAGCGTGACGGCGAGATGATAATCGATGTCGTCGCGGCCACCCACGGAGGCGGCGCGGCGCAGCACTTCGATGGCCTCGGTCAGGCTGCCGCGCGATCGCAGCACAATCCCGTACTCGCACAGGCCGTTGGCGTCCTCGCGCTCGAGGCTGTGCGCCTGTTCGATATCCTTGCCCGCGCCGTCGGTGTCGCGCAGCGCAATCCGTGCCTGCGCGCGTCCGATCAGCGCCTGCACTTCGCTCGAGCCCGCGTGCTCAGCCTGCGCCAACTCCAGCGCCTGGGTGAAGCAGCTCTCGGCCTCGCGAATGCGGGTCTCGTCGCTCGGCGTGGTGGTTTCGCCGCCGCCCTCGTTGGCGGCTTCGAGCTCGTTAAGCAGGATCGACTGTCCCAGCACCAGCCATGGGATCGAATTGTTCGGCAGAGCGGCGCTGGCGAGGCGCGCATAGCGCTCGGCGCGATCGAAATGCGCGTCGATCAGCGCGCGGCGCGCCATCACGACCGCGACTTCGGGATCGGACGCGAGCTCGGGCGCCACGTTCTCTTCAAGTTCGCGCGCGTCGAACGTCTTGGGCGCGTTGTTGAGCCACAGCGCGACGGCGCGGCCGCTCGACGGAAACTGCATGCGCAGCTTGTCGGCCAGCGCGAATGCGCGTTCGCGCTCGCCGAGCAGCTCGTGGGCGAGCGCCTCGTTGGTGCAGGCGTTCTCCTCGTCGGGCTGCAGCGATTTCGCCGCGATGAAAAGCATTGCCGATTTCCGCGGCTCGCCTTCCTTCAGCCACGCCGCGCCGAGGTACGAAAGGACGCGGAACTTGTGCGTGTTCGAGAGCTGGCCCCACTTCTGCTCGCGCAGTCTAAGCAGTGCGAGGCGCGCGAGCTGGCATTGATGGCTCTCGAGCAGGGCGGCGGCTGCGGAGATCTCATCTCCCAGCGCATCCGTGGCTGCCCCCGCCGCGGGCTCGCATCGTGCCTCGAGATGAACCACCGCATCGGCGCGCGTCAGCGCCTGGCGCTTGGCGCCGGTGCCAAAGTCGGTGAGAATCTGAGGATATTCGTCGAGCAGTTCCTCGATATCGTCCCACGTCAGAACTTCGATCGCCGAGATGCCGTCCTTGCGGTTCGCGCGGTTGAGATCAAACAGCGAACGCTGCAAGCCCTCGGGCTTGCCGGCCGTGGTCGCGATCACGAAGCGCCCGATTGGGAGCTTCAGGCTCGCGGCCCGGTCCACAGCGTCCTTGATCTCGGCGAGCGTCAGGTCGGTTCGCGAAGCGCTCAGCTCGCACTTGACGGCGGCGAGTCGCGGGCGTCCGCTGATCTCGATGAGGTTGATTCCTTTCTCGGCGCGTTTGGGGTCGCGGAAGCGATGGAGCTGGGGAAGTTGCCAATGACGCCGCAGGAGTTTGAGACAGAGTCTTTCGAACTCGTCCGGGCTCCTGGGCAGGGGATATTCGGGGGCGAATTTTGCCATAGTGTAACATTGCCTAACACAATGTCGGCCCCGCGGGAAGCCCCCCGCAAAGCGTCCTGGCGGGAGTCGCTTTCGGCGGACAAACGCCGCTGATAAGATGACTTTTTTACCATGCTTAGTCTCGACAACCTTTCCAAGTCCTACGGTGGACGCAAAATCCTCGACGGCGTGAGCTGGTCGATGGCCGACGACGGGCGCGTGGGCCTGGTCGGGCTCAACGGCGCCGGCAAATCGACCCTGCTCAAGATGATCGCCGAAGTGCTGCCGCTGGATTCGGGCCGCATCACCCGTCCGCAGCGCACCCGGGTCGGATACCTGGCGCAGGACGCTCCCGAAATGGGCGGCAGGTCGGTGCTTCGCGAGACACTGGCGGCGCTGGACCGGATGCAGGCGCTGGACCTGCGGCGCAAGGAAGTCGAGCAGATTCTCGCCCGCGAGCATTCCGGGCCGGTGCACGATGCGGCGCTGGAGGAATTGGGCGACGTGCTGACCGAGCTCGAACGCCACGACTTTTACAGCGCCGAAAGCCGCGCCAAATCGGTGCTGTTCGGGCTGGGCTTTACCGATGAAGATCTCGGCCGCGACGTCGGCGAATTTTCCGGCGGCATCCGGATGCGCATCGCGCTGGCAAAACTGCTGCTCGAAAAGCCCGAGTTCATGATGCTCGACGAGCCGACCAACCATCTCGACATCGAGGCGCGCAACTGGCTCGAGGATTATCTGTCGCGTACCAGGGCGGCATCATCCTGGTCTCGCATGACCGCTACTTTCTCGACCGCGTGACCAAGCGCACCGTCGAGGTGTCGCGCGGGCGGCTCACCGAATACGTCGGCGACTACTCGCGCTACCTGGTCGTGCGCGAGGAGCGCTTCGCGCCGAG
Source organism: uncultured delta proteobacterium (assembly GCA_963747845.1). Taxonomy (GTDB): domain Bacteria; phylum Desulfobacterota; class Binatia; order Binatales; family Binataceae; genus Binatus. The sequence goes on from CAVVGR010000003.1 coordinate 342,856, forward strand.
ATGGCGGCGTACGAGAAACAGCGCGAAGAAATCGAGCACATGGAAAGTTTCATCAGCCGCTTTCGCTACCAGGCGAGCAAGGCGCGGCTGGTGCAGAGCCGGATCAAGCAACTCGAGAAGCTCGAACGCCTCGAGCCGCCCGAAGGGTCGCAGAAGCCGCCGGCGATTTCGTTTCCCAAATGCGAGCGCAGTACCCGGCGGGTGTTCGAGTTGAAGGGCGCGGTCAAACGCTACGGCGCGCACACGGTTTACGACGGCGTCGATCTGACGATCGAGCGCGGCGCGCGAATTGCGCTGGTCGGTCCCAACGGCTCGGGAAAATCCACCATGATGAAGATGCTGGCCGGGGTCGAGCCGATGACCGGCGGCGAGCGAATCGTCGGCGCCAGCGTGCAGGCCGGATACTTCGCGCAGAATCTCGCCGAGTCGCTCTCATACGACAAGACCGTGCTCGACGAACTGTCCGACAACGCGCAAGGACGAACGATGGCGGAGGTCCGCTCGATCCTCGGCGCGATGCTGTTTTCGGGTGACGACGTGCACAAGCGCGTCGAAGTGCTGTCGGGCGGCGAGCGCGCGCGCCTGGCGCTGGCCAAGGTGCTCGCGCATCCGAGCAATTGCCTGCTGCTCGACGAGCCGACCAACAACCTCGACATCGTCGCGAAGGACACGCTGCTCGAAGCGCTCCGGCGTTTTCCCGGCACCGTGATTATCGTCAGCCACGACCGCTTCATCCTGAACGAGCTGGTGACCGAGGTGCTCGAAGTCGGCCAGGGACATGCGATTCGCTACCTCGGCAACTACGACGAATACCTCGAGAAGAAGGCGCAGACCGAAGCGCCGTCGGCGGCATCGCAGCCCGCGCGCACCGCGCCGGTGCATCTGCGCGATGCGCGCGGCAACAACGGCACCGCTCCGGCCGCTAAGAAGGCCGAAGCACCGAAGGTCGATCAGCCGGCAAAGCCCGATCGCGACGCTCTGCGCAAACGCGAACGAATCGCACGTCAGCGTAGTCAGATCGAAGCCGAGATCGAGCAGAAGGAAAACGAACGCGCGGCGCTGGCGAGCGAGATGAACGATCCGAACTTCTATCTCGAGCGCAAAGACGCCAACGATCTGATCGCGCGCCACGAACGACTCGGCCGCGAGATCGAGAAGCTCTACGCCGACCTCGTAAAGTTCGACGAAGCCGCGTCCGCGTAACCGCTCAGCTCAAGCCTCTGATAAAACTCCCGGACATCCGCTGCGAGCAGCTCCGGCTCTTCCATCGCGGCGAAATGGCCGCCTTTCGCCATCACCGTCCAGCGCTTCACATTGTATGCGCGCTCGGCCCAATGCCGCGGCGGACGCAGCAGCTCGCCGGGGAACAGCGCGACCGCGGTCGGCGCCTCGATTCGCGTGCCGGGCTTGAGCCGCCACGGATGATGCCGCGCCTCGTAGTACAGCCGCGTCGATGAGTTAATCGTCTGCGTGATCCAGTAGATCATCACGTTGGTCAGCAACTGATCCCGGGTGAAACTCTGCTCGACGTCGCCGTGGCAGTCGCTCCAGGTCCGGAACTTCTCGACGATCCACGCCGCCAGCCCGGCCGGCGAGTCGTTGAGTCCGTACGCGAGCGTCTGCGGCTTGGTGCCCTGAATCCATTGGTAGCCGGTCTCGGCGGTGCGAAACTTTTCCAGGTCGCCGAGGAACACTTTCTCCTCGGGCGTCAGCTCGGGTGCGCTGCGACCTTCGGCAGGCCCGATCGCAATCATGTTGACGTGGATGCCGAAGAGGCTGTCCGCGTGCACTTCGCCGATTCGCGAGGTGATTGCAGCGCCCCAGTCACCGCCCTGCACCGCGTAGCGCTTGTACCCGAGCACGTCGGTCATCAGCTTGTGAAACAGCTCCGCCATCGCCTGGATATTCATCGCTCGGGCGCGCGGATGATCCGAAAATCCGTAGCCCGGCAGCGACGGCGCGACCACAGTGAACGAGTCTCTTGCGTCGCCGCCATGCGCGGCCGGGTCGGTGAGCATCGGGATGATTTCCATGAACTCATAAATCGAGCCCGGCCATCCGTGGATCAGCAGCAGCGGCTTGGGATTCGGCCCCTTGCCTTGTTCGTGGATGAAATGAACGCCGAGCCCGTCGATCGGCGCCTTGAAATGCGCGAAGCGATTAATCTCGCGCTCATGCGTGCGCCAGTCGTACTTCGTGCGCCAGTACGCGACCAGCTCCTTCAGATAGGCGAGATTGGTGCCGTACTCCCAGCCGGTATCGGGCACCTCGTCGGGAAATCGCGTGTGCTCGAGCCGCGCGCGCAAGTCGGCGAGCACTTCGTCGGACACCGCGACGCGGAACGGTTCGATTTTACCGCTCGGCATGAGGACCCCCTTGCGATTCCTATAGCAGGCCCGCGCCGGTTGCTCCGCGGGTCGAGCCGTCGCGCTTGAATGCTTCGATCACGTGCCGCGCAATTTGCGTCATATGCACTTCGTCGGCGCCGTCGACCAGCCGTGCCGATCGCGCATGCCGCAGCATCGACTCCAGCGGCGTGTCGGTCGAGTAGCCGAGCGCGCCGTGCACCTGGATCGCGCGGTCGGTGATCTTCCACAGCATGTTCGCCACGTGATGCTTGGCCATCGAGACTTCCTGCCGAAACGGCAGCTTGTTCTCGATCAGGTACGCGGCGTGCAGCACCATCAGCTTCGCCGTGTATAGCTCCATCGCCGACTCGCTCATCATGAACTGAATCGCTTGCTTGTCGACCAGCAGGCCGCCCTGCACCTGCCGCTCCATCGCGCGCTTGACCAGCATCTCGAGCGCAACTTCCGAGCTACCAATCCAGCGCATGCAATGCGCCAGGCGCGCGGGTCCGAGCCGCACCTGGCCGAGCGTATGCCCCTGCCCGCGCGGGCCGAGCATACTGTCGGCCGAGACGACGCAGTTCTCGAGCATTATCTCGCAGTGATTTCCCTTGCCCGCCATCGTGTCGATGTCGCGCACGATTTTGAAGCCAGGATTCGGCAGGTCGACGATGAACGCCGAGTTGCGCGCCTGCGGCGGGTCGGCGTCGGGATCAGTTTTGGCGATCACGATTGCGAACTTGGCGCCGTGCGCGCCCGAGATGAACCACTTGTGCCCGTTGAGCACCCAGTTGTCGCCCTGCTTAACGCCCGACGTTTTGATTTGCGTCGGATCCGAGCCCGCCGCTTCCGGCTCCGTCATCGCGAAGCACGACCTGATCTTGCCGTCGCACAACGGGCGCAGATACTTTTCCTTCTGCGCGGGCGTCGCGAAATGCAGGAGCGTGTGCATGTTGCCTTCGTCGGGCGCCTGCACGTTGAGGATGAAGGCCGCGATGCGGTTGCGCCCGCATTCCGCCGAGATCATCGCTATCGCCATCGCGTCGAGGCCGAGTCCGCCGAACTCCTTCGGCATATGCGGCAGCCAGAGGCCCCGCTGCCGCGCTTTCTTGCGCAGCTCGATTATTCCCTCGCGCCAGTTGCCGTTCTTCTGCATCCCGGCTTCGGCCGGCTCGATCTCTTCCTTGATGAAAGCGCGGACCTTGTCGCGTACTTCGATCACGTGCGGGGGCATCGTGAAATCAATCGCCATGTCGTTTTACCTCGGGGCCTGGACTCGGGATTACGTCCAAGTGCTACAGGGAAAAGGGTTTGGGCGTCAACCGCGTTCCCGGACTGGCGCCGCGACGGAAAACTGTGCGATAGGGAACCACGCCGCAGGGCGGATTTCGCTGACGGAGGAGCTTCAACCATGGCACAGGGAAAACTCGCGGACCGCGTCGCGATAGTCACCGGCGGCGCGTCGGGAATCGGCAAGGCGACGGCCGAGCAATTCGCAGCCGAGGGCGCCAGGGTCGTCATCGGCGACCTGGCGGACAGCGCCGGAGCGAAAGTTGCGTCAGCAATCGGCGGCACCTTCCAGGCCACCGACGTGCGTGAGGCGAAGGAGGTCGAAGCTCTCGTCAAACTCGCCTGCGACAAGTTCGGCCGGCTCGACGTGATGTTCAACAACGCCGTCATCGGCATCAGCGCGCCGCTGCTGGCGACCACCGAAGAAGATTATCGCAACACGATTCGGATCGATCTCGACGGCGTGTTCTGGGGACTGAAGTTCGGCGGCAAAATGATGGTCGAGCAGAAGCGCGGATCGATCATCAACACCGCGAGCGTCGCCGGCCTGATCGGCAGCCCGGGACTCTCGGCCTACAACGCGGCCAAGCACGGTGTCGTCGGCCTCACGCGCAACGCTGCAATCGAGTTCGGGCGCTTCGGTGTGCGCGTCAACTGCATTTGCCCCGGCGTGATCGAGACTCCGCTCGTGATGCGCACGTTCGGCGACCTCGAAGGCGCGCGCAAGATGCTCGACGCGATGCATCCGCTCGGCCGCATGGGCCAGCCGATCGAGATTGCGAAGGCGGTGACGTTTCTCGCCTCCGACGACGCCTCGTTCATCACCGGCCATGCGCTGGCGATCGACGGCGGAATCATGGCGGGTTCGTTCGGCAGCAATCCCTTCGCCGACATCGCGGGCACCTGACGCGGCGGCTGGATCGTGAGCGGCGTGGTCGTTGCGCGATGGCAGGATTGGGACGGGCGCGGCATCGAGCATCTTGTTCTTCGCGAGGGCCCGCGCGAGATCGTCGCCGAGTCGGTGGTAGTCGCGTCGGCCGGGGGCTCTGACTTCGCGCTGCGCTATCGGATTCGATGCGATAAATCGTGGCGCGTCAGGAAGGCCGAGATTGGCATTGTCGGCGAGCCTCGCGCGATCGAAATCGCAGGCGACGGCAAGGGCAACTGGTCCGACGCTTCCGGCAAACCTCTGCGGAAACTTCACGGTGCGATCGATATCGATCTGTCCGTGACGCCGTTCACCAACACGCTGCCTATTCGCAGGCTGAAGCTGCGCAAGGGCGCGTCTGCCGATATCGTCACCGTCTATATCGTCGCGCCTGCGCTCACCATCACGACCGACCCGCAGCGCTACACCTGCCTTGAGCCGCGCAAGCGCTACCGATACGAATCGCTCGACAGCGACTTCACGCGGGACATCGAAGTCGACGACCAGTCGTTGGTCGTCGCCTATCCCGGTCTGTTTCGCAGGATGTTGTAGAATAGCGCCCGCTATTTCTTCGCGAGGGCTTCCTTGGCGAGTTCGCTTGCCATCTTGCCGTCGAGGCCGGCGCCGAACTTGTCGCGCAGCGCCTTCATCACGGGACCTATCTGCGACGCGCCCGCCGCGATCGCCGCCGCAATTTCCGCGCGCACTTCGTCGGCTGATGCGGTGGCGGGCAGATAGGAGTCGAGCACCTTGGCCTCGGTCTCGTTCTGATCGATCAGGTCCTGACGCGCGGCCTTGCGCGCAAACTCGAGCGACTCTTCGCGCTTGGCCCGCTCGCGCTTGATTATCTGCAGTATCTCAGCCTCGTTGGGCTCGCGGCGAACGTCTTTCTCGAGCCGCGAGATCTCCGACAGCACGCCGCGCAGCGCCATCATGCGCAGCTTGTCGCCGCTCTTCATCGCGGCTTTGAGGTCGTCCTGGATTTTGGCCTTCACTCAATCTCAGTGCGTGGCGACGGCTTCGCCGTTGACATCGACATCTTCCCATTTTGGCGGTTCGACCTCGGTCCATTTGCTGCCGTCGAGGCGGTAGTTGAACAGCAATATCTTCTGCTTGCCGGTCGCCCTGCCCCTGCCCTCGCCGCTTTTGTTCGGCGTGAATTCGGCTGCCTGCAGCTTCGCGACCACGTTCCAGTGCCCCGCCTTCATGGTCGGCACGTAAAGAAACTTCGCGTGCTCGAGATCGACGTAGGTCTTGCCCGACGCCTTCTTTTCGCTCTCGTCGCTCACGTAGCTGTCGGATTCGCTGGCGATCGTGTCACTGAGCTGTTGGGCCATCGCCTTGGGAATGGGATTTTCCCTGGCGGGACCGGGCGCACTCGGACCGGATGAACCGCTGCTGGTATAAAGGTCCTTTTTGACTTCGATCGCTCGCGCGCGGCCGGGCGCAAACATCACTCCCGCAACGATCAAACCCGCCACCGCCAGAGTAGTACGTGCCTTCGCATCCATATTCCTACCCTCCTCGGATCGCGCTTATATCACGGCTGGTCAGGATTAGCACGATGGCGGCGGGGCTTGGGAACCCGGGCCAAGCAGCACGGTGTCGAGCGGCGGGCCGCCGAAACCCCCGCAATGAACGGTGCATTGTTGGCGGGCAGCTTGAGCCGCAGAACCCTCACCTGGCGGCCGCGTTGCGTCCGCCGCCTCTCCCGTGAAAGGAACGGGCGAGGTAAGAATCGGACCCTTCCCCCCAGACCAACTTCCTAACAGGGACGAAGTCCCGCATCTTTGTTTTCTATATTGGGTGCAGGGGTCACCCCTGCCGAAGGAAGTGTGAAACCCACCGTGGGTTTCACATTAAATTAAGTGATTTACCCTTCCCCTGCTCCCGTTTGACAACTTTCACCGGATCGCGCTATGAGCATGACTTCAGAATATGAATCTTCATTCATTGCGTGGATTTCGCGGCTGCCGATGAGCGTTCAGGAACGGCATCGGCGGGAGCGGCATGCGCGCGGGCAGGCTATCCTTGCGGCGGCTGCCAGGGTTTTCGCCAAGCATGGGCTCGAAGGCGCTACTATCGAGATGGTTGCGCGCGAGGCCGAAGTGGCGGTCGGGACTATCTATCTCTACTACTCTTCGCGCGATGATTTTTACCTGAATCTCGTTGCCGAACGCGGTGCGCAGCTGCGTGCGCGTTATCTGGAGATTTTTGCGCGTGGCCTTGAGCCACTCGATGAGCTCAAGGCGATCGCTTCCGCGTACCTGGACTATCTGCGTGAATCGCGCGAGCTGTTTTTATCGCAGCATTCGGTGGTGTACGCACAGCTTCATAAACGTCTCAAGCGGCCGTCTGAGTTGCGCAACTTTCAGCGCGTGATCGACCTGAGCCATGAAATCTTCGGGCTGTGGGAAGGCACCATCAGGCGCGCGTTCGAAGGCGGCGTGATCGCCAACTCGATGGGGCCGAAGAAGACGGCCGCGGTGATGTGGGCGAGCATGAACGGCGCCTTCATGCTGATGGGTGACGGCAATTTCTTCCGCGACGTCACCGGACTCAACCCTGAGCATTTTCTCGACGAAGCGCTCGAGTCGCATCTCGCGGCGTCGCAGCTGACTGCGCATCGCAATCGCGGGACGGCACGTTCCGCAAAACAGAGATTAGTTAGCGCGGTTCGCAGTTCCCGCGCGCGGATTGGCAAAGACTCAAAACCGGACGAGGTGGCCATCCCTACGCCCGCGTGAGCGCGACGGGAGTGCCGCGATCAAAGATCGTAAAGGAGAAGGGTTATGAAATTCACCTGGTTCCATCTGATGCCGTATCGGTTCCTGCCCGAGGACTTCAAGGAGAAGTACCACAGCGTGTGGGTCGACATCCCGCGCGACTTGTACGATCCGAAAGTCGGGCATCGGCTGTACAACGACTATCTCGATCAGCTCGAATATGCGGACTCGATGGGCTTCGACGGGCTGGGCGTCAACGAGCATCATCAGAACGCGTACGGCCTGATGCCGTCGCCGAATATCATGGCGGCCGCGCTGACGCGGCGCACGCGCAACGCCAACCTGGTCGTGCTCGGCAACTCGATCGCGCTGTACAATCCGCCGATTCGCGTGGCCGAGGAATTCGCGATGCTCGACGTGATCTCCGGCGGCCGGCTGATCGCGGGCTTTCCGGTCGGCACCTCGATGGACACCAACTTCTGCTACGGCGAAGTTCCCGCGACGATTCGCGAGAAGTACTACGAGGCGCACGAACTGATCATCAAGGCGTGGGAAGCGAAGGACGTGTTCTCGTTCAACGGCAAGTACACCAAGCTGCGCTACGTGAACCTGTGGCCGAAGCCGTTGCAGCAGCCGCATCCGCCGATCTGGATTCCGGGCGGCGGATCGGTCGAGACCTACGACTTCTGCGCCGACCATAATTATCAGTACAGCTTCCTGTCCTACTTCGGGTACATCGCGGGCAAGAAGGTCGCCGACGGCTATTGGGACGTGATGGCGAAAAAGGGCAAGGAGCTGAATCCGTACAGCCTTGGCTTCGCGCAGGTCGTCGCCGTGGCGGAGACCGACGAGCAGGCGGAGAAGGATTACGCCGCGCACATGGATTACTTCTACAACCGGTGCCTGCACGTGTATGACGGCTTCGCCGACGCGCCGGGCTATCGCACGGTGAAGACGATCAAGGCCGGAATGCTCGGCCAGGTCGGCGATCAGGCTGCGATGCGGCGCGAGGGCCTGAAGTGGAAGGACTTCCTCGATCAGGGCTACGTGATCGCGGGATCGCCGAAGACGGTGCGCGAGCGTTTGCGCGAGGCGATGAAGTCGCTCAACTGCGGGCATCTGATGCTGCTGCAGCAGATCGGATCGATGCCGCCGGAGCTGGTGCGCAAGAGCACGAGCCTGTTCGCGACCGAGGTGATGCCGTACATGCGTGATCTGTGGACCAACTTCGAAGATAAATGGTCGCCCAAGCGTGACCTGCCGCAAGCCGACTTCGCGGTGCCGAGTCCGGTGCACTTCGAACAGCGCGAAACCAACGGCCACGCTCGCGTGTCCGCGGCGGCCTCGGCGTCGGCGGAGGTTCGCAGCGCGAAATGAACACGACGCAGAAACTTCTAAACGGAAAATTTTCGCTCGAGATGCAGGTGTACGGCAGCGGCGAACCGCTGCTATACCTGCACGGCGCGGGCGGCCTGATGCCGGTCGAGCCGTTCCTCGAGGAGCTCGGCAAGAACTTCAAAGTCTACGCGCCGCAGTTCCCCGGCTACGCCGAGTCGACCGGCAACGAACATATCGATGACGTCGTCGACGCTGCGTTGTTCTACCACGAGCTGATGGACGAGCTCGGCATCCCGACTGCGAACATCGTCGGCCACTCGATGGGCGGGATGCTCGCGGCCGAGGTCGCGGCGCTCGACGTGCATCGCGCGAGGAAGCTCGTGCTGATAGCGCCGGCCGGATTCTGGATCGACGAAACGCCGATTCCGGATCTGTTCGCCGCGCCGCTCACCGAGATTGCGCCGCTGCTGTTCCACGATCCCAAGTCGCCGGCCGCGCAGATGCTGACCGCGATACCGACGGACTTCAAAGCGCTCGAGACGATGTACGTCGAGCGTGTGAAGCGCTTTGCGACGGCCAGCAAATTCCTGTGGCCGATCCCCGACCGCGGCCTCAAGAAACGCGCTTACCGGATCGCGGCGCCGACCCTGCTGCTGTGGGGTGACGACGACAAGCTGATCCCGTCGGTATACGCGAAGGAGTTCACTAGCCGCATCAAGAACAGCAAGCTCGAGCTGATCAAGAATGCCGGACACATGGTGATGTACGAGCAGCAGGAGGCGCTGGTCAGCGCGATTCGGAATTTCCTGAAAGGTTGAAGTTTAGGAGGGAGACGGAATCGTGAATCGCGCGCAGTAGCGCGCGGGACAAGGACCCTCACCTTCATCCTCTCCCTTACAGGGAAAGGAGACAGAACGGCCGGAGCATCGACGCTCCGGCCGTTTCTTTTTTCACGGGTTGAATCTGAAGGCGCACGCGATTAGCTTCCGGCGCATGGCAGAGCGAAAGCAACGCGGCATATTCCTCACCGTGATGACGGTGCTGTTCGTCATCCTCGCACTTTCTGATTTCACCAAGGCTCTGCAAGCCGCGCACAATCCGGACATGGGACTGGTGATCTTCGGTCACAAGGTTCATGGCGTCGGGCGTAACCTCGTGCTGGGTCCGTTGTTCGGCGCGGTATTTCTCACCTATGCGTACGGCATCTGGAACCTCCGCGCGTGGGTAATGCCGCTCGCGATGGTCTATGCATTTTACGTCCCTTACAACCTGGTGCTGTTCTGGTACCGGCAACCGCCGGGGCCGCGGCCGATGGGGTTCATCGTCATATACCTGGCAATCGCGCTGACCGGTTCGGTCGGCACTGCGCTCTATCTCGCCAGCCATCGCGAGCGTCTCACCTGAAAAAGCTCAACTCGTGGGAACGATGGATCGCCGTGCTCGCGAAGTTCGCGCGCTCGATGCGCGAGCCGGCGTCGAAGCGTCACTGGGCGCCGCAGTTCGAGTGCGCGTCGCGCGAACGCATCCGCGAAATCCAGGAAGAAAAGCTCGCCGCGATGATTCCCTACCTCTGCGAGCACAGCCCGTTCTATCGCGCGAAATTTAAAGCCGCGAAACTCAAGCCCGCTGACATCAGGACGCTCGCCGATCTGCCGAAGATGCCGGTCACCACCAAGGATGAGATGGCGCGCGACGTCGCGGCACATCGGCCGTGGGGAACCTACACGCCGATCGACGATCACACCTGGCGCGAGCGCGGCTGGATGATCTTTTCGACCTCGGGCACCACGGCAACGCCGCGATCGTTCCGCTACACTGCGCTCGATGCCGAGTTGTGGGCGACGACCAGCGCGCGCGCGTTGTACGCGATGGGCGTACGCGCGGGCGACAGCGCGTTGACCTGCACCAACTACAATCCGCACGTCTTTTTCTGGTCGATTCATCATGCGTTCAACCTGATGAAGGTCGCGGTCGTGCCCGGCGGCGTGCCAACCGAGCGCCGCCTGCAGATGATCGAGCTCTATCGGCCGACGATCCTCGTCGCGACGCCGTCGTACTCGCTCCATCTCGCGGGTGCGATGCGCGAGGCCGGCGCCGATCCGGCCGCCAGCTCAATCACGAAAGTCATTTGCGGTGGTGAGCCCGCTTCCGGGATCGCATCGACGCGCCGGCGAATCGAGGAGACCTGGAACGCCGAGTTGCACGACGTTTACGGATGCACCGAGGCGGTTCCCGCCGGCTGGGCGTACACTTGCCGCGAAGGTCTCAAGCGCGATCCGGTCGGGACGCACGTGCAGGAAGATTTGCAAATCTGGGAGCTGGTCGATCCCGACACGTTCGAGCCGGTGCCGCCGGGCGCGCGCGGACTGACCGTGGTAACGAACTCGAACTCGGAAGGATCGCCGCAGTTGCGCTTCCTGGTGGGCGATTTCGCGACTTTCGACTACAGCAAATGCGCATGCGGCCGCACCTTCGCGCGCGCCCGCGGGGGCTTCAACGGACGCGCCGACGACATGCTGATCATTCGCGGGCTGAAGCTGTTTCCGAGCGTGGTCGAGGAAATCGTGCGCGGGTTCGACGCGCTCGGCAACGAATTTCAAATCGTGCTCGAGACCGAAGGCGTGATGGACGCGTTCACGATCGTGGTCGAGACCTCGGCGCCCGTCGATGACACCTACGCGAGTGAACTGCGTGCGCGGCTCGAGGCCGAGGTTATCCGCCAATGCGAGCTGCGACCGCGAATCAATCTCGCGGCGCCCGGCACCCTGCCCCGCACCGAGTTCAAGGCCCGCCGCGTGATCGATCGGCGCCGCATTCTTTAAAGCTGGCGGAGGCGGAATCCTGAATCGCGCGCAACGGCGCGCTGTATTCGGACCCTCACCTTCATCCTCTCCCTTACAGGGAGAGGAGACAGAAACGCGTGCTGGTTACGCGCAGCTTTCATTTGCAGGAGAGGGAGACAGAAAAGAAGGTTGACGGCAGGCGGCGACAGTTTTAAATTGCAACTATGAAAATTTACGAATTTACCGGGGCTCCGAATCCACGCCGCGTGCGCGTTTTTCTCGCGGAAAAAGGCATCAACAACGTTCCCTCTGTGCAGGTCAACATTGCGACTGGCGAAAATCGCAAGCCCGAGTTCCTGAAGATCAATCCGATGGGCGGGCTGCCCGTGCTCGAACTCGACGACGGCACTCTAATCGCGGAGTCGGTTGCGATTTGCCGCTACTTCGAGGAGAGCCATCCCGAGCCGCGCCTGATGGGCATCGACGCGAAGGACAAGGCGATCGTCGAGATGTGGAACCGGCGCATGGAGTTCGAAGTCCTCGCGATGACGGCGGCCTCGTTCCGCAACACGAGCGACTTCTTCAAAGGGCGCATCCCGCAGGTCAAGGAATACGGCGAGATTGCCAAGAACGCTGCGGTCAAGCGCCTCGAATGGCTCGACACGGTGCTGGCGGATCGCGAGTTCATCGCGGGACCGCGCTTCACGATTGCGGATATCACGGCGCTGATCGGAATCGATTTCGGGCGCACGACTGCGATCAAGATCCAGGAGAATCAGAAGAACCTCGCGCGCTGGCATCAGGCGGTATCGAGCCGTCCTAGCGCGAAGGCATCGTAGCGATAGGAAGGCGGGCACGGCGGCCCGCCCCACTGTCCCACTGCTTCTTTTCTTTTCAGCGCGAGGCGGCTTGGGCGAAGGCCGTGGCGGGCGGCGGATATATCGGCGTGTACATCTGGTAGCACATCAGGTAAACGATCACGCCCGTCACCGACACGTACATCCACAGCGGCCACGTCCATCGCGCGATGCCGCGATGGCGCCGGAAGTTGCCCTTTAGCGCGAACCATAGCGTCATAAGTGCGAGCGGTACGATCACGCCCGCCAGGATCACGTGCGGAATCAGGATCCCGAAGTAGAGCGAGCGCACCCAGCCCTGGCCGCTGAAGCGCACGTTGCCGACGTTGTAGTGATAGGTGAGATACGACGTCAGGAAGACGGCGGAAAATCCCACCGCGGTGAGCATGCATGCGCGATGCGCCCGCACCCATCCGTTCTTGATGAAGATGAATCCCGCCAGCAGCAGGACCGTGGCGCATCCGTTGAGGAACGCGTTGAGGGGAGCCAGCGAATGATAAGCATCCACTCAGGTTGCCGGGTGTTTCACAATTCGCGCTACGGCGTTTGCATCGGCGGCGGCGCGACCGGATGCGCGCCCATCTCGGCCGGGTTCGTCACCGGCCTTGGATGATCGAACTTCGTCCACATGCGCGTCGTCAGATCGGGCAGCAGCATGAAGCATAGAAACGTGACGAGTATCACCGGGATGATCGCGATGATGGCGAGTCCGCGCTTCTCCATCGCCAGATGCATGAAGTACATCGCGACCAGCACGGCCTTGGCCCACGCCAGCGCGATCAACAGGCCGACCTTGGCGACTTGCGGCAGCCCCATCGCGTACACGCCGAGCTCGACGGCGGTGAGTATCGACAGGTAAATGAAAACCGCAATGTAGTTCGGGCCGGCGTGATCGGCCTCGTGTCCGGAAATCGCAGCTTGCGTGGTCATGGTTTGAATTTCATCTCCAGAGCTTGGTCGTTGGAAAGCTGCTCCCTAGATCAAATAGATGAACGTGAAGATCAGGATCCAAACTAGGTCGACGAAGTGCCAGTAGAGTCCCGCCACTTCGACCAGGTTGGCTTTGGCCGGCGTCAGCTTGCCGGTCATGCCGCGAATCAGCAGGACGCTGTTGTAGACGACGCCGCCGAAAACGTGGCAGCCGTGAAAGCCGGTCAGGATGAAGAAGGTCGCGTCGAACAGGTCGACCTTGATCGACATTCCTTTTTCACCGAGCAGGTGGTGCCACTCGAACGCCTGCATCCCGAGGAACAGAATGCCGCCGAGAACGGTCAGCGCCATGAAGTTGCGATAGCGCGCCATCCTGCCGGTCTGGATCGAGCCGAGCGCCTCGACCATCGTGACGCTCGAGCAGATCAGGATGAAGGTCATGATGGCGGTGGTGGTGATGCCGAGGAAAGCCGCGGGCGACGGCCAGTTGGGATTGTCGATGCGCAGCGCGCCGTAGGCGGCGATGGCCGCTCCGAAGGTCATGGCGTCGCCGGCCAGGAACGACCACATCCCGAGCTTGCCCATGATTTCCGGGCGTCAACGACGGTTCGAGCTGATCGACCGGTATCGGGTGTTCGTGGGTCTCTGCTGCAGCGGCCTCGCTCATCGCAACCATCCTCTTCGGGGCAAATAGCTATAGTCAGTGTTCATTTGAAATGACTAGTTAGTACCTAATCAATGCTTGTCGCTCGTTGGCGGAGTAGTAGTGCGATCGTGGCGCTGCGAGCGCCGATAGAACAGGTAAGTAATCCCGCCGATGGCCGCGAACGATACGTACGGCGACGCCACCAGGAACAAAGCACTGGTCTTGTAGGCCTGGAAGGTCGGGTCGGAGTCCGAAAGCCCGCAGGTCGCGCACGCATGTGCGATCCGCGGAAGCGCCGCAACGATCGCGCCCGCAATAGTCATCGCCGTTGCCCTGAGCTTCAGATTTTTCATCATCACAATAACCCCGCACACGAAAACTACATCAGATATACCAGTCCGAACAGGACCGGCCAGACCGCGCAGACGAAATACCAGTACAGCGCGCAAAGCTCAATCCCGTGGGCGTTGCGGGCATTGTACCTGCCGTTCATCGCGAACCACACAACGCATGCCAGCCAGGCCACGCCCGCGGTCACGTGCGCGCCGTGGCATCCGATCAGGATATAAAAAGTGCCGCCATACGCGCCGCTGGAAAGCTTGAGGCCGTGCGCGACCAGGCGTATCCATTCGCTGCCCTGCACGGCGAGGAACGTCACTCCCAGCGCCAGCGTCGCGAGCAGGTAGCGACGCGTCAGGCGCTGGCGGCTGCGATGCACCGCGCGGAGCGCAAGCGTCATCGTGATCGCGCTCGACAAGAGCACGAAAGTGTTTACCCAGGTGACGACGATCGGCAGGCGCGGCAAGCCCGGCGGCGGCCAGAACGGCGCGGCGAAGCGAAAAATCAGGAACGATCCGATGAGGCCGCTGAACAGCATCATCTCGGACGCGATCAGCATCATGATCGCGAGCATCCCGCTGTTGATGAACGGACGCTCGACTTGATCGCCGCTCGCACCCGAGTCGGACGAGCGGCCGCGGCGGGCCGGCGCCACGAACGGGCGCACTTTCGCAGTCGATGCGGTCACGAGTGCCATCTCAATGCTTCACTATGATCGTCACGACCGAGATCGTGACCAACAGCACCATCACGCCGATCAGGACCTTCAGCGTGCGCCAGATTTCCTCTTTGCGCTCTTCGCGCGTCACAAGGCGTGATTCATGCGGATCACTCACACGCGATCCAGCACGAGCACTAGCAACACGATCGGCAGATAGACGATTGAGGCGAGCAGCAGCCGGCGCGCCGCTTTCGCATTGCCGGGCGCACGAACCATCGCAACTCCAACGGCCAGCATGCAGAGCCCCAACGCGCACGCAATGACGGTGTAGGGAGTTCCGGTGAAGCCGAGCATGGTCGGGATGATTCCAACTGCGATGAGGCCGAGGCTGCCTGCGATGACGATTGGATTCGAGGCGTTGCCGCCGCGGACGTTGTCTTGCGGCAGCAGGTGGATGCCGGCGCGCGCGTAGTCGGTGCGATAGAGGCGCGCGACTGCGAACGTATGCGGCAACTGCCAGAGGAACATAATCGCGAAGAGCACGAGCGGCTCCCAGCTCAGTCCGCCTCGTGCCGCGGCCCATCCTGCGATGGGCGGCAGCGCGCCGGGAATCGCGCCGACGATATTGCACATCCAGGTGTAACGCTTCAGCGGCGTATACACGCCGAGATAAATGATCGTGACTGACGGCGGTCACCGCGGTGCATAGCAGGTTGGTCGCGAGCGCCAGGTAAACGAGGCCCGCGGCAGTCGCGATGACGCCGAAGGTCAGCGCTTCGGCCGGGCGCATCCGCATGTCGGGCAGCGGACGATGGCGCGTGCGATCCATGATCGCGTCGATGTCGCGCTCGACGTACTCATTCAGCGCGAGCGTGCCGCCGGCGGCCAACGCGGTGCCTGCGAGCAGGTTCAGTGCGAGCGTCACGTCGAATCCCGCGCGCCCGCCGAGATAGAAGCCGGCGAGCGTCGTGACCAGCACCATCAGCACGACGCGCGGCTTGGTCAGCTCGAAATAATCGCTCACGCGGCCGCGCGGCAGCGTGAGTGCGGATTCAGCGATCGCCACTTTGGCGCTCACGCGGTCACCTGCCGTTTGAGGACGCGCGAACTTGCGCTGCGATTCGATCGCGTAGCCGCGATGCGGCACGCCGAGAATGTGATATGCGCGAAGCGTCAGCGTCAGGCTGGTCGCCAGGACCGCAGCGCCGACCGCGACGTGGCTGGTCGTCGGAATCACCGAGCGGCCGCTCCAGATAGTGATCGCGCCGAGGCAGATTTGCAGTATCAGCAGCAGGAACAGCCCGAGTGCGGGGCGGCGAAGCGCGGTGACCTCGCGATGCGTCCGCAGCACGCGCGCGACCGTCCACAAAACCATCGCGGTGACGACCACCGCGCCGCATCGATGCGCGAAATTAACTGCGATGTACTCGTTCCAGTACGGCGGGATCACGTAGCCGAACGAAAGCGGGAAATCGGGGATGACCAGGCCTGCGCTCATGTGCCGCATCAGCGCGCCGACGAGGATTTGCATATAGATGATCGCGGTGGTCGCGACAGCGAGGGCCGGCAGCGCGATTCGGGACGGCGGTTCGTCGACGTGCGGCGTCGTCTCCCAGTTCGGATTGGTGAAGATCGCGATCGACACCATCAGGCAGAACAGCGCCTGCGCAGTCGCGGCATGCGTAACCGCGATCGCCAGCGGCAATTCGAACAGCACCGTGATTCCGCCGAGCACGGCCTGCACGATGATCAATCCGAAGGCGAGCATGACGAGGTTGCGCACCCATCGCCGCGGCTCGGCGCGCCAGGCGTACGCCATCAGCACGAGCGTGAGAATGACGACGGTTCCGGCGGCGAGGCGATGGCCAAATTCGAAGCGGATGCCGCCTTGCCACGCCGGAATCAGCTTGCCGTTGGCCAGCGGCCAATCCGGAAGTGCGAGCGCGGAGCCGGTCGAGGTGACGAGTCCGCCGACGAAGATGAGGCAAAAGGTGGCGCCTGCGGTCAGCACCGCGAAGCGATGCAGTCCGCGTGCCCGCTCTACCTCAGTTGGAGACTGATTCATTAATGACTATTCGACTACCTAGTCCGCCGCGGCTGTCGTGTGCTCGATCAACTGCGATTGCGGCAGAAAATCCTCCGCAACCTCGGGCGAGCTGTACTCGTAAGGTCCACGATAAACGATCGGCACCGGTCCGGGCCAGTTGCCGTGCGGCGGCGGCGAGGGCGTCGTCCACTCCAGGGTATTCGCGTTCCACGGATTCTCGGGGGCCTTCGCGCCCTTGTAGTAGCTGTAGATGATGTTCGCCAGCAGAAAGAATTGCGCGGCGCCGAGCACGAACGCGCTGACCGAAATGAATTCGTTGATCGGAATGATCGGTTTCAAAAAGTCGTACTGCTGGGGATTGTAAATCCGACGCATGTGCCCCGCCATTCCCAGGATGTGCATCGGGAAGAAGGTGCAGTTGAAGGCGACGAACGTGATCCAGAAGTGAATCTTGCCGAGCGTCTCGTTCATCATGCGGCCGAACATCTTGGGGAACCAGTAGGTAATGCCGCCGAAGATTGCGAACAGGCTGCCACCGAACAGCACGTAGTGAATGTGGGCGACGATGAAGTAAGTATCGTGGATGTACATATCCACCGGCGTGCACGCCATCCAGATTCCCGACAGCCCGCCAATCACGAACATCGCGACGAACGACAGCGCATGCATCATCGCCACCGTGTAATGGATGTCGCCCTTGTAAAGCGTGCCGAGCCAGTTGAAGGTCTTAATCGCGGAGGGCACGCCGATGATCATCGTCGTGATCATGAAGCTGCTGCCGAGCGCGGGGTCCATCCCTGACTGGAACATGTGATGACCCCACACGATCCACGACAGAAACGCGATCGCGATCATCGCATAGGCCATCGCGCGGTAGCCGAAGATCGGCTTGCGCGAAAAAGTCGCGATGATTTCCGAGGTGATGCCCATCCCGGGCAGGATCATGATGTAGACCTCGGGATGGCCGAAGAACCAGAACAGATGCTGCCACAGCAGCGGCTCACCACCGCCCGCGGGCAGAAAGAAATGCGTGCCACCGAGGCGATCGAACAGCAGCAGTGCGAGCGCCGTCGTCAGCACCGGCAGCGCCAGCAGCAGCAGGATCGCCGTGATGAACAACGACCATATAACCAGCGGCATGCGGAAAAAGTACATGCCTTTGGTGCGCATGTTGATGATAGTGGTGATGTAGTTGATCGAGCCCATCAGCGATGACGCGCCAAGCACGATAAGGCTGATGCACCACAAGTCCTGGCCCCAATCGACGCCGGTGTATATCGGCACCGCGCTCAGTGGAGCGTACGAGGTCCAGCCCGCGGCTGCGGGACCGCCGGTCACGAAGAACGACGACAGTATGATCACGCCGGCGACCGCGCCGACCCAGAACGACAGCATGTTCAGCTTGGGGAACGCCATGTCGCGCGCGCCGATCATCAGCGGGATAAGGAAGTTGCCGAAGCATCCGACCAGGATCGGCATCACCACGAAGAAGATCATGATGGTGGCGTGCATCGTGAACATCGAGTTGTAGGTGTTCGGTGGAATCGCGCCTTCGTACATGAACGGTTCGGGCACCCAGCCGAATCCCGGCACCGCGGTCTGAGGCCATGCGAGTTCCCACCGCATCAGCATCGCCATCAGGCCGCCAATCGACATCATGAAGAGCGCCATGAACAGGAACTGGCGCCCGATCATCTTGTGATCTTCGGAAAATATGTACGTGCGCCAGAAGCCGAGCGCATGATGCTCCGCGTGGGCGCCGTGGGCCGCAACCGCTGCCGTGCTGCTCATCTTCGACTAGCTCCTCCGTGCGACGTGGCCGTCGAGTGCGGGCTTCACTTGTTCTGATCGTATTCGTTTTTGAGCCACTTGTCGTAATCCTCTTGCGATTGGACCGTCAGCGTACCCAGCATCCCCGAATGCCCAAAGCCGCACAGCTCCGCGCACGGAATCTCGTATTCGCCGACCTCGGTCGCTTCGAACCAGACGTGAATGATGCGGCCCGGGACCGCATCCTGCTTGAGACGCAAGTTGGGCACGAAGAAACTATGGATAACGTCCTTCGAGGTCAGATCGATTCGCACGACTTTGTTCACCGGCACGTGCAACTCGTTATCGATCTCGAGCTCGCTCTTGCCGAATTTGCCGTCGGGTCCCGGATATGTGATCTCCCAATTAAACTGCTTCGCGTTCACGTGGTAGAAGACGTCGCCCGGCGGCCCATGCTCCTTGATATCGGCCCAGGTCGAGCGGCTCATTAGCGCAAGCACGATCAGGATGACCGTCGTCGCGCTGGTCCAGAGAATCTCGAGCCGCGAGTTGCCCTCGATATACTCCGCCTTGCGGCCGGGCCGGTGCCGATAGCGAACCATGAAGACCACCATCGCGATCATCACCGCGATCCAGACGAACATCACGATCCAGAAGATCAGCTCGAACAGCCAATCGATCTTGGGACCGAAGGTCGAGATGTCGTGCGGAAAATACAGATGCTCGAGCATCGAAGCGTCACCTCTGCGCTAGCAACGTGCAAATGCCGGGCGAACGCCGGCCGTGCCGTTCAGGACGGCAGCTACAGCCTGCAAACGCGTTCCGATTCATGAAATCGGTGCGATTATGCCCGCCCTCGCCACGATTAGTGAAATGAAAAATCATTGTCTCCCACCGCAACCTCCGCTTAATCAACGCCGACATGACGCTCATATTTCGCCAGTAAATTCAAGCGCTTCATGGCCGCGGGATCGTAACGGCCGCGCGTCGCAAAAAACGGGGATGGCCCGCGATTGGCGGCAACAAATGTTTGGGCTACAAGGGCTAGTTGAGGACGAGGAGGTCTAGGTTTCTTATGCCTGATCGCGCGGCAACCCTTTCCCAAAATTTCGAGGCGCAGGCGCAAAAATACGGCCCGCGCGCGTTCCTCAAAGACAAGCGCGACAAGGTCTGGACCGACCATTCGTGGAACGAGGTCTCGGAGGCGGCCGGCAAGCTGCGCGCCGGTCTGCTCGGCCTCGGCGTGCGCCCGGGCGATCGCGTCGCCATACTCTCGGACAATTGCCCCGAATGGATCGTCGTCGATCAGGCCGTGCTGGGGCTCGGCGCGATCGTCGTGCCGCTCTACACCACCAGCGGACTCGAGGAGACCGCCCACGTCATCAGCGACTCGGGCGCGAAGGTCGTAGCGGCTAACGGACCCGAGATGATCAAGAAAATTCTCGGCCTCGGCGCCGCGATTCCCGACGTGACCGCGGTGGTCGCGATGCATCGTGACGCGGAATCGGCGCCCGCCGCGAATGGCACGCCCGCCGTCATGACTGCCGCATCGATCAGCGCCGAGACGCCGGCGGCCATCGTCGAGGGCAGCAGCGACGACCTTGCGACCATCATCTATACGTCGGGCACGACAGGCACCTCGAAGGGCGTGATGCTCTCGCACGGCAACCTGCTGGCCAACTGCGAAGACTCGCTCGCCGCGCTCTCGCTCGATCACACCGACATGACGCTGTCGCATCTGCCGATCGCGCACTCGTTCGAGCGGACCGCGGGTTATTACACGGTGACGATGGCGGGAGGGACGATCGCGTTCGCCGAGAGTCTCGGGCAGATCGCGTCGAACCTGACCGAGGTCGAGCCGACCGTCGTGCTGACGGTGCCGCGCCTGCTCGAAGTGATTCACAGCCGCGTGATGCGCACGGTCGAGACCGCGCCTGCTATTCCGCCAGCGGCTATTCAAGATGGCGCTGGCGGCGGGCGAGCAGGCGGCCGAATATCGGCATCGCGGCAAGCCGGTCCCGCCGATGCTCGCGCTGTCGATGGCGCTGTTCAGGCGCCTGGTGTTCGCGCGAGTGCGCGCGATCTTCGGCAGCAAAATTCGCTACCTGATTTCCGGCGGCGCACCGCTGCCGACCGAGATCAACCGCTTCCTGTCAGCCGCCGAAGTTCCAATCGTCGAAGGATACGGCCTGACCGAGGCGGCGCCCGTCGTCGCATGCAACCTGCACAAAGGCAAGACCCGAATCGGCACGGTGGGTTTGCCGCTGGCGCATATCCAGGTCGAAACCGCGCCCGACGGCGAGTTGCTGCTGCGCGGCCCGAACATAATGAAGGGCTACTACAAGCTCGAAGCCGAAACGAAAGAAGCGATCGACGAAAACGGATGGCTCCATACCGGCGACATCGCGAAGATCGACGTCGAAGGTTACATCGCGATCACCGATCGCAAGAAAGAGATCATCGTGCTGTCGGGCGGCAAGAACGTCTCGCCCGCCTACGTCGAAGGCAAGCTCGTCGGCGACAAATTCATCAGCCAGGCCTGCGTGATCGGCGACCGCCGCAAGCATTGCGCAGCGCTGGTAGTGCCGGACTACGAAAATCTCGTGGACTTTCTCAAAGACAACAACCTCGACCCGAAAAACGCCGAAGCACTCGGGAAATCGCAGGCGCTGAGAACCTTCGTGCAGGGGCGCATTCGAGAAATCAACAAGCAGCTCTCGGACGTCGAAGCCATCGCGGCCTTCACGATCGTCCCGCAACCCTTCACGCAAGAAAACGGCGAGCTGACCCCGTCGCTAAAAATCCGCCGCAAAGTGGTCCAGGCACACTTCAAGGAACAGATCGATTCAATGTACGGGGACTAGGAATCGAATGCGGGGCTGCGCGCCCCGCGCCCCGCGGCAGGGGTGACCCCTGCACCCAGTGTAGGAAAATAAGGATGCGGGACTTCGTCCCTGTTAGAAGGGTTGGGTGCGACCTTTCCGTCTCCTCTCCCTGTGAGGGAGAGGATGAAGGTGAGGGTCCTCGTTCAGCGCGCGATTTTTTCGCGCGCGAGCTAGGATTCTGAATCTGCCACAACTCCCGCCCATGAAAGGTTACGGTCCAATCCAGCGGAATCGTAAATAGCTTTTCTGCGGTTGACAAATGGCTGTACAAACGTCCATACTTCAAATGGTAAGGTGAGACTCCGATTCGCCTAGCCGGCTTTGATTGGGACGATGGCAACCGGTCCAAGTGCCGGGAGCATGGCGTTTCTCAGACCGCGATCGAGTCCGTGTTCAGCAGTTCAATCGCTGTGCTGCCCGACCCGATGCACTCGAAGTCCGAGGAGCGCTTCAAGGCGATTGGCCAAAGCGAGGACGGTCGCTGGATTTTCGTCGTTTTCACCCTGCGCACGCGATCAGGCAGGAAACTCGTACGGCCGATCAGCGCGCGCTATATGCACAAGAAGGAAGTGGACCACTATGAAAAGGAAACTGCCGCGCTTCAAAAGCGATAAACAAGCCGAGAAATTTGTCGCCGAAGCTGACCTGACCGAGTACGACCTGTCGCGCATGCGACCGATCCGCTTTGAGTTTCAGCCCAAGACCGAGCGGGTCAACATGCGCCTGCCGCGCCAACTCCTCGATGCCGTGCAAGCCTCAGCCGCCAGAAAAGGAATTCCATACCAGCGCTTCATCCGACAGGTACTGGAAGATGCCGTGCAGCGGAAACGAGCATAATGCGGGGCTGCGCGCCCCGCCCCCGCGGCAGGGGTGACCCCTGCACCCAGTGTCCGGAAGGGAAAAAGGATGCGGGCTGACGCCCTAGAACAATTACAGGTGAGAGGACGTGACGATGTTCACCGAGCGACTCGATGACGCCCTTCGCGTCCTCGCGCCCGAAATAGCTCTAACAGGGACGAAGTCCCGCATCCTCTCTTTTCTGAATACTGGGTGCAGGGGTCACCCCTGCCGCGGGTGCGGGGCGCGCAGCCCCGCTCTTCTCTCGCTCTACTTCGTGCCGTTTTCTGTGGCCATCAGCACGTGAATCGTAATGAGTTCCTTCACCATATACGCGCGCTTGCCCTTGGGCGTGACGACTTCGATATCGTCCTCCGCCGCCTTGCCGATTAGCGCGCGTCCGAGCGGCGACGACAGCGAGATGCGGTTCTGCGCGCCGTCGACTTCTTCCGGTACGACAATCTCGAACTCCGCGATGCCGCCTTCGTCGAGATCCTCGAGCCGCACGCGGCTGCCGAGGCCGACGGTGTCGCGCGGTATCGTCTCGAGATCGATCATCGTGAGCTCCGCGATTCGCGTCTCCAGGTTGCCGACTCGCGCACGCAGGAACTCCTGGCGCTGCTTCGCCATCGCCCATTCCGCGTTTTCCGACAAGTCGCCATGCGCACGCGCGCGCTCGAGTTCCTTGGGCAGGTCCACCGTGAGCTCGCGCTTGAGCGTCTCGAGGTCTTTTTTGAGCCGCTTGATTACCGGTAATTCAGCCATCGATACATTCTTCCTGGAGGCAATCTCCTCCTTAACTCTACACGATTCGCCGTCGCCGTCGGGCGATAGCTCGTTTCTCTTCGCCTGCGTCAATCCGCGACGATCGACGTCAGGCTTCGATTGACGCCCGTCACGCTCTGAATCTTCTGCACCACCAGCTCGCCGAGCGAGGTCACGTCCGCGGCCTCCGCGATTGCGATGATGTCGTGCGGCCCCGTGACCGCATGCGCCACCGAGACTCCGCCTACGTTTCGAATTTTCGCCGCGACTTCACGCGCCTTGCCCGGCGACGTGTCGATTAGAATGAATGCCTTTACGGACATACTCGTTTCCTCCCGGCGCACGGTGGCGCGCACCCGCGGTCAGCGCGGTGGCGGAATCAAAGTACCTTTCTCATCATACACATAAAATCCGCGGCCCGATTTGCGGCCGAGATATCCGGCATCGACGTACTTCTTCAGCAGCGGGCATGGACGGTACTTGTCGTCGCCGAGCACCCGATGCATCACCTCCATGATCGCGAGGCAGGTGTCCAGCCCGATCAGGTCGGCCAGCTCGAGCGGGCCCATCGGCTGATTGGTGCCGAGCTTCATCGCGGTGTCGATATCGGTCACGCCGCCGACGCCTTCGTACATCGTGTAAATCGCTTCGTTGATCATCGGCAGCAGCACGCGATTGACGATGAACCCGGGAAAATCCTGCGCGGTCATCGTGGTCTTGCCGAGCTGCTCGGCGAGCGCCCGCGTCTGCTGAAAGGTGGCTTCCGAAGTGGCCAGCCCGCGAATGATTTCCACCAGCTTCATCGCCGGCACCGGGTTCATGAAATGCATCCCGATGACGCGGTCGGCGCGCGACGTCCGCGCACCCATCCTGGTGATCGAAATCGACGAAGTGTTCGAGGCTAAAATCGTTTCGGGCGGACAGATCTTGTCGAGCTTCTGCAGCAGCGCGATCTTCGCGTCTTCGTTTTCGATCACCGCCTCGATCACGAAGTCGACCTTGGCCAGGTCCTCGATATTGGTGGTGGTCTCGACCCGGCGGATCACGCGGTCGCGCTCTTCGGGCTTGAACCGCCCGCGCTCGATCATGCGGTCCAGGTTGCGCGCTATCGTGTCGACCCCGCGCTTGCACATGTCGGGCGCGATATCATGCATCACGACGCCGATTTCCGCCTGCGCTGCCACCTGCGCAATCCCCGCCCCCATCTGCCCTGCCCCGATAACGCCGATCTGATGCACACTCATTGGTCTCTCTCCGAAAAAACGCTCAGCCCCCAGCTAAAGGTACGGGATATAATTCTTGAGCGAGCTAAGCAACGCCGCCACGTCGGCCTCGTCGCCGAGATCGCGGCACAGGATTTCGTAGTAACCCTTGATTCGCCCGCGCTCCTGATTTTCCGGCGCTTCCGCGAGCAGCGCCTGGAAGTCCTTGAGAATCGCCTGCGTTTCAAGTTTTTTCTTGACCGGAATCGCCTCGTCATCGACGGCGATCAGCAGCCGGATATGGTCGATCATCCGGTTCATCACGGCAAAGTCGCTGCGATCTTTTTCCATCGTCTTTGTGCCGCTCAATGATGGTCGGGCGGCTCCTCACCGCCGACCCAGGTGCCCGCGCCGCCGCCGCTGCGCATCGCCGTCCGCACCTTCATCACGTCCTCGGGCGACTGGCGCCCCGGCATCCCGAGGTTGCGCATCAGGACGTTGGTCATGCTCGAGGTCAGGCGGTCGCGGATGGTCGGCTCGGCGCCGATTTGCGCGTCGAGCACCACGTCGACCTGCTCGCGCGTGAGTCCTTCCGCCACGAAAATATCGACCAAACCGGCCAGTCCGACTTCGCCGCCGGCGCGGTCCACGATCGCCACGACTTTCGCGCACGGCGTGCAGACGCGGCGCAGCAGTCCCGCGCGCTCGCTGCAATAGACGCATCGCATCTGGAGATTTACCGCCTCACCCCGAAAATGCCCCGAAAAAGCTTGAAGCGGCCGTACGCACGAAAAATCGGCGGGCCCGCTTCGTTTCTGAGGCTACTACCGGCTGTAGGCGGTCGCAAGCGTGACCAAGCGACCAGACCAGCGCGCGGGCGTCGCGTCGTTTGACACTGCAAACTGGCGCGACTACTATTCGGAATTGAGAATCATTCTCAGAATTAACGCGCAGTTCATCTGACATGACCCAAACCGCCATCGCCTACTTCTTCTACTCGCTCGGTATCCTGTTCCGCGAAGGGCATGGAGGCGATGCTGGTCGTCGTCGCGCTCGCGGCCGGCACGCGCGGCGCCGGAAAAATCGGCCGCTCGCGCGACGTCTATGCCGGCGCGGCGGCCGCAATCGTCGCCAGCGTCATGCTCGCATGGGCGGTCAATCATCTGATCAGCGACGACGCCAGCGACACGCTCGAAGGCGTCTTCCAGCTCTTCGCCGCCGCGACCCTCTTTTACGTCAGCTCGTGGATGACCTCGAAGGGCCAGGCCGATCGCTGGATGAAGTTCATCTCGCACAAAATCCAGCACGCCGAGCACAGCACGATTCCCGGCATCGCGCTCGGGCTCACCGCGTTCCTCGCCGTGATGCGCGAGGGTGCGGAGACGATAGTGTTCTTCCAGGCGCTCACCAGCGGCGCGACCGAAACTGCCGAGCGTCACGCGGTCGCAGCCGGAATCGTCGCCGCCGCGGTCGCGTTGGCGCTGTCGTTCGTCGTCATCAAGCGCGCCGCCGATCGGATCCCGATGAAGTTCTTCTTCCAGACGACTTCGATCCTGCTCTACGCGCTGGCGATCGTGTTCGTCGGCCAGGGCGTCGCCAGCCTGCAGGAAGCGTCGAGAGTATCGGCGACGTTCGTGAACTACGCGCCGACAATTCCGATGCTCGGCGTGTACCCTACGATTCAATCGCTCGGCGCGCAGGCCCTTCTGCTGATGCTGGCGGCGGCTGCAGTGTTCGTTCCGCGGCGCAAAGCTGCGGCGCGAGAAATCAGGGTTGCGGCGGAACGGACGGCGATGCAGCGGGCGCGCCAGGCCTGATCGCAGGCGCCTCCGCGACGGAATCATCGTCGCCATACAGTACAGTCTCCACGTCAGAACTCAGCTTCTCGGATATCACCAGCGCGTGAAATCCCATTTGGATGCATTCCTGCGCCGCAGGGTCGCGCGCGACCGCACTTTGACGCACGCGCGCGAGCATGGCGCGCAAATCCTGCGTGCGATCGACCAGGACCGACAGCCGCGCCTCGACAATCGCGGTGGAATTGGCGCCGCCGACCAGGTCGAGCGCGAACGATTCATCATGCTCCGCATCGCCCAGCGCATGCAGCGCGCTTTTGATTTCAGTGCAGGCGGCGTCGGCGCCATTCTCGGGACCGGGAGACAAATCGGCCGCGCGCGCAGTTTGAAATGTCGCAAACAACGCGACGCCAATCGCGAGCAGCATCCGCGCCGCCGGGAAACAAAAAGCCGGCCACGCGGCCGGCTCGGAAGCAGTGCTATGGGCGGCGCGCGATATCGTCAGGCGGCGTCTTCCTCGCGAGGCTCGTAGCCGAGCGAAGTGAGAAACGCTTCCTTCTGGCCGGACGGCATGATGTAGATTCCGTCCCATCCGCAGACCTCTTCGCAGAGCAGGCAGCCGACGCAGGTTTTTTCGTTGACCTGCACCTTGCCGAGATAGACCGCAGTGTTCTCCGGCGACGGCGAGATGCAATCGAACGGGCAAACGTCCACGCACACGCCGCATCCGTTGCAGTTGTCGGGATGCACGACGGCGACCGGGCGCTCGGCGCGCTTGAGCACGTGCGTCATCTCGCCGTGATTGTTCATGATCGCGTCGTCGGGGCAGATGACGCCGCACGCGCCGCAATCGATGCACATCGCGGCTTCGATGTAATAGACCTTTTTCGACAGGCCCGAGATGGCGCCGGTCGGGCAGCGCTTTTCGCATGCGCTGCAGCCGGTGCAGTTCTCGGCGATGATCTCAAATGGCATGCGGCTTCCCTACTTCCTCATTTCGTCGATGATGCGTTCGCGATGGCCGTGCTCGATCAGTTGATCGTTGCGGCGGGCCTGCTTGAGCGCGATATACGTGAAGAACATCACCAGGATCATCATCGCGATGATCGGGATGTTATCCGGCACGGTCAGAATTTCGAGAAACTGCTGAAACCCGGTAATTTGCACGACTGAACCCTCTGCGCCTGATTCTACCTTGCTTTGATCGGATGTACCAACGCCATTAGGCAGTGTCAACTTTGCCGCGCCGACGGATACGCCGGACTAATCATATCTGCGGCAAATCGATCACGTGCGGCGATGAACGCTCTTCATCTGATTCTGATAGAGTCGCAGGTCGAGCACGAAACGAGAGAGCGGGAGGAACGATCGATGAACATATCGTGGTTAAAACGATCGGCTATTTTTGCGGCGTTGGTGTTACCCCTGGCCTTCGCGATCGAAGCGCGCGCACAGATGCCATCCATGCCTTCCGTGCCCTCGGTGCCCTCCGTGCCCGGGGTACCGTCAGCTGCATCAGCTGCATCTGCCCTTACCGGCAGTCAGCAGACCGCCGCGAATAGCGCGCTGTGCTCTGCGCTCGCCAGTCATGTCCCCAATCCCGCAGCTGCCAGTCCGTCCGCATTGAGCGACCCGAGCGTGATGTCGACCGCGGCCGCGTCATTCGCGGGCAGCTCAAGTCTTCCGCTGCCGAGCGCTACCAGCATGCTGCAAGGATATGTCGCGCAGCACGCCACCGACATCCTCGCGTCGTGCGCCGTCAGCAACGCGACCAGCGGCGTGACGTCGAAGATTCCGGGCGCGAGCAGTATGCCGTCTGTTCCCAGCATGCCCTGACGATCGACGCTTGCAGGGATGCGGCTTTCGCGGGCAGAGTATTTTTGTATGGCCAGTCATCCGCAAGCTTCGTCGTATACACCCGCCGCACGGCGCGGCATCTTCAACTTCGCCTGGGGCGTCGTCGCCACGGTGCTGTCGGCTGCGTGGACGATGATTTGCGCGACCGGCGCGGCTCTGGCGGCCCTGATGAACAAGCCGCACTGGGTGACGCTGGTAACGCGCGCGTGGGGCCGCGGAATCGTCGCGGTCTGCGGCATCAAGGTTGAAATCGAGGGCCTCGAGAACCTCACCGGCCTGAAGTCGTACGTGCTGGTCGCCAATCATCAGAGCTTCTTCGACATCTTCGCCTCCGCCGCGTTCATGCCGGGCGAGCCGCGTTTCGTCGCCAAAAAAGAACTGCTGAAAATTCCGATCGTCGGCTTCGCGATGCAGCGCGGCGGGCACATCATCATCGACCGCGACGCCGGCGGCCAGGCGATCCGCAAGGCGATCAAGATCATCCAGAGCGGCCTCGACGTTTGCGTCTTCGCCGAGGGTCATCGCTACAACGACAATCGCGTGCACGAGTTCAACGACGGCGGCGCGTGGCTCGCGATCCTGTCGAAGCTGCCGGCGGTGCCGATGTCGATCAGCGGCTCGGGACGCTTTTACCCGCGCGGCGCGATGATCGTGACTCCCGGCCTCACGATGCGCATGATCATCGGCAAACCGATCTCGACCGAAGGGATGCGCAGCGCCGATCGCACCGAGCTGACGCGCAGACTCGAAGAAGCCGTCCGCGCGACATTCACTACCGAAGTCTGATGTCGTCTGATGCGACCGCGCGCGCTGCGCGTATAACAGAGAAGATCAGACTTTGGGTAGTGTCCCAGTTGGAAAAGACTGCTTAGGCGTCTCGGATGCGCTGCGCGACCTGCGGCATCACTTGGTCCAGCAGAGCCAGGCAGTCCCGATAACCGGCCATCCCAAGTTCGTAGGGGTCCGAGATGCCGCCTTGATGTTCGTTCGCAACCATCACGCTCGCCGAGTCTGCGCCTAGGGCGGAACGCACCTCATCGGCCTCGTCGTGGCCGACACAAACGATCCATCGGTACTGGCCGAGGTCTCAAGTCCCCGATCCAGCGGCTGATATGGCCGCTCAAATCGACCCCGCGTTCCTTCATGCACGCGACAGAGCGGTAATTGGCGCGGACGGCCAGCCAACTCCTTACGCAAACCGGCACTCTCGACTAAGAAGGTGCTACCAAGGTGCTGCTGAAGAACCGCCTGCATCATCGGGCTGCGGCTGATGTTGCCAACGCAGACGCAGAGAACCTTCTCCATCTTCCGATGAAAGCACGACGGGCCACGGATTTGAACCTCTAGCGGCTGGACTCAATACAGGCCGGGCGGATGGGCGACGGTGGAGCCCCCGATCCACAGCGCCGCCGCGCGGAAATTCAAACGGAGATATTATTAGGCTTTGCGATCGAAGATGAAGAGCGGGACCTGGTTGGCGAGCTTCGGATCTATCGTAAGGATGCGGCGTCCCGACTCTATTCGAATCGCGCCAGCATCGAGACCCGCAGCGCGAAAATCGGCAATGACCTGATCGACGTCCTCCGCTTCAAGCCACAGACCAGTCATCCCTTCGCTCGAGGCATCGATCGCCGGAGTGCGCGACCAGCCGAATCTCAGCGCCGCCGACTTTCACCGATGCCGACTTGCCGTCCGCCGACCTGCTGACCGCAAAGCCGAAGTTCTTTTCGTAGATCGACGCAGCGTCCGCGAGATCCGCGGTCGCGACTTCGAGAGTATCGAGGCGTTTAATCATCTTGCTGAAAAGACGGGGCCGGATCGCTCCGGCCCCATGACTCATCTATACGCGTATCGCGCTTAGCCCTTCGGCTTCAACGAAAAATTCGTCGTCGCCGTCGCGCCGTCTTTCACGCTGACTTTCTGATCGTCGGTGCCCAGCTTTTCCTGCCAGACCTCGACCGTGTAGTCACCCGGCGGCACGCCCGCGATCGAGTAGTTGCCCTTGTCGTCGGTCACCGCAAAGTACGGAGTGTCGGTCGCGACCCACCAGCCATGCATCCAGCCGTGCACGTCGCAGGTGACCTTGATCACTTCCGGCTGATCGACCTCGTGCTTGATGACTTTCTTGAACACGGGCTGCGCCGCATTGAACGACGGATTCTTGTCCGAGTAGGTATGGATGTTGTGCAGAATGCCGTCCGAGTTGGTGATATCAACGGTGCTGCCGGCCGGAAACGCGAGCACGTGCGGCACGTAGTCGCATCCCTTCTGATCGAACTTTACCTCGGTGGGCTTCATATCGCCCTTGGCGCCTTTCACGATCACAACCGCGTTCGCGATTCCGCCGCTGCTGTCAACGATCAGGTCCTCGGTGAAGTGGGGATGCAACGCGCAGACTTCCTTGTCCTTGGTCACCTCGACCGCCTTCGGTGCGGGCGCGGTGCCGTCGTACTTGACGGTCCCGCTAATCGTGCCGCCGGCAGCGCTCGCAAGGCCGGCGCCGACGCTCACGCTGAGCGCGACTCCCGCACACGCCGCCAGTACAACTCGAAACTTCTTCATTACCATTGCCTCCTGGGAAATTACCCGGATTGTTTTACTCAGTTGAACAAACGCACACCTTAGCGAATAGTCAGTCGAAAACTCAATCAGTCAACGGTCATAACCTACTTCTTACTCACTTTCTGAGGCGCCGCCGCTACCTGCCCGGGCACGGTCTCGCCCGGATGAGTACCGAACCAGAAAATATAGTCGCGCAGCGCGCGAATCTGCGCGTCCTGGTTGCCGCCCAGGATGTCGTCCGGACCGCCGGGATAGAATGACGGCATCTTGGTGTTCGGCTGCAGCGACGGCGGATCCGCGATCCACTTCAGTATCCAGTCCGGATCGAGCCGCTGATGCGCGAGCGCCAAATCCGGCGCCCATCCCGACTCCGGCCCCTCGGGCTTCTTGTCGCCCTGCTGATGGCAGCTGAAGCAGTTGAAGTAGTCCTTGGTCATCAGCTTGGCGCCCGCCTGCAGCTCGGCCGGCGGAATCAGGTCGGTGTTGATGAACATAAACGGCACGTTGATGTCCGACATCGCCGTGAAGTAGTTCACGATCGTGTCGTCCTCGCCGTTGGTGAAATGGAAAGTCGGCATCCTGATCTTCAGCCACGGGCGAATCGGCGTCGGCCCCTGCAGGAATGTGAATAGCCACTGGGGTTGTACTTTGAAGCCCTCGCCATTGAGTATTGGCGGCGCAAAGTTGATTTGATCTTCGGGGTAGAAGCGCCGGATGAAGCCGCCGCGATTGTCGATGATGTGGCAGCCGACGCAGTTGTAGAAATTCACCATGCGCCGGCCCGCGACGATTTGCGTCTGATGCTCCGATCCGGGCATCCGGTAGCGCTCCTGCACCGAGCCCTGCGTCAGGCTGGCCAGGAACACGACCAGGTTATTGATATCAGCGTCGTCGAAATCGAAGTTCGGCATCAACTGCTCGACGTCCTTGGTCTGGTAGATGCGCGGCGTCTGCAGTTTATGGAACGTCCATTGATCCCAGGTCTCGGGAATCTGGGTCTGGTTGCCGAAAAACAGCTCGTCGAGATGCTTGGATCCGAAAGTCGTCAGCTCGACGCCGATGCGCGACTCCTTGTCCATCCCTTCGATCTCGTGGCAGCCGAAGCAGCCGTACTTGCGCACCAGCGCCTCGCCCTTCTGGATATTCTGCGGATCCTTGAGCGCGGTCTCGACGCCGGCGTCTTCCTTCTTCTCGCCATGCGTCATCAGGTACGCGGTCAGCGCCTCAGCTTCGTGATCGCTGAGCCGCAGCGACGGCATCGCGGTATGCGGTGAGAAGTCGCGCGGATTTTTGAGCCACGTGTAGATCCACGCCGCCGAAGTCTTCTCCGCTATCTTGTCCAGGTTGGGCGCGAAGTCCTTGGTCGTGCGCGCGTCGGCCGGCTTGAAGCCCTCGGCGACGCCGACCGGACTTCCATACGAATCCGCGTCGATCGCATGGCATCCTTTGCAGCCGACCGACTCGAACAGCCCCTTGCCCTCTTCGACTAATCCCGGATCCTTGATGTCCGTCTCGAGCGTCGGCGGCTCGGGATGCGCCGTCAGCCAGTCCTTCGAGTTCTTCGCCGAGCTGTCGAAAATGAACGCGGCCAGCGCGGTCGCTTCGTCATGCGAGAAGTAGAAGTTCGGCATGCGCGTATGCGGCCGGAAGTCGTGCGGGTCGGTGATCCAGCGCACGGTCCACGACGGATCGAGCTTGGCCGACGCCAGCTTCAGGTACGGCCCGATCTTCGGCATGTCCTCGTAGCCCGCGACCAGGTGGCATCCCGCGCATCCCATCTGCTGGAACATGCGCTCGCCATCGACCCAGTTCGCCGCGATCGGCTTGCCGTCGGCGGCGTGCAGCGAGCCGACGTCGATATGGCACTTGATGCATCGCGACTGCATCTTGTCGCCGCGCAGCATCGGCGAATCCCAATCCGGATCGTCGCCATGCGCCAGCCGCACGGAGCTGACCGCCGGTCCCTGCCCGTCGTGACACGGCGTACATCCAAGCTTGTCGGGCGGATGCTTCAAAATGATCTGATCGAAGTTGGAATGCGTGCGAAACGGCTCGGGCGCGTTCTCGAAGCCCTTCTTGTCCGCGCCCATGTGACAGCTTTGGCATCGATCGACCCGCGCGATCGCCTCGTCGAAGGCGTTGCGATCGAAGTCGTCGATTGCGGTCTGCTGAATCTTCGGAATCTTCGGATAGCGGAACAGCACGGTGTTGCGGAACTTGACCGGGATCATCCACGAGTCGGCCTTGTCGAAGAAGTCGTCGCGCTTGGCGGTCAACTTCTTCATCTGATCGGTCAGGCTCTCGACCTTCGAGTTGATCGCCTCGATCTGATCCTTCACCGCCTGCAGATTGGCCTTGGCCTTGTCGGAGACGATATTTTCCTGCGCGAGTTCCGCGTTGAGCTGGTCGATCTCCTGCTTGTACGGAGTCGGATCCTGCTTGTACTGAACGGCGTGATTGTAGTCGTACCATCGCTCGGTCAGGTACGACTTGGTGAATCGCACCAACTGATCTTTGTCGTTGGCAGTGTTGTTGAGATCGACCAACTGCGCGCGCAAATCGGCCAGCTTGGCGGCGTTTTCACCGGAGTCACGCTCTCTCTCCGCCTCGGCGAGATCCTTCGAGACTTTCTGATACGTAGGATCGGCGTCGAGCCGCTTCTGCTCGTCGGCCGCATCCTGCATGTACTTGTCGTAGGCGAGGTGGTCCCACTGGACCTGATACTGCTTCCACGGACGGCGCGAAATATTGTCGTCCCAAATCGACCAGACCGCGCTGACCAGCAGCACCGCTACCAGCAGCACGAACAGCGCGCTGTATGATTTCCCTTCTTCGGCGGGATCAAGCCCCGGTCTGCCAGCCATCTGCTCTACCTGTCCTCAGCTCCAAATGCCGCCGCGCGGCCACCTTGCCCATTACTCACTCGATTAGTCAGTCGTCACTTGCCCGCGCGTACCCACAGACCCTCGATGATGTAGCCAGCCAGAAAAACCAGGATGCCGATCCCGGTGAACTTGTATTCGTTGCCCATTCCATGCGGCTGCGTGATGCCGGTGTATAGCGCAAATCCGACGTCGGCGAGTCCGAGCGCCTGCAGAACTTTGGCGAGGATGAACACGAGGTCGTCGCGGCCACGTCAGATGTTAATCCAGGGCGTAACCAGGATGTACTTGATGTTGAGCGCGTGCCGCAGCGCCATCTTGATGAACACGCCGGCCATCGCGATCAGCAGAAATCCCGTGATGCCGAAGCGCACCGGTCCCCACTTCTGCAAAATCTCGCGGCCGCCGCCGGGAAACGCCGACCATGGATCGCCCGCCGGCCGCGCTCTTATCCAGAAATACAGCGCCGCGTAGCCGACGACGAAGTAGCCGCCTATCAGGAACAATCCGAACAGCGCCGACGCCAGGTAGTCGCGGAAGCCGAACATGTACGGCAGATCGACGTTGGTCAGCGCCTCGACCAGATGCGGATCCCAGACCTGCCCGGGCCAGAACCAGTTCCAGCCGGGTCCGCGGAAGAACGTGCCGATGATGATGAACGACACCCACAGAATGTGGAAGCCGATGAAGAAACTCATGATCTCGAACCATCGCTCGCGCAGCGTGTAGTAGCCGTTACCTTTCGGATTGATGTCGAGATACGGGATTAGCATCAGGCCGACGATGATGAAGCTCGGCAGCACGACGCCCGCGTACCACGGGTCGAAGAACACCAGCATTTCCTGCAAGCCGAGGAAGTACCACGGCGCCTTCGACGGATTGGGCGTGCGGGTCGGATTCGACGGCTGCTCGAGCGGCGCGTTGAGCAGCAGCGACCATACCGTCAGGACGATGATGACCAGGATCGACATCAGGAATTCATTGCGCACCAGGAACGGCCAGGTGTGCAGCTTCTCCTCGACGCCGCTGCCCGCCTTCTTGATCGGGACTTCGATGCGCTTCGAGCCGCCGCCTGAGGCCGGAGTCCTCGCCGCTCCTGCGCCCGCCGCCGCCGCGCGCATCACGATGCCGCCTTCGTTACCTTCCGGGCTTGCCATGATTAATCCTTAGTGCGGCGCTCCGTCCTCGTCGTCGCTCCACGGCGGCGGCGCAGCCAGCACGTACATTAGATATAGCAAGAGCAACATCCCAATCGGCACCGACAGCACCCGCACGATGCCCTCGTGCAACAACCATGAAAACACATCACCCATCGGCCAGCCTCGTCCCTCTCTAGAGCGGTCCCGACATGCCGTCGCGGCGGATTCGCCAGAAGTGCACCGCCATGAAGATGCTCGCGATCAACGGAAAAAAGATGCAGTGCAAAATATAGAAGCGCAGCAGCGTGTGCGGCCCGATTTCCGCGCCGCCGAAAATGAACGCGCGCGCGTCGTAAACCGGATTCACTCCCAGCACTTCATGGAACGGCCCGCCATGCCCGAGCAGCGGCGTCGCGCGCGCCATGTTCGATCCGACCGTCACCGCCCAAATCGAAAGTTGATCCCACGGCAACAGGTATCCGGTGAACGACAGCAGCAGCGTCAGCACCAGCAGGATCACGCCGACCACCCAGTTGAACTCGCGCGGCGGTTTGTACGAGCCGGTCATGAACACGCGGAACATGTGCAGCCACACGGCGATGACCATTCCGTGCGCGGCCCA
Source organism: uncultured delta proteobacterium (assembly GCA_963747845.1). Classification (GTDB taxonomy): domain Bacteria; phylum Desulfobacterota; class Binatia; order Binatales; family Binataceae; genus Binatus. The sequence goes on from CAVVGR010000003.1 coordinate 378,066, forward strand.
TCGATGCATGTTGCGCATCAGCATGCCGAACGGCATGTCGAATTCGAGATACTTCATGTCGGCGTAGGCGTATTCCGCCGTCGGCCGATAGTAGAACATCAGGTAAACGCCGGTGATGACGGTGACGAGGAACAGCAGAAACGTGATGCCGCCCATGCACCAGGTGAAGCGCAGGCGCACGGTATGCTTCTGCACTTTCGACGGATGCAGATGCAGGAACACGTTGCCGGAGACCATCAGGATGCGGTTGCGCGGCGTGTCCTCGTAACCGTGCCTGAAGATCGACTGCCAGGCCTGCGAATCGGTTATCTGGCGTTTGGTTTCGTTCCAGTCAAACTTGGCCATCCGATACCACCCGAAAATCCCTGGAGCGCCCGCGGGCGCTCACAGTAATCTCAGCAAATTCTGTAAAAAATTCCAATCGTTGCGACTTTAGGCCCGCAAGCCTGCCCGAAATCCGGCGTAAGGCTACCTAATTTTATCCGGTCTCTGCAACAAAAAAGACTCATTAGAATGTCGATTTTTGGAAATCGTGCACACGCCATCCCGGTCAAGATTTCGCGCGGCGGAAGCGGCTGAAGAACGCAACAATCAATCCCCACAACACCATCAGCAACGCGATCCCGATTATGCCCAGTCCCACGCCGGCCAGGATTCCGGTCGCGCACAGGATCGCGCCAATCACGAACAGCGGAATCGCGAACGCGATCGGGTTGAACGGATCGTTGCGCGCCGCCCGCTCGACCATCGCAGCCGCCTGCTCGGCCGTGCCCGCGTCCTCGTTGCTCTCTTTCAGCAGGCTCACCGCATAGTCGGTGAGTTCCTGCCGATTGGGCATCGCGCGCAGACGCTCGGCCAGCTCCTTGGCGAGCTGCTCGACGCGTTCGTCGTTCTCCTGGGGATCGGGGTCGGGTTTGTTCGATTCAGCCACGCTGCGCTTACTTCTCGCTCGCGGCTAAACACCTATCGAACATGAGATCGGGTTGTCAACGAAGCCGATCGAGCGAGCCTGAAAATAGACGCAGGCCGTTTAGCGATCTACGATTGAGCAACGTGACTGGCAATTTTCGGACGTGAATGATTTTGCAATGCATTGACGGCGTTCCGGATCTGCCGCGACGATTTCCCTTTCATTTATTTGCTTATTCGGAGCGTATAACCGCTGTTCCGGTTCCTGAGGCACCCGAAGCTTCCATTTTGAAAGATGGATAGCGCTTTTCAATCGGCGACGCATTCTCACGGAAGTGTAGCTCTGCCAAACTGCCGGCGTGAGCAATCAACCCATGCCTAGACCAACAACCTCCTTGCGGATCGATCCCGAACGAAACCCCGGCCGCGAAAAGGACTGCCAGTTGGAACCGCAAGAGAGTTACGCCAGCAGAATGAAGAGGCCGGGCGAGCGCTCGGCGGTCGAGGAGATCTCGCGATGGCTGGCGAGATCGCTTGCCATTCTCGCACTTTTGAGCAGCGTTGCCCTGCTATGCGTCGGCGCGACCCCGATGCTGTCCAAGATGCCCGCATATCTCGCCAGCGAGTCGATCCGCTGGTGGGCGCTACTGAAGACTCTGCCACTCTCGGCGTTTCCGCTCCTGCTCGCGGGTTCCGCCTATCTCGTGTTGCAGGTGGTACTGCGGCCGCGTCCGCTGGAGTTGCTCAAACGGTTGATGCTCGGATCGGCATTTCTCTTGTGGGGAATCGTCCAGCTCATGCCCGCGAGCGATCTGGCGACCGAGCTGGGCAACGTGGTGATCGCACTTTACGTAGTCGATCTAGGCCTGATCATCTGGACCGACCTCGAAAAGAATCAGCCGCGGCTTGCAGGGTGAGCGGCTCCTGACGAAAGTTCAAGTTTTCGCGCACTTAAAATTCCGGTGTCGTCCAGGTGTGTCTTCAGCGACGTCCTTATCGTGTCATCCCGAGCGTAGCCGAGGGATGACACAACGATGAGACGACAGATCAGAAAAGACAACGCATGTGCCTTTCTTGATCACCGATCCGCGGCGGCGGCCCATAGGTGGATTGCCGCGTAGGATCGCCATGGGCGCCAGTTTTCCGCGAAATGCAGGAACTCGTCTTCGGACATGAGTGTTCGACTGCTCGCCAGTGACCGACGGAGTCCCAGATCGCCGGAGGGAAACGCGTCGGGCTCTCCGAACGCGCGCATCGCGATATAGTCTGCGCGCCGGCGGCCCATTCCATGGATTGCGCAGAGTCGCGAGATAACGTCGTCGAGGCTCTTGCAGTTGGCCGGATCGAGCTTTCCCTGGCAGGTCGCTCGCGCCAATGCGCGAAGGGTTTCGGCACGCGCTGGAGGAATGCCGATGCTTGCAAGGTTGGCTGCGGCCAGCACCTCGGGCCTAGGAAACAGATGCGTGAGCTTGGGGGCCGAGCTTTTGATCGGCCGCCCGAAAGTCCGCACGAGCCGCGCAATGATCGCTTTGCCATCGACAAAGGTGAGCTGCTGACCCAGCACGGCGCGGACCGCCAGCTCAAACGCGTCCCACGCGCCCGGCACGCGCAGACCGGGTCGCGCCCGCAGCATTTCGCCAAGCCTGGAATCGCGCGAGAGATGACTTGTGATCTGCAGCGGGTCCGCACCGAGATCGAAAATCCTTCGCACCCTTTCCACCACCAGCATGAGATGCTCGTAACTCGGCAAGGTAACTCGCACGCGCAGCAGCGGCTCATTCGGATGAGGCCGAACTTCGATTTCGCCCGCCCGGCCGCCGAGTTCGACGGTCCGCCGATAACATTTGTCCTCGATGAATTCCGTTCCCGGCGTCGCGCGATCCTTCAGGAATCGAATCATCGTGTTCCAGTCAAACGGCGGACGATAGGGCAGAGTAAAGAGTGATGCCGCCGTGGCCGGCCGCCGCCTTCGTGCCGGACCGTTGCGCTCGCAGTCTGGTCGGCGACATCTCGAACGTCGTTCGCATCGCATGGTTGAACTGGCGAACGCTCTTGAAGCCCGAGTAGGACGCGATCTTCGTGATTGCGAGGTCGGTCTGGTCGAGCAGGTTTCGCGCGAAGTGGACACGCCGCGTGCTCGCGATTTTTACCGGCGATGCTCCCAGGTGTTGGAGGAACAGCCGCCGCAGGTGACGCGAGCCAAGCCCGACGCGCTCCGCTAGCGCATCGACACCGTCGACATCGAGCGCACCGGCCGAGATCAGTTTGAGCGCGCGCGAGACTACCGCGGAGGTTCCCAGCCACGCGGGAGTGCCGGGGGAAGTATGAGGGCGGCATCGACGACACGGCCGGAAACCGGCTGCTTCAGCCGATGCGGCCGATGGATACCAGCGGACATTGGCCGGCTTCCTCAGCGGTACCGGGCAAATCGGACGGCAGTAAACTCCGGTCGTGAGCACGCCGGCGAAGACCCGCCCGTCGAAGCGGCGGTCGCGACTGTAGATAGCCTGCCAGCAGATCTCCGGATCGATCTCCGGCCTGTCGCTAAGATCATACGCGCGCATCCGAACTCCCGACCAACCGGATTATATCCGATTGGCGGGATTCGGGTGGCAATTTTCGGACATTTGCCGGGAGCGTTCTCCCGGCGTTCGAGTTACATCGTGGTGTCGACGGTGCCAAGCAGCGTGGATATCGTCGAGCCCATCGTCTGGTAGGCCACGAAAACGAGCACCGCAACCGCTGCGAGAATAAGCGCATACTCGGCCATCGTCTGCCCCCGTGCGAACCCCTCAGCCTTCGCGTACAGTTTCCTTATCTGGTCCATTGTCCCGTCCCTCCTCTAGTTTATTCTCCCGAACACAGGTCGATTGCAGTTTCCGCCTGGTTGGGAGCGCTTATAGGTAGTCGGTAAAGCCCACCTACGTCGGATATTCTTAGCTGAAGCTGCAATAAGGGTGGGTAAGTATGACGGTAATCGACCCCCAAGTAGCAGCGATGCTACGCCCGCGCCTGCAACGCGTGCAAAAAGCGATGTGGGGGTCGGTTGGAGCCGGCGGGCGAACGTTTCGCGCTACGCGTTCTTGCGCGCGATTATCACCGTATGCACCGCGCGCGGGCTCACCTTCTCGTTGCGCTCGAGCGTGATCGGATGGCCCTTGAGCACGTCCTTCTTGCGCAGCTTGGTGGTCCATCCGAGCTGCCGCGCGACCGGATTGAAAATCGTGTTGAGCGCCGCGACTACAGGGTTCGCGCTCTGGAAATGAGTCGTGAGCGCGATGCGCCCGCCCGGCTTACACACGCGCACCATCTCGGACATCATCCGGTACGGATCGGGCACCACGGTCAGAACGTGAAACGAAGTCACGTAGTCGAAGCTGTCGTCGGGATAGTCGAGATTGAGCGCGTCGCCCTGCCGCAACTCGATATGCCCCCAGCCGTGCTCGGTCACGCGTTTCTTCGCGCGCGCGAGCATGTCGGCCGACGGATCGATCGCGACCACATGCGCGTACGGCGGATATCCGTCCAGCGCGATTCCGGTGCCGACACCGACCTCGAGCACGCGGTTACCGGGCCTGAGATTCAGGCTCTCGATAACCTCATGCTCGCGATCGACGAAGACCCGGCCGAAGAAAAAATCGTAGAAGCGCGCGAGGTCGGAGTAGACGCGGCTCTCATGGGGTTGGGACATTGAAGAAACTCCTCCGCGCTCGATGCAACCGGGAGATCGGTGCGGGACAGGGTTATCAGCGCGGGACCGTCAGGCGGCCGCGTTGATTCCTCGCAACTGACGTTTGACAGAAGTTATATCGCGCTTGCGAAATCGCCATTGGCGGCCCTTCTTGAAGGCCGGGATAATGTTGCGGCGAGCAAACTCGTTGACGGTGTCGGGGCTGAGGTCGAGCAGGAACGCGACCTCGCGGGAATTGAGCAGTATGTCGTCTTTATCGGCCATGTGAGTCCAACAAGACGCCTCGCTTGGGGGATTTAGTCAGGACGCGATTTTGTAGTATGCGCCGATCGGCGAAGTCAAGGTAGCAACTGGCGCGCATTAGAGATTTCCCCACAACCCAGCAAAATCAACTAGTTCGAATGCTTGTTATAGCATTATTAAGGTTAATTAAACACTAATTCTGGTCAGCTTGCGCATCGAGATTCGGTAGTCATACCACGCTCGTGTAACAACGATACAGGAAAACAATCCGGTCAGCACTCCGACGCACAGGGTGACGGCGAACCCTTTCACCGGTCCCGTCCCGAACTGAAAAAGAATGAGTCCCGCAGCGAAGGTCGAAATATTCGAATCGCGAATCGCCGACCACGCGCGCTCGTACCCGAGCTTCACCGCCTCGCGCGGCGACTTGCCGTTGCGCAACTCCTCGCGCATTCGTTCGTTCACCAGCACGTTGGCGTCGACCGACATGCCGAGCGTCAGCACGATCCCGGCGATACCCGGCAACGTCAGCGTCGCGCCCAGCGCAGCCATCACGCAGATCAGCAGCAGGATATTCAGCGACAACCCGAAATCGGCGAGCAGCCCGGCGCCGCTGTAGTACACCGCCATGAAGATCAGGACGGCGCCTGCGCCAATCACGAACGACATCTCGCCCTGGCGAATCGAGTCGCGGCCGAGCGACGGGCCGACGGTGCGCTCCTCTTCTATTTCGACCGGCGCCGGCAGCGCGCCCGATCGCAAAACGATCGCGAGGTCGTGCGCCTCGTCCATCGAGAAGCGTCCCGTAATCTGCACGTGACCGCCGGGAATTCGCTCCTTGATGACCGGCGCCGAGTAGACGGTGTTGTCGAGCACGATCGCCAGCTTGCGCCCGACGTTCTCCGACGTCATCGCGTCGAAGATGTCGGCGCCGCGATTATCCAGCTCGACCGCCACGTAAGGACCCTCGAGCCGCGCGCCGGGCCGCACGCGCGCATCGGTAACGACGTCACCGGTCATCAGCACCGGAGACTCGACCAGGTACGGCTCACGACCGCCGGTCTCGGAAGTGCCATAGAGCAGCTCGTCGCCGGGCGGCGGGCCGTCCTTGATTGCGTCCTGCACGCTCTTCGAATCGTCAACCAGCTTGAATTCGAGCACCGCCGTCTTGCCGATCAGCTCCTTGGCGCGCTCCGGGTCCTGGATGCCGGGAAGTTGCACCAGGATCTCATCCTCGCCTTCCTTGGCGACAGTGGTCTCGCGCACGCCGAGCTGATCGATTCGATTGCGAATAGTTTCCAGCGCCTGGTCCATCGCGTTGCTGCGAATCGTCTGTAATTCCTGCGGCTTATATGCGAGCGAGTACACCGGGCCGACGCTGGACGAATCGGTGTTGCTCGACACGCTCAAATCCGTAAACGATTTCTGCACGAGGTCGAGGAACGGCGTGCGATCTTCGGCCGACTTGAGCTTGACGGTCAGATTGCCGGAGTCGTCGACCGCGATATCGCTGAACGCGATCTTGTTGTCGTTGAGTTGTTTCTTGAGGTCGTCGGCGCGGCGGCGTAATTGCGTCTTCACCGCCTCGTCCAGCTTCACCGCCATCAGCAGATGCGTCCCACCTTGCAAGTCGAGGCCGAGCTGAATCTTGGTCGCGCCAAATCCGGCCTGGAACCAGTCCGGCAGTTCGATATTGAGGCTCGGCAGCAGGATGAGTATCGCGGCAACCACGATCGCGCCGGCAATGTAGATGCGCGTGAGCCCGCTGCCGTTGGTGAAATGCATATAGAGGAAGGCCACGATCAGCACGAGCAGAATCAGGATCGGTCCGAAGCTTTGCGTCTGGTCCACTAGGATGCAGCCCCTTTTTCGTCTTTCTTGCTGGACGCCTTGTAGTTCGAAATGCCGGCGATTTGCGATCGCTCGACGCGCAGTCTGACGTTGGGCGCGACTTCGAGCGTGATCACCTTGTCACCGACGTCCTGGATGCGCCCGATGATTCCGCCGGTCGTTACGACCTCGTCGTTGCGCTTGAGCGCGCTCAGCATCTTGGCCTGCTCCTGCGCCTTCTTGTTCTGCGGGCGGAAGACGAGGAAGTACATCACGGCGACGACCAGCGCCATGATCGGCCCGGGTCCCGTCATCAACTGCTGCACGAACGACGGTGCGTCGGCAGGATTGGCCGCGGCGGCCTGCGCCCATGCGGTACCTTCAAACAACATCAGTTCACGTCCTCAAAGCGATTAAAACTTCGATCGAACAATCTTCAACTCTCCTGAAAGAATAGCTTCCCGGCACTGGCGCATCAGGCTCGCGTAGAAGTGCAGATTATGCTCCGTCAGGGCGCGCGCCGCGAGTATCTCGCCCGACAAATATAGATGACGCAGGTAGGCGCGTGAATGGGTGCGGCATGGGCGGCATTCGCAGGCCGGATCGAGCGGCGCCGAGTCGCGCGCATGCGATGCCTGCTTGATATTGACGGGCCCGCCGCTGGTGAACGCCATCCCGTTGCGCGCGTTGCGGGTCGGCAGCACGCAGTCGAACATGTCGAAGCCCATCGCGATTGCGGCGATCAAATCCGACGGCGTGCCGACCCCCATCAGGTAGCGCGGCTTGTCCCTCGGCATCATCGAGGCCGACAGCGCCGCCATCTCGAGCATCGCGGCCTTCGGCTCGCCGACCGACAGTCCGCCTGCCGCGTAGCCGTCGAACGCGATCGAGGTTATCTGCGCGGCGCTCATTTTGCGCAGGTCCTCGAAGATGCTGCCCTGGATAATTCCGAACAGCGCCTGGGTCGTGCTGGTGCGCGCCGCGAGGCTGCGCTCGGCCCATCGCGCGGTCAGCTCGAGCGACTTGAGCGCGCGGCCATGCTCGGCGGGGAACGGCGTGCATTCGTCGAGCGCCATCATGATGTCGGCGCCGAGCTGTTGCTGGATGTCGATCGCACTTTCGGCGGTGAGCATCAGCGGCGCGCCGTCGAGATGAGAACGGAAGCGGATTCCTTCTTCATTGATCAGATTGATTTTCGCCAGACTCATCGCCTGGAAGCCGCCCGAGTCGGTCAGCACCGCGCCGGGAAAGCCCATGAAGCGCGCGACGCCGCCCATTTCGCGCACCAACTCGGCGCCCGGCCGAATCGCGAGATGGTACGCGTTGGCGAGCACCATCCTGTAGCCCATCGACCACAGCTCGTCGGGCGCCATCGCCTTCACCGCGGCGCGCGTGCCGACCGGCATGAAGGCGGGCGTCTCGATCGCACCGTGCGGCGTCAGGATTCGTCCCGCGCGCGCGTCGCCGTCGACGGCGCTGACGCTGAATTCGATTGGGCCGTTCATCAGAGGATTAACATCGCGTCGCCGTAGCTGAGAAAGCGGTAGCGATGGCGGATTGCTTCGCGGTATGCCGCGAGAATCTGATCGCGTCCCGCCAGCGCCATCACGAGCGCGAGCACCGTCGTGCGCGGCATGTGGAAATTCGTCAGCATCGCGTCTGCCAGCTTGAAGCGAAAGCCGGGATGAATAAAGAGGCCGGTGAAACCCTCGACGTCGCCGGTGATTGCCCACGACTCGAGCGCGCGGGTCGAGCTCGTGCCGACCGCGATTATACGCCCGCCGACTCGCCGCGCGTGTTCGATCGCGGCCTGGGTGGCGGGCGGAATCGTGTACCACTCGGATTCCATCGTGTGGCTTTCGACCTCGACGGCGCGCACCGGCGCGAAAGTGCCGGGGCCGATATGCAGCGTCACCGTCGCGGTGCGGATACCTGCGTCGGCCAGCGCCTTGAAAACCTCGTCGGTGAAATGGAGACCGGCGGTTGGCGCCGCGATCGCGCCCGGCCGCGCGGCATAGACGGTCTGATAGTCGTCGATATCCGCGGCGCCGACGGTGCGATGGATATAATGAGGCAGCGCGAGGGTGCCATCGAGCTGGAGTATCTGTTCGATCGAGGTATCACCTTCAGCGACGACGATAGGCCGGCCCGGGCGCGCATAGCCGGCGATTCGCAGCGCGTTGCCATCGCTCGAGAATGAGGCGCGCGTTATCTTTCAACACGCGATGCGTCCGAATCAGTGCGATCCAGGCGCCGGCGGGACCTTCGACGGGACCGGCCGGCCGCACCATCAGCAACTCGACACGGCCGCCCGACTCCTTCTGCGCAAACAGGCGCGCCGGCAGCACGCGCGTGTCGTTGAGTACGATCAGGTCGCCGTCGCGCAGGTGACGGACGAGCTTGTAGAAGCGCGAATGCTCGACCGATTTGGATTTGCGATCGAGCACGAGCAGGCGCGCCTCGTCGCGGCGGGCGAGCGGTTCCTGCGCGATCAGTTCCTCGGGGAGGTCGTAGTCTAGTTCGGAAAGCCGCATTTCAAGTGAAGGCGGGCTGAGTGCCCGTCGGCCTGATCGCAGAATAACATGACTGAGACTCGATTTCCGTGTCGTCCTATCTACGCCTCGTCCTGCCGCCGCGTCGCCTTATCCTTGTGTGATCCCGAGCGCAGCCGAGGGAAGACGCAAAGTGAGGACGCGAAAAAGTCCAGAGGCGGCCGAATGGCGACCTGGATTTTCAGAGGCAGAATCCCGAATCGCGCGCGAAAGATGCGCGCTGTGCAACAGCCCTCGCCTTCATCCTCTTCCTTGCGTGCAGAGAAGACAGAGTGCGGGAGAACCAGGGCAAGCCCGCGGGCTCAGTCCTGCCATTCCAGTAGCGATGAGCCCAGGGGCTGGGGCCCTCTTATGAAGCCTGGTTTTATGTCCGGCATTTCGATCATGCTTGGGAGGTAGGTGATCTCGCCGAACGGGCTGGCTATCTTCGCTAACGGCAAGTCCGTTTCTTTCGCTATGTCGGCGAAGGGTCGCGTGCCGTTGAGCGCGCTGCCGTCGAGGAGTCCCAACTCCTGCGCCCACATGCACATCCGGGTGAGAGATACTCGCACCTGGTAGCTGCCACCTTCGGTCGCCCTGCGATGCAATGCGGCCGCGACGCCCGCGGCACCTGCGTAAGCCGCCAGGTAGTCGGCAAAAATCACCTGCAAGGGCATGATCGGCGCGTCGATTGCTCCTTCGGCATCGACGTAGCCTGACACCGCCACCGCTATCATGTCGAAACCGCGGAAATTTGCCCATTCGCCTTCAAAATCGAAACAGCGCAACTCATGCGAGATGATTCCCGGTCTGCTGGTCGCGAGGCGCCGCGGCGAGATCCCGCGCTGGTCGAGATTCAGATAGGAGCAGGTGAAGACGTCGGCTGTCTGCAGAAGATCAAAAAAACGGCGGGTGTCGGCTTCGTTGTCGAAGTCGCAGTATGCGGCGCGTTTTCCAATATCGGTTTCCAGACGCCAGTTAACGTGGTCCGGGTAATTCGGTTTGGACAGGTGCAAGACGTCGGCGCCGAACTCGGCAAGCGTGCGCGCGGTGACCGGTCCGCCGATCACATGCGTGCAGTCAAGCACACGGATACCGGCCAGCGCCTTCTCGCATCCTTTGGGCAGCGGGATGGGATCGCTGTCACCAATCTTTTGAACTTCTACCACCGGTTTGGCAGCGAGGCGGCGCCCGACGGGATGCGCGAGCCATTCCGCCGCCGAGCGCACCACCCCGATCGCGCCGGACTCCTCGCGGATGGCGGTTTCAAGCGCTTCCGCATCCCACTGCATGATCGCAGCTTCGGCGGCGCGCTGGGTGGGAGCGCATTTGAGGACCTTGAACATCGCATCGCGCAGACGCGGATAGAAAAGCTCGATTTTCACGAAACGTCCGTCGCGGGTCGGATAGAACTCGCCGCTGAGGGGAGAATCGACGCCGACGCCCGACCCATAATCGGTGAAAGGAAGTTGCCGGCCGTTGTGACGCATGAAGGCGATGCCGTGATGCTGGTGGACCGCGTTGCGGACGTTGGTCGTCACGGTTTGCGGCTTGCCACCACGCACTTGCCATAACTCGCCCAGCGCTATTCCGAACGCCGCCTGCGCCGCAGCCATCAACTCGCCGAAGCGATGGCGCGACGACAGGATGGGGTCCTTGCCCTGGATCGTTATCTTGCCGGAATAGTTTGATTCGCGCAGACCGATCGCTGCGAGAATCATATCCAGCGCCCGCTGAGAGGTTTTGCTGTCGACCGTCGCCATGCCTGGAATCCCCTTCGCCCTCGCCCCGGTCAGTTGTCATCCGAAGCAGTGCTTCTCCATAAGAGCGGGATGGTGGAGGCGAATCCAGACCCTGACCCTTCCCAAAATTGAGTTGTCCCGACGAAGCGAGCGACGTGAACGCATGGAAGGATCCCGGACACCGGGCCGCAAGCTGCCGCCGGTTCCGGTTTTGAGTTGCTGCCATCAGATGAGATGCCGGAGGGTTGTATGACCACAGCAAAAAAGGAGCGCTGCGCGATTTCGGAGACCGGAACCGGCTTCGCTGGCGCGAAGCTGTCCGAGGTCCTTCCTCGCCTCGCGATGCACGGGTCGTCAGGATGACGGATGGGGCTCGCGTTGCTCGCTTCAGGCAGGACGACAGCTTGGCTCGCGTTGATCTAGTTGTCGCGATGACAGCGTGGCTTGCTTTGATTGCTTCGTCGGGATGACATAGTTCGACGGTGAGACTTATCGGGGGAGAGGGTTGATGAAGCCGTGCTGGAGTAGAGCGCGGGGCGGCGCGATTGCGATTTCGGGTGCGGCGATCGTGGCCGCGGTGCTGACGACGGCGGCGGCCGCGTCGGCGCAGATGGTTTCGCTGCATGGCACGGTGGCGCCGCAGGCGAGCCGGCTTAAGCTGGCCGGGCATGCCGATCCCGCCAAGGTCCTCACGATGGCGATCGAGTTCATACCGCGCAACCGCGCGGAACTGAACGCGCTGATTGCCGCGCAGCAAGACCCGAAGTCTCCGCATTACCATAGGTGGCTCAAGCACGACGAATACGAGCGGCGCTTTGGGCCGTCCGCGCAGGATTTCAACGCGGTCGTGCGTTGGCTCAAGTCGATTAACTTTCGCATCACCGGAGGATCGCGGCAGGAGGGCATGGTCAGGTTCAGCGGAACTGTTGCGGCGGTCGAGAAGGGACTCAAGGCGAAGATGATGACCTTCGGCGACGGCTCCCAGTTTGCCAATACGATCGAGCCGCAGATCCCGGCCGCATTCGGCGGTCTGGTCGGCTATATCGTCGGCTTGCAGAAACCTGGGGGCAAGGAGGCCGAGCCGCCAGCCTGGAAACTCGGAGAATCAATTGGACTTTGTCTGGGGCTGCCCAGCGGCAACACCTTTGCGCCGCCCGACTTCTACACGTTTTATGATGAGAACCCGCTGCTGAACGCGGGCGTCGATGGCAGCCCGGCCAACGACTGTATCGCCATCTTCTCGAAGAGCGACGTTTTCGCCGGACGTCCTCGGCTGCTTTCACCAACAGCGCCGACACTGGATTTACGCTGGCGCCGATAAATCTCACCGATGATATCGGCGTCGAGGGCGACCCCGGGGTAACTTCGGACGGCGATGTCGAAGCATACCTGGACATCGAATGGTCGCATGCGGTTGCGCCGGGCGATCCGATAATTTTGTATGTCTCCAACCCGATTGCTTACACCTTTGAGCAAAACCTGATGGACGCGGTCGGCGCCGCGGTGAAGAGAACAAATGCGGCGCGATCAGTATCAGCTACCAGACCTGTCAGGCGGCGTCGTTCTGGACGGGCACCATGGATCCGATTTTCATGAAAGCGGTCGCCCACGGGACAATCGGTATTTGTTTCGGCGGGCGACCATGGGGTCGATCAGTGCGATGATGAAGCGCCGAACCCCAACGAACTCTCCACTGATCCGAATGTAACTTCAGTTGGCGGCACCGAATTCGTTCCGAACTGGGATACGAACGGCAATGACGTGGGCTTTGTTTCCGAGTACGCGTGGAACGACACCGACGCGGCAAACGCGGGAACCAACAGCGCGACCGGCGGCGGCGCAAGCCAGGTCTTCACCACCAAGCCGACGTGGCAGACCGGCGAGGGCGTGCCCAACGACGGCGTCCGCGACATTCCGGATGTTGCGATGGTCGCGAGCAACGTGAATCCGGGCCTTTTCGTCACCGAAGATAACTCATGCCCCGATCCGCCAAGCTGCGCCGAGCCGCCGGCCGATGATGTGATTCCGCAACAGGAGGGCGGCACCAGCCTGGCCACGCCGATGTGGGCAGGAATCTCGAGGCTCATCCAGCAAAGGACCGGTTCGCGGCTGGGCAGCATGAATCCGCGGATCTATCAGATGGCCAATCAAGGCCTGGCCGCCAACGGGTTCCGCGACGTGCTCACCGGCAACAACACTTACATCGACTGCACCGTTAATCCGGCGCCTGGCGCATCCTGCATGGCCGATGACGAGTTCACCGTCACGGGCTACTCAGCCGGTCCGGGCTTTGATTTGGTCACCGGCTGGGGCACGGTGGACATCGACACCTTCGTCAAGGCGTACGCTCCCGTTCCGCCGCCGTGGCCGATGTTCCAGCATGATGCTTTGCACAGCGGGTTGAGCCAGTTCAGCACGAGCGCGAACCCCGGTCATGAAAAGTGGACGTTCACCGCCGACAACGTGCTGGCATATCCGGTCATCGGCGCCGACGGAACTGTTTACGCCGGCAGCATTGACCATGACCTCTGGGCGGTAAACTCGGACGGCTCGCTGAAATGGAAGTTCGCAACCGGAAACTATATTACCGGGTCGCCGGCGATCGGCGCCGACGGGACCATTTACATCGGCTCGCAGGACGGCAACCTCTACGCGTTGACCGACGGAGGTCAGGGCGTCGTCACACAGAAGTGGGCGTTCACAACTGGCGGGCTGGTGTACTCCTCGCCGACGATCGGCGCCGACGGGACGATTTACGTGGGCGACCAGGAGTCCGTTTTAACCAACCCTAATACTGCTGCCAGCCATCTTTACGCGCTGACCGACAATGGCAGCAGTGCCACGCAGAAGTGGGCGTTCGTAACCCCCGGCGCTGTTCAATCCGCGCCGGCGATCGGCGCCGACGGGACCATTTACTTCGGCTCCAACTACAACAACGTCAATCCCGGCTACATCAACGCGCTGAATCCCGACGGCTCGGAGAAGTGGGAGTTCTCTCTCGGCAATGTCCTTCCAGGGTCTCCGGCGATCGGCCCTGACGGCACTATTTACACTCCGGAGGATTTCCAGGAATTCTATGCGCTGACCGACGGCGGTCAGGGTGTTGTCACGCAGAAGTGGATGGTCACTCCCAACACGCAGGGTATCGGCCCACCTGCGATCGGCGCCGACGGCACGATTTACGTCACTGCCGGCGGCGAGCTCTGCGCGTTAAACCCGGCAGACGGTTCGCAGAAGTGGGGGTACTTCGGCACCTATAATGGCGGGGCCTCCGGCGCGCCCGCGATCGGCGCCGACGGGACTATCTACATCGGTGCTTACAACGAGACCCTGTACGCGCTGACTGACGGCGGGCAAGGTGCCGTCTTCGAGAAGTGGTCGCTCGCAACCGGCGGCACGGTGGGCGCTCCGGCGATCAGCCACAACGGGACCATTTACTTCGGCGACACGGACGACAACCTCTACGCCGTGGGCGTGGCAAGCCCGACTTCGACCGGTACGCCAACGGCGACCGCCACTGCGACGACAACGCCAACGGCGACGGCAACTGCCACAGCTACGCCGACTGCGACTGCCACAGCCACGCCGACTGCCACGCCTACAGCAGTGCCGGTCAAGCTGAAGATCAAGCCTAAGTCGCTGAAGTTCGGCACGGTGCACCTCGGAAGTAACAAAGCGAAGAGCGTCATCGTGACGAATCCCAGGGGCAGCAGGAGCAAGCCGGGGCTTACGGTGTTGATGGAGGGCGTCGGAGGAATCGTCAGTCCGTACAGCGTCAGCAACGGCTGCGATGCGGCGCTGGCGCCGGGCGCGAAGTGCTCTATCGACGTAACCTTCACGCCGAGCGCATCGGGGTCGCAACACGGCACCTTGATGATAATCGACAATGCGGATGGCACGCCGCAGTCGGTGAAGCTCACCGGCAAGGGCAGGTAGAAGAAGAGCCTACTATGCACGCGGCTCATCTGACGAAGTGAGCGAAGCGAGCGTGTCTGTCATCCTGACGACCCGAGCACCGCGAGGGGAGGAAGGACCTCGGACAGTGGGGCGTAAGCGCCGCCGGTTCCGGTTTTGGGTGGCTGCCATCCGATGAGATTCCGGAGGCTTGCATGAGGGAAGCAGAAATGGAGCGCTGCGCGATGTCGAAACCGGAACCGGCTTCGCTGGCGCGAAGCTGTCCGAGGTCCTTCCTCCCCTCGCGATGCTCGGGTCGTCAGGATGACAGAATGGCTCGCCTCGCTCGCTTTGTCAGGATGACAAATGAGTCTTCGCTGCGCTCCGGCGAGAGGAGACAGAGAACTCTAGCTGGCGGAGAAATTTAGAACGGGTAGTTGATGCCTGAGAAGACTGCTGCGCCTTCGCCGCCCCATCCTACGTCGACGAAGCCGACTACGAATGGCTGCGCGATGCCACGGATTCCGAGGCCGCCGACCGGGTGCAAATCGCTGAACGGATTGTACCCCATGTCATGGCCGACGCGTCCTGCTTCCGCGAACGGCGCCAACTCGAGTATGCCGTGAGTGCCCAGGACGTCCTTGTCCCACACCCGCGTGCGCACTTCGAGGTTCATCACGAACAGGTTGTTGTCGATGTAGCGGCCGGCGCCGTAACCGCGCAGCGTCTCCTGATCAGTCAGCAGGCTTTCGTCGCCACCAAGGCGCGCTTGCGACCAGAAAGGCATCTCGTTACCAGCCGGTTCATATTCGCTGAAGAGATGGCCGGCGAGGGTGACGCGCTGGCCGATCGCGTAGTACTGGCGCAATTCGCCGCCGAAGCGGTTGTATGAAATCGAGCTGCCGAAAGCGCGATCCGCGACGCCGTAGTAGAGCCGCCCGAGCGTGCCGGATCGCGGGATATCAACCGAGTCGCGCGAATCGTACTGGAGCATCCACTGCGAAAGAACTTCGCTGCCGCCGTTGAGACCCTTCTGATGCGGGAACTGGCTGAAGATTGAAGGCACTGAAGTGAAGCCGCCGTCCTGGATACGCACGTAGCGCGGGCGTTCCATCATCGACAACTGCAGCTTCTTGCTGAAGTTCAGGCCGAGAATCGCCTCGCCGTAAAGCTGCTCGGTGGTGTAGTTGCTCTGGTTGCCGTAGTGAGAGTCGTTGCCGGTGCCATAGAAGCGCTCGGTCGGGTCGCGCTCGAAGAAAAAGCGTCCTTCGAACGACCACCAGCCTTCGTGGTTGCGTCCGGTCTGGTAATCGAGGTCGACGTTGCGCGCGATCGTCTCTTGCGCGCCGCCTTCGATGTACCAGTTGGTGTCCGACGAGGGATAGGCGAGGTAGCGGAAATTTCCGCCGGGGCCGAGGGTGCTGTTGGAGTTGATGTCGGGCGCGAGGATGCTGCTGATCTCGTTCTTGTCGTCGGTGAACAGCCACACCGGCAACACGCCGTAGGTGACGCCGCCGTTCGGATCGGTGGCGACTTCAGGCACGGGGATGAACGGCCATGAATTGGGATTCTGGATTTTGAACGAGCTCCAGTCGTACTGCGGCCAGCTCCAGGTGCTGGGGTCCAGCAGCGAGAACGCATGCGCGGGCGCGGACGCGATGACAACAGCTAGAATTAAGATGAGTGAGGCGAGTGCGCGCCGCATCGTGGATCCTGAGATTGAAATTCGTCTTCTTGTATTCGGTTGATCTTCCGCCACCCTACCCCGGTCAACCAAGTCCCCCCGGACCCGCGCAAGCCGGTTCCACCGAACGATGTTCAAAGCTGACAGTCTTGCACGCGGCGATCAACCCTGCTTGAGCAATTCGCGATGGTGCATCTTGCAACGCCAGTGTCATCTTGTGCGCGCGCTTTTCGGCGACGCATCAAATGTGCAAGGATTCGAAGCAAGCGGGAACATTACCTCAAAAGGAGCTCAATAATGGCGAAAGCTGATGGCGGAGAATTAATCGCGCGCGTGATGCGCGAGAATCGGGTTAAGTATTGTTTTGCGATCAACGGCGGGCATCTGTTTCCGATCCTCGGCCAGTTGCGCAATCACGACATCAAGTTGATCCACATGCGCCACGAGCAGGCTACCGCCTACGCTGCCGACGCTTACGCGCGCACCTCGGGCGAGGTCGGTGTGTGCATGGTCACAGCAGGATGCGGTCTCACCAACGCGGTGACGGGACTGTGCGTCGCGGGACTGACCAGCAGCGCCGTGGTTTGTATTTCGGGACAGCATCCCAACACCGAGGATCATCTCGGATCGTTCCAGGAAGCCTACGGCTCCGAAGTCGTCGACAGCTTCTCGAAGTTCACCAAGCGGGTGACCGACTGGTCCACGATTCAATTCGACCTGCGCTCCGCGTTCCGCGAGGCTATCTCGCCGCCGCAGGGCGTCGCGCTGTTCGAGATTCCGCAGAACATTTTGTATCACCACGAAGACGATGCGGGTCAGCGCAAGGGCGCGCGCGAGTTCACGATCGACGACGTGCGATCGGCAGGCGATCCCGCTAAGATTGATCGAGCGCTCGAGCTGTTGGCCTCGTCCGAGCGCCCGTTGATTGCATGCGGCGACGGCGTGTTCTGGTCGCAGGCGGGCGCCGAGATGCGCGAGTTCGTCGAACTCACGAACATCCCGATTTACGCGCGCCGCGCCGGCCAGGGCGTCGTCTCCGAAGAGCATCCGCTGGCGATTCGCGGCGCGTTCAAGAAGCCGTTCACCGGAGGCGCCGACGTCATCCTCGCAATCGGCTTCCGTTTCTGGAGCGGCGAGCATTTCGGGCAGCCGCCCACCTGGACCGACAAGGCGAAATACATCCAGGTCGATCCCACTGCGACCCGAATCGGATGGCAGGTTAACGCGGACCTGCCGATTGTCGGCGATCCCAAACTGGTGTTGCGCCAGTTGATCAATCGAGCCAAGGAACTCAAGCTCGACTTCTCGAAGAACAAGACGTCGCCGTGGGTCAAGCAGGTGTGGGAAACGCGTCAGCGCTTCGACAATCAGATCAAGGACCAGAACGCGAAGGTCGCGAAGAATCAGCCGATACATCCGGCGCGCCTATGCGAGGACCTGATCACGGTGCTCGACAAAAACGCGACCACCGTGATCGACAGCTTCACGCTGTCGGGATGGATGAGCCGCGCGTTCACCTGCCGCTTTATGGGTCAGGTCGTCGACGCGGGTCCGCTCGCTCCCGTCGGTCATGGCGTCGGGATGGGTATCGGTGCGCAGCTTGCGCGGCCGGGCCAGCAAGTCGTCGTCATCAGCGGCGACGGCGGACTCGGAATCGGCGGCTGGGACATGGAGACGGCGGCGCGCTACAAGCTGCCCGTCATCACGGTGCTGTGGAACAACAGTTCATGGGGTCCGAACTTCGATCAGATGCCGGGGCTGAAGGGCCGCACCGATCCGTTCAACATGCTGCCGAACATCCGCTACGACAAAATCTTCGCCGAGATGGGATGTCATGGCGAGCAGGTCGAGACCAACGAGCAGATAATTCCGGCGCTCGAGCGCGCGTTCAAATCCGGCAAGCCGGCGCTGATCAACGTGATCGGCGACGTGTCAGTCGGCAACGCGACTCTCGGCGGCAACCTGCTCGGCTCGACCGGATCGAACTAGCGGGCATACGCGCAAGAGTGGAGCAAGTAATCAGGCGGGATGCGTGAGCAATCGCGCATCCCGCTTTCGTTTCTGCGAATCGCGATTATTGCGAGGCACTGCCCACTTGGATACAATGCATCTTCGGTACATTACCCCGACGAACCAGCGTCAGCCGAAGACCTCTGTTCGCCGAGAGGATAAAGCCATGCCTCGAAGTCCTGCGATTCTGAGCGAGAAGTTTGAGCGCGTCGGCGAAACCGGATTCGACGAACGCAAGCGAGTCTCGCTGTCCAAAGTTGTGGACCGTCTCAACCATATCCTGCGCGGGGTGTCCGGCGAGGATAAGGCGCGCGAGTTGCGGTTCATCATCTACACCAACGACGTCGGTCAGATACTCCTGTCGCCTGAAATCGGCGTCCCATTGCACGAGGCGTGGCTGTACGAAAACCCCAAGGCATTGGCCAGCGTTCGCCGCGGGCTCCAGGACGCGGCCGAAGGGAAGGTTCACGATCTCGGCTCGTTCGCCAAGTTTGCCGACGATGAAATCGACTAGCAGGCGAAGCGTTGGCCTCGTACAAGCTGGAATTCTCCAACGAGGCCAAAGCTCAGTTGGAACGTCTCGCTACGGCTCCAGCGTTCGCGAAACGCCTTAAGTCAGTACGAAAAGCGCTCGGCTATCTCGAAACGAATCCTCGGCACCATAGTCTTCAAACCCACAAGTACCAAGGCCTGAAAGGACCAAATCAAGAGGAAGTGTTCGAGGCCTATGCTGAAAACCAGGTGCCTGCCGCTTACCGAATCTTTTGGTACTACGGCCCCGTCCACGGCAAGATTACCGTCATTTCGATCACGCCGCATCCGTAGCCTCAAGGCCAAAATCGCACTTTTTCTTTTCGCTGCGACGATCGCCGCGTGCAAAGCGGCGCCGCC
The DNA here is from genome assembly GCA_963747845.1 of uncultured delta proteobacterium. Lineage (GTDB taxonomy): Bacteria > Desulfobacterota > Binatia > Binatales > Binataceae > Binatus. The sequence goes on from CAVVGR010000003.1 coordinate 397,491, forward strand.
TTGCCCGCCTGGAAGCAGGCTCGTCGGTGAGGGTCCGCCCGATGGCTCCGAGACCGCTTGCGTGAAGACCGTCAACGGCCAGGACGTCAAGGAAGGGCCGTACGTGATCTATCGCGAAGATGGATCGAAGATGCTGCAGGGCGAATATCACGACGGCAAACAGAACGGCGAATGGACGATGTGGTACGACAACGGCCAGATGGCGTCGATCGATCACTACAAGGACGGCGTGCAGGACGGCCAGCATACCGGCTGGTACACCAACGGCAAGATTGCCGCGATCGGCATGTACAAGGACGGCAAGCGCGACGGCGTGTGGAAGCGATGGGATCCGAACGGTTTCAAGAACTGGGAGGAAACCTACAAGGACGACAAGAAAATCTCCTAGTCACGTCCCAGCAGCCAGCGCGCGATTCGTTCGCCAACGACGAGCGCTGGCAGGTTGGTGTTGGCGCGCGGTATCACGGGCATGATCGACGCGTCGGCGACGCAAGCATTGTCGAGCCCGTGAATTCTTCCGCGCGAATCGACGACCGCGGCCCGATCGCTCGCCGGACCCATCGCGCACGTTCCCACCGGATGAAAGTAGTGCAGGCAATTGGCCCTGACGAATGCCTCGAGTTCGGAGCGGGTCGCGAACGCGCCACCGGGTGAAATCTCCGCGCCAACCAGCCGCGACAGTGCGGGTATCGTGGCTATCTCGCGCGCGAGCTGAACCCCATCGGCGAGCACGCGTAAATCTTCGTCGTCAGGATCGGACAGATAGGCGTGGTCGATGATAGGAGGCGCGGCGCTGTCCGCGCTCTTGAGACTTAGCGCGCCACGCGAACGTGGCGTCAGGCACGCCACTTCGAGCGTCCATCGCCAGCCGGTTCGAGTCGTGCTGTCGCGTCCGCCAACGGGATAGATGTGCAGGTCAAACGCCTGCGAGCATCGCGAGGATCGCGCCTTGGCGATCGTCTGCTCCTCGGGCATCCAGTGATCGCGCGCAAACACGGCCATCATCTCTTCGAGCTCGCGCGTTACCGCGTAGTTGATTGAAATCCGCGGATGGTCGTGCAGGTTGCGGCCGACTCCGGGAAGTTCGTAGGTCGGCATGATTCCGGCGGTGCGAAGTTCAGAAGGATCGCCGATTCCGGAGCGCAAGAGAATCGCGGGAGAGCCATAGGTTCCCGCCGCCACGATTACTCGGCCGGCTTCGACGCGCACCGGGCCTTCGGGTCCGGCTACGATGACGGCGTTCACTCGTCCTGAGCTGATTTCGAGACGGTCGCATGGCGAGTCGCCAGCAATAGTCAGGTTCGATCGCTCGCGAACTGGATCGAGATAAGCGAACGCGGTGTTCCAGCGGACTCCATTCAGGATATTCGCCGGACTCGGCGCCATGCCGATGTTCTCATCGAGATTGTTCAGGTCAGCGACGCGCGGAATTCCGGCGCCAGCGGCGGCGTCCAATGCGACGCGCTGGAAAGGAGTGATCTCTTCTCGCTCGGGAATTCTAACCCGCAAACGCTCAGAGGCAGTGCGGAAAAGCGGCAGCAGTTCGTCGGTGGACCATCCCGGATTTCCAAGCGCGGCCCATCCGTCGTAATCGGCGCGGCTGCCCCAAATCGCCGCGCATCCATTGTGCGACGAACATCCGCCAATCACACAAGCGCGCTCGTAGGTGATGACGCGCGGCGCGTACTGCTCTCCGCTGTCATAGCCCCAGTCGTGCGTGTTCGGAATTGTGACAGCATCCGCGAGTTCTGCGGGCCATCGTCCCGCGGCGAACGGACCGTAATCGGGACCGGCTTCCAGCAGCAGCACTGTCTGCTCTGAATGCTCCGCGAGAAGGCCCGCGATGGCAGCTCCCGCGGTGCCGCCGCCGATAACGACGGTATCGGCGAACTTCGGAAGCGCTACACCCGGTCCAGACCGATCCTGCTCTCGCGCCATCTGAGTCTCCCTGGCCAAACTCGCAACCCGAGCTTACACCAAGCGCCCGCAAGTCTGCGCTGGAGGAGCGTGATAGCTGAAAACCCGATATATAGAATTGAGAAGAGGATCTCATGGCGGCTAGCAACGTAACGATCGTCGACGCGGACCTGTCACTCGCCGAGCATCAGGATGCGATCGTCGCGATGCTCGACGCCTTCATGCGTGAACCTTTGCAAGGCGGCGAGCCGCTGTCGGAGCGCGTCAAGCGCGAAGTGGTGCCGGGACTGCGCGCCCATCCTGCGTGCTACACCTGGCTGGCGTACCGTGACGGTAAGCCGGTCGGCTTTGCGATCTGCTTCCTCGGATTTTCGACCTTCATGGCGCGCCCGCTCATCAACATCCACGACATCTTCGTCGACTCCTCGGTGCGCGGCGCCGGAATCGGCCGCACGCTGCTCGAAAGAATCGAGGCGAAAGCGCGCGAGCTGAACTGCTGCCGGCTAACGCTCGAAGTGCGCGAGGACAATCGCGTCGCGCGCGGCCTCTACCGCAAAGTCGGCTTCGATCGCGTAGTCGTCGGCGCCGAGCGCGTCGCGATGGAGTTCTGGCACAAGCCGCTCTAGATCGCGCCGACGCCTACAGTCTCCTGGTGAGGCTGGCTACCACGGTCGCGAGTTCGACCGGTTCCACCGGCTTGGGCACGTGCGTCTGGTAGCCGGCCGAGAGCACTCTGAGCCGATCCTGGGTGCGGGCGAATGCGGTCAAGGCAATCGCCGGAACCCGGCCGCCTTGATCGGGTGAAAGCGCGCGCACCTTGCGTATCAGGTCGTATCCGTCCTCGCCGGGCATGCCGATATCCGAGATCAATACGTCGGGCTTCCATCGAGTGATCAATTCGAGGCCCGCATGCGCCCCCGCGGCGGTGATAACCTCGGCGCCGGCTTCGTTGAGAATGGCCGTCAGGACTTCGCGCGCATCCGGTTCATCATCCACCAGAAGGACCCGCAAACCAGCCAGCGAAGGCATCGTGCCCGATATCCTTTCGCCGATTCGGGGATGAACTCGGACTTGATCGTCGAGCTGAGCCGAGCGCGACGCGACCGATATAGGCAGTTCCACCCTGAATTCTGAGCCCTTGCCTTCTCCGTCGCTGAAGGCACGGACCACGCCGCCGTGAAGCTCGACCAGGTGACGTACGATCGCCAGTCCCAGGCCAAGCCCGCGATGCTCACGAGTTGTGCTGCTGTCGCCCTGGCGGAAGCGCTCGAATATGTGCGGCAGCAACTTCGGATCAATTCCGTTGCCGGTATCGGAGACGACAAATTCGACGTGAGAGTTGATTCGCTGCAAGCGGACCTGAACCCGGCCGCGACTCGGAGTGAACTTTATCGCGTTGGACAGAAGATTCCAGAAAATCTGCTGCAGCCGATCGGGGTCGCCGGCTATTGCACCGGCGGCAGGATCGAGAACGGTCTGGACGCGAATAGACTTCGCATCGGCGCTCGGCCGGATCACTTCGATAGCCGCATTGATCACGGAAATGAGCTCAAACGGCCGGATGTTGAGCCGCATCTGCCCTGAAACGATTCGCGATACGTCGAGCAGATCGCCGATGAGCTGATTCTGCGTTTCTGCGTTGCGCTGGATCGTATCAATCGCGCGCATCGTCTGATCATCGAGGCTCCGCATTTTCAGCAGCGACGCCCAACCCATAATCGCGTTCAGCGGCGTGCGAAGTTCGTGGGACACGACCGCAAGGAACTCGTCCTTGAGACGGCTGGCCTCTTCGGCCCGCGCGCGAGAATCTTTTTCCGCGATCAGCAGACGCTTCGAGCTCTTGCTCCGCCAACCTCCGTTCCGTTACGTCGCGCGCGACCTTCGACGCCCCCACGATCGTGCCATCAGAATCTCTGATCGGAGAAACCGTAAGTGAGATGTTGAGTAACCGTCCATCTTTGGTACGCCGAATCGTTTCGAAATGTTCAACTCTTTCGCCACGCCGGATCCGTGCCAGAACCTCATCTTCTTCAGCCCAGCGATCGTGAGGGATGATCAGCCTGATGTGATTTCCGACTGCTTCAGCCGCCGTGTAACCGAGGATCCGCTCGGCCGAAGGATTCCAGGACGTAATGACGCCCTCGAGAGTCTTGCTCACAATAATGTCATCGGAAGACGCGACAATCGCGGCAAGATGAGCTGCAACATTTGGAGCTACGTTCGACTCGCTCAAAATTTATCCTGCTCGCAGTGAAAGGTTGCAAAAGCCGTAGTCGAGGCTACACTTCTGAAGTTACTCTGAAGAGTTTTCGGCGCAACTGAGCTTTGGTAGCCGAACTGCGTCGCGGGGCTTACTCACCAATCTCTGCGAGCTACAGATACTTGACGCCCCATTGATCGAGGAACGTTATCTGCTTGACTGCCGCGCGTGAGACTGGCCCGAAATGTCCGAGCGGATAACCAATCGGGATGATTGCAAAGGTATGGGCTTCCCTGGGCAGTCCCAGGATCTCGTCGACCTCTTTCTCGTACAACAGATGGCGCGTAGTCAGCGTCGCACCCAGCCCCAGGGCGCGCGCAGCGAGCAACATGTTTTGTACGGCAGGGTAGATCGACGCTCCAGCTCCGACTCCGCTTCCCGAGTCGCCGACGAGACAACAGACGACGAGCACCGGCGCTTCATGAAAGTGCTCGGTGAGATGGTCCCGTGCCGCGAGCATGCGCTGCTTTTGCGCCTCAGTCTTGCCGGGAGGCGGCGGCGCTGCGTGAAAGCGTTGCTTGAGATCCTCAAAGGCGCGCTGGTATCTGAGCTGGAGCTGCTTCTTGATCTGCGGGTCCTTAACCACGATGAAGCGCCAATGCTGCGAGTCGCCGCCGCTAGGCGCCCACGTGCCCGCCTCGATAATTTCCCGGATCAGTTCATCAGGAACCGCGTCCGGCTTCAGCCGGCGCATCGCGCGCGTAGTCCGCATCGCATCGAACAGTCCGATTTTTCGATCCATCCGGGTTTGCCCCTTGCGCGAAATCTACAGCGTTCGTCCCACTGCTTCAGCAAGCGGCTTCAGCGTCTTCATCAGGTTGGCGAAGCGCGATGGCTTTAGCTGCTGCGGACCGTCGGACAGCGCGCTGTCAGGCTTGGGATGCACTTCGATCAGCAAGCCGTCTGCGCCCGCCGCGATTGCTGCCAGAGCCATCGGCGCGACCATCTTGTAGATGCCGGTGCCGTGGCTCGGATCAACCAGCACCGGCAGATGCGTCCATTCCTTGAGCAGCGGCACTGCGTTGAGGTCGAGCGTGTTCCTGGTCGCGGTCTCGAAGGTGCGAATCCCGCGCTCGCACAGCACGACGTTGGGATTGCCCTCCGACAAAATATATTCCGCCGCCATCATGAACTCTTCGAGCTTCATCGACATGCCGCGCTTGAGCAGTACCGGCTTGTTGATTCTGCCGAGCCGCCGCAGCAGCGAAAAATTCTGCGCATTGCGCGCGCCGACTTGCAGCATGTCGGAATGCTCGACGACCTTGTCGATGTCGTGGGGATCCATGATCTCCGTCACCACCGGCAGCCCGACGCGCCGCCCGGCATGCTCGAGCAATACCAGGCCCTCGTCTTCCATCCCCTGGAACGAATACGGCGACGTTCGCGGCTTGAACGCGCCGCCGCGGAGCGCATGAGCGCCGGCGGCTTTGACCGCGTCGGCGGCGGCCTCGACCTGCTCCTCGCTTTCGATCGCGCACGGTCCCGCGATCACCGCGATTCGGTTGCCGCCGATTTCCATGTTGCCGACTTTGATGAGCGATCCTTCGGGCCGCACCTCGCGCGACGACAGCTTGAACGACCGCACCACCGGCATCACGCGCTCGACTCCGCCGACCGATTCGAGATGCGTCAGCTGATGCTTCTCGCCGCGCTCGTCGCCGACGCATGCGACGACGGTGCGCTCGATGCCGCGGATGATGTGCGCGTTGTAGTCGAGGTCCTCAACCATTTTGGCCACGGCCTGAATCTGGGCTTCAGTGGCGTGCGGTTTCATTACGACGATCAATTGACAAACTCCCTGCTGCTATTTTGCGATGGAATGCGTGCTCAAACTCTAGTAAACCTTGACTCTACAGCATGTTATCATCGACCGGAACTGAGCGCCTGCGAGCCGATTGGCGCGTCGAAGGAAGCAATTTTGCCAGCTAAGCCGCCGCATCGCCCCCTCACCATCATTCATACTTCCGACGTTCATCTCGAGACCGACACGTTCGGGTCAGGCGAGCGCGGAGTTCAGCTGCGCGACAAAGTGCGCGATGCGTTCGGCCGCGTCATCGACATCGCGAACGATCGCAACGTCGACATGCTGCTGATAGTCGGCGATCTGTTCGACTCGGCGCGCGTCAGCGAAGAGGGCCTCGCCTTTGCGCTAGGCACGATCGCGCGGGCGAAGATGCCGGTCGTCATGATTCCCGGCAACCATGACGCGCACGACGAGCGGTCGATCTATGCCGGCCTCGCACCCGGCACGCTGCCCGAAAATCTGCACCTGATTCTCGAGCCCGACGGCAGGAGCATCGATTTCCCCGAGCTGGCTACTCGCGTATGGGGCCGCGCGCTGGTCGAGCATACTCCCGACTACCGGCCGATGAGCGGCGTGCCCGAGCCGGCGGAAGAACTGTGGAACATCGCGCTCGCGCACGGATTTTTCATGGAGGAAGGCGAGATCGAGCGATCGTCGCCGATTACGCCCGGGGACATCGAGCGATCGCGCTACGACTACGTCGCGCTCGGCCACGTACACGTGCTGAGCGACGTGTCGCAGGGCGCGACGCGCGCGTTTTACTGTGGCACTCCGGCGCCGCTCTATTCGAGCGAGAACTCGGGGTGGGTGCTGTTGGTCAATTGCGTACCCGGCCAGCCCCTCTCAATCGAACGCCTGATGGTCGGGTAGCAAGTCACCGGCCGGAAGCGGCCTCGTCCCTGCGTTTCAACTCCGGATAGATCTCCGACAGCTTCCGCCACATCCGCTCGAGCCCGAGGCTGTCGAACGGCTCCACAATGGACTCCAGCGCACCCTCGCGCAGATAGACCCGGTTGTCATCGGGCGCTTGCGACGCGCCAACGATCACAACCGAGGTCTTCGGCGACTCCCGCCTCATCAACCTGAACAGAGACAATGCGTCGAATCCCTGCGTACCCTTCAGCCGAACGTCGAGCGTGACGACATCCGGCCGCGTGGTGCGAAAGAGATCGATTGCCTGCGGGACAGTCTCGGTTTCCGCGACGACCTGACAACCTCCGCATTCGAGATGATTGCGGATGATGTCGCGCGTGATCCCCGAGCTGTCCGCAATGAGTACTCTCACTGCCATCAAATTGCTCTCCTCCTGGACGAGCACTGCTCCAGCCCAATCCCCAAGGCATTTACAGCGGCGACCGGTATGCATATTTAGCAAGGGCGGGGCCAAGGAGTGCGGGCGGCGTACGCGACCGTGTGCGTCGTGAGCAGAACCTTACGAGCAGAGGAAACTCCCGCAAAGTCGCGGGTTTGTTCCAACTCAGCAAAAGCAGTTCGAGTCTTCCAGACGCCGTCGAATGGCTCTGCAAGCGGCTATCCGCATCACCCGTTCAGCGTCCGCACGTTGTGACAGTTGCCGATTGAGTGCGGATTCATTGGGTATTTCGGCGGTCTGCAACAGTCAGCAGCAGGATTGCACAGGCCTAATTCAGTTATCTCGTCTGGGTGAGCGTAAGCGTGTCTAAAATCAACAAACTGTCAAGCGCAAAAAACAACTTGCAGTTTGTGCGAAATATTATGTCGGGCGGATTTTTGTGCGCTCCGCCGATTGCGTGAGGCACCGTTGGAATCTTCAATCGTCGTAGCACGCGAGCGATTTGTTGCATCGCAGTGACATCGCAAGCGCCCTTCGTCGATATAAAAAACAGCGGCGGAGCCCTTTTGAGGCCCCGCCGTTGCGCGAGTCACGCCGTCCGAGTTGTGTCGCGACGGCGCAATTGAGTCTGAACTACATCATGCCGCCCGGAGGCATTCCGCCCGGCATTCCACCGCCTGCGCCCGCACCCTTTTCGTCGGGCTTCTCGGCCACCATGCACTCCGTCGTCAGCAGCAGGCTCGCGACCGACGCCGCGTTCTGCAGTGCACTGCGAACCACTTTGGTCGGGTCGATGATTCCGGCCTTCATCAGATCTTCGAACTCCTCGCTGGCCGCGTTGAATCCGAACGGCCCCTTGTTGTTCTTGATCTTGTCGACGACCACCGAGCCTTCCCATCCCGCGTTGGATGCGATCCACCACGCCGGTCCTTCGATCGCCTTCTTGATGATGCCGATACCGACCTTCTCCGCCTCGCTGGCGCGCATGTTATCGAGCACGCTCGAGGCACGAATCAGCGCGACGCCGCCGCCCGGCACCACGCCCTCTTCAACTGCGGCGCGGGTTGCATGCAGCGCGTCCTCGACGCGGGCCTTCTTCTCTTTCATCTCGACTTCGGTCGCGGCGCCGACGCGAATCACTGCCACGCCGCCGACCAGCTTGGCCAGCCGCTCCTGCAGCTTCTCGCGATCGTAGTCCGACGTGGTCTCCTCGATCTGGGCGCGAATCTGCTTGATGCGGCCCTCGATGTCGGCCTTCTTGCCGGCGCCATCGATGATCGTGCAGTTGTCCTTGTCCACGACCAGGCGCTTGGCGCGGCCGAGGTCGGGCAGCGTGATATTCTCGAGCTTGAGTCCGAGTTCCTCGGAAATCGCACGGCCGCCGGTCAGGATCGCGATGTCTTCGAGCATCGCCTTGCGCCGATCGCCGAAGCCGGGCGCCTTGACCGCGACGCATGACAGCGTGCCACGAATCTTGTTCACGACCAGGGTCGCCAGCGCCTCGCCTTCGATATCCTCGGCGATAATCAGGAACGGCTTGCCGGTCTTGGCAATCGTCTCGAGGATAGGCAGCAGGTCCTTCATCGACGAGATTTTCTTCTCGTGAATCAGGATGAACACGTCGTCGAGCTTCGCTTCCATCCGCTCGGGATCAGTCACGAAGTACGGCGACAGGTAGCCGCGGTCGAACTGCATGCCCTCGACCACTTCGAGCTGCGGTCTCGAGGCCCCGCGCCTCTTCAACCGTGATGACGCCTTCCTTGCCTACCTTCTCCATCGCCTCGGCAATGATATCGCCGATGGTGGAGTCGTTGTTGGCCGAGATGGTCCCGACCTGCGCAATTTCCTTGCGATCCTTGGTCGGCTTGGACAGGTTCTTGAGCTCGGCGGTAATCGCCTCGACGGCGCGATTGATTCCGCGCTTGAGCGACATCGGATCGTGCCCTGCGGCGACCATCTTGATGCCCTCGGTGAAAATCTGGCGCGCGAGCACGGTGGCGGTGGTGGTGCCGTCGCCGGCGACGTCGGAGGTCTTCGATGCGACCTCTTTGACCATCTGCGCGCCCATATTCTCGAACTTGTCGTCGAGCTCGATTTCCTTGGCCACGGTTACGCCGTCCTTGGTCACGGTCGGAGCGCCGAAGCTCTTCTCCAACACGACGTTACGGCCCTTGGGGCCGAGCGTCACGGTGACGGCATCGGCGAGAACATTGACCCCTTTGAGGATCTTCTCGCGCGATTCTTGTCCGAAACGAACTATCTTTGCGGGCATGGTTCTTTTGCCTCTCCTAAAATTTGCGGTTTAATCGATCGGGTTGTGGGACTCGTTGACGGGTGGGCCGAAATGCCTACTCGATGATTCCCAGGATGTCGTCTTCGCGCAGGATCAGCAGGTCTTCGCCCTCGAGCTTGAACTCGCTGCCCGAATATTTGCCGAACAGGATTTTGTCCCCCGCTTTCACTTCGATGGGGATGAGTTTGCCGTCTTCGCCGTATTTGCCCTTGCCGACGGCGACGATCTTGCCCTCCTGGGGCTTTTCCTTGGCGGTGTCGGGGATGATGATTCCACCCTTGGTCCGCTCCTCTTCCTTGACGCGTTTTACGAGAATTCTATCTCCCAGTGGCCTTAATCCTTTCATCGGGAACCAGTAGCCTCCTTGGCTTACGAAAAAGTGTTGCTCGGCCAGACGATTCCAGCCGTCGGAAAGTTAATAACTGTCCGGGTTTTGTCAATTGGCACTCGCAACGTATGAGTGCTAACGGGCAGTCTAGCCAGATTGGAGAGAAATGCAAGGGGTGCGGGGGGTGGGGGGTGGTGCTGATGTTAAACGACCTAACCCCTAACCCCTTCCCCTGGTGGAAGGGGAACCGGATACGGAGAGGAGTTCAGTCGTTGTCAGGCGGAGAATCCTCGGACTTTTACGATTCCTGCTGCGCTGGTTCGTACCTCTTTAGCGGGATCAGCAGCGTGAACGAGGCTAGAGCTATTGCGAGTGCGGCGGCGATCGCGACGCGGTAGCTGCCGGTGCGATCGATCATCATTCCCATCAGCGGAGGTCCGATCATCGCGCCCAAGCCGCCGCTGGTGTAGAGCGCGCCGAGCATCGTGCCCATCCGCTGCGTGCCGAACATATGCGCGATGACGGCGGGCGAGAGCGCGACGTAGCCGCCGTAGCCCGCGCCCATCACCAGCGCGAACACGACCATCATTGGATATGACGCCGCTATCAGCCAGATGCCGTAGCTCAGCGCGAGCACGAGGAAGCTTCCCTGGTAGAGGCGCAGCACGCCGGCTCGATCGGCCATGCTGCCGAGGCCCATGCGGCCCGCGACGCTGGCGCCGCCGATGATGCCGACGAGCGCGGCGCTGGCGAACTCGCTCGCGCCGTGGTCATGCGCGAACGACGGCAGATAGACAAACGGCACGAACAGCACGATCGACACCGTCACCGACGACGCGTACATGAAGGCGAAAGCTGGACTGCGCAGGGCGTCGGCGATCCGGAAGCGCGACGGCGTGACGTGCACCGGCGGCCGCTCGACGATCCATGCGCATCCGAGCAGGATTGCGGTCGCGGCAACGGCAAACGCGACGTACGTCGAGCGCCATCCGAGATGAGAGATCAGTGCGGCGGCGATCGGCGCGCCGCATACGGTGCCGAATCCTATTCCCGCGACCGCGATTCCCAGCGCAGTGTTGCGCCTGCGCAAGAACCATCCGCCGACCACGGCGACCATCGGGACGTATGCGCACGCGACGCCAACGCCGACGCCGAGTCCGTAGGTGAGGTAGCCGAGCCACAGCCGATCGATCATCGAGGTCAGCGCGAGGCCGATGCCCATCGTCACGGCGCCGGTCGCGACCACGATTCGCGGGCCGAAGCGGTCCGACAGATGGCCGGTGAGCGGGCCGAGCACGCACCACACCAGCACCGTGATTGAAAACACCGCCGAGGTCGCACTGCGCCGCGCGCCAAACTCCGCCGCCATCGGTTTGAAGAACGCGCCGAAGCTGTAGGCGACGCCGTACACGGCGAACAACGCGACGAAGCAGGCGGCGACCATCCGCCACGCGCGCGGCGAGTCGAACAGCTCGAGCGAAGGAAGCGGCGCGGGCGATTCGCCTGCGACGGATGCGCCCGGGTCAGTGATGACGGCCTTCATGCTCGAGGGCGGCGCGGGCGGCTTCCAGCTCCTTGCGCTGGGCGGCGTCGACGGTTGGATAGTGAAGATTCAGATCCTCGAGCGCGTGGATTATCGCGGCGGCCACCACCAGCCGCGTGTACCATTTCTTGTCCGCGGGCACGACGTACCACGGCGCGTCGGCAGTGGCAGTGTGCCGGATCATTTCCTCGTACGCCTCCATATACTCGGACCATCGTTCTCTTTCGGTGGCGTCGGAGGCCGAGAATTTCCAGTTCTTCGCGGGCTCATCGAGCCGGCTGAGAAAGCGCCGCTTCTGTTCGTCCTTCGACAGGTTGAGAAAGAACTTCCGGATGACGACGCCGTTGCGCGACAGGTAGCGCTCGTAGGCGTTGATGTCTTCGAAGCGCTCGTTCCAGATGTCCTTGGTGACGAGCGAGGGCGGCATCCGTTCGCGCTCGAGCAGCTCCTTGTGCACGCGGACGACGAGCACTTCCTCGTAGTAGGAGCGGTTGAAGATGCCGATGCGGCCGCGCTCGGGGATGCACTTGGTCGCCCGCCACAGGAAGTCGTGATCGAGCTCCTCGATCGACGGCTGCTTGAACGAGTAAACCTGGCATCCCTGCGGATTCACGCCCGACATCACGTGCTTGATCGCGCCGTCCTTGCCGGCCGCATCCATCGCCTGGAAGATCAGCAGAATCGCCCAGCGGTCCTGCGCGTAGAGCTTGTCCTGCAAATCGCTCAGGCGCTCGACGCCGCGCGGCAGTTCCTTTTCGGCAAGCCTTTTCGATTTGACGCCGCTGGTGTCGCCGGGATCGAAGTCCTTCAGGCGAAACTTGCGGCCGTCGTCGATACGGTACGGCTTTGAGAAATCGGCCACGACTGACATAGGCGATGCGCTCCTCGGTCGATCGTTACACCACGCCGCGCTCGGCAGTCGAGCGGATGTCGCGCCGAACTTTCCAATCACCCGGGATTTGCGGTACTCGATTTAGCATGAAAATCAGAACTGCCTCACGACGCATCATCACTGCGATCGCATTCATGGTCGCGCTGGCCAGCGCGCCGGCTCTGGCAGGGACCGTGAGCTGCGACTCCTACGGCGGCCAGCGAAATACCTGCGGCGCTGAAACGCGCAACGGCGTCGCGCTCGCGCGGCAAATCAGCGGAGCCAAGTGCAAACGGGGCACCAGCTGGGGCATCCTGAACGACAACCAGATTTGGGTCGACCAGGGATGCCGCGGGATATTCACCACGGGCGTGATGTGGACCAACGGCGGTGGCGGCGGAGGCGGTGAGAAGCGGCTGACCTGCGCGTCATACAGCAACCGCAGGACAGAATGCCCGGCCAACACCAACGGCTGGGTCAAGCTGATCCGTCAATGGAGCAACGCCCCATGCATCCAGGGCGTCAGCTGGGGCTATAACAACAGAATGGTCTGGGTAGACAAAGGCTGCCGCGCAGACTTCGCGTTCGGGAGGTAAGTAGCGAAGCCCTATTCGCTCCCGAGAGAAGCGAATCCTATGCCTCGCCCCACGAGGGGAGGTGTCACAGACACGCGGCCGACGTGCGTCCTCGCGCGGCGGGTGAGGGACTGAATTTGCTGAAAGATTCCGGATGTGCGGCGCGTGAGGCAATCGCGCCGCTGATGGTCCTCCACCCTAACCCTCCTCCCACGTTGGAGGAGGGAATCAAACATCACGACGATTGGCTCGCGTCTATGTCGTCAGCACTTTCGACGCCGTCCGGCCCCAGCGATTTCAGGACGTACGAATTACCGTCGCTCTGGTAGAAGTATGGATGCCCCCATGGATCTTTTGGAAGGCGCTCAATGTAGCCGCCGGTATAGTAGACGAGGGGAACAACGCCAGTAGTCGGCGGCGAGACCAGGGCTCTCAAGCCTTGTTCGGTGGTCGGATAGTAGCCGTTATCGCTATGGTAACGGTCGAGTGCAGTTTTGATCTCGACGAGATCGGATTGCGCTTTTGTGCGCTTGGCCTTGTCTGTGGCGCCTCGCATGCTCTGAACGACGACCGTCGCGAGCAGACCGAGAATCAGGGGGGCCATTAGATACCAAGCGATCGCAGCTGAGTGTCGAGAGTTCATCGCGGTTACCGAGTTGGACGAGGATGGTCAGAGTTTGATTCGACCAACGAACGCGCGGACCGAGACCAACTACAGCACTGAAAAGACATAGCCGCATGCATCATCGCACGGCGGGTGAGAGCAGATCGGATGTGCGGCGCGTCGGGCAATCGCGCCGCTGATGGTCCTCCACCCTAACCCTCCTCCCACGTTGGAGGAGGGAATCAAACCGAGGGCGAGGAAATCTCTCTGGTCTGCTTTTTCGTTGAAGTGGGTTGGTGCGCTATCGGGACTTGACCCGACCTGATGCGATTTGACATTCGTCCGCGGCGCGCTTAGTCGCAGTTGCCCATCGGGCTTTTGACCTTGGCGACGCCGCCGTTCTTTCGCGTGCAGGTGGGCGGAAAGTAATCGCTGCCTTCAGCCGTGGAGCCTTTGGTCGCGGTTGCTGTGACCACGCTGCCGGAATTCTCACATCCCGCGAATGCGCCTCCGCCGACGCCTGAAGCGCTAGCGGTCGCCATGCATCCCGACGCCAGCGCGTCTGCCCCGACCGCAGCGCCTCCGTCCGCGGTCGTTTTCGCCACACCGCCATTTTCTGCTCCGGCCTCCGAGTCGCTCCCTTCTCCGCTGGCATTGCTAGTCGCAGTCCCGCCTCCGCTAACAATACCGGCGGCTGCCAAAGCGCCGGCCTTGGCCTTGGCGACAACCTTACCGCCGCCCGCTCCCTCGATATTCGCCATAGCCCTGGCGCCGCCGCTGGCGGTTGCAGTGGCTTCGCCTCCACCGGTTACGTCAATTTCCGCCGTGGCTTCGCTGTTCTGGCCTTTAGCGGTCGCTTTTGTAGTCGCACCGTCTTCTGCGTCGGATAATGCTTCGGCGCTGGATCCTGTGGCCTTGGTGCTGGCGCTACCTCCGCTCAATGCCTGGGACGACGCGTGGGAGTCTGTTCCTGAGGCCTCACTGGTAGCCTTGCTGCCGTCATCCGCTTCTGCTTCCGCGGTGCCGAGATCGGAGGCTTTCGCGCTCGTCATGTTGGGCGGACCGGTCGCAGCTGTGCAGCTGGCTTCAGTACCGTCGGAGTTCGTATGCATCACATTTGCATCCGTCTCCGAGCATGACTCCTTGTCCGAGTGCGCGAACGCGACGGATTGAGTCACTGGGAGAGCAAGCAGAATCGTTATCCCTACTGCCAGGCGAACCATTCGTGTCTGCATGGGACTGGCCTCGCGGGGAACGCTTTAGCAAAGCGGCCAGCGCTAGACAAATCGAACCACCGCATGACGTGATGGTGAGGGTACTGAATTTGCTGAGGATTCAGGATGCGCGGCGCGTCGGGCAATCGCGCCGCTGATAGTCCTCCACCCTAACCCTCCTCCCACGTTGGAGGAGGGAATCAAACCAAGGCGAAGAGCGGGCACCTTACTTCTCGTTAAGGCGCGGATCATTCGTGCCGATGCATTTTGCCTTTATGAAAGCGTTTTGTTCGGAGATTTCGACGGGAAGGTCATCACTCAGTTCCTGCCTCTTGCCCTCGCAGCCATCAACTGAGTCGAAGCTGTGGGCCATACCCCATTTGCCGAGCGGCACCGTATCATCGCGATAGTCTCCGTTCTCGTTAAGTGGCGGGGCTATTAGATACCAACCCAGCGGCGCGGTAGCGTGGCGAGATTTCGTAAATTTCTCCTGGAGTCGCGGATCGTCGCTCGCGATACATTTCTTTGACGCCCTGCGGGAACTTAGTATCGCAACCGATTTAGCTTGATCAAGAATCGCCTTCTTCCTGTCCTCGTTCGTGTTTGGCGAGTCTAGTTCCTTGTCCAGTTTCATCACATCCGAATTCCTTTGCGCCCACGCCCAAACCCTGAATTTCTCCGCAGCTTCCTCGCATTCAGTCGCCGATTGGGACGACCCAATTAACTCCCATCCACTCAACGGCGCGTATGGATCGACGCTGCCCTTGCCGTTCAACGGCGGCAGCATCAGATACCAGCCTACAAGCGCGAGCGCAGCAGTGTGACGAGAGTTCATCGACACTGAGAGTTACCAGAGCGCTGCGCGAGGACAAAGGGGACAGATGGACGCGCCCCATGCCCAGCCAATACACCGAGTGAGGGGCCAAAATTTGCTGAAGATTCCGGATGTGCGGCGCATCAGGGCAATCGCGCCGCTGATGGTCCTCCACCCTAACCCTCCTCCCACGTTGGAGGAGGGAATCAAACCAAGGCGAGGGGATCAGGCGGCGGGTGGGGGAGAGTTTCGGCTTTGGTGCTTTAGTGATGTGGAATGGTGCGCCATGAGGGACTTGAACCCCCGACCTGATGATCCGTAGTCATCCGCTCTAATCCACTGAGCTAATGGCGCATCGGGAACCCTAGAAATTTTCATATCCCAAGGCTGCGGGCAAGACGCTCCTCGCGTCCTCGCCGCCAAAACTGCCGAACAGACGCGGAGCGCCGCATCTTTTTCTTAATACTGGGTGCAGGGGTCACCCCCCGCGACGGTGTCGATGCCGCTCACCGCGGAGGTGATTTAATTCTGCGACGCTGGGATCCAGACCGACACTGTCGTGCCTTCATGCACCTTGCTCTCGATCCGCAGCGCGCCGTGATGCAACTGGACGATGTGCTTGACGATCGCGAGGCCGAGGCCGGTGCCGCCGAGTTCGCGCGAGCGCGCGCGATCGACGCGATAGAATCGCTCCGTCAGGCGCGGAATATCCGCCGCTGGAATTCCTTCGCCGGTGTCGACGACGACCAGCGCGACGCCCGCTTTTGTGCCCGCGCCGTTGGCGTCGGCAGCTTCGCGCGCCTCGCACGTGACGCGGCCCTCGCGCGGCGTGTATTTGATCGCGTTGTCGATCAGATTGAGCATCACCTGATGCAGGCGGTCGCGATCGCCTGACACTTTCGGCAATCCCGATGGGCAATTCACTTCCAGCCGCAGACCGCGGCGGCCCGCCTGCTCCTGCATCAGCTCCGCCGCCTCCGACAGCACGCGCGACGGCTCGAGCTGCTCGATCTTGAGCGGAGTCAGCCCGCGCTCCAAATCCGAGAGCGAGACGAGGTCGTCGAGCAAGCGCGCGAGGCGCCGCGCCTGCCGCTCGATAATGCCGAGGAAGCGGGTCGCGGTCTCGCGATCGTCTACGCCCTGGATGAGCGTCTCGGCATAGCCGTAGAGCGCGCTCAGCGGAGTGCGCAGCTCGTGCGTGAGATTCGAAATAAAATCGGCGCGCAGCGTCTCGTACGACTTGAGCTGCGTGATGTCGTGGAAGACGAAGACCCAGGCGGCGCCGCGCGAGGTGCGAATCTGCGCGGCGCTCGCGCTGACGTACAGCGGCGCGGGATTCTGGATCATGATCTCGGCGCTCATGACGTTGTTGTCCGAGGAGCGCATCGAGCGCCCCGCGAACTCCTGCAGGCGCGGGTCGCGGCACAGCTCGACGAACGGCCGATCGCGATAGTCGGTGTCGGCGCCCAGGGCGAAGATACGCCGGGCTGAGCCGTTGAGCAGAATTACCTCGCCGCGCGCGCCGGTCACGACGACCGCCTCGGCCATGCTGCGCAGAATTGCCTCGAACTCGTCGCGCTGCTCGGCGAGCGAGTCCACGTCGGCGACGATCGCGTCGGCGGCGTCGAGCAGGTGATGCTCGGCGCGGCCCATCGCGTCATCGCCATTGGGCAGCAGATGCGGCGGGGGACGGCGATTCTGCAGCGCGGCGGCGACAGCCGTCGAGTCTTTCGGCGCGGCGCGACAGCGTGCGTCCGATCGAAGTGGCGGGAATCGCGGCGAGCACCAGCCCGACTACGATTACAACGGCGACCCAGACTGGCGATGCGGCCCCGGTGGCGGCGAGCACCACGAGGAATATGGCGGCGGGCGCGAGACCAATTCCTATAGCAACGATCAGTCCGGCGGTCGGCGATCTATCCAAGCGCTTCGGGGTTGAAACGATATCCGACGCTTCGCACCGTGAGGATCAGCTCCGGATTGGCGTCGTCGCGCTCGATATGCTGGCGCAGGCGGCGGACGTGAACGTCGACGGTCCGCGGTTCGACGAACGTGTCGCGTCCCCACACCATGTCGAGCAGTTGTTCGCGCGTATACACACGCATGGGATGCTGCACGAAAAATTTCAGCAGCTCGAACTCGCGCAGCGCAAGCTCCCGGCGCCTGGTGTCGACAAACACCTGGTAAGTGCCGAAGTCCATGCGCAAGCGCCCTTTCTCATACGCGCCGCCGCCGGAGTCCGGCTCTGAGAGCGGATTTGCGCGCCTGAGCAGCGCCTTTACGCGCGCCACCAGCTCGCGCGGGCTGAACGGCTTGACCACGTAGTCGTCGGCGCCCATCTCGAGCCCAAGCACTTTGTCGACTTCGGTGCCCTTGGCGGTGACGATAAGAATCGGCAGATGCGCGGTCTCGCGCTCGGCGCGCATCTGGCGGCATACCTGCAACCCCGGCGTCCCCGGCAGCATCAGATCGAGCACCATCAGATCGGGCACGCGGCGCTTGACCTTCTCGAGCGCCTGCGCGCCGTCGGCAGCTTCCTCGACGATGAAGCCCTCCTGCGCGAGGTTGTAGCGAATCAGCTCGCGAATGTCCGCGTCGTCCTCGACGATCAGCACGCGGTAGCGAAGTCCCCGCTGCGCCTCCGATGCTGCATTCGTGGCCTGGCTGGTTTGTTGATTCATCGCTACGCCTCCTCCACCCGCTGAGTTAAGTTCCCCGCTTCTTCGTTTCCACGTGACGGATCATTTTGCCCTTGACCATGAACGTCACCATCTCGGCGATATTGGTCGCGTGGTCTGCGATGCGTTCGAGATACTTCGAGATGAACAGCAGCCGCGTCGCCGAGGCGATAGTATGCGGGTCTTCCGCCATGTAACTCAGCAGCTCGCGGTAGACCTGGTAGTTGAGCAGGTCGACTTCGTCGTCGCGCGCTATCACCTGGTCGGCGAGGTCGGTGTCGTCGCGCATGAAGGCGTCGATACTGTCCTTGACCATCGACTGCGCTATCTCCGCCATCCGCGGCAAGTCGATGTAGGGCTTGAGCTGCGGCACTTCGTTGAGTTCGAGCGAGCGCTCGCAGATGTTGACGGCGTTGTCGCCGATTCGTTCGAGGTCGGTAGTGATTTTCAGTCCGGTGGTGATGAAGCGCAGGTCGCTGGCGGTCGGCTGATGCAACGCGAGCAGCCGGATGCACTGCTCGTCGTTTTCGTTATCCATCCGGTTCACTTCTTCGTCGCGCTGGATGACCTCGCGGGCGTGATCGCTGTCGCGATTGACGAGCGCATCGACCGCCTCGGCGATCTGGCGCTCGACCAGTCCGCCCATCTTGAGCAGACCGGCGCGCAAGCCGCGCAAATCCTCTTCGTACTGCCTGTTGGTATGCTGCGGCTGTGGCTGTGTACTATCCATTTGAATCTTCCCCGATATCAGCCGAATCGCCCGGTAATATAATCTTCCGTCTCACGCTTCGTGGGGTTCGTGAAAATCTGTTTGGTCTCGCCGTATTCGACCAGTTCGCCGGTGTACATGAAGGCGGTCATGTCGGAGCAGCGCGCAGCTTGCTGCATGTTGTGCGTCACTATGACGATAGTGTACGCCGACTTCAGTTCGAGCAGAAGTTCTTCGATGCGTGCGGTCGAGATCGGATCGAGCGCGGAGCACGGCTCGTCCATCAGCAACACCTCGGGCTGAACCGCCAGCGCTCGCGCGACGCACAGGCGCTGTTGCTGGCCGCCTGAGAGGCTGCCGCCGGGACGCCGCAGGCGATCCTTTACCTCTTCCCAAAGAGCAGCCTGGCGCAGGCTTCGCTCGATCAGCTGGTCGCGCTCGGCGCGGCTTATCTCGACCCCGTTCAGGGTCAGGCCCGCCGCCACGTTGTCCTCGATCGACATGGTCGGAAACGGCGTCGGCTTCTGGAAGACCATCCCGATCCGCCGCCGCACCTGCACCGGATCGACGTCGTCGGCGTAGATATCATTGCCGTCGAGCAGCACCTCGCCACTGGCAGTCGCGCCGGGCACGACCTCATGCATCCGGTTGAGGCATCGGACCAGCGTGGACTTGCCGCATCCCGACGGCCCGATAATCGCGGCGATGCGCGCCTGCTCGAAAGAAAGGCTGACGTCATGCAACGCGCGATTCTGGTTGAAGTACGCATTGAGATTTTTGACGACCAGCTTCTCAGCCATGACTACCTTGGCGCCTTCGCCGCCCCGCCCGTCACCCATCGCACGCCCAACTCGAGCGCGAGAATTATCCCCGTCAGCACCAGCGCGCCCGCCCATGCCTGCCGCTGCCAATCGGCAAAGGGCGATATCGCATAGGTATAAACCTGTACGGTCAGCGTGTTGATCGGATGAAACAGCGACGTCGACCAGAAGCGATTGCCGAACGCCGTGAACAGCAGCGGCGCCGTCTCGCCCGAGACTCGCGCGACCGCCAGGATGACGCCGGTGGTGATTCCCGACAGCGCGGTGCGCGCAACTACCGACAGCGTCGTGCGCCAATGCGGCACGCCGAGCGCCAGCGACGCCTCGCGCAACTCGGGCGGCACCAGCAGCACCATCTCCTCGGTGGTGCGCGTGACCAGCGGAATCATAATCGCCGCGAGCGCGACCGAACCGGCCAGCGTCGAGAAGCCGCCGAACGGGCGCACGACCACAGCGTAGGCAAAAATCCCTACCACGATTGACGGCACACCCATCAGCACGTCGGCCGAGAAGCGCACCCAGTTGGTGAATTGGCTCGCGCGATTCGCCGCGAGATAAAGTCCGGCGCCGACTCCTATCGGCACTCCAATCAGGCACGCGATACCGACCACCTCGAGCGTGCCGACGATCGCGTTGGCCATCCCGCCGCCATGCTCGCCAACGGGCGCCGGCATGTGCGTGAAGAACGCCCAGTTCAGACTCGCGACACCCTTGGTGAGCAGATAGCCCAGTACCAGGAACAGCGGGATCGAGCGTCAGATATCGTCGCGCCGACCGTGATCGCCATCATCGCGTCGCTCTTGAACTTGCGATAGCGATAGCTGGCTCTCGCCGCGAAGATTGCTGACGCCGGCCGCCATTATTTGCCCGTCTCCTCGTAGCGGCGCCGCTGCACGCCAAGCACCAGCGCGCGCGCCACGACGTTGAGCACGATTCCGAGAATCAGCAGCACGAGGCCGAGCTCGATAAGCGCTGCGACATATAGATCAGAGGTGGCTTCCGCGAATTCGTTGGCGATCACGCTGGCAAGAGTCGCCGCCGGCTTGAACAGCGACGGCGAAATCTGCGCCGAGTTGCCGATTACCATCGCGACCGCGATCGTCTCGCCGAGCGCGCGGCCGAGTCCCAAGATGATCGCGCCAATCACGCCGGTCATGCCGTAAGGGATAACCGCCGTCTTGACCATCTCCCACTTGGTCGCGCCCAGTGCGAGCGCCGCTTCGCGCTGCGTGTGCGGGACGACGCGAAAGACATCGGTGCAGACCGACGAAATGTACGGGATGATCATGATCGCGAGAATAACTCCCGCCGAAAGCATGCCGACCGCAACTTTGGGGCCCTGGAAGAACGGCAGCCAGCCGAAATAATGCGCGAGCGGCGGCTCGACGTAGTCGCGAATCCACGGACCCATCACGAACACCGCCCACAGGCCGTACACGACGCTGGGAATCGCGGCGAGCAAATCGACCAGGAAGCCGAGGCGATGGCTGAGCCAGTCGGGCGCCATCTCGCTGAGGCATAGCGCGACGCCGAGGCTCAGCGGCACCGCGATTGCCAGCGCGATGAACGATGAAACGAAGGTCCCGTAGATAAACGGCAGCGCGCCGTAGTGATCGTCGACGGGATCCCAATCAGTGCTGATGAAAAAATGCAGCCCGAACGCGCGAATCGCGGGGAAGCTGTCGACGATCAGCGCGACCGTGAGTCCGGCCAGCAAGGCGAGGATCGCGAGCGCAAGAATGAAGGTCCCGGTGTTGAAGATTCGGTCGCCGAACAGACGCGCCTGAACCTGCGCCCGCGCGCGCTCGCGGCGGACGGTCGGGATACTGTCGGCCATCGAACCTTCTAACTCGGACAAACGACCCCTTCCTGGAGAAGAATACCGGCCACCGCGCCGCGACTACGGACAACCGTCACGATAAATCATACGCATCAATTGTTGCGGGAATGTTACGTAGCTTGAAAATTGGGGTGAATCCGCGAATTTTCGGCGAAACCGCAATGAAACAGCGGACTTTTCAGGGCTTGCCGATACGCTCCAATCCACCCATATAAGGACGCAAAACCTCGGGAATCGTCACGCTGCCGTCTTCGTTCTGGTAGTTTTCGAGCACCGCGATCATCGTCCGCGGCAGCGCCAGCCCGGAGCCGTTCAGCGTATGCACCAGCTCGGGCTTGCCGCCTTTGGTCTTGAAGCGAATCTTCGCGCGGCGCGCCTGGAAGTCGGTGCAGTTGGAAACCGAGCTGACCTCGAGCCATTCGCCGCATCCCGGCGCCCACATTTCCAGATCGTAAGTCACCGCGCTCGCGAAACTTAAGTCCGCCGTGCACAGCTCGACCACCCGAAACGGAATCTGCAGCCGCCGGCATATCTCGGAGGCGTCGCTCACCATCTTGTGAAACTCGTCGTCCGACGTTTCCGGACGCACCAGCTTGACCATCTCGACCTTGTCGAACTGATGCCCCCGCTTGATGCCGCGCACGTCGCGACCCGCCGACATCTTCTCGCGCCGAAAGCACGGCGTGTACGCGGTCAGGTAAACCGGCAACGCGCTCTCGTCGAGCGTCTCGTCGCGATGCATGCTCGTAAGCGGAACCTCGGCGGTCGGGATGAACCAGAAGTCATCCTCGTCGTCGTGGTACATCGTGTCCGCGTTCTTCGGCAGATGCCCGGTGCTGGTCGCAGTCTCGCGACTCACCATCAGCGGCGGAATTATTTCGAGATAGCCCTGCTCGCGCTTGACGTCGAGCATCCAGGTGATGAGCGCGCGCTGCAGCCGCGCACCGGCGCCGCTGAGCACATAGAAACGCGTGCCCGAAAGTTTCACCCCGCGATCGAAATCGATGATCCCGAGATTCTCGCCAAGCTCCCAATGCGGCAGCGGCTTGAACGCGGTGAACTCGAGCGGCGTGCCCTCGGTCCTGATGACGCGGTTGTCAGCCTCGCTCGCGCCGACGACCACGTACGGCCGCGGAATGTTGGGCAGCGTGAGCGCGAGCTCCTCGACATTCTTCTCCGCGAGCGCGAGCTGCGTGCCCAATATCAGCAACGGATTGCTGGCATCGACCGCTTCACCCTTCGTCAGCTTCTCTTCGTCGGCTTCCTCGGCGCGAATCTTCGCGATCTCGGCGGCGCGCTGATCGGGCG
This sequence comes from uncultured delta proteobacterium, assembly GCA_963747845.1. Classification (GTDB taxonomy): domain Bacteria; phylum Desulfobacterota; class Binatia; order Binatales; family Binataceae; genus Binatus. The sequence continues at coordinate 420,382 of CAVVGR010000003.1, forward strand.
GCAGCTTGCCGACTTCCCGCGCCCGCCGCTTGCGATCGGCGCGGAGCTGATCGACTTCGGCCTGCAGCTTGCGCCGCTTCTGGTCGGCCTCGAGCAGTCGATCGACTTCGGCGGGCTCGACGCCGCGCTTGGCCAACTCGCCCTTGATGAAATCGGGCCGCTCACGAATCAGCTTGATATCCAGCATTCAGAATGCGTTCCTTAAAAGTTCAATTTCCAGCCGCTCACTCGACGCGTCAATCGCGATGATGTCGAAGCGCATTTCGGTGTCGTCCGCGCGATAGCGCCGCGCAAACGATTCCGCCGCGCGCCGCATCCGCCTCTGCTTGCGCTCATCGACGGCCTCTTCCGGCGCGCCCGCCGCACGACTGCGCCGCGTCTTCACCTCGACGAAGACCAGCACGGCGCCGTCCATCGCGACCAGATCGATCTCCGCTCCCGCCGCGCGAAAATTCCGCGCCACGATCCGGTAGCCATTGCGCCGCAAATGCTTTTCGGCAGCCAGCTCGCCACGTCGCCCCAGCGGCAACCGCACCCGAAGGCTTGCCCACCAGCCCGCAATCGACTTGCGCGGCTTCATCATATCCAACGCGCCCCCCAACTCGCGAGATCACCAGAGGCTAGAAGGCCACGCCTCCCGCCGCAAGCGTAATCTTGAGCTCGGCCTTTCAGAGAGGGCCGCGGGCACGGCGGCCCGCGCCACTGCATTGCGGTGAGAGACACTTTCAGACTCCAAGACTCGTTAAATTTCAGGAGTCCGAGACTCTCCTGTCCGACACTCTTTTGATGTAGTGGCGCGGGCGGCCCTGCCCGCGGCTCCGGAGAAAGCGCGCAGGTGGGGAGCAGCGCGGACTTGAACGAGCGGAGTGAGCAGGCCGAGCGACACAGCAGCCGCGGGCACGGCGGCCCGCGCCACTGCCCGCCCGCGGCTCGCAGTAGTCGTCGACGATGAAGGCATCGAGCTCGCTCCTCCTGACAGTGATCGCCCGGAATGTTACGATTTGCGGACCAACATGGCTCAACTGAAGATAACGCTCGAACAGGTGCGGCATGTCGCACGCCTGGCGCGACTGGAATTGTCGCCGCAAGATGAAGAGCGGCTGCGCGCCGACATGGACGAAATGCTGGCCTACGTGGACAAATTGAACGAGCTCGACACCAGGGACGTCGCGCCGACGACACAGGTCGGCGAGGCCGGCACGCCGATGCGCGACGACGTAGTGACCAATCAGCCGGCGGCTGACGCGATGCTCGCCAACGCGCCGTCGCGCGAGCGCGACTACTTCAAAGTGCCGAAAATAATCGAGTAGAACTTTTTCTGAATGGCATCGGAACTGAACAAACTCACAATCGCCGAAGCGTCGGCGAAATTGCGCGCGCGCGAAATCAGCGCGACGGAGCTGACGCGCGATTGCCTCGATCGCATCGCCGCGGCCGAACCGAAGCTCCACGCCTTCATCACGGTGTCCGGGAAGGAGGCGCTCGAGCAGGCGCGCGCCGCCGACGCTCGCCTCGCGGCGGGCAACGCACCGGCGCTGTGCGGGATTCCGCTCGGCATCAAGGATATCTACGCGACCAAAGGCGTTCGCACGACGTGCGCGTCGCGAATTCTGGAAAATTTCGTGCCGCCGTTCGACGCGACGGTGATCGAGCGCCTGCGCGCGGAAGGCGCGGTGTTCGTCGGCAAGACCAACCTCGACGAATTCGCGATGGGCTCGTCGACGGAGAATTCCGCCTTCGGCCCGACGCTGAATCCTCACGATACGGAGCGCGTCGCCGGCGGATCGTCGGGCGGCTCTGCCGCGGCGGTCGCGGCGCATGAATGCCTGGGCTCGCTCGGCACCGACACCGGCGGTTCGATTCGCGAGCCGGCTTCGTTTTGCGGCGTGGTCGGAATCAAGCCGACGTACAGCCGCGTCAGCCGCTACGGCGTGATCGCGTACGCGTCGTCGCTCGACCAGGTCGGTCCGTTTACAAAATCCGTGCGCGACGCCGCCATCCTCATGCAGACTCTCGCCGGCAAAGACGTTCGCGATTCGACCTGCTCGGCGCGGTCCGGTGCCCGACTACGAACTCGCGCTGACGGGCGACGTCACGGGACTGCGAATCGGAGTGCCGCGCGAGTTTTTCGTCGAAGGGATGCAGCCCGAGGTCGAAAAATCGGTGCGCTCCGCGCTCAAGAATTACGAATCGCTCGGCGCGTCGACGGTCGAAATCTCGCTGCCGCATACCGGCTACGCGATCGCAGCCTACTACCTGGTCGCGACCGCGGAGGCGAGTGCGAATCTCGCGCGCTACGACGGTATCCGCTACGGTCTGCGCGCCAACGCCGAGGACAATATCGCGCTGTATGAAACGACGCGCGCGCAAGGGTTTGGCGCCGAGGTCAAGCGGCGAATCATGCTCGGCACTTTCGCGCTCTCGGCCGGCTACTACGACGCATATTATCTAAAGGGCCAGAAAGTTCGCACGCTCATTCGCAACGACTTCGAGCGCGCCTTCGAGAAGTGCGATTTGATCGTGACGCCGGTCGCGCCGACTACGGCGTTCAAAATCGGCGAGAAGATGAACGACCCGCTGACGATGTACCTGTCGGACATCTTTACTATCTCGGTTAACCTGGCCGGGCTGCCCGGGATGGCGATGCCGTGCGGTCACGACTCGAACAACCTGCCGATCGGGATGCAGCTGATCGCGCCGCCCTTCGCCGAGGAAACTATTTTGCGCGCGGGCGACGCCTTCGAGCGCACGGGCGCGTTCACGCCACGGTCACCGGTCGTTTGACGGACAACTTGCGATGAATACGGAAGCATACGAAGCGGTAATCGGACTCGAAGTCCACACCCATCTTCTGACCCGCTCGAAAATTTTCTGCGGATGCTCGACGAAGTTCGGCGCCGGACCCAATGAAAACGTCTGCCCGATATGCATGGGCATGCCCGGTGTCCTGCCGGTCCTGAATCGACGCGTGGTCGAACTGGCTATTCGCACCGGCCTCGCGGCGCATTGTACTATCGCGCCCTACTCTATTTTCGATCGCAAGAGCTACTTCTATCCCGACCTGCCGAAGGGCTATCAGATTAGTCAGTACGAAACTCCTGTCTGCAAAGGTGGATATATAGATCTGCCGCCGACTGAGAATGGAGAACCGCGCCGAGTGAGGCTCACGCGAATCCATATCGAGGAAGACGCGGGCAAGAATATCCATCACGAGAACGCGAGCCTGGTCGATTTCAACCGCTCCGGCGTGCCGCTGATCGAGATTGTCAGCGAGCCCGACCTGCGATCGGCCGAGGACGCTGGCGCGTACTTGCGCCAACTGCGCGCGATACTTCGTTACGTCGATGCGTCCGACGGCAAGATGGAGGAAGGCAGCTTCCGCTGCGATTGCAACGTGTCGGTGCGCAAGCGCGGCGCGACTGAGTATGGAGTCAGGACTGAGATTAAGAATCTCAACTCGTTCCGCTTCGTCGAAGACGCAATTGAGTATGAGGTCGGGCGGCAAATAGCTATTGTCGAAGGGGGTGGCAAAGTCGCGCAGGAAACGCATCTGTGGGACCCGGTGCGCAAGGAAACGCGCCCGATGCGCTCGAAAGAGTATGCGAATGACTATCGCTACTTTCCCGAGCCGGACCTGCCGCCGCTGATCGTGCCGGCCGAGATGGTCGAGCAGGTGCGCTCGTCGATGCCCGAGCTGCCGGCAGACAGGAAAGCCCGCTACGTGCGCGAAGGGCTGACCGAATACGAAGCGGGCGTGCTGATCGCCGACCGCGACGTCGCCGACTACTTCGAAGCGACGCTGCCGGGACTCAAGAATCGCAAGAGCGCCGCGAACTGGGTGATGACCGAAGTGCTGCGCGTCGCCCGCGAGTCAGAGAAGCCGTTCGCCGAAGCGGTACCACCGGCGGCCGAAGTCGGCGCGCTGCTGCGAATGGTCGAGGGCCAGAAGATAAGCCTGAACGCCGCGAAGACCGCGTTCGCCGCGATGGTAAAATCCGGCAAAGGCGCAGAAGCAACGATCGCAGAGTTGGGGCTCGCGCAAGTATCGGATGAAGGCGCAATCGCGGCGGCCTGCGACAAAGTAATCGCAGCCGAACCCGAAAAAGTAGCCGAGTATCGCGCGGGCCGCGACAAGCTATTCGGATTTTTCGTGGGCGCGGTAATGAAAGCGATGGGCGGCAAAGCCAATCCGAAAGTGATCAACGAAATCCTGCGCGCAAAATTGACTGGCTGACGATTTTCGCGAAGCAAAATCCACTCAATTGAATGTGAAACCCGCGGTGGGTTTCACGCTTCCTTCGGCAGGGGTAACCCCTGCACCTGGTGAGAACAGGAATGCGGGTTTCGCCCTTTCTGGAACTGTTTCGTTTGGTCCGGGTCGAAATAACTCAGGCAATGGAAATAGAAGCCTTCTAAACTGAGCCCGAGCGAAGCGGTATCAGCGTTCCGAGAAAACTGCGAATCCTTCGCTTGACGCAAGGCTGGCAGCGGCGCAGTCCGTCCATATCTTCAACCAGCTCTGCCGATTCTTTCTGGTCCAGAACTGGCTAACAAAGGGGTAGATACGGCCGCAGGCGTATTCTGTTGCGACCGCTCCAAAGTGTTTGCCAACTCCGTAAACGGTTACCAGCAGGAGTCTCGATATGGCAGCGGTATCAAATCTGGTGGTTCTCAAACCTCAACCCGGCCGCCTCGAAGCGTTCATGCGCGACGTCGCGAAGGTCGACAAGATCATCAAACGCCTTGGAGGAAAGCTTCGCGCGTGGAATGAAGTGTCGGGCCCCAACCCGGGAACTGTCGCCCTGGTCGTCGAGTTCAGCGACTGGAAGGACTTCGGGAATTACATGGCAAAGAGGGAAGCCGACACCGAGTTGCAGGCGTTCATCGCCGAAGTCATCTCGTCGAAGTCCCCGAATGCGGAAATCGTCGCCACCGGACTCAACGTGGAAGTGCCGAGCTGAAGGCTGTCGGCGCACAAAGAAAACCTTTCATCACAAATTTGGAGAAAGTTATGGCAATCGCACAAGTATTCGTTTATCGTCCGCGGCCCGGTGGCACCGAGAAATTCCTGGCTGACGCCAAGCGGGCAGACAAGATTCTGCGCAGATTGGGCGCCACCGCGCGTACGCTGGCCACCGTCGTCGGCGGGGCGATGTCAAACGGCTTCATCTACGTCATGGAGACGCCGAGCTGGAAAGCGCACGGCGAGCTCAGCGCAAAGGTCGAGACCGATTCGGACTGGCGCAAGTTCATGGACGAGGTGACCTCAACCGACAAGCCAACGGTGGATCTCGTCTCATCAGCGGTCTACTGCGAGATTCCGCTCGGCTGAAGAATATCGATGGGAGGGGACGCATGATCCCCTCCCATCAGAAAAGGGCTATTTCCGAATATAAAGCTTGTACTTCACTCCGTTCGGAGTCGTCTCGCCTTCGGCGAAGGCTTGCACGCCGTTCAGCCATGCGTACTTGCCCTTGGTCGAGGCGGCGAAGGTCGGTGCAGTCGCGAGTCCGCTAAGCCCCGTCGCAGTGACCTTCGCGCGGCCGGTGTAGGTCATGTAGATATTCTCGCCGTCGTCCGTCTTCAGCACGAGGCGCACGTCAATGAGGCCAACGCCGTCGCGAATCAGAAACCAATCAGCGCCGCTCGCGAGCACGGTGCCCCTCAGGCGCGGCCCGTCGAATTTGCCGCCGGTGACGTGAACGATCACACGCGTGCCTTCCGGTGTATCGGATATGACGATTGGCGGCGCGACTTCCGCGGAGATTTCGAAGAGCGGTTCCAGTTCCATTTTAAATTCCTCGTCAGTCGAAGTGAGAATTCGGATAGTCTAGTACTGCACGGTCACGCTGCCCAGCGTCGCCGGCAAACCCGATACCTGGATGTTCCCGCCCTGACCGTCGCCCACGATGATCGAGCCTTGGCCGAGTGTCTGATTGGAGGTCGCGCTCGGCGGCGGCGCGGTTGCGAGTGCAGTCCCACCCTGAAGAACCAGCGTGGCAAAGCCGCCTGATCGAATAACGACCGCGGGTGAAAACGTAAATACGCTCGCTGCCGCGGGCACCGCGGCGACCGTTTGCGCAGGCTGTCCTGCGACAGTGGCGGTAAGGGTGAGTGAAGTGAATATGGCAGCGTCACTGAGATTGACGGTGATGCTGCTCAAACTCAGCGGACCGGCGCTGGTGTTGGTGACGGTGATCGCGCCGGCGACGGCGGCCTGTCCTGCGCTGACGTTGGTAGTCAACGGTATCGCAGTCGCAACGGCGCCCGAAAATGCTGCGACCAGCTTGGCGATATCCGGCGAGCCCCATCCGGTGGCCAGGTCGAAGCCCGGGCCGGCGCTGTAGCCGGTGATGCCGCCGTCGTTATTATTGCCCTCGGTGATATCGTGCAGGCCGGAATTGAGGCTTTGCAGATTGCCCAATTGGTATAGCCGCGAATTGATATTCCCGAGCCGCGTCACGCCTTGCGCTTGAGCTATCAGGCGTGAAACCCCGGCCCACATTGGGCTGGCTATACTGGTGCCGCCGGTGATGTTGAAGGTAGGGGCGGAGTCACTCGACTTCTGCGTTGCCACAAAGAAGCCGGGCAGATTGCCCTCCTTGCCTGCGGCCTCGAGGCTTCCGTTCGCGCCCATCGCAACGTCGGGGATGTCGCGCGCGCCGTCGGGCGGCACGCCAACGCCGGCTTGCCAGGCTGGCTTGGGGAACAGGACGCTTGGTCCGCCGCCGCCGGAATCCTTGATGGGACACTTCTGCATTTTGCGCTTGTGTTTTTTGGGTTGCGGATCGTTGTTGTTCCACGCCTGCTCAAGACTCTGGCCGACGGTGCTGAGGTCGTTGCCGGCGTCGTCGTACACGGGCTGGAACTGCGTGCCTCCCACCGAAGTGATATTTGGACTGGATGCTTGCTCGTCGATACTCGGCTGCCAGAGATCCCCGTTCTGATCGGTGTAACCGGTATTGGAAACCGTACTGCATCCCGACTGTTTGTAGGGTGCTTGCGCGACGGGCGTGGGCGTCGCAGTAGGCACGGAAATCGGCGCGGGAATCGGACTGCCGCAATGCCAGTTGGCGCCGTAGTCACCTGACGAGTGAAAAATCGTCTGCCCCTGCGTGACCGCCTGCGCCGCGACATCGTCGAGCGCAAGGATCGTGGTGACCGGGGGGCAGTTAGCCTCGACGCTACTGGTGATGACGCCGCACATATTTTCGTTGACCGCGGATTGCATCGCCGTCAGGTAGTTCTGGTTCGAGTAGTACACGCGGATAGGAGTGTTAGGTGACACCGCGTGAGACCATTCGATATCCAGGTAAGGCTCGTTGTCGCTCGGCAGTCCCGGCACAGATCCGCCAGCGGGGGTGACAGTGGTGAGAGTTATCGGCGGCAATACACCGGAAGGGAGCTGCGCGGGCAGCCCGGTAAATTGAGTTACAAAATTAGTCAATGCCTGCGGGTTGACGCTGCCATTCTCCGGCATCGCAATACAGTCGGGGGCAGAGCCGGCTCCACCAGTGCCGAGGTTGCCGCCGTTCAGCACCGGAATCTCGTCATAGAAGGTATAAAGGTCGCCGGGACCGAAGAAAGGGCTCGTGTCGCACGGAGGCTCTCCGGAATTCGAGGTACATGAGCTGACGATTGCGTCGGTGTTGCTGCCGTTGGGCAACGGACTCTGGCGGGTCAGGCCCTCGATTGAGACGATCAGCGGCGCCAACTCTGCGGGCACTTGTGGATCGTTGACGTTAGCGTAGTCGTGACCATCGGTCATGACGCTGACTTGCAGGGCCGTCTTAATCAGCGAATATGTGCCGGTGAACCTGACTTCGCGCGCAATCGGATCGATCGCAGTTACCTGTAGTCCATCGCCGGTCAGCCAGTTCGCAACCGCCTGCATCTGCTCAGGCGTAGGACCAAAGCGATCGGCAAATTCTTCGGGAGTGAGCCACTTGCGATAGTTAGGCGAGTCAGGGTTTTGCAGTTCGGCCTGAAGCTGGTTCAGTTGATCCCGATTGCTCAGCGCCATCACTACTTCAAGATCGAGCGTCTGAGTGTCCGCCAGCTCCGAGTGATACATCGCCGCCGTGCTGCCAATATGATTGCCGACAATCGCTCTGGTCTCCTGCTCCAGTCCCATCCCACGACCGGCCAGCATCACGATCGCGGCGAAAATCAGCAGCGTCGCCGCGGCGCGGAAAGAATTCCGTGAGTGTTTAATTATTTTCATAGGCTGCCACATTGATCGTTCGGGGAATTTACCACGCTGCCGCTGCCCTGGGTCGTGACTGGCCCGGTGATCGAACCGCCGATAACCAGCGTGCCCTGCCCTACCACCGTCAGCGGCAGGTTATTGGCGCAGTTCAGGTTGACGGTGCCGCCCATTATCGTGAGGACTCCGGCGCCAGTGAGCGGGCCGTTGAAGGTCACAGTTCCACTGGTTGATATAGTGGTGTTGGAAAGCAGATTGATCGGCAGGTTAGTGACAAACCCGTCGGGGAACGTCATCGTACCGTTGCCGCCTAAGGTAGGTGTCAGGTAGGCCGAAGAGTCGGCCGATAGGACGTTAAGCTGCAAACCTAAGTAGCCATTGCTGGCGTCGTACAGGACGTTGAACGCGTTCATCACGTCGCGTCCCGTATTCACCAGGGTGGTAAGAGTCTGACCTTCGGAGAAAGCGCCCGGCTGTAATGCTGACCACTGAACGCTGGTTGGCCCCAGCGCATTGCTAGTGTCGCCCGACGAGAAGGTGTAGCCGACCGTCCCGACCGGCAAGCCGAGCAGCGCCACGTCCAGGTCATTGCCACTGGCGAGGCTACCAGTGGTCGGAAAACCGGGCAGCGTCAATAGCATGTCGTCGATGCCTATATCGAGAATGCCTTCGCCGGTAGGATATTCAGTGCCATTGAGATCGACGGTGCCGGTTGCGACCTGCCAATCCGGCGGGCTATCCGCTATTTGCATCTGTCCGGTCGGAATGAGCTTTTCGAAGGCATAGGTATTCTGCAGAGAAGGAGTGACTGGTGCGGTATTTCCCGGAGTTAAGCCCAACAGCACCGCCTCGGGAGATAGCACATAGCCGCTGACCATCTGTCCGCCCTGCATCGCGGCCAGATTAAGCATCGCGTTGTAATTCTGATTGGCGACCGGAAGGCCTGAAGGACATACCGGCGTGTTGGGATCGGTCTGCGGCGGCGGCGGCTCGATCTCGGGGCAGGTGCCATAGCCGGTGCGATCGAAACCTATTCCCATCATCGAGCCACTGTTCGGGGTGCTGCATGTCGTTGTCGAGCGCGTACCGTTGGGCCAGTTGCCCTTCAGCTGGCAGAACTGATTCGCAATCAACACCGGGACAATAGCTACCGCAGGAGACGGCGCTCCGCCGAAGCCTTGCGCGTCGGGGAAAGTGACAGGAAGGCTGGTCCAATTCCCCAATAGCTGATTGCCGCTGCTCCAGTAGAAAATATAGCCAGGGGTAGCCTGCGCGCTGGGAGGAAAATTCGTCGCGAAATGATCCGCAGTAACCCACATGCCGCGCGAACCAGTATCCAGCGTGGGCGACAGGGCTATAAGGGTGGAAGTCGAGCCGGGCACCGCAATCTGCACATTGATTTCAGGGTTGTCAAATCCTTGAGTGCCGAACGCGGGCGTAGGACTCGCGTATGGCACCGCGTAGTAAGCACTGAAGCCATTGTAAAGATTCCACGAAGCCGCCACGGTGGCCGTAGCTGTCGGCGTCGCTGAGACAGTAGCCGTCGCGGTCAAATTAGCCGTAGCCGTAGCTGTGATGGTCGCAGTCGCAGTGACGGTAGCTGTGGCAGTTCGAGTCGGAGTCGGCCCCGACGAAGAGTTACTGCCATTGCATGCGGAAAGGACACACGCGACAACCAGGACGACCAGCGTCCTAACTGGCATTTTCATTTCGCCTATGGAGCCTCGCAATCGGCCGGCGCCAGCGGCTCGGTTAAGGGCTCAAAGCCGACATTTCCGCAAGTCGCATCGTACATATAATTGTAGGCTGCTAAAGCCCTTCTGCCCGTATTGAAAAATACTCCACAAGGGGTAGGTGGCTGCGTCCAGTTCGCTGCCGAAGGCGTGATCAAGGACGTCACGCCCGCGGTAAAGCTGTAACAGAGCGCTTGCGACGACGGCGACCCACCTATGATATTGACGACGTCGCCGCTAGTAACTACGCCGCCCGTGTTGTAGCCATCGGGACGCTGGAAATCGTCGAGGCCAAGGTACATGTCTTCGATTCCTATATCGAAAAGCATGTCGCCGCAGAATGGACCGGGGTTGTCGGCGCCTGGAAAATTGAAGCATCCCGACGCATCGCCATATTCACCCAGCGCCTTTGCTCCAATGGTAGTAAGCGGGATGAGGTTATAGCCGTCGGTGGAAGTTATCCCCAAAGCTATGCTGGCGCCGCCAACCTGGTATCCGGGACTGATATCCGTGCCATTCGATTTATCAGTCAGATGCAGAAATGCGTTATCCGCGGGCGTCTGAAAAAGATCCTCGAAAGCAGAATTCTCCCGGTTGAATCCTATTCCCAGGTAACGCAGACTCTGGGTCGGGCCAAGAACCAGCACCATGATACGGGAAGTCTTGATAGCTCCCTTGCTTAGCTGGAAATCGACCGGGGCTAGATAGTAGTTACCGGTGAAACTATTTCCGCCATTGCTGGTGTAGGCCTTCGTGCCCGGAGGCCCCGGCCCGATCCAGTCGGCGTTTTTGCCCTTAGGCAGGTCGCTCATCGGCACTATCACGCCAAGCGATCCGGTATCGACCGTATATGGGTTGAAGGTCGCCTTCCTGGCGTCGGCATATCCTACCGCAGCCATCACCTGCACGCCGGCCGGACTGGTGATGTTATCGGTCGCGCATTGGTCGGCACTGTTACCGTTGCAATCTACTACCAACGGGACACTCTTGGCCGCATAGGCGCAGTTGTTCGTATTCTGTCCGAGAATCTGCGTCATCCCCATAGCATAGGTACCCGCGCTGGGTGTGCCGTTGGGGATTTTCATCCAGGCCTCTACGTTGATCGGCTTGGGGAAATATTTTCCGGAGTATTCAAATTTCGCGACGTCGCCCTGCTTTAGTTTCCTGACGACAGGCGTGATCGTTCCTTCTGGCGCGCCATCGATCCTGATCGAGAGCGGATTCCCGTCGCTTGGCTCGAGTACATTCCCGTTGTTGTCGTAAGCGGTAACCACCACGCTGAACGAAGTGGACTGCGTCTTCGTTCCCGGCGTCGTGGGATTGTCGAGCGTCACCACCGCGGGCGCGAACAGGATTGCGCTAACTGTCGCCGTCGACGTGGGCGTCGGGGTTGGCGAGGGACTTACAGGACATGCGGTAGGCGTCGGCGTCGCGCTTGGAACGCCGTCAGGCGCGATCGGCTGAGCGCCGAATTGTGCCAACGCTCGAATCGGAAGAACCAGGGCCGCCAACAACACCAACCAGTACCACCATCCCCTTCTCCGACTCATTGTATGAGTTACCTCTACAAGAAGTTTCTCATACGCTAGACGAGATTCCTATGCGTTCCGTGATTTTTCCAGCTGGAACTTATCCTTTCGGCAGGCCAAGCGTGCGCTCGCCTATTATGTTGCGCTGAATTTCGCTGGTGCCACCAGCGATCGTGTATTGCCGCGAGCTGAGCACGCGGTTGAGCCATCGCGGAGAATCGGCGACTACACCGGTCGGCTCGCCAATCAGGCCGTAGCCGCCAAGCAGCTCGGTCGAGAAGCGCGCGATGCGCACGCCGAGTTCGGATCCGAACAGTTTCAGCATCGAGCCCTCGGGTCCCGGCGGCAATCCGCGCAGTTGGCGCGTGAGCGATCGCAGCTGCGTGAAACGCGCCGACTCGCATTCGATAAGGAATTGCGCGAGCTGCTGCCGCACCCATTCCTGCTCCCACGCCGGCTTGCCGTCGATCTGCACGATCTTCGCGAGCTCCGCCAGACGCCGCACTTGCGAAGCGTGGCCGCCACCGCCCGCGAACGAGCGCTCGTAGCTGAGCGTCGTCATCGCGACTTTCCATCCTTCGTTGAGCGGGCCGACCAGGTTCTCCTTCGGCACTTGCGCGTTGTCGAAAAACACTTCGTTGAAATGCGAGTGCCCGTTCATCAGCACCAGCGGCCGCACCGTTATCCCGGGACTCTTCATGTCGAGCAGCAGGTAGCTGATCCCGCGATGCTTGGGCGCTGCCGGGTCGGTGCGCGCGAGGAAGAACATCCAGTCCGCGTACTGCGCGCCCGAGGTCCAGACTTTCTGTCCGTTGACGAGAAAATAATCGCCCATGTCCGCCGCGCGCGTTGACAAGCCGGCGAGATCGGAACCTGCGCCCGGCTCCGAGTAGCCCTGGCACCAGATGTCGTCGGCGCCGAGCATTCGCGGCAGAAAGCGTTTTTTCTGCGCCTCGGTTCCCCAGTTCATCAGCGTCGGTCCGCACAGGCCGAGCCCGAAATAGTTAGGCAGCACCGGCGCGCGAGCGCGCGAATACTCCTCGTCCCAGATGACCTGCTCGATCAGACTGGCGGCGTGCCCGCCATATTCTTTCGGCCACGACAGACCCGCGTAGCCGGCGCTGTGGAGCTTGGCCTGCCACGCGCGCCGGCGTTCGAAGACTTCGCGATTAGGCGCGATGCGTTCGTCCTGCGCATCGTCCACGCAAAGATCCTTCGGCAGGTTCGCGTCGAGCCACGCGCGAACCTTATGGCGGAAGGATTCCTGTTCGGCGGTAAATTCGAAATCCACTTCGATTAGTCAGTTGAAGCCGAACGCCCGCGTCGCATTGTCCCAGAGGATCTTCTTCTTGCTCGAATGAGGGATCGATTGTTTGAGGACCGCATCGATGCCCCAGGGAAACGTCCCGTCTGGATGTGGATAGTCAGTGTCCCACAAAAAGTTGTTGTCACCGACTATATCCAGAGCGGCTTTCATGGTCGGTTCGTCGCCGCGGAAGGCCACGAAGAAGTTGCTTTTGAAATACTCAGTCGGGCGCTTGCTCAAATACTCATGCTCCGAGTTGCCGCTGAAGTCCCAATGCTGTTCCATCCGCTGCAGCCAATACGGAACCCAGCCGCCGTCTGCCTCAACCTGCACGACGCGCAGCCTGGGGAACTTTTCGATGACGCCATACCAAATCAAACCGGCCATCGCCGCCATCGCTTCGAACGGATGCGACAGGATGTGCCCGGTGACATGGGTGTCCATCCGATCGCCGAACGACTCGACCGACGCCGAGCCCGAATCATGCGTGGAAATCGGACGTCCCAGTTTTTCGACTTCCGCCCACAGCGGCAGATAGTCCTCGTGGAAGATCGCCCGGCCGCGCACCGGGTTGGGCCGCACGTAAAAGCTGATCGCACCGTTTTTCGCAGCCCGGTTGGCTTCCTTGATCGATTCGCCTACGTCCTGCATCGGCAGAATGGCCGCCCACTTCACGCGATCCCTCGTCTTCGAGCAGTAGTCGGCGCTCCAATCGTTGTACGCGCGGCAGCATGCGGCGAGCAGTTGCGGATCGTGGAATTCGCGCCCCAGCATCTGGCCCGCCGCCGTCGGATAGACAATCTGGACGTCGACCCCCTGCTCGTCCATGTCGAGGATGCGGCTCTCGGGACTGAACCCCAGCTTGGCGGCCCGCTCGAAACGCTTCATCGCCTTGCGCACGGCGTCGAGGAAGCCGGGCGCCGCCATCGGGTATTTGCCTTTTTCGCGGGTGAAGGGCTCGCCTTCGACCAGGAACGTGCGCCGCCCGGACTCGGATGCAATACCCATTTTGGGCGCCGCGGATTTGTAGCGTTCATCGATGTAACGCTCGAATACGTAGTCAGGTTCCATCAAGTGAGTATCTACATCGGCGATTTTGAATCCATCTTTCATGCTAATTCTCCAAATACTACGACTAGCTAATAGCTAATCGCCGGGAATAATCAGTGCCTTCACTCCGCGGCGCTCGCGCAGCAGGTCGAATGCTTCGAGGCCGTGCGAAATAGAATAGCGATGAGTGACCATCGGAACTAAATCGACCGCCCCGCTCGCGACCATCGCGATCGCGCGGCGCCACGTCTCCGGCGTGCGAACACGTGAGTTGATAATCGTCACGCCATGGAAAAACAGCGCTCGCAGTTCGGCGGATTTGAGATCGCGCGCGGGCCATCCGACTTCGACGAGCTGACCTCCGCGCCGGAGCAGCTCGCGCGGCGAGTCGATCGCGCCCGCCGCGTCGAACACGACGTCGGCGCCGTCGGCCGGGAGCATCGCGCGCGCCTGCTCGATCCAGTCGCGCTCGCCCGCCGACACAGTCTGAAATCCCATCGTGCGCGCCAGTGCGAGGCGATCGGCGTCCACCGCCAGCCCCGTCATCACTATCGAGGTGACGCCGAGCGCGCGCGCGGCAAGCGCGATGCTGAGTCCTATCGGTCCGGGACCTTCGACGACGCAGCTATCACCGGCCTTGAGACACGACTGCTCGACCGCATGAAGCCCCGTGCCGAACGGCTCGAGCAGGGCAGCCTGCTCGATGTTCATGGTGGGCGGGACGAGATGCGCATTGCCGACCGGCGCGACGGTAAACTCCGCGAACGCGCCGGACAGCGTGGTCGGCGACGAGCAAAGATTGAAACGGCCAGCGCGGCACGGACCGCATCGCCCGCAATGCCCGAAAGGATCGAGCGCTACCCGATCGCCGACTTTAAAATTCGTGACGCGCGCACCGACCTCGACCACTTCGCCGGCAGGCTCGTGCCCGAGAATCACGGGAAGCCGCGCAACCATGCGGTCCGCGCCCAATTCCCAGTCGACAATGTGCAGGTCGGAACCGCACACTCCGCACGCGCCAACGCGAACCAGCAGCGTGGACTCGCCAGGCGCCGGCACCGGAGCGTCGATCACTTCGGCGCCGGGAGCGGGTCGGGTTTTTGCGATCGCTCTAATCTGCGGAACCTCTCACCTTCAATACGACGGCGCAGCGGTTCCCGTCAAAGAGTAAGGTGTCTGCGGAAACGCAAAACCTACTCCCAGTGGCGGAGCGGCGCGCCGCGATAACGCATGCGCGGGCGAATGAGGCGATTGTCGGCGTATTGCTCGAGCGCGTGCGCGATCCATCCCGACGCGCGTCCGATCGCGAAAATCGCGGCCGGCATCGAGCGCTGAAATCCGAGCATCCGCACGCACACGGTCAGATAGAAATCGAGGTTGGGGCGCAGGCGTTCGCGTTTCGCTACCGCGCTTTCGAGTTTGATTGCGGTCTCGAACAGCCGTCGGCCCCGGCGCTTTGCGATCGCCTGCGCGACCTGCCGCAGCAGCGCAGCGCGCGGATCGCCGTCAGGATAAATCGCATGACCGAAGCCGGGCGGCAGCCGATGGTCGCGCGTGAAGGTCGCCAGGCACTCGTCGACGCGCGCGCCGGTTTCGAGCTCCGCGAACATCGCCTCGATTCGATCGCACGCGCCGCCGTGAATCGGACCGCTCAGCGAGCACAACGCTGATAGCACCGACGCAAAGAGATCGGCGCCCGTGCTCGCGATCACGCGCGCGGCGAAGGTCGAGGCGTTGAGCTCATGCTCGGCGCATGCGATGAGCAGGCGATCCAGCGCCTCGATTTCCCAGTCGGACGCGGTGGAGCCGGGCACCCATCCGAGCAGTCGTCCCGCCATGCCGGAGCCTACCGGCGTGCCGGGCGCCGGAGACTTCGCAAGTGCGAGCGGAAGCTGGCTGATGATGAGCTTGGCGCGATCGATTCGCGTGCGCGGCGGCTGACGCCGATCCCACGCCGCCAGGCTCGGCATCACCGCCTCGAGCCGCAATAGCGGCGGCGCGTCGTCACCCACGGCGTCGAGCGCTTCGGCCACCGAGGTCGGCATTTGCGCGCCGTGAATCTCGGCCCGCAGCGCCGCGATTTCCTCTGCGACCGGACGCTCGCCGCTCCACAGCAGCAGGCAAACTTCCTCGAACGACGCGTGCGCGACAATCTCCTCTATCGGATAGCCGCGATAGGCGAGCTTGCCCTCGTTGATCGAGCTGACCGCCGACTCGGCGACGATAACGCCGGGCGCGCCGTCGTCGATGCTCTTCGGTTGCGCGACTGTTACCCACGTCGCCGCCGCCGGCAGGCTGCGTCCGCGGCGTCCGCGCTCGGTTGAGACCACGCCGCGCAGCGCCTCGATATCGGCGCGCCGATACAGCGCCTGGCGCCCGACTTTGCGACGATAACTTTTCAGCCAGCCGCGGCTGACGTAGGCGTAAAGCGTGCCGAGCTTGACGCCGAGGTGGTCGGCCGCCTCATTCGCGGTCATCATGCCGGCGCGTTCGGAATTGGCACGTTCAAGATTGCGAGTCGCCACCATCAGCAATCACGCCACGCGGCGAGGGTCCCGTCAAGCGGCATCGAATCAACTTGCGTCAAGATAGAACCAGTTATATACAGTCAAGTTCAGAGGAGGAACGAACGCATGAGCTCGTCGGAAGTACGACTACAAGGAGTTGCGCGCGGATTTCGGCAAGACTGCCAGCGATTACGGACGCCATCGCGCCGGTTTCCCCGACGAATTTTTCGATCGGCTCGAGCAGCTCGGAATCCTCCGCGCGGCGAATGCGCGCGCTCGACCTCGGAACAGGCACGGGCACCGTCGCGCGCGGCCTCGCGCTGCGCGGATGCGAAGTTACCGGCCTCGACCGCGCGACGCCGCTGATGGAACAGGCGGCCGAGCTCGACCGCGCCGCCGGCGTCGTCGTGACCTACGTCAATGCGCCCGCCGAAGACACCGGCCTGCCCGCTGCAAACTTCGATCTCGTGACCGCGGGCCAATGCTGGCACTGGTTCGATCGTCCGCGCGCAGCCACTGAGGCGCGACGCGTGCTGAAGCCCGGCGGGATGCTCGTGATCGCGCACTTCGACTGGATCCCGCTGCCCGGCAATATGATCGAAGCGACCGAGAAGCTGATCGAGAAGCACAATCCGAAATGGAAGATGGGCGGCGGACTCGGAATCTATCCAATCTGGCCGCGCGACATGGCCGTCGCCGGCTTCAGGAATATACAAACGCTTTCATTCGACCTCGACGCAATCTACACGCATGAAGCCTGGCGCGGACGCATTCGCGCGAGCGCGGGAGTGGGCGCCAGCCTTGCTCCCGATCAAGTTGCCGCGTTCGACGACGAGCTGCGCGCGATGCTGGCCGAGCGATGGCCCGAAGATCCAATGCCCGTGATGCATCGAGTGTTCGCGGCAATCGGCGCCGCTCCATAACCAGCTATTCGCACAACACTTGCGCGAGCGCGGCCGGACTATCGCAGATGATATCCGCGCCAGCCGCCACGAGTTCGTCGCGCGAGCCATAACCGTAGCCGGCGCCAATAGTGAAGAGGCCATTGCGTTTGCCCGCCGCGATGTCATGCCGTCGGTCACCCACCATCGCAGTCGATGACGGCGAGAGTGCGTGGCGGTCGATCGCCATTCGCACAAGCTCCGCCTTGTCGGACGGTTCACCATTGCGGTCGGTGCCGAAGACGCCTTCGAAAATATGCCCGCATCGAGAACTCTGCGAGGATACGTTCGGCCGACTCCGTGAGCTTGGTGGTGACGATCAGCAGGCGGCAACGGTGCGCCAATGTCGCGAGCATCTCGTTGATTCCGTCGTAAACGCGATTCTCGCGAAACCCAATCTTCTCGTAGCGCTCGAGGTAGAGCGTAACCCCGCGTTCGATCAGTGCGGAATCCGACGTCGCGAGCAGGCGCCGAAGGTTTTCGCGCACAGGCGGGCCGACGCACCATAGCAGCTCGTCTTCTGGCGGCGGTTTGACGCCGAGCGATTCCAGCGCGAACTGAACCGATCGAACAATTCCCTGACCCGAGTCGGTGAGCGTGCCGTCGAGATCGAACAGCACTGCGTCAAACTTGTTGTGCATCGGTTCCAGTCTGGCAGGCGCGGCGATTGAGTGCGAAGCGCGCTTTGACGACGGCCGGTGCGTGTCGGCTATAGTCGCGTCGCAGGAGAGCTGAACATGGATTTTGGAACATTGATCTTCACCAAGCCGGAGCGCGCGATCACCGACGTCAGGTACGCCGAGGAGCGCGGCTTCACTCACGCGTGGATTCCCGACTCGCACATGATCTGGGGCGACACCTACGCCTGCATGGCGTTGGCGGCGGTCAATACGAAAACCATCAAGCTCGGTACCGGGGTGGCGATCGCGTCGAACCGGATCGCGCCGGTGACTGTGCATTCGATCGCGACCATCAATCAGCTCGCGCCCGGCCGCGTCATTTTGGGATTCGGCACGGGACATACCGGGCGACGCGTGATGGGCCTGCCGCCGGTCAAGCAGGCCGAGTTCCGCGAGCAGGTGCGCGTGATTCGAGATCTGCTGCGCGACGGCGAAGCGACTTACAACACCGAGGGGCTCAGCCGGAAAATCAGGTATCTGCATCGCGATCGGCGCTTCATCAATCTCGACGATCGGATTCCGCTGTACGTGGCGGCCAACGGGCCCAAGACGTTGGCGTTGGCCGGTGAGTTTGGCGATGGTGCGATCACGACGGGCATCACCGACCCGGAACGAGTCGGCACGGTGCGGAAAAGTCTCGAGGCGGGCGCATCGAAGATAGGAAAGAGCGCCGCCAAGATGCCGATCGTGTCGCTCACGCACATCTGCGTGCTGCGGCCCGGCGAGAAGCTCGACTCACCGCGCGTCAAGGCGATGACCGGGCATTGGGTGATGGCGAGTTTTCATGCAATCGCCGCCGGCTACGCGCGCGCGGGTTATCTGCCCGAAGCGGTCGCCGAGGTTTACAAGGCGTACGAGGAGTACGTCGCGAAAATGAAAACGCCGGCCGCCGAGCGCTACCTCGAGCTGCACATCGGGCATTGCACCTACGTCGCGCCGCTCGAGCAGAAGTACGTGACGCCCGACACGATCGCGGCGACGACGATAATCGGCCCGCGAGAAGAAATCGTCGAGCGGCTGCGCGCGATGGAACGCGCCGGCCTGTCGCAGGTCTTCATCAATCCGCCGATGGACGGCTACAACGATTGCATCGACGAGATCTCGCGCGACGTGATCGCGCGGATGTAACCGCTAAGCGGTCGCGCCGACTTCGGCCAGCGCGATCGAGCCCGCGGCGATCGCCGGAACGTAGTAGGCCTCGGGCGATCCCCAGACCGTCGCGGCGCGCGGCCGCGCTCCAAGCGCGATCGGATGCTCGAACACCTGTGCGATGTTCGCGTTGATACGCAAACAGTTGGGCGCCAGCGGCTCCGCGATTTTGCCGTCGCGAATAACGTACGAGTCGCCGGAGACTGTGCAAGTAAAATCTCCCGCGCGCTGTCCGTTGATCGGATAGGTGTACCAGATGCGCCCGACGTAGATTCCGTCGCCGACGGTGCGCACCAGCGCGTCGTCGGTCGACGCCGTCCGCGCGCGCGCATCACGACGTTGGTGCCCGCCGTGCCGGGACTCGCGTCGAAACGCCGGCCGCCGCCTTCGCCGAGCCGATAGCCGCTCAGCGGCGGAAAGTCGATCTTCGCGGGCGCAGTCGCGCCAAGCTTTTCCGCGCGATGCTCGTCGGTCAGCAGGCGATGCGTGTCGTAAAAATTCGAGAGCAGGCCGACCAGCTTGCCGCCGCGGATCAAATCGACGCGGCCGGTCGGAATTCCTTCGCAGGTGATTCGACGCCGAATCGCGCCCGCACGAAAAGTCGGATCGTCGGCGAGGCTCAGGCGCGAGTCCATCACCGGCGCGCCGAATTTCGCGTGATAGGCGGAGCTCGCCGCGTGAAACGATCCGGTCGTCAGCGATCCCATCACCATGTAGTTGAGAATCTCGGCGACCGGCTGCGGTCCCAGCACGACGCGGAATTTCCCCGCCTTGGGACGAGCGCCGTGCGAGAGCGCGAGCGCGCGCCGCACGGCATCGCGGCCCAGCACACGCGCGTCGCGGCGCATCGCGGCGGCGGAATCGCCGAGCGCGGTCGCCGTGCCCTTGGCGTCGAGCGATTCGACAATCGACGTGACCGAAGCATTGAAGTAGGCGCTCTCGTCGGTGCGGACTTCGGCAAAATTTGAATTGAAGATCGCGATTCGATCGCGAATCACCGACACGTCGCCGCCGATGATCAAACCAGGCTGCTCGGTTCGCGGACTCGCAGGCCGTTTGGCGAAGGCAGCGAGCGCGCCGCCCAGCACGTCCCACGCGGCGGCCGCAATCGCGCTGTCTCCAACTCTCGCCAGGTCGCTTTTTTCAGACGCCGCGAGCTTGCCGAGTCGGAACCGCCGGAAATCCTGAGAAATGCGGATCGACGACCGCGGCGCTGCGCGCGCGGCTAAGCGCATCGCGGACTGAATCGGCGGTAAAGTCGCCGGCTTCGAATGCGGCGCCGACTTCATGCGGATCGCGGCGCATCGCGACGCGCAACTGAAATCCGTCGGCATGCAGCGATTTGAACTCCTCGAGGCCGCGGCTCGGGATGTCCGAGGTGTAGCTGAGCCGCGCGATTCGATTCTCGGCCGTGGCGCAGTAGATCTCGTAGCTCGCAAGGTCCTTCTCGCGCGCGAGAATCCGCGCCGCTTCGCGCGTGAAAGACTTGAGCTCGGCGAGCGAGCGCATCAGTTGCCCGCCAGCCGCGCGCGCGATCGCAGCGTCGGTCCGCCGTTGGACATCCGCTTGATCTGCATCGGCTGGCCCTTGCCGCAGTTGGGGATCGCGATCAGCCGCAAGTCGTTGCCGACCGCGTCCACGTTGGTGAAGAAGCTTTTCGAGTCGGCGATCACGCTGCCGGATCGATAGAGGCGCCCGATTCGCCCATGATCGATCTCGTAAACCCGGCGCGCCGAGATTCGGAAATTTTCCCGCGACTCGGAGATCGACGGAACCTGGTTGCCGCAGACGTAGTAGCCGTGCTCGACGTCGGCGATGATTTTTTCGGGCGGCGTCTCACCCGGCAGGAAAAATGTGTTGGACATTCTGATCAGCGGCACGTGCCATCCTTCACTCGCCCGCGCCGATCCGTTCGGCTCCACGCCCAGCACGGCGGCGGTCGCGCGCGAATTCAGAAAGCCGCTGAAGATGCCGCGCTCGATGTGCATCACGCGCCGCCCGCGCGTGCCTTCGTGGTCGTAGCGGTAGTGGCCGTAGCCGTCGAGACTCGGATCGGAGCACGCCGACACGAGCGGCGACGCGACCGCCTTGCCCAACTGGTTGTCCGCGAGCGAACGCAGGAACCAACTGCGTCCCGCGTAAGCGGCTTCCATCTTGAGCGCGCGATCGGCCTCGCACGGATGGCCGATGACCTCGTGCGAGACCAGCGCGTTGAAATGCGGATCGGTAACGACCACGACTTCGCCGTCAGGCGGCTTGAGGACGGGCGCCGCGGCAAGCTCGCGCGCTTCGGTCGCCAGCTCGACGCAAAATTTCGCGAGGTCGGGATTCGGCATCAACTCGCCGCGCCATCCGTCGCTCAGGCATTCGAGCCCATGTTGCTGGCCGATCGTAGTCGTAGGTTTCCTGGTGGCCGTCGCCGATTTGCGCGACGACGTAGCAGTCGCCCTGCGAAAACGCGTACGCCTGCGAGACCACCGTGCCTGCGGTGTCGATAAAAATTTCGCGGCGCAGCTCGGTCATCGCGGCCACGACCTGGAAGGCGATCGCGTCGCCGAGCGCGGCTACCTGATGCGAGGCGTCGAGCGAAATCTTCTTCAGCTCGTCGGTCGAAAGCGTGCGCGGATCGCGGCTGAAGTTCGCCTCAACGTCGTCGCGGATTTTCTCGCGCGATGGAATCGGCGCAACCAGCAGACTTCTGGCTGAGTCGCCGAGGTGTGCGATGAGTTCAGCTTTTTTGCGCGCGCTGAAACGCGCTCGATCGTAGGCCTCGCTCAAGCCGCGCCGTAGTTCTGCCGCGAGCTTGGCCGGACGCCCCGCCATCGCCCCAATCTCCGCGCCGGTCTGCCCATGACCGACAGGACCAGCCCGGTCGGCGACATGAACCGAGACCGTGTACGCGGCATTCTCGCTCTCGGAGCCATCGCGCGGCTCGCCGTTCACGGCCGCGCCGGAGCGGTTGAAGACCACTTCCAGGCGAAGATCGGCATACATGACGCCGCGCTTCGACCGCGCGAACCGTGCGAGGATGCCCTCGCCCTCGCGGCGCAGGTACTCGATCGCTTCGAACAGGTCGCCGCGCCCGATCAACGGAACCGCATCTAGATGATGCCTTCGCGCTTGAGGTCTTCGAGCTGGCCGGCGCCGAGCCCGAGCAGCTCGCCATAGACGTCGGCGTTATGCTGGCCGAGCAGCGGCGCGGCTTTCACTTCGACCGGCGAATCTTCGAGGCGCACCGGACATCCCGGCATCGTGAAGTCGCCGCGCGTGGGATGCTTGATCGTAACGATCATGCCGCGCTGCTTGAGATGCGGATCGTTGAGCAGCTCGACGCTGTCGAGCACCGCGCCGCACGGGACACCGGCCTCGCCGAGGATGCGCATCACCTCGTACTTGGTGTGGCGCCCGGTCCATTCGCTGATGATCGCGGTCAGCGCCTCGACGTTTTTCGCGCGCTCGCGGCCGATGAAACGCTCGTCGCTCATCACCTCGGGATGACCGATCACTGCGCACAAGCTCGTGAACATCTCGGGCGACGTGCACAGGATGTAGCAATAATCGTTGTCGCCCCCCGGCGCGCATTTGTAGATGTCGCCGGGACCGCCGCCGGCGACGCGGTTGCCGCTGCGCGGCGTGGGTTTGTGCGTGACGTACGTGCCCATCATCGGCACGCGCACGAAGTTCAGCACCGCTTCCTGCATCGCGACTTCGACCTTCTGCCCCTTGCCCGTCCGTTCGCGCTGGATGTACGCGGCGAGCACGCCGACCGCCGCATGCATGCCGGTGCCGGTGTCGCCGATGGTGGGACCGGGCTTGAGCGGCGGCGATCCGGGAAATCCCGTGAGCGCCATCGCGCCGCCGGACGCCTGCGCAATCATGTCGAAGCTTTTGTACTTGCTGTACGGCCCATGCGTGCCGAAGCCCTTGATCGTCAGGTAGATGAGCCGCGGATTTATCTCGCGCAGAGTATCGTAGCCGAGACCCAGGCTCTCCAGCGTGCCGAGCGAGAAGTTTTCCGTGAGCATGTCGACCTGCTTGACCAGGTCGATGAACATCGCGCGCCCCTTCTCGCTCTTGAGGTTGAGCGTGATGCCGCGCTTGTTGGCGTTGAGCAGAATGAAATAGTAGGAATCGACGCCCGGCTTTTCGGTGAGCAGCCAGCGGCCCTGCTCGCCCATTTTTGGCGACTCGACTTTGATCACGTCGGCGCCGAGCCACGCGAGCATCTCGGTGCACGAGGTGCCAGCCTCGAATTGCGTCATGTCCAGGACTTTGACCCCGCTCAGCGCTTTTTCCATTGCCAGCCCTCCTGCTGCCGCGCGCCGACGATCGTCGAATCGCGCGCTGCCACTTGATCTAGCGCCAGCAGCGGCGCGGCGGCAAGCCTCAAGTTCGCGCATGGGGTTAAGTCTTTGGCTCCGGTCTGTTAGAAATCATAGTGAGCCGATCGATCGGGACTGATCGGCTCGCACACGATGGCAGACACCGCACTATCGAAACTCGCGCGAATCCGCGACGAACTGAACCGGATGTTCCTCGAACGCGTCGATTTGATCGACGGCGCCATCGTCGCGATGCTGTCGGCGAATCACGTGCTGATCATCGGACCGCCGGGAACGGCGAAGTCGATGCTGGCCGACGAGCTGTGCCGCCGAATCGAAGGGGCGAATTATTTTCAATGGCTGCTGACGAAGTTCAGCACGCCGGAGGAAATTTTCGGCGCCGTCAGCCTGAAGGGACTCGAGGAAGACGACTACCGGCGCGTCACCACCCACAAACTGCCCGAGGCGCACATCGCGTTCCTCGACGAAATTTTCAAGGCCAACTCGTCAATCCTCAACGCGCTGTTGACGATTATCAATGAGCGCATTTTCCACAACGGACGCCAGCGCGTCCCCGTGCCGCTCATCACGATGTTCGGCGCATCGAATGAGCTGCCCGACGAAGACGAGCTGACCGCGCTTTACGATCGCTTCATGCTGCGTTTCATGGCCGACTACATCGTCGAGGAACATGGATTCCTTCGCATGATGGCGGGCGGTCCCGAGCGCGCGCGCACCACGCTGCAATTTGCGGAACTCGACGAGCTGCGCGCCGCAGCGGCGGCGGTCACTGTGCCGGGCGCGATCCTCGGAGCAATCGCGCAAATCAGGCGCGAGCTGGCGCGCGAGCAAATCCTCGTTTCGGATCGGCGCTGGAAAAACTCGCTCGGCATATTGCGCGCGCACGCGATCGTCGTCGGACGCGACGCGGTGACGGAAGACGATCTGATGTTTCTCGCGCATGTGCTGTGGAAAGATCCCGAGGAGCGGCCCAAGGTGGCCGAGGCGCTGCGGCGAATCGTGCGCGGCTACGAGGACAAGCTGCAGGAGCTGGTGTTCGAGAGCCGCGAGCTGCGCGAATACGCCGAGGGCGCGTGGGAGAGCGAGGAGCTGCGCCGGCGCGCGCTGACCGAGGCGAATGCGAAGCTCGCAAATATCGCGGCGCGCTTCGACGTGCTGCTCAAGGAAGCGTCGGACTCGGGCCGCGCAGTTGCGAACGCCGATCGGATGCGCGTCGAGGTCAAGGATATTCAACAAGCCGTGTTCCGCAGAAGCGTCGGCGATTAGCATTCATGCCGGCTGAAGAAACCACGCCCGCCATCGTGCTCCGCGCGCGCGACTACGCCGAGTCGGATCGAATCGTCACGCTGCTCACTCTCAACGCGGGCAAGCTCAGCGGAATCGCCAAGGGCGCCAAGGCGTCGCGCCATCGCTTCGAGCGCAAGCTCGAGCCGTTCTCGCACGTCGTCCTGCACTATCGCCGCCGCCCGCACGGGCAGTTGGTGTTTATCACGCGCGCCGAAGCCGCCGACCTGACGCAGCACGTGCTCGACGACGACCTCGGCAAGATTGCGCTCGGCAGCTACATGCTCGAACTCACCGACGCGCTGACGACCGAGGAGAGCGAGGCGGCCCAGGCGTATCGCGTGCTGTCGGAAGGACTCGGCGCGCTCAGCACGCGCTTTGCGGACACGGCGCTGCGGCAGGCGTTCGAAATGCGGTTGCTCGAATGGGCAGGCTTCGGACTCGAGTTCACGCGCTGCCGCATCTGCTCGACCATCAACGGCGACAACGGCGCGACGGTTTATTTCATCCCGTCGCGCGGCGGGATCGTATGCGCGAAATGCCGGCCGTCGTTGGCGGAGGGCGCGATCAAGCTGTCGAGCAGGGGCGCCGCAAACCTCGCGCGGCTGGGCACGCTGCCGATGGACGACTCGCCCGGATCGGAGGCAGCCGGTCCGGACGGTGCACTCGCGCTCGCGCGATTCATCGGCTCGATCATCGATCGGCGGCTGCGCAGCCAGGAATTTCTCGATTCAGTTTTGCCGGGCGCGGGTAAAGTCTGAAGGTCAGCCACCGGCGTCGCGGACCGGCGATTCGCCGTACACCACTTCGGGCTCGCGATAGCGGCCACCACGATGCTCGATCACGACGATGCCGCAATTTGGCGGTACGTGTGCGTTTTCCCACTTGCCGGTAACATGCGCCCACACCGCGCGCATCACGCCGCCGTGACTGACGACTATGATCTCGTCGTCGGGATATTTTGCGGCCACTCCATCGAGCACCGGACCGACGCGCCGCAGAACATCCTCATGACTCTCGCCGTTGGGCGCGCGCCACACCCATGAACGCTTCGGATCGAACGTAGGATCGTTCGCGATCGATTCGTACGGCTGCCCCGCAAGGTCGCCGAGACTCTGCTCGCGAAACTCCGCCTCGTACTCGATCGGGATGCCCAGTTCCGCGGCGATGATAAGCCCGGTCTCGCGGGCGCGCGCGAAGGTACTGGCAATCACCCGTATCGGCCGATACTTCAGCTTGATTCTTGTCGCGGCTTCGAGCGCCTGGCGCCGGCCAAGCTCCGTGATTTTCGCCTCGCCCGACGTGGTGAAGCGCCGAATCGCGTTGCCCTCGCTCTCGCCATGCCGAACCATTATCAGCTTGCCCATAGGCTCGAAATTTTCTCCAAAAATAAAGTTTGGTGCGAACGAAACGGCGCGCCGCTTCAGCTCTTCGGCTTGTCCTCATTGGCGGCTGCCGCTTTCGCAAACGCGCGGAACGGTTCCAGCAAATCGATCGGCAGCGGAAACACCGTCGTCGAGTTGTGATCGGTCGCGATCTCCTTGAGCGTCTGCAGGTAGCGAAGCTGAAGCGTGATCGGACTCTTGCTCATGACCTCGGCGGCGTCCGCGAGCCGCTGCGACGCCTGGAATTCACCTTCCGCCGCGATCACCTTGGCGCGCCGCTCGCGTTCGGCCTCCGCCTGCGCCGCGATCGCGCGCTGCATGTCCTGCGGCAGATCGATATTTTTCAACTCGACCAGCGTCACCTTGACGCCCCACGGCTCGGTTTGCGAATCGACGATTTCCTGGATGCGCGCGTTGAGCTTGTCGCGCTGGCTGAGCAGCTCGTCGAGCTCGGTCTGTCCGCCGACGGAGCGCAACGTGGTCTGCGCCAGCTGCATCGTGGCGAACAGGTAGTTGGCGACCTCGGTCACGGCGCGCGACGGGTCGACAACGCGGAAATACAGCACCGCGCTGACCTTGACCGTCACGTTGTCCTTGGTGATGACGTCCTGCGGCGGGATGTCGAGCGTCACGGTCCGCAGATCGATTCGCGCCATCCGCTCGAGCAGCGGGATTACGAAAATCACGCCCGGCCCGCGATACGGCGTGAGGCGGCCGAGGCGAAAGACCACCCCGCGCTCGTACTCGTTGAGGACCTTGAGCCCGCTCAACAGGAAAACTGCGCCGATGAAGATGACTATGCCGACTCCGCTCGCCATCAGGATTCTCCTTCGCCCACCAGCGCGCGCGGGGCTCGTCGATAGGCTGCGCTATCTTCGGCCGCGAAGCTACCTGCTCAACTTCAGGTTAATTTCCGGACTTCACGCGATCTTCTGCACCTGCAATTCCAAACCGTTGATCGATTTCACGCGAGCGCGCGCGCCAGGAACCAG
Source organism: uncultured delta proteobacterium (assembly GCA_963747845.1). Classification (GTDB taxonomy): domain Bacteria; phylum Desulfobacterota; class Binatia; order Binatales; family Binataceae; genus Binatus. Next base: position 447,487 of record CAVVGR010000003.1, read on the forward strand.
TGCGTCAGTGCTGACCGCCCGCCAAATCTCGCCATGCACAAACACCTTGCCGGGCGCGCCGGGAGCGATCGCCTCGCGCACTTCGCCGACCTCGCCCACCATGCCTTCCGCGCCGGTCGTCGCGCGGCCGCGACGCTCGCGCGCCACGATGTATCCGATGCCGAGGATGATCAGCGTCAGCGCAGCCGAAGCGCCATATATAATGTTGCGATCGACCACCAGGTCAGTCTTCGACGTGTCGATCAGAAACAGCGAACCGATCACGAACGCGGTGACGCCGCCCAGGCCGAGGATGCCGTAGCTGGTGACGAAAGCCTCGGAGATGAGCAATCCTACGCCGAGAAAAATCAGCAGCAGGCCGGTGAGGTTGACCGGCAGCACCTGGAACGACGCCAGCGCGAGCAGCAGGCAAATCGCGCCAGCCACGCCGGGAAAAATCACGCCGGGATGCGCGAACTCGAAGTACAACCCGATCAATCCCGCCATCAGCAGCAGATACACGATGTTGGGATCGGCCAGCACGTTGAGCAGTTGCTGGCCGGGCGTCATCCGCGCGCGGCGCACAGTCGCGTCGGCAAGTGCGAGCGTCACGGTCTGGCCCGCGACCTGGACCTTGCGTCCGCTCGCTTGCGTCAGCAGGCTGCGCAGATCGGGCGCGACGATATCGACCACGTTCTTCGCCAGCGCCTCGCGCTCGCCAATCGCCACGCTGTGGCGGACCGCCTGCTCGATCCAATCTTCGTTGCGCCCGCGCTGCTGCGCGATCTCGCGCGCAAACGTCGCGGTGAAGTTCTCGACCTTCTGACCCATGTCGCCCTTGATGTCGCCGCCGCCCTCCTCGACCGGATGCGCCGCGCCGATCGTGGTGCCCGGCGCCATCGCGGCAACGTTCGCCGCTTCGGTGATGAACACGCCGGCGGACGCGGCGCTCGCACCCGACGGCGCGACGTACACGATCACCGGTATCGGCGCGGCGAGAATAGCCTTGACGATCTTTTGCGCCGAGTTGAGCAGGCCGCCCGGCGTGTCGAGCTCTATCACCAGCGCGGCGGCGCCGTCGGTATTTGCGGACGCGAGCGAATCCTCGATGTAGGACGCGGTGGCGGGATTGATCGAGCCGTCAATCGTGATCAACTCAACCCACGGCGGCGTATGCACCGCCGCTTTCGCGGGCGCATCAGCCGCAAGAATTCGCTGCGATGCGAACGACGCAATCGCGATCGCAAGCGCCGCGACGACGAATCTTGCGCGCGCGTTCATTGCGCGGAACCGCCGCGGCGCGGAATCGGCATCCCGAGATATTTCATCACTTCCTGGATATCCGCCCACACCAGCCGCTTGTCGCTCGGCGTGCGCAGCAGGTACGCGGGATGAAACGTCGGCATGAAGCGGATGCCGCGAAAATCCTGCCAGTTGCCACGCAGCTTGCTGATGGGAATCTTCACCTTGAGCACGGCCTGCACCGCGAACGTGCCGAGCCCAACAATCGCGCGCGGCTTCACGATATCAATCTGGCGAAACAGAAACGGCTCGCACGCGGCCACTTCGTCGGGCTCGGGATTTCGATTGTCGGGCGGCCGGCACTTGATCACGTTGCAGATGTACACGTCGGCGCGGCTGATACCCATGCCGCGCTCGATGATGTCGGTCAGCAGTTGACCGGCGCGGCCGACGAACGGCTCGCCGCGAGCGTCCTCGTCGGCGCCGGGCGCTTCGCCCACGAACATCAACTGCGCGTTGGGATTGCCGACGCCGTAAACGAGATTGGTGCGGCGCGGCGCGAGTTTGCATCGCTGGCAATCGCCGATGAAGCGCGCGCAACTCCTCGAGCGTCGAGGTCTTTTCGAGCCCCGGATATTTCGAGAACAGTTCTGTCGCTATCGGCGCGACGTCGACCTTGCTCGCCGCAGGAGCCGACGCGGCCGGCGCATCGCGCGCGGCGCGGAAGACACGGATGCGGGAAGTCCCTCCATCCCCTCTTCGCGCAACTGCTCGACGTAATCGCGAATCGTGGCGACCAGCGTGCGGCGATCGAGCGGCGATGACGCGTCCATTCGGGAGTTATCTGACGGCGCGCAGGCGCGACGATTTTTCCGCGCGGCCGGACTTCGGTTTGGCGGCGCGTAGCGCGACGACCTGATCGAGAATCAGGTCCGCGACCGCATCCTTGGACATCTGCGGATGGCTCTGCGAGCGCCCGTCGGCGCCGATGAGCGTCACGATGTTGGTATCGACTTCGAAGCCGGCGCCCTCGCGCGTAACGTCGTTGGCGACAATCAGGTCGAGTCCCTTGCGCTTGAGCTTGGCGCGCGCGTTGGCTTCGAGGTCGTCGGTCTCTGCCGCAAATCCTATCAGCAGGCGCGCGCCCTTCTTCGCCGCCAGCCGCGGCATCTCGTCGGCAATCGCGGCCATCTCGAGTCTGAGCCCGCGCGCGTCTTTCTTGATCTTGCCGCGATGCCGGATTGGCGGGACGGAAATCCGCGACCGCCGCCGCCATCACGAGCGCCGTCGACCACGGAAAGTTGCTCGACGTTTGCGCCAGCATCGAGGCCGCCGTCACCGTGTCGATTCGCTCGACGCCGTAAGGCGTCGCGAGCGCCGACGGCCCCGCGACGATTCGCACCGCCGCACCGCGGCGCCATGCCGCGCGCGCGATCGCGAATCCCATCTTGCCCGACGAACTGTTCGAGACGAATCGCACCGGATCGATCGGCTCCCGCGTCGGCCCCGCCGTCACCAGGATATTTTCGCCCGCGAGATCCTGCGCCGACAACATCCTCTCGATTTCCGCGACGACGATTGCCGGGTCCGGCAGCCGCCCCTTGCCCTCGTAGCCGCACGCCAGCGCACCCTCGCCCGGCTCGATTATCACCGCGCCGCGCGCCCGCAGCTTGCCGAGGTTCTCGGCGACCGTCGGATGATCGTACATGTGCACGTTCATCGCAGGCGCAAACGCGACTTTCGCGCGCGTCGCGAGCAGCACCGTCGTCAAAATATCGTCAGCGATACCGACCGCGGCCTTGGCAATCACATCCGCCGTCGCAGGAGCGATCACGACAGCGTCGGCGCTGTCGGCGAGGCGAATATGTCCGATCTCGGATTCCTGTGTCAGTGAGAATGTATCGGTGGCGACGGGATTCGCGCTCAGCGTCTGCAGCGTGAGCGGCGTGATGAACTCGGTCGCGTTGCGCGTCATCATCACCCGCACATTGGCGCCCGCCGTCACCAGCAGCCGCACCAGTTCCGCGGATTTGTAAGCGGCGATTCCACCGCTCACGCCGAGCACGATCGTCTTGCCGCCAAGCACGCCCATCGAGCTTGATTCTAATGCGCCGCGCGCGCACGAGCGAAACGGGCCGCGAGTCAGCCTGTCAGTCGTAGTATTCGAGCCCGAGATGCGTGATCAGGTCTTCGCCGCGCATCCAGCGCAGCGTGTTCTTGAGCTTCATCAGCTGGATGAAGATGTCGTGCTCGGGATAAATATTCGGCGCGTGCATCGGCGCCTTGAAGTAGAACGACAGCCACTCCTGGATCCCGCGCATGCCCGCGCGCTGCGCCAGATCCATAAACAGCACGAGATCAAGCACCAGCGGCGCCGCCAGAATCGAATCGCGGCACAGAAAATTTATTTTGATCTGCATCGGATAGCCGAGCCATCCGAAGATATCGATATTGTCCCAGCCTTCCTTCGAGTCGCCGCGCGGCGGGTAGTAATTGATTTTCACCGAGTGGAACACGTCTTTGTAAAGCTGCGGATGCAGCTCCGGCTGCAGGATCTGATCCAGCACCGACAGCTTGGTCTCTTCCTTCGACTTGAACGAGCCCGGATCCTCGAGCACCTCGCCGTCGCGATTGCCAAGGATGTTGGTCGAGAACCATCCCGACATCCCCAGCATGCGCGCCTTCAGCCCCGGCGCGATCAGCGTCTTCATAAACGTCTGCCCGGTCTTGAAGTCCTTGCCGCAAATCGGAATGTTGCTCTCGCGCGCGAGCTCGAGCAGCGCCGGCGTGTCGGTCGTCAGGTTCGGCGCGCCGTTGGCGTACGGGATTCCCATCTTGAGCGCGGCGTACGCGTAAATCTGGCTCGGCGCGATTTCGGGATCGTTGCTGGCGAGCCCGGCCTCGAACGCTTTCAGCGTCTCATGCACCGCCGCCGGCCGATGGAACACCTCCGTCGATCCGCACCAGACCATCACGGTGCGCGCGACGCCCGTGCGCTTCTGGAAATTCCGGATGTCGTCCATCAGCATCGCGGCCTTGTCCATCTTGGTGCGCGCTTCTTTCAGATTCGGCCCGCGGATGTTGCGCACGTAGTCCTGATCGAAAACTGCATCCATCGGATGAAGTTTTTCCAGCGGCTCGCGCACCTGCTCCAGGAGCCGAGGATCGAGCACCGCGGCATTCAGCGCCGCTTCGTAAGCGCTGTCTTCGTAAATGTCCCAGCCGCCGAATTCGAGATCTTCCAGCTTCGCCAGCGGCACGAAATCCTTGATCAGCGGCGTGCGTCCCTCGGTCCGCTTGCCGAGCCGCACTGTCGCGAGCTGCGTCAGCGATCCAATCGGCGCGCCGAGACCGCGCTTGACCGCCTCGACGCCCGCGATGAAGGTCGTGCTGACTGCGCCGATGCCCGGGAGCAGAACGCCGAGCTTGCCGTTCGCGGGTGCGATCGGCACGGGACCTTTTTTCGTCAAACTGCCAGGCTCCTCGGCGTCAGCCTTTGCGAAATCGCGACGGAAATTCGGCGCCGAAAGTTTGATCGGGATGCAGCACGCGCGCGCGCTCGATCAGCACCTCTTCGGTCTCGGGAATGTTGGGATCCGGAATGCAGCAATCAACCGGGCAGACCGCGGCGCACTGCTCCTGGTCGAAGAAGCCGACGCACTCGGTGCATTTGTCGGGAACGATATAATAGATGTCGTCCTTGATCGCGGGCTTGTTCGCGCCGTTGAGTTCCCACTGCGCGCCGCCTTCGTAAATCGCGGTGTTCGGGCATTCCGGCTCGCAAGCACCGCAGTTGATGCACTCTTCTGTTATCAGCGTGGACATTTTCCCGCTCCGAAACCGGCTCTCATAGAAATGGGTCGCCGCGCAGTCGTCGGCGAACGATTGGACCGAACGGCAACAATATCGGCGCGCCGCAGGTCGAGCAAGTATTCCACGGCGCCCGCCGTCACTCCGCCACCGCGTTTGCGATCCGCCGCGCGAGTTCCAGAAACGCAATGCTGGCGGGATGCGCGGGATTGGCGACCGTGATCGGCATACCGTCGTCGCCCGCCTGCCGCACGTCGGGATAAATCGGGATCCGCGCGAGCAGTTGCGTCCCTTCCTCCGCCGCCATCCGCTCGCCGCCGCCGTAGCCGAACAGCTCGTCGCGCTCGCCGCAATCGGGACAAACGAAATAGCTCATATTCTCGACCACGCCGAGAATCGGGCAATGCACCTGGCGAAACATCTTGACCGCGCGCGTCGCGTCGAGCAGCGCCACGTCCTGCGGCGTCGTCACGATCACGGCGCCATCGAGCGAGACCTGCTGCGCGAGCGTCAGTTGCGCGTCGCCGGTGCCGGGCGGCAGATCGACCACCAGGAAATCCTGCGAACCCCACAGCGTGTCTTTCAGAAACTGCCGCACCGCGCCCATCACCATCGGTCCGCGCCAGATTACCGGCGCCTTCTCGCCAAGAAAAAATCCGATCGAGATCAGCTTCACCCCGTACTTCTCAATCGGATAGAAATTCTGCCCGCCCGCCGACTTCGGCCGCTCGTCGCCGACGTTGAACATCATCGGCACCGACGGCCCGTAAATATCGGCGTCAAGCAGCCCGACGCTCAGCCCCAATCGCGCCAGCGCCACCGCGATATTCGCCGCGACTGTGGATTTGCCGACTCCGCCCTTGCCGCTGCCAACCGCGATGATGTGCTTGGTGCCCTCGAGCCGCACGCGCCCGGTCTTCTCGCCAAGCTCGGCCTCGATTCGATGCACCCGCAGCTCAACGCTCGGCACCCCAAGGTCGTGCGTGAGCGCGCGATGGATGTTTGCCGCAAGCTCGCGAATCACCTCGTCGCGCTCGGTGACCTGCCGAATCGTGATCGCGTAGCCGCCATTTTGCGTAGGCTGCGCATCTTCAACCAGGCCAAGCGCAACGATATCGGCGCCGTAACCGGGATACTTTACGTGTCCAAGCGCCTCGATAACCGCATCACTGGGAACCTGTCGTGCCACTAATACAATTATCGCAGATGCATTAGCCCATCGAAAGCATC
>CAVVGR010000004.1:0-37711 GCA_963747845.1 uncultured delta proteobacterium
TTGAACCCGTGTTACCGACGTGAAAGGCCGGTGTCCTAGGCCGAGCTAGACGACGGGGACGTTAGGCGCGGAACCTGAAGTACGAACGCGCGCCGTGCGCGCGCCAGACAGCCGAAACTATCAGAGCCGCGAGAAGCGGAGCAAGCCGCCTCGGCCGGCGCGCGGGAACTCATCGCGTGAACCGCACCTTGCCCACGATTTCAGAGACCGAATTGTGGCCATGCTCTGCGAGTTGCGTGTCCAGCTCACGATCGATTCGACCGAGCGCGCCCGCACCTTCCTTCATCAGCGCCGATCCTACCTGCACCGCCCTGGCGCCGGTTAGATGCGCGAGGTACGCGTCGCCGCCCGTGTTGATTCCGCCGACCGCGACCACGTCGAGCAGATTTTCGCTCTCCTTGAAAAACGCATGCGCCTGCGACAGCGTTCGCGATGCGCCCTCGACCGTTCCGTTCGCGAGGTCAACCGAGATCTCCCTGGGCAAATCGTTGGCGCATACCGCGATCGCGATGCGCATCGACTTGAACAGGTCCGCGATTGCGCGCGGCTCGAATGGCGCACGCGGTGGCACTTTCACCGCGAGCACGCATCCGGTTTCGCCGCGAACCCTGCCGAGCAGCGATTTCAGCCGCTCGAAGGACGCGAACGGCGCCACCGAATTTGCGACGTAGTCATCGGCGAGGTTCAGCTCGACGATGCTGACGCCGGCGCGATCGAGAATGCGCGCGACCGCGACGAATTCCTCTTCGCTGGCGCCGACCACGCTGCCGATAACTTTCTTGCCGCGGCGTACAAGCTCGCGAGCAATCGCCGCGAAGTGCTCGACGCCGCGATTCTTCAGGTTATCGGGCGCCTCGAGCCCGCCGGTGTTGCACGACTTGAACACGATCGCGCCGCCATGCACCGCCGACAGTTCGTGGATCTCGCCGCGTTCCGCCGAGCGCGCGCCCGACGCGTTCATCACCGACGATCCAATCTCGATGCCGCCCAGCCGAATCGCAGTCCGTTCCATGCCTACTTCCTACTGCGCGCCGAAGCCCGGCCGCAAGCGCGGCGTTGTCTGCCGATTCGGCGACCGATAACTTCGACACGATGACCGATACTCCTATTCTGATTGCGGGCGCGGGCGCGATCGGCTCGATTCTCGGCGGGCTGCTGCATGACGCGGGGCACGAGGTCACGCTGCTCGGGCGGCGCGCGCATCTCGAGGCGATCGGGCGCGACGGCTTGAAAATTTCGGGGCTGCTCGGCAATCGAACCGTCACCGGCATGAAGCTGGCTCACGATCCCGCGCAGCTCGGCGGTGAGTTCGGACTGATCTTCTGCGCGGTGAAGAGTTACGACACCGAATCGATCGCGGCGGCGCTCGCCGATCATTTGACCGACGACGGTGTGATCGTCTCGATGCAAAATGGGCTCGGCAATATCGAGGCGTTGAGCGAAGTCTTCGGACGGCGGCGCGTTTTGGGCGCGCGAGTGATCTTCGGCGCGGAGATGCCGTCGCCGGGCCACGCGCACGTGACGGTTTTTGCGCAGCCGGTCGCAATCGGACCGGCGCCCGCGCTGCATCGCGAGGACGCGCCAGCGCTCGCCACGCGCGCACGCGCGATCGCGGCGATGCTCGACGCAGCCGGCGTTCCGGCGGTCGGCGTCGACGACATAATGCCCGTGCTGTGGACCAAGATTTTGTACAACGTCGCGCTGAATCCGCTCGGCGCGCTTTTGCAGCAGCATTACGGCGCGCTCGCCGAGGATCCGGACGTCAGGCCGATCATGGATCGCGCAATCGAGGAGGCATTCGCGGTCGCGCGCGCGCTCGAAGTCGCCCTGCCCTTTTCAAACGCGGCTGAATATCGAAAAGTCTTCTACGAGCAGTTGATCCCGCCGACGTTCAATCACCGGCCGACGATGCTGAACGATCTTCACGTTCGCGGACGCACCGAAATCGGCGCGCTGAACGGCAGGATCGTCGAGCTTGCCGACGGCTTCGGCCTCGACGCGGAAACAAATCGGATGCTCACGCGGCTCGTGCGAGCTGCGGAGCGCGTCACTGGAAAAAAGGAGAAGCGATGAAGGCAGCATCGATACGCCGCGCGAGCATGGACGCGATCGTCGCACAGGCTGAGCGCGAGTTCCCGTTCGAATGTTGCGGCTTCATCATCGGCGACGACGCGGTCGAGGACGTGCGCCCAATCGCCAACATCCAGAACCGCATGCACGACAAGGACCCGGCCGCGTTTCCGCGCGACGCGCGCACGGCGTTCCTGATGGAGCCGAAGGAGCACCTGGCGGTGATGAACGAAGTCGATCGCCGCAAGCTGGCGCTGCGTGTCGTCTACCATTCGCATCCCGATCACGACGCGTACTTTTCCGCGACGGACCGCGCGCAAGCATGCTCATTCGACCCGACCGAGCCCGACTATCCCGACACGGTCTATATCGTGATGTCGATTCGCGCGGGCAAATTCGCCCGCGCCGCCGCCTTCGCCTGGGACCCCGACAAGAAGGAATTCATCGAGACGCCGTTAACTATCAGTTGATAGATCGCGCTGAATCGCCTCGCCAAATTACGGCGAATTCGAGCCTGGCCTCCGAATAAGGGCGCAACTTGCTGGGCTTTTGACGAAAACGTTTCACGTGAAACGTTTTTTAGTTCAGGAGAAGAAAACACGAAGTGCGCTTCGCCGCGGCTGACCCGAGCGAGGGCGACTGTAGGTCTGTTGCGGCCAAGGAGTTGCTGAGCGGCCGGGGGGACTAGTTGACGCCTGTCGCGCGACAGGCGATAGTGAATATGAATGGGCATCCGTTCAATTCGGAATCGAGGCTTGAGACGATTGTACAGAAACGGGGACGGCCGGGATCTCCCAGCAGCTCTGGTGAAGAAAATCTCCGACATCCTTTTGGCGATCGACGAGGCGGAGCGCCCCGATGAAGTTGGGCTATTTCCCGGATGGCGGCTGCATCCGCTGAAAGGGGAACTGAAGGGCTTTTGGAGCGTGAGTGTGAGTGGAAACTGGCGCGTCATATTTCGATTTGAGGACGGTGACGCATTCGATCTTGATTTTGTCGATTATCATTGAGGGAGGCTTTGGAAATTATGGCGATGAAGAATCCGCCGCATGTTGGCGGTCTGATCCGCCGCCAGGTGATCGAGCCGCTTGGATTGACCGTAACTGAGGCGGCGAAAGCCCTCGGCGTCGGGCGACAGGCGCTGTCGAGTCTGCTGAACGGGAAAGCGGCTCTGACGAGTGAGATGGGCCTGAGGGTCGAGAAAGCGTTCGGGCCAAAGATGGAACATCTGATGCGGATGCAGCTGGCTTATCGATCTGCGCGGAGGCGCGCAAAGCGGAACCCGGCTCCTCCAAATAAGGCGGTACGTCGCGAACAGAAGAGGGTGCTATGTCCGATGATCGAGTCCTAGAAAAAAAGAGGAGCCCAGCGCCGCTACGGCGCGGACTGGTGCGAAAGCGAGCCGAACAGGCTCCCAAGCTCCATAGTACGAGGAGTGATTGTTTGTGAAGATTCAAAAGAAGCGTAAGCCGACGACCAACGCCGTCGAGATCATTCACCGGCGTTACTACAAAGGGCGTCCTGAGCGCATCGCCCAACTGGCGGAAGCCGAAGCCAACGATACGGTTGCGCGGAAGATTTATGCGCTTCGCAAGAGCGCCGGGCTTACCCAGCAACAACTCGCTAAACTGGTCGAGACCAGCACCTCGGTCATCTGCAGACTCGAAGACGCTGACTACCAAGGCCATTCACTGGCGATGCTCCGACGAATCGCAAATGCATTGAATAAGCGGGTCGAACTGCGCTTCGTCAACGCCAACGCCGCCCGAAGGTAGCGTAGGGTTAAGGACGGCGGGCCCCGCGTCAGCTCTCCGAGGCGACGAATTCTTCTTCTTTGCCTGCCATCTCGAGGGACATTCCGCGGGTTTCGTCTATCATTATGCCGAACAGGATTGCGGCCGGGATTCCGACTATCGATAGTGCGCCTACTACTATCGACATTCCGCCCATCGCGTGGGCTAGTAGTGCTACCGCTGCGTTGGAGATTACTGCGCCGATTGCGCTGACCAGCGCGAACCATCCGATCATCGTGCCGCGCAGCGGCGTCGGGAACAGTTCCGTTGCGGCCGCGTTGCTCGCGACGGTGCCGCCGTTGTCGCAGATGTCGAACCAGCAGAAGCCCGTTCCCAGCCACATCAGCGGCCATGCGAAATGAGTCGGCGGTCCCCAGTAGTACCACAGGTGTCCGGCGGTGATAAAAATTCCGAAGCCGACCACGGTCGGCACGCGGCCGAATCGTTCCGCGGTCCATGCGCCCAGCGGAAATCCGATCAAGCCAAGGCCGCCGGCGACGATCGTCATCAGGCTGGTGGACTCGGCCGACATGCCGACCACCGAAACGGCGTGGTAGTAGCTGAACGCGTTGGCGGCGGTGGTCGAGATTGCGGCGGCGAGCGCGCAGATGATCATCGTGATTGAGCGCTTGCGATAGAGCGGTTGAAAGACGTCGTAGAAACGCGTCCTGGTGTTGATTCCCGACGCGTCGGAAACTTCCCACCGCTCGCTCTCCGGCAGCCGACGCATCATCGCGGGGAGCATCGCGCCGCCGGCCGCCGAAATGACGAACATCCATCGCCACGACCATCCGTAGGCGACGAAAATCGGCATAAAGAATATGCAGAATCCCGCGCCCACCGCACCCGCCAGGCCGCCGAAGCTCTGGCCTTGCGCGCGGCGCTCGATGGGCAGCTCCTCGGACAGCATCACGATGCATCCCGAGCCGGCGGCGCCGACGACCGCGTAGAGTCCGATCTGAAATACCGTGAACCAGACCAGTCTGGTCGCGACCGCCGTGCCGATGCTGCAAACCGGAATCGCGGCCATGCACCAAAGGATCATGCGGCGGCGGCCGTAGCGATCGATCATGCGGGACAGCGCGAGCGCGCCGAGCGCGGACAGCGAGATCCAGGCGAACAGGCGGGCGATGCCGGCGCCGTCGAGCTTGAAGCTGATTCCGATCCACGGCGCCGCGATCGAAACGATTGCGACCGCGAAGCCCTGGTAGAAGAGCATCGCGACCAGCGCGAGCACGGTGACATTCTCGCGCCCGGCGGAGTCGGCGACCGTAGCTGGCTGCGCGTCAGCTGGAGGAATCGGCGTCGATGCGGGGTCGCTCACAAAATAAAAATTCGCAAAGACTAAGCGCCCTTGATCAGCTCGAAGACTGGCGTGCGCTGCGCGGCGGGGCCAAATGCGGCCACCGGCGATCCGGCTGGCACGTCGAAAAACTGCTGAACCTGCGAGGAGAAGCGATCGAGGAAGGCCTTGACGATCTCGGGCTTGTCGGCGTCGGCGTACTCGCGCACCATCAGGGATTCGGCGATGCTGCCGCGGCGCAGCACGATATGGCCGGCGGCGCGGGCGTTGCGGGCCCATGCGGTCTCGCCGCGCGCGGCGACCAGCCATCGCTTGCCCTTGAACTCCAGGATGTTGACGGGAGTGGTGAAGGTCTTGCCCGATTTGCGGCCGCGGACCTCGAGCAGGCGCATGTATCCGGGCGCGAATCCCAGCTTGACGGCGCGGCCCATCACGCGGTTGAGGAGTCGAACCAGCGGGGTTTCCTTTTGAAATGCGTCGGGCATAGCGGTGAGCATATATAAGGAGGCGGCTGGCTGAAACCGGTGTCGATTTAAAGCGGAACCCGCCGTGGGTTCCGCACCTCCCTGGGCAGGGGTGACCCCTGCACCCGGTGTTAAGATAACGCGCGTGAGTGCACCTCTTAATGTGACAGCGAACGATCAGCGGTTGCTTGGTCGCGAGGGGACTATCACGCGGCTGGCGTATTCGTGCCTGCTGATGGTCGGTATCAACAGCGGTTGGATCGGGCCGTTTTTGCCGCAGATCGCGCGCCTCGTTCATCTACCGATCGAGCGCGCAGGCTTGATCGTCAGTGCTTCGGCGGCCGGTTATTTCATCTCGGTGCTGATAGCCGGCGAGATCAATCAACAACTCAGCGCGGAGAAGATCCTCGTCGGCGCGATGGCGTTGTTCACTGCCGGACTGGCCGGGCTGGCCGCGGCTCGTGGCCTCGGGGGACTGCTGTGCGCAGGATTTGTGATCGGGCTTGCTAACGGCGGTATCGATGTCGGCACCAACGCGCTGATCGTCGAGCTCAATCGCGAGCGGCTCGGCTCCGCGCTCAACTACCTGCATGTGCTGTTCGGCGTCGGCGCCCTGCTCGGACCGCTGATCGTGAGCGCCGCGTTCGCGAGCCGGGTGCCGTACTGGTGGGTGTTCGGCGGCGGCGCGCTGACGTGCGCCGCGATCGTGTTTCGTTTGTGCGTCACTCCCGCAATCGAAGTTCGAGTCGAAGCGGCGGGCGGCGATGGAAACGGGTTTCTCACGATGCTCGCACGCCCAATGATTTGGGCTATCAGCGCAGTGATGTTCCTCTACGTCGGCGCCGAAACCGGAATCGGCGCATGGCTGTTTCTCTACTTGCGCACCGCGGGCGCGCTCAGCCCGATGCTCGCGTCGTCGGGCGTCTCGCTCTATTGGCTGGGACTGGTCTGCGGGCGCGCATTCGGCGGACGCATCGGCCATCGGATGGCACTACCGCAATTCACGATTCTGGCCTCGGCACTATCAGCAGCCGCGCTGGTGATTTTGATCGCGGCGCCCACTGCAGCCGGCCTCGCCGCCTGCGCGATGTTCCTTATCGGCGCCGGCTACGGCCCGGTCTTTCCCAACATGATAGCGATCGGCGCGGCGCGCTTCCCCGCTGAGGTCGGCAGAATGACTTCGATCGTAGTAGCAGGCGGCGCGCTGGGCGGCGTCAGCGTGCCCTGGATAATGGGGCAGACGATCGTCGGAGTGAGCCCGCGCGCGAGCATGGAGGTCGCGCTGGCAGCGACGCTCGCGATGGCAGCGCTGGCGCTGTCGCTGGGCAGGGCGGAGAGGGGAACTTAAGAACTTGATTAAATGCGGAACCCACCGTGGGTTCCGCACCTCCCTGGGCAGGGGTGACCCCTGCACCCGGTATTCAGAAAAGAGAATCGCAAAATCGCGCGGACGCGATTTCGCTCCAGGTTTTCGGGGCGGAGGGTCCTACTCTTACCTCGCCCGTTCTTTTTACGGGAGAGGCGGCCGGCCGCATCGCGGCCGGCCAGGTGAGGGTTCTGCGAATCAAGCTGCACGTGTGCAAGAGTCGCTGTCTGCTTTTCCGTTCTGATGTTCGATCTGTCAGAGACCGGTCATGCGCTCCAGATGTTCGGGGTACCTCGCGCCTTGAACCGTGATCTTTGCCGCCGCGCTCTCGATCTCATAAAGATCGTCCGACGTAAGTTCGACTGCAGCTGATCCGATGTTCTCGTCCAGGCGCTCGAGCCTTCGGGTGCCGGGAATAGGAACGATCCACGGCTTGCGGGCGAGCAGCCAGGCGAGTGCTATCTGAGCCGGGGTCGCCTTCTTACGCGCTGCGATCCTGCCCAGCAGATCAACCACCGCCTGATTCGCCTTCCGAGCGTCCGGATTGAAGCGGGGAATGCTGTTGCGGATATCCGAACTGTCGAACGCGGTGCTTGCGTCGATCTTGCCGGTGAGGAAGCCCTTGCCCAGAGGGCTGTATGGAACCAGGCCTATTCCGAGTTCCTCGAGAGCCGGGATCACTTCCGCTTCGGGCCGTCTCCACCACAGCGAATATTCGCTCTGCACCGCAGTGACTGGCAGGACGGCATGCGCACGACGGATCGTCTGGGCAGCTGCTTCGGACATACCGAAGTGCCTGACCTTGCCCTGCTTGATCAGGTCTTTCACCGCTCCTGCCACGTCTTCGATCGGCACGTTCGGGTCAACCCGATGTTGATAATAAAGATCGATGGTCTCGATCTTGAGCCGCTTGAGCGAGCCCTCGGCGGCCTGCCTGATGTGATCCGGCCGGCTGTTGACGCCAACCGGTCCGTTGGGACCGAACTGGAAGCCGAATTTGGTCGCGATGACCACTTGCTTGCGAAGCGGCGCAAGCGCTTCACCAACCAGTTCCTCATTGACGAAGGGACCGTAAACTTCGGCGGTATCGAAAAAGGTGACGCCGCGTTCGACGGCAGTTCGGATGAGCGAGATCATCTGCTGCCTGTCCCCAGGCGGCGGGCCGTAGCTCTGACTCATTCCCATGCAACCGAAGCCAATCGCCGAGACTTCCAGGTTGCTGTTTCCGAGTTTGCGTTTCAGCATTTTCAACTCCTTATCTTCGGTGTTCTTGTTGAATTGAGATTTAGCCGAGCGCGGCGGCATGCGACTAGACGGTGGAATTCGCATGAACCTATGAGTAAGGTTCATGAATGCCGGGCGACAATCTCAACAGCCTACGCGCCTTCGTCGCGGTCGCGCGCGAACGGAGCTTTACCGGGGCGGCAGCGAAGCTCGGCGTATCTCAATCTGCTCTGAGCCACACAATCCGCGGACTCGAGGAACGGATCGGCCTGAGGCTCCTCACGCGCACGACACGGAGCGTCTCACCGACCGAGGCGGGCGAACGCCTGCTGCAGACCGTCGGGCCACGGTTCGAGGAAATAGACGCCGAGATCGCGGCCTTAGGTGAACTTCGGCAAAAGCCGGCCGGCACTATCAGGATCTCAGCCAGCGACCATGCTGCCGACACGGTCCTCTGGCCAAAGCTGGTCAGGTTCCTGCGCGAATATCCGGATATCAAGGTGGAAATCGTCATCGACTATGGCCTGACCGACATCGTTGCCGAGCGTTATGACGCCGGCGTGCGTCTGGGCGAGCAGGTCGCAAAGGACATGATCGCGGTGCGTATCGGGCCGGACCAGCGCATGGCGGTGGTGGGTGCGCCGTCATATTTCGTGAAGCGTTCACGACCGAAGACGCCTCGAGAATTGATCGGTCATAACTGCATCAATCTGCGTCTGCCCACGCGCGGCGGGCTGTACTCATGGGAGTTCGAAAAAGGTAAGCGCCAGCTGCGAGTGCACGTCGAAGGCCAGCTCATCTTTAACGGTACGACCCAGATACTTAGCGCGGCGCTGGGCGGATTCGGCCTGGCCTATATGCCCGAGGACGTAGCACAGCCCCATCTCGCGAAAGGTCGTCTCAGGAGAGTGCTTGAAGACTGGTGCCCGCCGTTTTCCGGCTACCACCTTTATTATCCTGGCCGTCGCCAACTCAGGCCCGCCTTCTCCTTAATGGTCGAAGCGCTGCGCCATCGGCGGCCGTAAGTCCTTGAATCAGAAGGTTTCGATCAAGCTTGACGGTTTTTCGGGTGCTGACTGTTGACTCGTCTTGGAGTCACTCATATATATGACTGACTGGTCAGTTTATGAATAGAACAAGCACAAATTCGGCTAGAATCTCCGATGACCGCCCTTTTCACGTCCATGACGAGCAGGCCGCCAAGCGCGAGCGTATCCTCGGCGCCGCGCTCAAGCTCTTCGCGCATGAACCCTACCAGGCCGTCACGATGGACCGCGTCGCGGAAGCTGCCGGGGTCGCCAAGGGCACGCTTTATCTCTACTTTCCGTCGAAGGATGCGCTCTATCTCGGCGTCCTGAGCGATGGACTCGACACCGCCTACCGCACTTACCAGGCGGGCGCCGACCCCAAGCTGCCGGTGGTCGAGCGGATGCGCCGTTCGATTGCGGTGATGGTGGAGTTCTTCGACAAGCGGCGCGATTTTCTGCGGTTCTACGCGATCGAAGAGCCGCGACTGTCGGAGGCGCGCAACCGTATCATCGACGGCTCGCGCGAGCGCGGCTTCAATTTTTTCGCGTCGCTGGTCGAAGAAGGGATCCGCGCCGGGGTGTTCGTACGGATCGATCCCCGCCTCGCGACCTTGACGATCCAGGGCGCGATCCGGTCGCTGCTGCTTTACTACGGCGACAGCCGCCCGGTCTCCGAGCTCAGCCGCGAGCTGGGCAACCTGATGCTCCGATCGCTCGGCGCGGATCCGGCGCAGTCCTTCCGGCCGGTGCATTCGCAGTGATTCGAACGATAGTTCGCCGCCTCGTCCGGCTGGTAATCCTGGCCGGTATCGGGGCGGGATTTTATTTCTTCGGGCGCGCGTACCTCTGGCCGCCCGAGGATCGTTCGACCATCAAGGTGGTGGGCATGATTGAGGCGCCCGAGGTGAATATCACCAGCCGCATCGCCGGCCGAATCAAGCAGCTCGATCTGATCGAAGGCGACCACGTCGAGAAGGGGCAGGTCGTGGCCGTGATCGAGGATATCGATCTCAAGAATCAGCTTGCGAAGTCGAACGCCGATCTCGCTCATGCCGAGGCCAACCTGGCGCAGGCGCGGCGCGACCTCGTGCGCGACAACCAGCTCTCGAAGGAGAGCATCATCGCGACCAAGACTCGCGACGACGCTCTGACAGCGGTCGATCAGGATCAGGCCGATGTGCTGAGCGCGCAGGCGAACTCGAAGTTCTATGCCGATCAGATCGCGGACACCGAGATCAAATCGCCGGTCGACGGCGTTATCGTCAGCAAGGCGCTTGAAGTCGGCGAATGGGTGACGCCGGGCGTGCCGATTCTGACGGTCGACGATCTTACGACAATCTGGGCGCGCGTCGACGTCGAAGAGACCGACCTGGGTTCGCTCTACATCGGCAAGTCGGCGCAGATCGAGTTGCCGACGACGCCGCCACAGATTTTCACCGGCCGCGTGATGGCGATAGGCCAGGAAGGCGAGTTCGCGACCGAGCGCGACGTGCGGCGCGGGCGCCAGGATATTCGCACGTTCTACGTCAAGGTCCAGGCGCTGCAGGCCGAGGGCGAACTCAAACCGGGGATGACCGCGGAAGTCACCTTTCCGAGGACCGATGGAACCCGAGTCACTAGCAATACAGACCAAAGACCTGACTAAGCGCTTCGGCAGCTTCACCGCGGTCGACAAGGTCAACTTCGAGGTCCGTCGCGGCGAGGTCTTCGGGCTGCTGGGACCCAACGGCGCCGGCAAGACGACGCTGGTGCGGATGCTCACCACGCTGATACCGCCGAGCGGCGGTCAGGCGTACGTCGCGGGCTTCGACGTGGCGCGCTATCCGCGCAAGGTGCGCGAGAACATCGGCGTCATCCCGCAGGCGCTGACCTCGGACCTCGATCTCACCGGATGGGAGAACGTCGATATCTACGGCGAGTTCTTCGGCCTTTCGCGCCGAGAGCGCCGAGAGCGCGGGGAGCGGCTGCTGCACCTCGTCGGATTGACCGAGCGCGCCAAGGATCTCGTCGCGACCTACTCGGGCGGAATGCGGCGCCGCCTCGAGATTGCGCGCGGCCTGATTCATTCGCCCGAGGTGCTGTTCCTCGACGAGCCGACTATCGGGCTCGATCCACAAAGCCGCCGCGCGGTGCACGACCTGCTCGAGACGCTGCGCAGCGAAAGCGAGATTACGATCTCGCTGACGACGCACTACATGGACGAGGCGGAGTCGCTGTGCGATCGGATCGCGATCGTGGACGGCGGCAAGATAATCGCGCTCGACACGCCGGTCGGACTCAAGTCGATGGTGCCGGGAGCGGACCGGATCGATCTGACGGTCGAGAAAAATCCCGACGCGATCGCCGAGCTGCTGCGGCCAATGCCGTATCTGCGCGAGGTGAATCGCGACGGCGGCAACCGCCTGCAGCTCTCCGCCAACGACGGCGCGCATGCGATTCCAAAAATTCTCGACGCCGTCGAGCAGGCCGGCGACCGCGTGACCTCGATCACGGTGCAGAAGCTCTCGCTCGAAGACGTCTTCATCCATTTCACCGGGCGCACGCTCCGCGACGAGCCGGCCAAGAAGGTCAGCATGTTCGTGGGAGCCGGGATGCCGCAGCAGCGCTGAGGAGGCCGCCGATGTTCGGGCTGAAATTCCTCGCAATCATGCGCCGCGATCTCAAGAAGCTGACGCGCAATCCGATCACGCTCATCTCGGTCATCCTGATGCCGATCGTTTATCTCGTGATCATCGGCAACTCGTTCCAGGGCCAGCTCAAGCATTTGCCCGTCGCCGTCGTCGAGCAGGATCACGGACTCTACGCGCGGCGCATCGTCGAACAGTTGCTTGCGCTGCAGGCCGGACCGAAGACCGTCGATCTCACCTTCGAAAGCGACCCCGGCGGCGCGATCGATGAAGTCCGCGACGGCGTCTTCAAGGGCGTCGTCGTCATCCCGCCCGATTTCAGCCACGACGTGGCCGAGGGGCGCATCGCGCAGATCGGATTGTTCACCGACAACGTCGACACCGTCAGCTCCGAAGCGCTCGAGAGCGTGCTCGACGCGGCCGCGGCGACGGTGCGGGTTACCTTCGTCACCGCGCGCGAGCCCAAGCTCAACGAGATCTCGCTGCGGCCGAGCTGGCTGTTCCCCTACGTCGATTATGATCGATCGCTCATCCCCGGCGTGATCGTGATGGCCATCTTCATGGGCTCGTTGATGTGCGGCGTATTCAACTGGGTGATGGACAAGTTCATGGGCGTCACCGAGTGCTACCTGGTGACGCCGCTGTCGCGCTGGGACATCGCCGGTGGCATCCTCGCCAGCGGCGTTACGGTGACCAGCAGCGGCGCAATCCTGGTTTTGTTTTTAGGCCTGATGATCACGCGTGGAACAATCCTTGGGGGACCACTGGCGCTCGCGATGCTGATCGGAATAATCATCATCAGCGCGACCGGCCTGCTCGCGATGACGTTCTCGATGCTGGGACGCGCGGGCCATCCGCGACTGGTTGGGGCCTTCTCCGGCTTTCTGAACGTGATCCTGTTTTTCCCGAGCGGCGCGATTTACCCGGTCGAGAGTTTTCCGCCGTGGCTGCGAAGCTTCGCGCGCATCAATCCTGAAACTCACTCGGTGAGCGCGATCAAACAAATCCTCTTCAAAGGCGCAGACTTCGCGGCCGTAAGCGGCGACGTAGCATTCCTGCTGGTCTTCATGTTCGTGATGCTGATACTCGCCAGCGTATCGTTCAAACGCACTTTGTAATCTTTCGGCCGCTCCTAGCCTCTCCCTGTCAGGGAGAGGCCGCGCCAACGGCGCGGGTGAGTGTCCGAATTCCTGATTCTTAATTCTGCCTTACGTGAGCGATTGTTCTTTCGCGGCGATACAGAAGGACATCTTTATATCTGGACCCTCACCCGACGCGCGTGGACGCGCGCCGGCCTCTCCCTGATAGGTAGAGGCTAAGAACGCAGTTCGTAATTTTTAAGTGCTCAACGCGCGAGGGCTTCGTTGATTACTCGCTGCAGTTCGGCGATCGAGATGGGTTTCAGCAGCGACAGGTTCGCGCCGGCGGCGCGCGCTGCCTTGTTGAGTTCCGGCGTGTTGTGTCCGGACATCACGATGATTGGCGTGTGCGCCGATTTCTCGCGTACGTGGCGGATGACCTCGAGGCCGCTGGTGTCGGGCAGGCTCAAGTCCGTGATCACGACGTCGGGCGATTCCTCGTCGATTATCCGGATTGCTTCAGTCGCATCGAATGCGCCGAGGCATCGATGGCCCGCGCGCTCGAGCAGCCGCACGTAGGCGTCCACCAGATCGCGTTCGTCGTCCACGATCAAAATCTTCTTCTGCACACCCATCGTTTACCGGCCTGGTTGGTTAGTTCGCACCGCGCCGAGTAGCGGCGGCGCCGGCGGCTCGTCGCGCCCGTTAAGAGTGAGCTGATCCTGCGGCGCATCGGTCACCGTCGGCAGCGTTATCGTAAAAGTAGTGCCTCTGCCGGGCACCGACTCCACTGTGATACTGCCGCCGTGATCCTGCACTATGCGCTGGCTCAGCCACAGGCCCAGGCCAGTGCCCTTCGGCTTGGTCGTGAAGAACGGTTGAAAGAGTTTGCCGAGCACATCGCTGGCGATTCCGGCACCATCGTCTGTTATCGACAACTGAAGATGACGGGGTCGCCCCGGCGCCGGCGCAGTTTCAATCCGAATCAGGCGCGCGCCCGCGTCGCGCGCGTTGAGCACAAAGTTGATAAGCACCTGCTCGATGCCGGTCGGCTCGGCCATGACGGGCGGCAGCGACCTATCGAGGATCGTCTGGTATCGCAGCAGCCCACCCTTGGCTTCCGCGCCCACTATCAGCATCGCGTCTTCGACCGCCACGTTCATGTCCATGGCGTAGCGTGCGCCGGGCCGCTGACGCGCGATCGAGAGCATGTTGTGCGAGATACGGCTGGCCCGTTCGATGTTCTTCTGCAGGACCAGCAGATCGTCGCGCGTCTGGGTCGAAAGATCCGGGTCCGACGCCAGCATCAGCTCGATTCGCGACGCCATCACGGCCAGCGGATTGTTCAATTCGTGCGCAACTCCAGCAGCCACGGCGGCCAGCGCATCGACCGTTTCGTTCCGCCGCGCCTCGCGTTCCATCGCCCGGCGCTCCGTGATGTCGGTGACGAACGCGATCACCAGCTTGCCGCGATGCATATGGACGACGTTGAGGCTTATCTCGGCGGGAAATTCGCTCCCGTCCTTTCGGCGGCCCGCGACTTCCAGCCCGCGGCCCATCATGCGCGATTTGGGCGCCGTGAAAAAACCGCTCCGATGGGCCTCGTGCCGATAGCGGAAGCGTTGCGGTATCAGGACTTCGATCGGCTGCCCGACCAGTTCCATCTCATGGTAGCCGAACAGCTCCTGGCCGCGCGGATTGAGCTGGCGAATCATCCCGTTGCTGTCCGCCGAAATGATTCCCTCGACCGACGACTCGAAGTAGCCGCGCGCGCGCACCAGCGCCTCCTCGCGCGCCGCAACCGAAATCCGAATCGTCTTCATATAGCGCGCGGCGACCAGGTACAGCAGCAACGCGTTCACGCCCACGAACATCAGCCGGTTGAGCGTGTACGAATGCGCCGGCATCAGCGACAGCACGCGGTCGGAGACGGCGACCCAGATAAGGCCGCCGAGCGCGTAGTAAAGCGCGATCCTTATCGGACGGCTGCGAACCAGCGACACATGATTCAGCGCGCCGTGTTCAGTAAACTTATGTGTCTCCCTCGGGGCCATCAGTCGGGTAGTTTAATCTTCCGGCTGACAGTAGGGTAGCACCGCGAACAGTCGCCAAATGAAGCCGAAGTAAACGCACTTCGGCCCGCACTTCACTCGTACAAAAGCTCCTCGCGAAGTTCCTTTCTGACGGCGGTCTCGAATTTCCTGTATTCAACCTCGACCGCAGGCGCGCAAACCGGTCCCGGTGTGCGATCCACCAGTTCCCGCCTGGCCGTGAACGTGCTCCCCTGCACTTGATAGGTGGCCTTGTAGGTCTGGTACTTGCCCTTGATCTCGACATCTTTGGGAACGGCCAGCACCTTCACACCCGCGGGCAAATCGACCGTGAGTTCCTGCTTTGCGTACGCGCCGTAGCACAGGAAATTCACCGTCGCATCCGGTTCGTTAACATCGGAGATGAAGTTCGTCATGTCGCCGAGGCCGTCGTAGGGCGAGCGAATAGACATCGCGCCCGGTCCCGGCAGATTCATCGCATCGCTAATCCTGAATTTGGTGGTGTAACTGTACGTATCGGTCAAATCTTTCACGTCGCCCTTCTCGAACGTGCCCGTTCCCGTAAAGCCGTTGGCCGTCAGCGCCCGCCGCACAGTCGAGTCTTCAAGGTTGGGCTGCAGGTAGAGCATCGCGTATCTTGTCTCCCCGGCAAGTTCGCCTTTCGCATCGAATCTGGTTTCGCCATCGGCGGAGCCGTCCGCATGGACCTTCATCACGGTCGTTGAACTCGACCCCCTGTCACTCCATTTCGGGATCGGAGTGTACCGGATACCCTTGAAGTCGATGGTCGGCACCACCGGTTTTCCGATATCGCCGCTCGGCAACAACCCGAATGGCGTGTCAGGCGAAGTCGAATCGGCGTACAGATCGAGCGACGGTATATAGCTGATCACGTGATCAAACGGCTCGATGGTCGCCACTTCGGGCAGCGTGTAGGCGGACCCGGCATTGATAAGGGTGGGTATGCTCAGCGATACCCTTGGACGCCAGCAGCGCTTGCAGCAGGGTCGTATGATCCTTGCAGTCGCCCATCCGGTTCGCGAGCACTACGTCCGCATCATGGGGCACCACCGCGCCGACGCCGACGTAGTCGTGGGCGTACTTGATATTCTGCGACACCCAATCATAGAGCGCCCTCGCCTGATCGCGCGGCGTATGCGCATTGCGGGTCAAGTCGTCCGCCAGCTTCCTGACTTTATCGGTCGGCTCTGCCTTGGGTCGCGCGCGCGCGTCGTAGGCCGCCGCCAGCGCGCCGTAATCCTTGAAGGTACCCGCGACAATCAGCGGCCCGTAGTCGAGCGGCGAGACCGGGTCACTCTCCGGCGCCGCCATTTTTAGATTTTTGTACGACCACGACCAGTTACGCCGCCCGCCGCTCGACGGCGCTTCTCCACCCTCGACTCCGCGCGACGATACGTGCAGCGCGAGCGCAATCGGCGCGCTCAGGCTTACCTGCACATCGTCGTAAACCTGGAACTTTGAAAACATCTGGAGCATCGAAAAGTTTCCGGGAAAAGTGGCTTCCTTCTGGGTCAGCTTGTACGAAAGCACCACCGAGTCGCCGACCGCGACGTCCGGAAATGCCACCGTCATGGTCCTGATGTCCGAGAAAATCGGCGCCGCCGCACCGTTGCCGGTGTTGGCCTGATCCTGGAAATTTGTGGCCGGAACTTCGATTTTGCGTCCGTCTGGCTTAAGCGTGTAGGCCGACAAAATCTCGAGCTTCTCCAGCCGATCGCTGAAACTGACCGAGGCCTGCTGCGCTTCGTCGATCCCCTGCTCGCTCAGGACCTTCAGCGCCCATTCCTTCGTCTCGACGTGCGTTCCGTCGGGATTGACTTCGTAATGCGCGTGATACCAGGCGTACTTGGTGTAACCTGCGAAGTCCTTCTTCGCCTCGTCAGCGCGCGCGGGAATCGAATTGAGCAGCGCAGCTGCCGCCGCAACTGCCATTACCAGACTGATCGAACGAATGGCCCTGTAACGCATTAGCCCTCCGGCTTAACTCCTTGTGAGTGAGCCGGTCCATTATAACGGGCAATTCCTGCGTTCAGGCAACCGGGTTAAGTTGGTCGAGCTGTCCGATCACACCGACTTGGCTGGTGTCATCGCGCCTGTGAATGAAGATTAGCGCCGAAACCTGGCGCGAGCCGCGACACGACCGAATCGGGCCGTATGCTGGCGTCATTGACCTCGCAAATCGCCCCGTCAATCGGGTTGGCGATGCACGCTATGTTGGAGATCGCGCCGTCGCCGTCACGCATCGGCACAATCGTCATCGTGACTCCGATTTCCACGCCGTCGCTGCGCACCTGCAGCGTCGCGAATCGCGCGACCGGCTCGCCGCTGAAAGCCTGCTCATGCATCCGGCGGATTTCGTCGCGAATCGCCGCCGGCAGCAGTATCTCGCAGGTGCGTCCGACGATCTCGATATCGGCGTATCCGTATAACCGTCTTGCCGCCGCGTTGATCGCCGTGATCGTCCCGGCCGCATCGATGCTGTAAATTCCGTCGGGAATCGAGTTGACGATCATCGCCATCAACTCGTGCAAATCCTCGCGTCGCCTGCTCTCGATCGCCGCGCCAGTGACCGACACCAGCTCGTCGAAGCCGTCGGGCTTGAGCAAGTAGTGATACAACCCATGCTTGAGGGCGCCGGCCACGACTTCTTCGCCGCCATTGCCGGTCAGCATGATCACCTGCGCCCGTGGCCATCGCTCGCGCACGCGCTGCAGCACCGACAAGCCGTCACTCCAGCCGAGCCAGTAATCGGTAATCACGATATCGCAGCAGCCGCGCTTGAGATGCTCATTCAGCAGAGGCGGATCGTCAGCCGAGAGTATTTGTGCGCCCGGAAAGGCCCGCTGCAGGCGCGCTTGAATAACCATCCGGTCGGTACGATTGTCTTCGACCAGCAAAAAAACCATTCGCGAAAAATCTTCGCGCGAGCGAACGGATTGCACGCAAAAGAGCGGAGCAATCCCTATGCCGACGCGATGTGTCGCGATCGCGGAAAAATAAGCGCGCAGCAGCCACTATGGTGTGTCGCAAGTGATGCACTCGCGTCCCGCAATGGCACACCAGCCGCCGAAGGGTAAATCAACTGTTGAATGTGCCGTCTGATTCCCTCCTCCCAGATGGGAGGAGGGTTAGGGTGGAGAACAACCTGAGGCGCGATTGTCTGTGGCGCCGCAGATCCGCGATCTCCGGCAAATTTTGTCCCTCACCCGCCAGCGCGGACGCGGCAATCGCGGGCACGGCGGCCCGCGCCACTGAAGCCCTAGGAAGGAAAGGCAAGCGCGACGCGGAGGTGATCCGCTCGCCTAGCTCGCGCTCGACGATTGCAACTGGATGTAGTTCTCGATTCCGATCTGCTTGATCAGGTCGAACTGGACCTCGATGAAATCGACGCTCTTCTCTTCCTCGTGCATGATCTCCTCGAGCAGGTCGCGCGTCACGTAATCCTTCACCGACTCGCAATGCGCTATTGCCGCGCGAAGATCGACCAGCGCCTTCATCTCCAGCTTGAGGTCGCATTCAAGCGCTTCCTTGACGTTCTCGCCAATCAGCAGCCGGTCCAAATCCTGGAGGTTGGGGAGACCTTCGAGGAACAGGATTCGCTCGATCACGCGGTCCGCATGCTTCATCTCGGTGATCGATTCGTCGCGCTCGTACTTGCCGAGCTTCGACACGCCCCAATGCTCGAGCTGTTTCGCGTGCAGGAAATACTGATTGATCGCGGTGAGCTCGTTGCGCAGCACTGTGTTGAGGAACTGGAGTACTTTCGGATTGCCCTTCACGGAGCCTCCTTCCCGTCAGACGCGGTTATGTGCGATTCCAGTGTAGGGGTAAATCGATACGCGCGAAACTGCGGGCCTAAACTTCGGCGCCGCACGCATCCGGGGAGGTTGCGCGTCCGAGTTCGCGCGAATCGGACTTCGCCTCGAGCATCTCGCGCACCAGCGGCACGCATTTGCCGCACTTGGGCTTGACCCCGAGCGCGCGGTAGACAGCCGACACCGAGCACGACGTGCTGCAATGAGAACGAGCCTCGCGGTCGGTGATAGCGTTGCAGATACAGAGGTACATTCGGGGTGGATCCTCTCTTGATTGTGAGAATGATTATCAATTCCACCCGTGATCCGCAAGCGCTCCCCTCCACTTGCCCAATAGTCCGCGAATTTAATCGAGTTTTTTGACCCATTGTACTAAAGTGCTATTTCCTGTTGATTCCAAACTTGTCAGTATCCCTGCCCGTCAGGGACATGCGCTTCAGGATTAGCGGTTCGACGCTCGAGCACAGCAGAAGGAAAACAATGAAGTTACTGACCAAGCCGAAAGGCCGAGCACTGCCGTTGATTCTCGCAGCCGCAGTCCTGCTATCCACCTCGCCGATGCTCACCGGATGCTCGCGCGGCGAGGACCAGCCGGCCGCCGCTCCGTCCGCCGAGCCGAGCGTCGCGCCGGCTCCGCCACCGGCCGCTCCGCCGTCTCCCGCGGCTGAAGTGGAACCCGGTCCTCCTCCGGGCGCAGCAACGGCCGATGAGTTGGAGCAACTGGTCTCGCCGATCGCGCTGTATCCCGATCCGCTCGTAGCGCAAATCCTCGCCGGCTCGACCTATCCGATGCAGGTGGTCGAGGCCGACAGATGGCTCAAGCAGAACCCGAATCTCACCGGCGACGCGCTCGCTCAGCAGGTGAATCAGCAGCCGTGGGATCCCAGTATCAAGTCGCTGACCCAGTTCCCGAGCGTGCTCGACACGATGAACACCAGCCTGTCGTGGACCTCGAGCCTCGGCGAGGCGTACTACAACCAACCCGCCGATGTGATGAACGCGATCCAGGTGATGCGCAATCGGGCGCTGGCCGCCGGTACGCTGAAGAGCACGCCGCAACAGACAGTGCAGGTACGAACCGGCGCCGCCTGCGGCTCAAGGCGGCGGCCAACCCTCGGTGACTCAGACCGTTATTGTTCAGCCGGCGCAGCCGAATACGGTTTACGTGCCGCAGTACAATCCCACCAGCGCCTATGGCGCGCCGGTCGCCGCTCCCGCGGGATACTCCGGCAGCGATCTGCTGCTGACGGGAGTGCTGTCGTTCGGCGCCGGTATTCTGCTCGGTTCGCTGATCAACGACGGCCACAACAACTGGAACTGCGGCTGGTATGGCGGCGGCGGCAGCTCGGTCAAGTACAACAACAACGTTTACGTCACCAACAATAACGTCTACCCGGGACGGCCTCCCGGCTACCGGCCGCCCTACAATGGCGGTGGTGGCGGCTATCCGGGAGGGGGCTATCCGGGCCGGCCGGGATATCCTGCAAATCCGGGTGGCAGGCCACCCTACAATCGGCGGCAAACCCTACCCCGGCAATCCTGGCGGCCGGCCGCCCTACAACGGCGGTGGTAATCCGGGCGGCAGACCGCCTTACAATGGCGGCGGTAACAACCCGAATCAGCGACCCAGCACACTTCCGGCGACGCGGCCCTACGACAAGAAGACTGCGCGGCCTGAGAATCCGAATTTCGAAAAGCCGAATTTCCCCAAGCCGGGTACGCTGCCCAACAATGGCGGCGGCGGCAGACCGAACAAAGGCGAAGGACAGAAAAATCGGCCGGGCAATCAACCCGGGAATCCTGCGAAGCCGGCGAATCCTGGCAACGCAACCCGGCCCGCATCGCCCAAGCCTGCGGATCGATCAGCCGATCCTGCGCGCGGCTACGCCAAAGACAAGAGCAGCACGGGCGGCCGCAACGGCGCGTTGGGTGGATATGAACCCGGCGGCAACACGCGAGCCTCGAGCGAGCGCGGACAAGCCAGCTTCAAGGGCAACAATGGCGGCGGCGGACGCGGCAACGGCGGCGGTGGTGGTGGGAATCGTGGCGGTGGTGGCGGCGGCGGAAACCGCGGTGGCGGCGGTGGCGGTGGAAAAGGCCGCGGGAAAAATAAGTAGATGAGGAATTCCAATGACGCCGAATAAAACTACCAAGGAATTCTTCGACCTCAACTTTCGCGGCGTGGCGCTGATTTTTGCGGCGCTCCTGATGGCGGCTGCGTGTCTCTCCGCGTTTGTCATTCGCGCAGCAAAGCTCGACTGCTCAGCAGGTGTTTCCGACGCCAGGTGCGGCAGTCACCGCGCTGGTCGCAGCTGCCAAATCCGACGACATGAAAGCGCTGAGTTCCATCCTCGGACCCGATTCCGGCGACGTCCTATCGTCGGGAGATCCGGTCGCCGACAACAATGCGCGCGACGGCTTCGTGAGCCGCTACAACGAGATGCATCGGCTGGCCTACGACGAAAACGGCCGGGTGATTATCTACATCGGCGCCGGCAACTGGCCGCTTCCGATTCCGCTGGTGAAGAAGGACAGCGGATGGGTGTTCGATACGGCAGCCGGCAAGGACGAGCTGCTCTACCGGCGGATAGGCCGCAACGAGCTGTTCACTATCGACGTGCTCAATGACCTCGCGGATGCGCAAACAGAATATGCGAGCGACTCGCGCGACGGCGAAAGCGCCGGTCTGTTCGCGCAGAAAATTCTGAGTGATCCGGGCAAGCAAAACGGTCTCTACTGGGAAGCCCCGGATGGGCAGCCCGAGAGTCCTATCGGACCGCTGGTCGCGAAGGCATCCGCGGAAGGCTACAAGCGCGGCGAAAACGGAAGTCCTGTTCCGTTTCACGGGTACTACTACAAGGTGCTGACAAAGCAGGGTAAGAATGCGCCCGGCGGCGCAATGAATTATCTCGTCAAAGACAAGATGACCAAAGGTTTCGCGTTCGTGGCGTGGCCCGCCGAATACAGGTCTTCGGGTGTGATGACCTTCATGATCAACCAGGACGGCGTCATCGTGCAGAAGGACCTGGGCGCCGACACCACCAAGCTGGCGAGCGACATGACCGAATACAATCCGGACAAGACCTGGCAGGAACTCGACTCAGAAGCAGGCGACTAAGTCACATTCAACTGGCTGTCTTACTCGGCCCGCGCGCAAGCCGTCGCATGGCCATCGACAGCAGTCCGTCGAACGCGCGATCGGGCAGCAGCCAGTGGAAAAACGCCATCAGCTTGGCGTCGCGCCCGACCAGGTAGCGCGTGCGCGGCCGCGGCGCGATGAGCGCATGCTCGACGACGGTAGCCACGGCCTCGGCATCAACTGCCGTGCCTTCCTGCGATGCGATCAGACCGCGCATCGCTTCGACCTCTTTGCCGTAGTACTGCAGACCCTGCGGGGGCAGGCTGCTGACTGCGTCCTCGACGGCGCTGCGTGCCTTCTCGAACATCGCGGTCTTGACGGCGCCGGGCTCGACGATCGAAACGTGGATTCCCCACGGCTTCAGCTCGGCGCGCAGCGAATCTGAAAGCGCCTCGAGCGCGAACTTCGAGGCGCAATATGGACCGACGAATGGAGTAGCGACCTTGCCGCCGACCGACGAGATATTGACGATTCGTCCGCGGCTGGCGCGCAGCATCGGCATGAAGGCCTGGATAACTGCCAGTGGGCCGATGAGATTAACTTCCATCTGGCGGCGCAGCTCTGACGGCGCAACATACTCGAGTACGCCGCCGATGCCGATACCCGCATTGTTGACGATCCCAACGAGCGGCGCGTTGCCCAGTGCCAGCTTCACCGTCGCGGCGGACTCGGTAACAGTGCGCGCGTCGGTGACGTCGAGTATCACGGGAGTGAGTCTCGTCGACGCGGCCTTGGCCAGCGCCTCGCCATCGGCAGCCTTGCGCACTCCGGCAAAGACCCGGAACCCGCGCCGATCAAGATAGAGCGCACATTCTCTGCCGATGCCGCTGGAAGCTCCGGTGATAACTACTCCGCCGCCAGCAGCAGCGGATCCATTCCCGTCGATGGCCATAGAAAGTCTTTCTCCTGAGAACTAGACGCTAACAGTGGACAGCGCCGAGCATCTCAGAAAAAAAACAGCGAGTCATCTCCTGATCGCCTCACCCCAGGATGGGGCGAGGGAATCAGAAAGACGAAGCAACTCGGAAGGCAGATGCGAAAGAGTGCTAGTGCGCCTTCTTCTGTACTGCCGGCTTCTTGGCTTTTGGCGGACGGCCTCTGCGACGCTTCTCGACGCCCGTCGCTTCGAGCTCGTCTTCATCGGGACCGAAGGCGCTGTCGACCTGGACGTCGTCGTCGCCGGTCGGGACTCGCTCGACGTGCTCTTCGGACTCGTCGGGGATGTTCAGCTCTTCGGGACCTGACCAGCGTCCGCCGAACGGCTTGGCCAGTCCGGCTTGACCGCTGCGAGCTTCGCTGTTCGCCTCGTTCTGACAGTCGACGCAGTACTGCGCGAACGGGATCACCTGCAGGCGCGCCAGCGGGATTTCGTCACCGCATCGCGCGCAGGTTCCGTAAACGCCCGCGCCGAGTCTTGCGATTGCCGCGTCGATCGCGCCGAGGCGTTCCTGCGCGCGGTCGAACAGCGCGGCGTGCGTCTCGACTTCCGAGAGCGATCGCGCCACATCCATTTCATCTGCCGGCGGCTGTCCGCCGTTGCGAGCCTGTTCCCGCATCAATTCCTTCACCCGGGCGAGCGTGTCGGCGCGCTCTTTGGCGAGCAGCCGTTTGAGCGCGTCGATCCGCCGTCCGCCGGTGTTCACTGCGGCTTCCATCTTGGTCTTCTGCCTCTTGACAGTCTTCGTTGGTCGGGTTTTGGTTCGAGTTTTCATAAGCTAAGACCGTTCACAAAACGATCCGGTTTTTAATATCAGCATTGATCGTGCCTCGCGCCACTGTCGAAAAAACAACCGGACATAATAGTCTTGCCAAGCACAATTCGAGTCCAGTAGTTCCATATACGGAAAATGCTTCAAAATGGTTGCCAGATCGGGAATCTCCGCTTCCGGACGCGGCAGTTTAACCGGATCCGTCGGGTGCTGCGAGAGCCTTTCAAAATGATTTGAACAGGGCTGAGGCGAGATCTAACTGCACAGGCGACAATCGCAGTGATGCCGCATAATTGAGCAGCACGCGGCGTTGTCAGCATCGTAAAATCTCTGAATTCCTTATTGATTTCTCACTTTAGTGCGCTCACGGCGAGTTGGCACAGACCATGCTCGCCAAGCAGAAGCGCAATATGGTGCAGGGAGGAGGTCCAGGTAGTATGCCCACATCGGTTTCAGAGCAGGTTCTTCAATACGGACCTTCAAGTCAGAGCCGCGTTATCGACGAGGTGGCCGGGCCGGATCCGTGGCTGAGTGCCCGTTTCGAGCCGGATTTCCTGGTTCCCGTCCAGTTTTTCGACCTGACCCGGCGTCGCTCGATGCTCGACGGCGAGACGCGGCTGGTCTTCGCGGTGCTGGAAGACGCGGTCCGATGCTACGTGAAGACGGTGAACTCGGCGCGGCGGTGCGATCGCGAGCAGTTCGACGAGGTGCAGCGATGGTTCCACGCGGAGGCGGGAATCCGCAGCCCGTTCTCCTTTGAATACGTGTGCGACGTGCTGGGGATCGAGCCGGCGGCGTTGCGGTCGCGGCTTGGATTGCTGAGCGTCAACGATCTGCCGACCAAGCAGATGCGATCGGTCGGGCGCAGGCAGGTAGTACGCGCCGGACGCTCGTCGCGCAAACGATCGAACGGCGTCGACGTAGGATCGGCCGCTCGATCGGCAGGGATGAGGGAAGGCGCGGGCGCTTGACCGGACTGAAATTTCTGAAAAGCTGAAAACAGGTCGCGGCCTGATTTTTTCCTGATGCCCCGGCGCTGAGGTTATCGTGGTGCGCGGCCGCGGTGGTGTGTGGCTGCGACGACGATGAGCAATCCGCTGGGAAGATTCGAATTTCGCGTCTGGGGAAATCACCTTAGTCCGTTTCGCGACCGGCTGACCGCGATCGCGGCGGCGTCCGATCCGCGCGAAGGCGCCGAAACCTACATCCTGTCGCGCACGACCGACGCCGCCAACGTGAAGATTCGCGCCGGCCTGGTCGATATCAAGCTGATGACCGAGCAGGTCGGGCGGCTCGAGCGATGGCGTCCCGTGCTGAAGGGCGAGTTCCCGCTCGACTCGCGCACGATCGTCGAGCAGGTTTTCCCCAACCTCGGCGTCGCCGTCCCGCATATCGCGCAGCCTTCGTACACTCACGGCGAGTTCATCCGCGATCTGGTGCGGCCGCATCGCGACCTCGCGATCGTCGATGTCGTAAAAGTGCGGCGGCAGTTCAAGTCGGAGAGGTTCACCGCAGAATTTGCCGAAGTCACTATCGCGGGCAGCGCGACTTCCGAAACTGTCGCGATCGAATCGGACGATCCCGCCGCGGTGCTGCGCGCGATCGCAAAGCTTGGCCTCAACTCTCACGTGAACATAAACTATGTTCGTCATCTGAAGCTGATGACCGGGATGACGCCGCGCGCCGGCGCGTCGGCCAGCTAGCGCGAAGGATCGGCGGCACGCGGCGGATCGCGACCGTTCGCACGTGGGCATTGAAAAGGGATGGCAAAGGAAATCGAGCGCAAATTCCTGGTTCACCCGCGCAAGTGGAGCGACCTCGGGTCCGGCCTCGTCATCCGCCAGGCGTATCTGATCCAGCTCGAAGCACTCTTCGGTGCGGGTGCGCACTTACGGCGACCACGGTTACGTGACCATCAAGGGGCCGACCTCGGATATCACGCGCGACGAGTACGAGTACGAGATTCCGTCCACCGACGCGAACGAAATCATGCTCAACCTGTGCGAGAATCCGCCGATCGAAAAGACCCGCTATCGAATCGTGTTCAAGGGTCACACCTGGGAGGTGGATGAATTCACAGGCGCGAACAGCGGGCTGACGATTGCCGAAGTGGAGCTGAAAAATTCCCGGGAGCAGGTCGAACTTCCCGACTGGATCGATCGCGAAGTGAGCGGTGACCCGCGCTACTTCAATTCGAATCTGTCGATCAAACCTTTTTCGACCTGGAAATGATCAAGCAACGAATGCTGATGTGAGGAGGAGTGACATTTGTGAAAGTCGCTGACCTGATGACGCGCGAAATACGCGCATGCACAATCCATGAGTCGGTAAACGCTGCGGCCCGGATAATGTGGGAGCACGATTGCGGCTGCGCGCCGGTGGTCGACGGCCACGGCAAGCTCGCGGGAATCGTGACCGACCGCGACATCTGCATGGCCGCATACACGCAAGGCATCCCGCTCGACGCGATCCCGGTCGAGCGCGTGATGTCGCCGAGGGTGATTTCATGTTCGCGCAGCGACAATCTGGAGACGGCGCATGGCCTGATGCGAATGCATGAGATTCACCGTCTCCCGGTGGTCGATTCGCGCGGCCGCCCGGTTGGAATTCTGTCGCTGAGCGATGTCGTAAATCACAAGCGCGGCGAACTCGCCGAGCAGGTGGTCGAACTCGCGGCGACGTTCTCGGCGATTCATAAACGTCGTGAACCGGTGGCCGCCGTTTCAACCAACGGAAATGGCGCGCAGCCGCACGACTCGATCAAAGCGTCGAAGAAAGCGCCACCGCGCAGAAAGCGACCTGCCGCCGAGCTGCCGTAGCGACGAGTCCTTATTGCTGCCATACTCTCCTTGATGTGCTACCGAAAGCTGCGCCTGAAGGCGGCACTCTGGTAGAGTAGGACAATGGCTGAAGGGCAGCCGCGAATTACTAACGCAGGCACACGCGCCGCCGCCGTCTACGTACTGATGATCGGCGCGCTGGTGCTGCTGTACCTGTGGATTCGATCGTACGGCGAGACGCTGGGCGCGCCTGCGCCCGCCGGGAGCAACATCTTCGGCTCGGCGTCGTCGCTCGCGACTGAACAGGACCTGCTGCACGTGCTGCTCGCGCTGGTGGTGGTGATCGCGACCGCGCGCGCGATGGGCTGGGTCTTCCGCAGCTTCGGCCAGCCGCCTGTCGTCGGTGAAATCATCGCGGGCATCGTGCTCGGTCCGTCGCTGCTCGGACGCCTGATCCCGGGCGCGGAAGGATACCTGTTCCCGGCTACGGTCGGGCCGTTTCTCAATATCATCGCGCAGGTCGGCGTCATTCTTTATATGTTCCTGGTCGGGCTCGAGCTCGACCCCGCGCTGCTGCGCAAACGCGGGCATACGACGGTCGCTATCTCTCACGCGAGCATCGTTGCGCCGTTCCTGCTCGGTGCACTGATCGCGCTTTATCTCTATCCGAAGTTGTCGACCAGCGACGTGCCGTTCACCTGCTTCTCGCTGTTCCTTGGCGTCTCGATGTCGGTGACGGCGTTCCCGGTGCTGGCGAGAATCCTTACCGATCGCGGGATTCACAAAACCCGGATGGGCGCGATTGCGCTGACCTGCGCCGCGGTGGACGACGTGACCGCATGGTGCATGCTGGCGTTCGTGGTCAGCGTGGCGCGGGCGCAGGCGGCGGGCGCGGTGGCGACGATCGCGATGGCGCTGGGGTTCATTCTGCTGATGCTCGTCGTGGTGCGGCCCACGATGGTTCGCCTGTCGCTGCTTGTATGGAAATCGCGGGCGGCTGACGCAGGGCGTGATGGCGTCGATATTTATCGCGCTGCTCATTTCCGCCTCGGCCACCGAATTGATCGGCATCCACGCCGTGTTCGGCGCGTTCGCGCTCGGCGCGGTGATTCCGCATGACAGCGGGATGGCGCGCGAGTTGACCGACCGCCTCGAAGATATCGTGATCGTGCTGCTGCTGCCGGCATTTTTCGCGTACACGGGCCTGCGCACGCAGATCGGGCTGGTCAGCGGCTACGAGCAATGGATGATGTGCGCGCTGATCGTCGCGGTCGCGTCGATGGGCAAATTCGGCGGCAGCGCGATCGCGGCGCGAATCACGGGGCTGGATTGGCGCGACGCGTCGGCGCTGGGCGTGCTGATGAACACGCGCGGCCTGATGGAACTGATCGTGCTGAATATCGGGCTCGAGATGAACGTGATCTCGCCGACGCTGTTCGCGATGCTGGTGATCATGGCGCTGGTCACCACATTTTCGACAACGCCGATTCTACATCTGATCACGCGCCGGAAAGCCGCGGAGCTTGAGCCGTTTCCCGAGCTCGGCACGTTTTCGCCCGAGCCTGTCGTCGCGCCGCAAGCCCCGGCGCGCACGCCGCATCCTGCCCCGCGGCCGTCGCAGCCGCCGGCGCGGCCGATACTCGTCGGCACCGAGCACAGCGCCATCCTGGTGCCGGTGTCGAATCCTGAAGGCGTAGCAGTGCTGGTCGAACTCGCGCTGGCGGCGACGCCGCATGACGCACCGCCGCCGCGGGTGCTCGCGCTGGTGAAAACTCCGCCGGGCGGCGTGCGATCGGGACTGCGCGAGGCCGACCAGCGCGTGCCGCCCCGCTCTCCCGCGCTGTCGGCTGCGCTGGATCTCGCGCTCGAGCGCGGCAGTGTGATTACGCCGCAGGCGGTGTGGACGACGAATCCCGCGGCGGACATCCTGGCGTTCGCCAACGAGCCGCAAATCGGATGGCTGCTGCTCGGATCGCATCGCGCGGTCTTTGGATCGGATTTCATGGGCGGCGTGGTGCGCGAAATTCTCGACAAGGCGCGCGCCTTGCCGGTGCACGTTGCGGTTGTGATTCACGGCGGCGGACGGCCGCTCGACCGCGTCTTTGCAGTGGTGGATCGCGGCACGCATGGGCGGGCGGCGCTCGACCTGGCGCTGCGAGTCGCGCTGCGCAAGCGTTCAGGCCTGCACGCGGTGCTGGTGCCCGAGGATGGCAGCGCGGAGGACCCCGAATTGCTCGAACTGATTCGCGACGCGGGCCGCGCGCTGGGCCGCAGGCTGCATACCGACGTGCTGAGCGCTCCGACGGCAGCGCAACTCGCACGTCAGACGCCTGGCGGACTGGTAGTAGTCGCGACCAACCTCGCAGACAGGTTCGGTCTCTCGCCCGAAGATTTCAGCGACGCCAAACGATGCGTCGTGGTGGTGCAAGGCTCAGAAAGCGCCCCAGCCAAACTCCGCGCCCGCCCGCCTGAACATCATCGAAACGTCAAGCCGTAACCATCTTCCAATTCACTTCGTCAAAGCATCGAGAGAGTTCTGAGGCTCAGGGGGATCAACCAAAAATGGCAAAGTTTTCGTGCGCAGCTCTTCTCATCGTACTGTGCGCAGCGATGGCGGGACCTTGTCGCGCCGACGATTTTTCGCGGATCGTCAGCCAATGTGGGAAGCCTGACCACGACGACTCGTCTTTGCACGACAATCCGCGTCCACCCCTGATTACGCGAGTTGTGGATTACGACAAAGCCCATCTCCGCATTGCGTTCCTCCTCGATAGCCCCCCGGGGGTTCCTCCGAGCAAGCCTTACAGCTGGCGGCTCATCGGGTTCCTGAACCTGGATCATTGGCATCCGGTTGAGGAAGGAGGAGATGCAGCCCTGCCCAGGGATGAAGCGGCGGACAGACTAAAGCAAATCTGCAAGCCGGGATTTGTGCCGCCTTCACCGACCATGACGACGAGGTGAGCCTCGGCCGTCAGGAAGGCACACGCAGTAGGCTCGCGAAGCCGAGCAGATCCGGGAATCTTGCCGCTTTATTCTTGTGTCATCCCGAGCGTAGCCGAGGGACCCCGGATCTTTCTCGGTGTCGAGTCACCTCACACCCTCCAAGGCCTGCGAAGCCGCATTGCTCCGACTCCGAGGTTGCACATCTGTCAGCTTGAACCGCGAACCCTCACCTGGCCGGCCGCGACGCGACCGGCCAGCCTCTCCCGTAAAGGAAGGGGCGAGGTAGGATCCGGATCAAGAGCGACGCGGCTTCGCAAGCCTTGAGCGGAGTTGAAGTAGCTCGACATCGAGAAAGATCCGGGGTCCCTCGGCTACGCTCGGGATGACACAAAGACGGAGTGACGCAGAGTCGGAGTGATACAAGGACGGAATGACGCGAGAGTCGGCTGCGCCGGTATCGCGAATCTTACGAGCCGCTAGCGGCTAACCCTTGTCCGACCGAAGGCGGACAGTCGCATCTAGCCCGGTGGGGTTTCGCGGGCTAGCACTTCGTCGGAGACTTGCTCGACGCCGAGCCAGTTGTAGAAGAGGCCACCGAGGAAGGCGCCTGCTATCGGCGCGATCCAGAACAGCCATAGCTGCCCGAGTGCCCATCCGCCGACGAATAGCGCGGGGCCGGTGCTGCGCGCGGGGTTAACCGAGGTGTTATCGATCGGGATGCTGATCAGATGGATCAGAGTCAGCACGAGGCCTATCGGAATTGGCGCGAAGCCTACCGCTACGCGCTTGTCGGTCGAGCCGAGGATCACGATTAGAAACATGAAGGTGAGCACGAATTCGGCGACGAACGCGGAAGCGAGGGTGTAGCCGCCCGGCGAATGCGCGCCGTAGCCGTTGGCGGCGAAACCGTTGCTCAGGTCGAAGCCCGCGGCGCCGCTGGCGATTATATAGAGCACAGTCGAGGCGAGGATCCCGCCAATCACCTGCGCGATGATGTACGGAAGTACGTCTCTCCCCTGGAAGCGCTTGCCGGCCCACAATCCAATCGTGACGGCGGGATTGATATGGCATCCCGAGATCGATCCGATCGTAAACGCCATCGTCAGGAGAGTGAGACCGAACGCAAGCGCAACGCCGAGAAAACCGATTCCGACCTTGGGAAAGCCGGCCGCGAAAATGGCGCTGCCGCATCCGCCGAATACCAGCCAGAAGGTGCCGATCAACTCCGCCGCAAACCGCCTCGACATGCTCATGGGTCACCTCCGAAGTTCGAGAAGCTTAGCCGGTCCAAGCGCTATCGCGGCGCCGAGTTAAATGCAAACCGGCTGAGGTTTGATCATTTCGATTTGTCCCGCAGGTAACACATCCGCCGAGCAGGCTGGGCAGATCTGCCCGGCTATTTCTTGATTGCTTCGACGTCGATTGAAATCGCGACCTCGTCGCCGACCACCACGCCGCCGGTCTCGAGCGCCTTGTTCCAGGTGAGGCCGAAATCACTGCGCTTGATTTTCGTCGTCGCCGAGGCGCCCGCATGCAGTCCGCCCATCACCTTAACCGGTGCGCCAGACGATTCGACGTCGAGCACGACCGGTTTGGTGACGCCGTGCAGAGTAAGGTCGCCCGTCACTTTGAACTTGCCCGGCCCGTCGGCCTCGACCTTGGTCGATTTGAACGTGATGGTCGGGTACTTGGCGACGTCGAGAAAGTCGGGGCTCTTAAGATGATTGTCGCGCCGCTCGACCCGCGTATCGACCGACGACGCGTCGATGGTCGCGTCGATCGTTGCCGAGGCCGGGTCGCTGCCGTTGGTGGTGATCGTGCCGGTGGTCTTCTGGAACTGCCCCTTCACGTTCGAGATCATCATGTGGCGCACGGTGAACTCGACGTTGGTGTGCGCGGGATCGATTTGCCACGTGTCGGCATGCGCGAGGACGGGCAGCGCGATCAGCATTGCGATTGCGATTGCTGTTTTCGATATGCGGGACTTCATAGACAGGCTCCTTCGGTTGGGCGGTTAGCGAGCATTGAACATGCGCAGTGGGTGGCTGGCAAGGAGCGGATTACGACGGCTCTGCGTCCATGCCCACCGACTTGAGGCGGGTCAGCAGCACGATCCCGCTGAGCAACGTGACCGCGCCGCAAATGACGACCGCCTTCATCGGGCCCAGGTGCGTGCCCAGGTAGCCGACCTCGAGCGCGCCGATGGGGGCCATGCCGACCGCGGTGAGCTGGTAGGTGCTCATCACGCGCCCGCGCAGATCGTCGGTAACAAACATCTGTACCAGCGTGTTGTTGCTCGCTCTGAAGTTCGTCAGACCCGCCCCGGTTACAAATTGCGCGGCCATCGAGAGCGCGAACGAGCGCGACACCCCGAAGACCACGATTCCAATCGCCGAGATAAAAAGTCCGACCAGCAGATTGTTTCGCATCCCCCGCGTCGAGACGCGCGAGGCGAGCGTCGCCGCACCGACGACTGAGCCGAGTCCCTGGATCGCGGCGAGGAAGCCGTAAGTGCGCGCGTCGCCATGCAGCACGTTCTTGGCGAACAGCGGCACCAGCACCAGGTACTGATAGCCGAAGCCGTTGGTCACCGCCGCCAGCACCATCTGATAGAAAAGCGGGCGATGGCCCCACACGTAGGCGAGGCCCTCGCGCAGTTGATGGAGCATGCGCGCGCCGCCCGCGATCGCGCGGACGGGAATATCCATCTGGGTCAGGCTCCAGATGACGGCGAGGAAACTCACGCCGTTGAGAAAAAAGCAGGTGCCGATACCCAGCCACGCGATCAGCAATCCGGCGGCGGCCGGGCCGAGCATGCGCGCGCTGTTGAACATCATCGAGTTGAGCGCGATCGCGTTGGCGAGATCGTCGTAGCCGACCATCTCGACCACGAACGACTGGCGGCCGGGCATGTCGAACGAACTGACGGTGCCGTTGAAGGCGGCGAGCAGGATCACGTAGCCGACGCGCACCGCGCCGGTCCACGTCAACGCCGCGAGCGCGAAAGCGCTGAGCATCAGCAGGATTTGAGTCGTGATAATCAACCGGCGCCGATCGACGCGGTCAACCACTACGCCCGCGAACAAACCGACCAGCACGATCGGCGTGAACTGCGCGAACGAGACGACGCCGAGCATCGTCGCGGAGTTCGTCAGCTTCAGCACCAGCCACGCTTGCGCGGCGCTCTGCATCCAGGTGCCGGCGAGCGAGGTGAGCTGGCCGAAGAAGTAGAGACGGTAGTTGCGATGGCGCAGTGCGCGAAACGCTCCGCGGCGTTCGCTGGCGGGTTCACTCGGCGGTTGCGGCAGGTCGGACTGGCCGGTCTCGGCGGCGGGCGCAGCGTCAATCTCAGGCACGGCGCACCGACTTGTTGTTGAACGCCGCAATCCGTTCGCGCATGTCGGGACCGACGCCGGGGTTTCGATAAACCTCGTGCGCGAGGCCGGCGCCGAGCGGCAAGCCGTCGGTCTCAATCAGCAGTCGCTTGTTGGCGCGATGACTGAACCATGAATTCGCGAGGATCGTGTCGGCGAGCGCGCGCAGCTCCTTGTCGAACACGTCGTCGGCGATACAAATGTTGGCGAGGCCCATCGCAGCCGCCTCAGCGCCGGAGTAGGTGCGGCAGGTCAGCATCATCTCGCGCGCCTTCGCAGGGCCGACCCGGCGCGGCAGTCGCTGCGTCA
This sequence comes from uncultured delta proteobacterium, assembly GCA_963747845.1. Taxonomy (GTDB): domain Bacteria; phylum Desulfobacterota; class Binatia; order Binatales; family Binataceae; genus Binatus. Next base: position 33,096 of record CAVVGR010000004.1, read on the forward strand.
TCCCCCAGATGGGCGTCAGCGCCCAACGCGCGTGAGTATCGGCGAATTTTGCGGACTCGGCCGCGACGATCAGATCGCCGGCCAGCGCCAACTCGAGTGCGCCGGTGTAGCAATGTCCATGCACGGCGGAGATGACCGGCTGCGGCAAATCGGCGAGCCGTTCGACCGTCTCGGACTGGAAATTCGGCTTGGGCGGACGCTCGCCTTTGGCGATATCGGCGAGATCGTGTCCGGCGGAGAAGCATTTGCCGGCGCCGCGGACGACGACCAGGCCGACGCGATCGGTCTCGCGCGCAATCTGGTCGACGTGAGCCGCGCAACTCGACGAACATCTCGAGGTTGATCGAGTTGAGTTTTTCGGGGCGATTCAGCGTGAGCGTGGCGAGACCGTCGTGGTCCTCGCGAAGCACTAATCCGGCCATGTTGTCCTCCGATTTAAATCGCAGATTAGCCAGCACGCTGCAGGTTCGCAAATGTGCCGGTCCGAAACTCGTGCGATCGCATTTGACAACTGACGTGCAATCTCAGTAAACGTTGAGCACGCTCAAAACTGAGCATGCTCATTTTCAAGGATAAATGCTGAACCCGAGCCCAGGCCGAATCGAACGCAGCAAGCGCGACAAGCTCGAGCGAATTAAGCGCGCTGCCCGCAAACTATTCGGGCGCAAAGGCTTCGAGGCCACCACCACACGCGAAATCGCGACAGCGGCCGATATCGGCGCGGGCACGCTCTTCCTGTATGCCGGCACCAAGGAAGACCTCCTCGTGCTGATCTTCCGTGAGGAGATGGGCCGGGTGGTCTCCGAAGCGTTTGCGACGATGCCCGCGCGCCCGCTGCTCGAGCAGGTGCTGTACCTGTTCGGCGCAATGATCGCGCTGCACGAGCGCGACCGTGGGCTGGCGCGTGTCTTTGTGCGCGAACTGCCGTTTGTCGAGGACCGGCGGCACGGCATCGCAGAAATGATGGCGTCGATATTAGGGGGAATTGCCAACCTGATCGAAGCCGCCAAGGCGCGCGACGAATTGCGCGCGGACGTGCCGGCGACACACCTCGCGAACAGCCTCTTCGCGCTCTATTTCTTTCAACTGCAGCGATGGCTCGGCGGCGATCCGATCACCAGCCAGCAACGTGACCAGAGGTTGCGAGGCGCACTCAAATTGCAACTCGAGGGATTGCGGGATTCTTCAAAAGCGCCGACGAACAGAAAGCCCATTCGGATCGTTCGTTCTGTCGAGCCAGTCGCAGCAAGACGCAACGGTCGAGGAGGTCGCTGATGGGAGCACGCACCGGGCGCGAGTTTCTCGAGGGCTTGTCAAAGCCGCGCGAAGTCTGGGTCGGCGACGACAAGGTCTCCGACGTCGCGTCGCATCCTGCTTTTGCGGGCGCCGCGAACACGCTCGCGCAGATTTTTGATCTTCAACACGAGGCGCGCGACGTCTGCTTGATGCCGGACCCTGAGACTGGCGAGCCGATCAACCTGAGCCACATGATTCCGCGCTCGCGCGCCGACCTCGAGCGGCGCCACGCATGCCTGCAGAAAATCGCGGAGTTCACCGTCGGGCTGATGGGCCGTACGCCCGACTATATGAATGTCACGTTCGCGGGCTTTGCGGGACGCGCCGACGAATGGGCTATCAACGGCAACGAACGCGGCGCCGCCAACCTGGTCGTGTATCAGAAGCTTCTCGCGCGCAAGGATCTTTCGCTCACGCACACTATCGTTCATCCCACGATCGACAAGGCCAAAGGCGACGTGCCGGAGGCCGGCAACGAGGTCGCGCTGCACAAGGTCGCTGACACCGCGCACGGCATCGTCGTACGTGGCGCGAGAATCCTCGCGACGTTGGCGCCGTTCGCCGACGAGATAGCAGTCTACCCTGCCGTCCCTCTGCTTCCCGGCACCGATGAATATGCGCTGTCGTTTTGCGTACCGATGGACACGCCCGGGTTGAAGTTTCTCTGCCGCGACAGTTGCGCGACGCCGCCCAACAACTTCGACCATCCGCTGTCGAGCCGCTTCGACGAGCAGGACGCCTTCGTGATTTTCGACGACGTCGAGGTCCCGCGCGACCGCGTCTTCATCAACGCCAACCTGGTCGCTTATAACACCGTGATGGCGACCGGCTGGTATCCGAACATCATGCAGCAGACGATGATTCGGGCGCAGACCAAGCTCGAGTTTGCCTATGGACTGGCGAACCGGATGGCGGAAGCGATCAACGATTTCTCGCCGGCGACGCGGCAGATGCTCGGCGAAATCTGGACCTATGCCGAGTTCACGCGCGCGGCGATTCACAGCGCCGAGGTCGGAGCGTTCGAATACGGCAACGGCGTGTGGTTTCCCAACGGCGGTCCGCTGGCGGCCTTGCGGGCCGCGCTGCCGGGCTGGTTTCCGCGCGTCGCCGAGATCATCACGCTGCTCGGATCGCACAATCTGCTCGCCGCGCCGACCCAGGCGCAACTCGACGATCCGAAACTGCGGCCGCTCATCGAAAAATATCTGCATGGCGCCGGTACAATGCCTGCGGAGGAGCGCGCGCGGATCTTCCGGCTGGCGTGGGACTTCGTCGGCAGCGCATTGGCGAGCCGCAACGAATTGTACGAACGCTTTTACCTGGCGTCAGCCGCGCGAAATTACCAGTTGGCCAATGCGCTCGCGCCAAAGGAACGCGCGCTGCGCCTGGTGAACGAATTGCTCGGGCTGCCGCCGGGCGAGCGTACCGGCTCCGACAACAAGATCATGGGTCTGCCGCGAAATCCCGCTGATTTTGCGCGCAGAGGTTAAAATCAAGGATTTCTGACCCGGGTCGAAATTGACTTCAGTCATGACTAGCGCTAAGCCTGCCTCTATGGAACCGCCGCAAGCGGCTTCCCGCAACGCTGAGTCAATGAAGGAGGAAGTCCAGATGTTCGTCCGCAATTGCTGGTACATGGCTGGCTGGAGCCGCGATTTTACGCGCGAAGAGCTGAAAGCGGTCACGATGCTGAATGAGCAGATCGTGATCTATCGCAAGAATGACGGCGGCCTCGTCGCGCTGCAGGACCGATGCTGCCATCGCTTCGCCCCGCTCTCGCTTGGACGTCTCGAGCACGACGATCTGCGTTGCATGTATCACGGTTTGAAGTTCGCACCGTCGGGCAAATGCATCGAGATTCCCGGCCAGTCCAAGATTCCGCCGCAAGCCTGCGTGCGCGCCTACCCGATCGTCGAAAAATACAGCGGCGCCTGGGTCTGGATGGGCGATCCGGCGATTGCCGACGCCGCGCTGATTCCGGATTTCGTAGGAATCGACGATCCGCGCTGGGCGATGCTGCCGGGGCGGATGGACTACAACGCCAACTACATGCTCATCAACGACAACCTGCTCGACCTCTCGCACATCCCGTTTCTGCATTGTCGATCCCTCGGCGCCAGCCTCACGCCGGAAGGTGTGTCGAGGCCGGTCGTAACCCGGCTGGAGCGGTCGGTGCGCATTCAGAATTGGCTCGCCGCCGAACCGTCGAAAATGATGGCTTCCACCAGGGGCGAGCGGACCGACATCTGGCAGACCTACGATTTCGTAGCGCCTGGAGTGTTCCTGCTGCACGCGGATGCCTACCCGGCCGGAACGTCGCGCCAATTTCCCGAGCGCGAGCCGTCAGGCGTGCAGCCTCTTCATCGGCAGTTCACCTGCCAGGCCGTGACTCCGCTGACGGAAGATCGCACCTGTTATTTCTTTGCGTACGGGCCGTGGCGGCAGGAGTCGGAGCTGATGGAGTCCTTCTACCAGCTGGGTTTGAAGGCGTTCAACGAAGATCGAACGATGATCGAAGCGCAACAGAAAAATATCAATCTGGCGGGCAAGGCCGCGATGCTGACGACCGTGTCGGACAGCGCTTTGTCGCAGTTCAGAAGAATGATGGACAAGATGATCAGGGACGAAGCGCAGGGGATCGCTGCCGATCCCGGCCTCGGCCACCGGCAGGCGCAGGCGTAATGGCGGCGGCGGGTATCATAGAAGTCGTCGGCCGCGCTGAACGAAACAAGCGCGACAAGCGCGCACGCATTATCGCGGCGGCGCGGGAACTCTTTCGCACCAAGGGCTTCGAGCAGACTACCACGAGCGAAATCGCCGAGTTGGCGGACGTCGGCAAAGGAACGCTTTTTTTCCACGCTCGCTCCAAAGACGAGCTGCTCGTGATGATGTTCCAGGAGGACATGGGCCGCACCATCACTCGCGCCTTTGCGACCGTGCCCGACGCGCCGCTGCTCAACCAGGCGATGCACGTGTTCGACGCGATGTTCAGGCAGGACCAGCGCGAGCTGGAGCTGGCGCGCATTTTTGTGAAGGAACTCGCTTTCGTGAAGGGCGACCATCACGGCATCGACGTCGTCACGGAAGCGTTCTTCAGCCGCATGAGCGTGCTGATAAAGCAGGCGCAGGAGCGCGGCGAAATCAAAGCGTCGGTCGATCCCACGCTGCTCGCTTACAACATGTTCGCGCTCCACTATTCGTTCCTGGTCGTCTGGCTCGGTAGCGGATTGCGGACGCCGAACCCGGCCAAGCCGTCGATGCGCCAGATGTTGGAGTTGCAGCTTTTCGGATTGCTCGAATCGCGGACCGATGGCGGGCAC
>CAVVGR010000005.1:0-71729 GCA_963747845.1 uncultured delta proteobacterium
GTATGAGGATTTCATTGTTCCAACCGGCATCAGCGTCCATCGACTGGCGATGGATTTGCGCGTGCCGGCGAACAGGATTGCGGAAATCGTGAAGGGTGAGCGCGCCGTTTCCGCGGACACCGCGCTTCGTCTCGCTCGTTATCTCGGTACCTCGGCGGAGTTCTGGCTCGGCTTGCAAAGCGACTACGAACTCGAAAAAGCCAAAGACGAGCTGGCACCAAAAATCGAGCGCGAAGTCCAGCCGCGCAAGCGCGCGGCCTAACACGCTGCCCGCTTTTCGTTCCTCTTTTCAGTTGGCGGATTCTGGGGTATCCAAGTTATAAAGGCGGGTATAATCTTAGCCGGTCTGGAGGTTGCCTTCCTTTGCATGCAATCAATTACGAAGCCCCTGGTACGCTCGATCAGGCGCTCAGCATTCTCAAAGCCCACGGCGAGAACGCGCGCCCGTTCTGCGGCGGTACCGACCTCATCATCCAGTTGCGCGCCGGCGTCCGCCGCACCGGGCATCTGGTCGACATCAAAAACATCAAGGAGCTGCACACGCTCTCCTTCGATGCGAAAAAGGGACTGCGGCTCGGCGCGGCCGTCTCGTGCATCGAAATTCACGAGAGCGAAGTCATGCACCGGCATTACCCCGGCCTGACCGAGGCGGCTCATCTGATCGGATCGCTGCAGATTCAGAATCGCGCTTCGGTCGGCGGCAATCTGTGCAATGGATCGCCGGCCGCGGACAGCACGCCGGCGTTGATTGCGATCGGTGCGCGAGCGCGCATTCTCAGCCCCACCGGCGAGCGCGAAGTGCCGGTAGAATCGTTCGTCGTCTCGCCGGGACGCACCGTGCTGAGGCCCGGCGAGTTGCTGGTCGAGCTGCTGGCGCCCGCGCCCGCGCCGCATTCGAGCGACGCGTATCTGCGGTTCATACCGCGCAACGAAATGGATATCGCAGTGGTCGGCAGTCGGCGCGTCGGTCACGCTCGACGGCGACAAGGTCAAGGCGGCGCGAATCGGTCTTGGGCGCGGTTGCGGCGACTCCGCTGCTGGAGAGCAAGGCCGCGGAGGGCCTCGTCGGCAAGAAACTCGACGACGCGGCGCTCGAGGCCGCCGGACGCGCCGTGAGCGAAATCTGCAGGCCGATCGACGACATGCGCGGCACGCGGGAATTTCGCCTCCACATTGCCGCGGTGCTCACGCGCCGCGCGCTTACAATCGCCGCCGAACGCGCGAAGAAAAGCTGAACCACAGCCACACAACCTACGGCATACTGATATGAAAAAGACCCTGGTAGAAGCGACAATCAACGGCGAAACCGTCGAGTTCCTGTGCGAGCCGCGCCAAAGCCTGCTCGAAACCCTGCGCGACGTGCTCGAGCTCACCGGCTCGAAGGAAGGATGCCTGACCGGCGACTGCGGCGCATGCACCGTGATGGTCGACGGCCGCGCGGTCGACTCGTGCCTGATGCTCGGCGTCGAGGCGCAAGGCAAAAATATCTCGACCGTCGAGGGGCTCGCGACCAACGGCGTGCTCCACGTTTTGCAAAATAAATTTCTCGAGAACGCGAGCCTGCAGTGCGGCATCTGCACGCCGGGATTTTTAATTTCGGCGAAGTCGCTGCTCGATCGCAATCCGAATCCCAGCGAGCCGGAGATTCGCTACGCGCTGGCGGGAAATCTTTGCCGATGCACCGGTTACGACAAAATTGTGAAAGCGGTGCTCGACGCCGCCGCTGACATGCGTGGGCAGGACAAGCGCAAATCCGCGGCATAACGAGTTCATAGATAGATACGAACAGCTCTTCGAGAGGTAAGCCCATGGCGGCATCAACTACGACAGGCAATTTCAAAGTTATCGGCACGCGCCCGATTCGGCACGACGGCGTCGACAAGGTCACCGGCCGCGCCAAGTACGGCGCCGACTACGCGTTCCCCGGCATGCTGCACGGCAAGGTGCTGCGCAGCCCGCACGCGCACGCGAATATCAAATCGATCAACGTCGACAAGGCGCTCAAGCTGCCCGGCGTGAAGGCGATCGTCACGGCGAAGGATCTGCCGCAGGCCGAGAACAAGCTCGAGCAGGCCGGCGAGATGACGATCAACCCGATGTACCTGTCGATGAACATCCTCGCGCACGACAAGGTGCTGTACGACGGCCATGCGATCGCCGCCGTCGCCGCGACCAGCCCGCATATCGCGGAGGAAGCGGTGCGCCTGATCGAAGTCGAGTACGAAGTGCTGCCGCCGGTGATGACCGTCGACGTCGCCACGAAGCCGGACGCTCCGATTCTGCTCAAGGACCTGCGCAACAAGGAAGAAGGCGACAAGCAGACCAACGTCGCGCAGCATTACCAGTTCAAGCGCGGTGACGTCGAAGCGGGATTCAAGTCGGCGGACTACGTCATCGAGCGCGAATTCAACACCGCGATGGTCCACCAGGGCTACATCGAGCCGCACAACGCCGTCGGCATCTACAACTCCGACGGACAGGCGACGATCTACTGCTCGACGCAGGGCGCCTTCGACGTGCGTTCGCTAAGCGCGCAGGTGCTCGGGATGCCGGTCGGCCATATCAAGGTAGTGCCGGCCGAAATCGGCGGCGGCTTCGGCGGCAAGACCACCATCTACCTCGAGCCGCTCTCGGTACTGCTGTCGAAGAAGACCGGCGCCCCTGTGAAGCTCATCATGTCGCGCTCGGAAGTGCTGCGCGCGAGCGGACCGACCTCGGGATCGAAAATCAAAGTGAAGATAGGCGCGACCAAAGACGGCAAGCTCGTCGCCGCTGAAATCTGGATGGCTTACGAGGCGGGCGCGTTCCCTGGTTCGCCGGTAGGCGCGGGCGCGATGTGCATCATCGCTCCCTACAACATCGAAAATTTTCAAATCGACGCATACGACGTGGTGGTCAATCGGCCCAAGACGGCGGCCTATCGTGCGCCGGGCGCCACCAACGCCGCGTTCGCGTCCGAGACGGTGATCGACGAACTCGCCGAGCGATGCGGAATCGATCCGATCGATTTCCGTCTCAACAATGGCGTCAAGGAAGGCGATGCGCAGGTCGTCGGCCCTCCGTTCAAGCGCATCGGATTTATCCAGACGCTCGAAGGGATCAAGAACAGTCCCCACTACAAGTCGAAACTGACCGGCAAGTTCCGCGGACGCGGCGTCGCGTCGGGATTCTGGTTCAACGCCGGCATGCAATCGTCGGCCACGGTCAATATCCACGCCGACGGCACCGCCAGCGTCGTGACCGGATCGCCCGACATCGGCGGCTCGCGCGCCTCGATGGCAATGATCACGGCGGAAGTGCTCGGACTGCCGGTGACCGACGTGCGGCCGATCACGGCTGATACCGATTCGATCGGCCATACCGACGTGACCGGCGGCAGCCGCGTGACTTTCGCAACCGGGATGGCGGTATACGAGGCGGCCAAGGACGCCGAGCGCCAGTTGATCGAGCGCGCCGCCAAGTTCTGGGAGAAGAAGCCCGACGAAGTCGAATTCAAGGACGGGAAGTTCTTCGCCAAGGGCAACGGCGTGCCGCCGATGTCGATCAAGCAGCTCGCGCCCCGCTTCGGCCGCACGGGCGGACCGATCACCGGCCGCGCCAGCGTGAACGCGCGCGGCGTCGGACCGGGATTCGCCACGACGCTCGTCGACGTCGAAGTCGATCCCGACACTGGCAAGGTGCAATTGCTGCGATGCACGATCGCGCAGGACGCCGGCAAGGCGATTCATCCGAGCTACGTCGAAGGACAGATGCAGGGCGGCACCGCGCAGGGACTCGGCTGGGCGCTGAACGAAGAATACTTCTACGACGACAAGGGCACGCTGCGTAACTCCGGATTCCTCGACTACCGGATGCCGACCTGCCTCGACTTGCCGATGATCGAAACCGTGGTCGTCGAGGAAGCGAACCCCGGCCATCCGCTCGGAGTGCGGGGAGTCGGCGAAGTGTCAATAGTGCCGCCGCCGGCCGCAGTGGCCAATGCTATCTATCGGGCGGTGGGAGTCAGGATGACGGAGACGCCGATGTCGCCGCCGAAGCTACTGAAGGCAATGATGAAGCATCGCGCCTCAACGCAACATTCTGCCGCGGCGGATTGATCAAGAGTGATCGAAGGGGGCGGGCGTCATGCTCGCCCCTTTTTGTTTTTGCAATGCCCACAGTTGTGATTCCCGCGCTCCTGCGCAAATTCACGGAAGGCCTTGAGCGCGTTGAGGTTCCGGGCAGATCGATTCGCGAATTAGTTCGAAATCTCGGCGAGCGGTTTCCAGGAATTGACCAGCAGTTGATCGAGGACGGCGATATTCGGCCGTCGATCGCAGTCTCAATCGACGGCGAAATTGCCACCGGTGGCGTGCTCGACGCAGTTAGCGAGAACAGCGAAGTGCATTTCATCCCGGCTCTAGGCGGCGGTTAGACGCGCTCAGACAACGACCAAATTTAGTATTCAGTTATGAATACAAACCGCCAAATTGTTCTTGCAACATGCACGCACATAAGTACAATACGCTTGCTGGCCGGGGTTTGCCCCCCTTTTCCCGGTTGGCTACGGGCCGGGCGGAGCAATCTGCCTGGCCCTTATCATTTGCAGCTTGGCGTTATCAGTCGATGCCTTAGGCTTCGCTAACACACATCGTCAGTCCGAAATTAACCTGAGTTTAATAAACGGCGGCCGCGCACTCGGTGCACGCAGCCGCCGCGATTGAGGTGTCCGCTGGCTAGGGTTTGGTGCGAGGACGGAAGACCAGCACCGAGCACGGCGCATTGCGCACCACTTTCTCGGTAACGCTCCCGACGAGTATATGATCGCCGCCGGTCCGCCCGTGCGTCGACATGACGATCAGATCGATCTCCTGCTCCTTGGCGTAATCGACGAGTTTCTGCACCGGAGCACCGACCACGGCGAAGGTGAAGACCTTTTTCGAATCGGCGAAGTCATCCTTCTTGATGCGCGCGAGTTCCTCTTCGGCCTGTTCGATCATCGCGGCCTCACGCACCAGCTCGCGGCTCTCCTCGGCGTTGGTCGCCAGGGGTAGCGGAATGAAATGATGATGCGGCGCGATGACGTGCATCAGGTGAACTTCGGCGCCGACATCTTTCGCCAGTTCCATCGCACCCCGCATCGCTTCCATCGAGTGTGTGGAAAAATCGATCGGAGCGAGAATCTTTTTGACGTTCTGAATCATAGGAGCCTCCAGGTACCCGACTCTGGAATTACCACGCGCTTCGCCGCCTCTGCAAACCCGCACCGCTCTATGCCATTATCCCGGCAAATCGTCGCCGCTGTCGACGTTAAAAGGGAACCCAAATGAGAGGAACTGTCTTCCACGGACCCCATGATGTGCGCGTCGAGCGGGTCGACGACCCCGCGCTCAAGACTCCCACCGACGCGCTGGTGCGAATCACGCGCGCAGCGATTTGCGGCTCCGACCTGCATTTCTACCACGGCGCATTTCCGATCGCGCCGGGCTTCGTGCTCGGCCACGAGGGCGTCGGCGTTATCGAGGAAGTCGGCGCCGGCGTCGAGCGGTTGAAGAAAGGAGACCGCGTCGTCGTCTCCGGCCTGGTCGCATGCGGCGGATGTTTTTTCTGCCGGCGCGATCAGCCCTCGCAATGCGCCGAGAGCGGCGCCGCAATCTTCGGCTACGGCTCATTCTCCGCGGGCAAACTGGGATGGCTGGGCGGCGAGCAATCGGAAGCGGTGCGCGTGCCGATGGCCGACTACACCTGCTACCGGTTGTCCGAAGCGATCGACGATGACGCCGCAATCTTCCTCGCGGACATTCTGCCAACCAGTTTCTTCGGCGCGACCAACGGCAACATCCGGCCGGGCGACACGGTAGCGGTTTTCGGATGCGGTCCGGTCGGCCTATGCGCCGTGATGAGCGCGAAACTGTTCGGCCCCGCCGAAGTGATCGCCGTCGACAGCATCCCGTACCGCCTCGAGCTCGCGCGCAAGCTGGGCGCCACGCCGGTGAACACCGAAAACGCGCAGCAAACGATCCTCGATCGCACGGAAGGGCGCGGCGCCGACGTGACGATCGAGGCGGTCGGCAACGAAGGCGCGCTGACGGCGGCAATAATGGCAGCCCGCGGCGGCGGCACAGTGTCGGTCATAGGAGTGTTCGCCGCGCAGTCGTACAATTTTCCGATCGGCTACGCCTTCGGCCGCGACCTGACATTCCGAATCGGCCTCGCCAACATCAACGCCCACATCCCGGAACTGGCCCGCCTGATAGAAAAGGGCACGCTCGACCCGCGCCCGCTGATAAGCCACGTAATGCCGCTGGACGACGTCGCCAAAGGCTACGAAATCTTCAACGCAAGAAAAGACAACGTAATGAAGGTCCTGCTGAAACCGTGAAAGCGCGCGGATGGCGAGTGCGTGATATTTTAAACAACAATCGAGGTTTACTGACATGGCGGAAAATCCAATTACGGTTCGAGTCGAAGGTGAGATCGCGTACATCGCGCTCAACCGGCCTGAAAAGCGCAACGCGATTAACCAGGCGATGCTCCGCGCGATTCCCGAGGCGATCGACGAGGTCGATCGTCCCGACGTGCGCGCGATTATCATCTATGGCGAAGGACAGGCGTTCTCGGCGGGCATCGATTTCAGCTCGCTCGCCAACGACACCGGCGCGCAGGGCGGTCACGGCGGCGGTCCCGACATTCAGCGCTTTCGCCGCTTCGTTGCGGAGTCGCAAGGCTCGCTGAACCGAATCGAGAGTATTGAGAAGCCGGTCATCGGCGCGCTGCATGGCTTCGTCGGCGGACTCGGCCTCGAGCTGGCGCTCGCGTGCGACGCGAGAATCGCGTCGGTCGGCGCGCGGCTCGGGATGCCGGAAGTGCGCGTCGGCCTGGTGCCCGACGTCGGCGGCACGACGCGGCTCACGCGCACGGTCGGCTACGCGCGATCGAAGGAACTGATCATGACCGCGCGCATGATCGAGGCAGCGGACGCTGAAAAGATCGGGCTGGTGAATCGCGTCGTCGCCGAAGGTGCGCATCTGGCCGCGGCCGAGGAGCTCGCGCGCGAGATGGCGCGCAACGCCCCGCTCGCGGTCGGGCTCGCGAAGCGGATCATCGACAAGGGCTACGGCCTCGACAAGATGACGTTCCAGGAACTCGAGGTGCTCGCGCAGAGCTCGCTTCTCGTCACCGAGGATTTTCGCGAAGGCGCTACTGCGTTGGCGCAGCGGCGCGAGCCGCGCTTCAAGGGGCGTTGAGGCGAATCTCGAAGCCCGCCTCGAAAGTCTGACCGGGCGCGAGCTCGCGCATTCCCGCCGCGACGCCGCGCGCCGCGAGATTGAAGGCGTCAGGCGCGCAGGTGTAGGGCTCGAGCGCGACGACGGCGTTATCCGGCGGAGCGTAGACGACGAAGTCGCCGAATGCGGGATCGGCGCGAACCTCGAGCGCGATTTTCAGCGACGGATCGATGAGCCGTGCGCGCGGCGGCCGGCTCATCGCTCGGCGAGTCCGGCGCCATGCGGAATGCGTCGTCGTAAGTATCTGCTCCCAGAGCGGACGCGGCTTGCGAAGATCGTACTTGCCAGTCAGCGACTCGGTACTGCCCGTCGGTATGAGGCTCGCGTCGAGCGCCCAGCGCGCGTCGGCGTCGAGCTGAACCAGCATCGCGTCGCGCTTACCTGCAGGATTGAGCGGCGCGTGAAAGTAAGGATGCGCGCCAAATCCGAACGGCATTACCGAGTCGCCGGTATTGGTAACGCGGGCTTTCAATCTCAGTCCATTACCTACTTCGTAGTCTATTTCGAGCGTGAACGGCCACGGCCAGATCGAACTGAGATCCGAATAGTCAGAAGAATCGAGAATCGACGTGACGAAGTAGGGTCCGCGGCGCGTCACGCGAAAGGCGCGTTCGCTTGCGAAGCCGTGAATCGAGTTCCCGCGCGCCGGCTCATTCACCGGCACCCTGTATTCGCGGCCCTTGAACGTGAAGCGGGCGCCGGCCACGCGGCCCGGCCACGGGAAGAGTATCGGTATGCCGCCGCGATGCGGATGCTCGCGCCATGAGTCGGGATTGGCGGGGCCTGCGATAACCTCGAGCGCGCCCGCGCGGTAGCTGAGGCATTGGCAACCGGCGCCGGGAACAATCACGGCGCGTTCACTCTGCGCCTCAAGCGTTACTAGTTCCACGGTGATAGTTGAGTCCGAGGAGCGTTTATCCGGGAAGATTTACCCCGAGAAAGGGGTGTCCATTCGAGTGGATTGACTATATTTTGCTGCGCGGCGAAAAATACAAACTACAATCGCGCACTATCCGGAAATGCTGGAACTGACTAGTGGTCGCGTCCCCCGCGGCGTTCGCCGCCACCACCTCCGCCGCCTCCGCCACTGCGCGCCTGCGCTTCGTTGACGCGAATCGGACGGCCTTTGATGTCGCGGCCGTTCAGTTTCTTGATTGCGCCTTCGGCTGCGTCATCGGTCGCCATCTCGACGAAACCGAATCCCCGCGAGCGGTTGGTGGCGCGGTCGATGATGACTTGCGAGCTGTCCACCTTTCCTGCTTCTGAAAATACGTCGAGCAGATCCTGGTCGGTCACAGTCCAAGCCAGATTCCCAACATACAGTCTGCGGCCCATTACTCTCTCCTCGCGCGCGACCCGGTTCTCTACCCCCAGCGTGCTGCGCCGGCACCAATACCTGGAGCGCGCATCTAGTCCAAATTCCGGAATGCTTATAGCATCGCGCCAAACTCAAACATAGCCTCCTACCCTCCGCTTCCGACTTTTATCTACTGATTTGCCCCGATAACTATGGGCCTACACGGTAGGGCCTAGAAGCGCAAATGATAGGTGACCGCGACTCGAAATAAGGTGATAAGAGAAGCGTCTTTGCTCGTTCAAACCACCAACAAATCGGCGAGATAGCTTATGACCGCCAAAGCGGTCGAGTATTTATGCGTGGTTTTAGGCGCGATATAGCTCCAGGCCACTTCTAAAATAGTTATATCGAGCAGAGGATGCGGAACGGCGATGGCTTTCGCCTCGGTTGCAAGAGCGGCAGGCGAAGGCGCCTGCAGGGCAGTCAAGCTGCGGCGATCGATTCGGATGGGACGTAGCAAGTCCGAATTCCAACCGTTCACGAGTATAAGTGTTCCGACGATAGCATGAAGATTCGCCATTTCTGGTCGATGTAACTATTCGCAGGATCGGTGCGGCGCGAGGCAGAGTAGTCTGATGATAACGAGCGAGGGCTGGTTACGGATTATTCATCCGCTATCGAAACACTAAAGGAAAGAGCAATTCATATTACCTAACGGCTATATCCACTTGGATGATGTTGATAATCGACAAAATGACTTTGATACTTGTGGAAGTAGGTTTGATTGTGTACATTCAAAATTGATTTGTATTGACCAGTTCCTGAAAGGAGATAGTTAAATGCCTCGCAAGAAAGTCTCTCGCGGAGCCGCGTCTGCGTTCCAACAAGTACAGCGACAAGCGCGCACCTTGTTAGTCAATCTGCGCAAGGACATTCGGGCAAAGGAATCGATACTCAGTAAACTCAAGGAAGAGGAAGAGCGGCTGGGCGCGTTGATCGGCAACGGCGGTGGCGGCGTTGCGGCTAAAGCTGTGAGCAGCGGTCCGCGCGGACGGGTCAACTGGCGCAACGTGCTAATCGCACTTCCCAAGCAGTTCAAGGCGGCTGACGTGCGCAACGTGCGGGGACTCAAGGGCAAGCGGCCGTCGGAAATTTTCGCGGCGATCACGCGCTGGATAGACGCCGGCGCTGCAAAACGCAAAGCGCGCGGAGTATACGAGAGAGTATAGTCAAAGCTGCGCGCGAATTGGCCGCATACGCCATCGCGCCAGGAGATTCGAATTGAACGGCGCCGCGAATGATCAGCGGCGCCGTTTTCCATTGCCCGGGTCAGCTTAAGTTCTATAAGCTTTGAAATCTCATTTGCGTGCGAGAGAGACTGACTAGATGGCTGTGATGACTATTGAATGGCGGGCCGATACGGTCCGCATGATCGATCAGCGCCTGCTGCCCGCGCGCGAAGTGATTCGCACCTATCGCGACTACCGGGGCGTCGCGGAGGCGATTCGCACGATGGTCATTCGGGGCGCACCTGCGATAGGCGTCGCGGCCGCGATGGGCGTCGCGCTCGGCATCAGAGGCACAGCAGGCGCCAAAGCACAAAAACGCTTCAAGGTGGTCGCGAAGGCTCTCAAAGCCACCCGGCCGACCGCGGTGAACCTGGCATGGGCGGTGGATCGAATGGGCGCCGTCCTCGACGGCAGCGTTTCGCTCGACGCAGCGAACCTTTTTCACCGCATGCGCGCCGAAGCGATCGCGATCTACACGGAAGACGTGGCCGCTAATCGAGCGATGGGAAAATTCGGCGCCGAACTCATCAGCAACCCGGCAACCGTGCTAACGCATTGTAACGCGGGCGCGCTCGCGACCGCGGGATACGGCACCGCGCTCGGAGTGATCCGGGCCGCGCGGGATGCGGGTAAAAAGATCCGGGTGTTCGCCGATGAGACGCGCCCATTCCTGCAGGGTTCGCGCCTGACTGCGTGGGAACTTCACAAAGATCGGATACCGGTGACGGTGATCGCGGACAATATGGCGGCGACGGTGCTCTCGCAGAACAAAGTCAGTTGCGTGGTGGTGGGCACCGATCGCACAGCAGCTAACGGCGACGTCGCGAACAAAATCGGAACTTACCCGCTGGCGGTGATGGCGCGGCGGCACGGCGTACCGTTTTACGTTGCGGCGCCGTTGTCATCGATCGACCTCGACTGTCCCGACGGTGCGTCGATCCCGATCGAGGAGCGCTCGGGTCGCGAGCTCACCGAGTATGCCGGCAAACAGATCGCACCCAAGGGCGTCAGCACGTTCAACCCCGCGTTCGACGTCACCCCGGCCGAGCTGGTGACCGCAATCATCACCGAACGCGGCGTAGCATATCCGCCATATAGCGAAAGTTTGCGCAGGTTAAAAATGGGATGACGATTAGCCTGTTCGAACTATACGTTCGGCGATGTGAATGACTATTACGGTTCGGCGATTGCCTGGAGGTAATGACTATTGACGCTTCATCTTCGACGGTCTGAGTGCTTACGTTCAACGGTCACGCGCGATGTCCGACCTTTTGCGCGATCCCGTCACCCAGCAGGTTAAAGCCGAGAATCGAGAGACCGATCGCTAGACCGGGCGCAGTCGTAAGATGCGGCGCTACGAGCAGGAAGGCGCGGCCGGCGTCGAGCATGTTGCCCCAGCTGGGCGTCGGGGGCAACGCGCCGAGGCCGAGGAATGAAAGCGCCGCTTCAGCACCGATGATTCCGCCGATGCCGAACGTCGCTTGCACGGCGAGCGGTCCGACCGCGCCCGGCAACAAATGGCGGATGAGCAGGCGCGATCGGCTGGCGCCCAGGCTCTCGGCAGCGAGAACGTAGTCGCGCTCTCGAAGGGTCAGCACTTCTCCCCGCACGATTCGCGCATAGCCGGTCCATCCCATGGCAGTCAGGGCGATCGCGAGATCAACCAGGCCGGGTCCCAAAATCGCGGCTAGGGCGATCGCGAGCAGAATTCCGGGGAAAGCGAGCACGATATCGACGCCGCGCATTATGAGGTTGTCGACTCGACCTCCTGAGAGTGCGGCGGTTGCGCCGATCAGGCTTCCAACGGCCAGCGAGATCGCGACGACGACGATGGAAATCGACAGCGAGAGCCGCGCGCCCCACAGGATGCGGGCGAGCACGTCGCGGCCGAGCGCGTCGCAGCCAAATGGATGAGCGCGGCTGGGACCCGCAAGAACATTAGCCAGATCGATCGACAAAGGATCGGCGCGAAACAGTATCGGTCCGAGGCTGGCACCGAGCACGATAGCTACAACGATACTCACTCCAATAGCCAGTGAAGGATTGCGGACGCGCACGATCATGAGACGCGCACTCGCGGGTCAACGACTGCGTAAACGAGATCTGTCGCCACATTTATGACGACGTATGTCATTGCGAAAGTGAGCACGCATCCTTCGACCACCGGATAGTCGCGCGCTCCTATCGCGGTGATGAGCAAGCGGCCAATGCCAGGCCATGAAAAAATCATCTCGGTAATTAGCGTGCCGCTCAGCAGGCCGCCCATCTGAAGTCCGATGATAGTCACTACGGATGTGAGCGCGTTCTTGAGGCCGTGGCGGACGAGGGCTGCGCGCGCGCTCAATCCCTTGCCGAGTGCGGTGCGCATGTAGTCGCTCTCGCGCACTCGAATCAGACTCTGGCGCAACATCCGCGCGAGAATCGCGGCCAACGCGGTGCCCAGAGTGACGGCGGGCAGCACAAGATGCCCGAGCCCACCGCGGCCGGTGAGCGGTAGCCAGCGCAGATCGAGCGAAAACAAAATCATCAGCAACGGACCCAGGTAAATGTGTGGAATCGAGATGCCGACAATCGCAAACCCCATCGCACCAAGATCGCCGGCGCCGCCTGGATTTGCGCCCGCGATGATTCCCAGCGGAAATGCCAAAATGAGCGCGACCAGCATTCCCGCAGCAGCGAGTTCGATCGTGGCGGGAAAGCGTTCGGCGATCAGTTGCGAGACCGGTTTGCGATACGAGATCGATTCGCCCAGATCGCCGACGGCCAACCCGCCGAGGTAAGCTGTGTACTGCTCCAGGAGCGGACGATCGAGGCCTAGCTGACGGCGCATACCAACAATGTCGGCGGGTGCAGCGGTCTCCCCGAGCATCGCGATCACCGGATCGCCCGGCACGAGGTGGATGATTGCGAAGGTCAGTGTCGCCACGCCAAGCGCGACGGGAATGAGCGCGAGCAAGCGCCGGACCAGGTACTTTCTCACTTCGTCACTGCGGCTGCTCTCCGCCGGTGCCGGGCGTGCTCAACGTCACGGTGGCAAGCGAGCGGAAGCTGCCGTTCGGATATGCGTTGAAGCCCACCAGCCGCCGATTCATCACGGCCACGTTGTCGACCCACCACAGCGAGACGTAAGGAAGTTCCTCGGCGGCGAGCTGCTGGACTTGCGCGTAGATGTTTTTTCGCGCATCGGGATCGACGGTACTCATACCTGCTTCGACCAGGCGATCCATGGCGGGGTTGGAATAGTAACCGCGATTCTCTCCGTGCGGCGGCGTCTTCTTCGAATCGAAAATCATGTAGTAGCTATTCGGGTCATTTATACCGACCCATTGCAGCGAAGTAAGGTCGAAACTCCCGGCCTGGATGTCCGCATAGTAGGTCGCGAAGTCGAGCGTCCGAATAGTCAATTCGATACCTACCCGCTGCAGCATCGCCTGGAACACTTCACCCATGCGCGCGCCTTCGGGAGTCGTTTTGTATTCGAATCTGAGCCCGCGCATCCCATCGCTGCCGGCTCGATAGCCCGCCTGATCGAGAAGTTGGCGCGCTTTGGCCGGATCGTAGGAATAGGTAGTTACATTACTCTCGTACGCCCAATTCTCCGGTGACAGCATGCCAGTAGCTATTCGTCCAGTGCCTCGCAGGATGGTACTGACTATTGTATTGCGATCGATCGCGTAGGCGATGGCGCGGCGAATTCGCACGTCGCGCAGGCGCGGGTCGCGAAAGTTGAAGGACAAGTATCTATAGGTAGTCCCGGGCGTTTTGCTGATCTCCAGGGATGGATGCGCGCCGAGCCAGGGCAGCACGTCGTACTCGATATTGTTGCCGGAAAAGTCACAAACCCCTTCTGCCAGTTCTAGCGCGCGCACCGTAGGGTCGGGGACAATCTTGAAAAGGATCGATCGTGCCGCGCTTGACGGATAGGGATAGAACGGATTGCGCTCGAGCCGCGCCGCTTCATCGCGCGCGTAGGTGACCATCTGAAACGGGCCGCTACCGACCGGGCCGGCTGCGTTTTCTTTCGATGGCAGCGGAGTACCTGACGGCACGATACCTTCCGTCGCCAGCTCTAAGGCGGGCGCGTAGGGATGCGCAGTAGTCATGACGACGGTGTAGTCATCAGGCGCGTCAATCGACTTCAACTCCTCGAGGCTGGCTCGTTTCGGCGACATCGACTCGGGAGCGAGAATCGAATCGTAAGTAAATATCACGTCGCTCGCCTTCAGCTCGCGGCCGTCGCTGAAGCGCACGCCATGCTTGAGATGAAAAACTACTTCCGTCGGCGACGGCCGCTCGATGCTCTCGGCTAGATGTCCGACAAACTGCCCGTTGCGATCGGTTTTCACCAGCGAATCGAAAATCAGTTCGTTGATGCGCGACGAGGTTGCGTCGGTTGCGAAACGCGGGTCGGTTGCGGTCGGCGAGGTTTCGATGTCGACCTGGATCGTCCCGGGCGAGCGATCGGTGCGATCGTGGCCGCACCCGGCGAGCACGATCAGGGCCGCAGCCATCTGCGTGACCAATCGCAGCCGGGAAGTTGTTTTCCTCGGCAACACAGTTGGCGCGATAATAACATGACCATGAGCAAAGATTGGCGCGCGAAGATCAGTATGCGGCAGGGCGACCTGACGGACGCGGACGTCGATGCGATCGTCAATGCGGCGAACAACGATCTGATGCTCGGTGGCGGCGTGGCGGGCGCGATTCGCGTCAGAGGCGGCCCTACGATTCAGCAGGAATGCGACAGGATTGGACCGATTGCGCTCGGCGAGGCGGCGATTACAGGCGCGGGAGCGCTGCGCGCGCGGCACGTGATTCACGCGGCGAGCATGCGGCTGGGAGAATCGACGTCAGAAGCGAATCTGCGCGCGGCGACACCGCAACTCGCTGATGCGCGCCAACGAGAACTCGCTCAAGTCGATCGCATTTCCCGCGATCGGCACCGGCATCGCAGGGTTTCCGATCGAGCGATGCGCCGAGGTGATGCTCGAGGAAGTGCGCGCCCATCTCAAGCGGTCCGACGACGCTGGAGCGCGTCGATTTTGTACTCTTCGATCGGCGATCGCTGGAGATCTTCGAGCGAGTGCTCGCCGGGAATGAAATACTAGTGAGCGCCCACGCCACTGGTAGGTTGCGCACGCCGCAATAGTAAGAACGTCGGAATCAAAATCATCATTACAATAGCCAGTGTGCGATAGATGTCGTTGAATGACAGCATCATCGCCTGCCGCTGAATCATCCCGTACACCATCCCAAGTCCCTCTTTCTGCCCATTGAGTATTTGCGGCATGTAGTCAAATCCGCGGCTGCCGGGCATGAGCTGTGGCGAGGCGCTCATCTTCCACGCGTCGAAGACAGTGAAGTGCTCGACCAGGTACGACTGATGCGTCTGTTCGTGATCCACCAGCACGGTCGTCATGTACGAGATGCCGATCGCGGCGCCCGTGTTGCGCATCATGTTGTACAGGCTCGCGGCATGGCCAACGTGCTCGCGGCTGACGCACGAAAGCGTGGTGGCAGACAGCGTGGGAAAGATCATGCCCATTCCGACGCCCATGACCAGGCTCGGCCACGTCACCGTCCACGTGCTGACGTCGGTGTTCCATCCGGCCATCGTCCACAGCGCCACTGCCATGATGACGAAGCCGACGCCAATCAACGGGCGCGTGTCGTAGCGGTAGCGCGCGAGCTGTCCGACGATGAGCATCGCGGCCATCGTGCCGAGTCCGCGCGGCGCGAGCACCAGCCCGGCCTTCGACGCGCTGTAGCCCATCACCTCTTGCAGAAAAATCGGATTCAAGAGCCCGGTGCCGAACAGATGCGAAGCTCATCGCGACCATCAGCATCACCGACATCGTGAAAACGGGAATGCCAAGAATTGAAAGGTCGAGAATCGGGTCTGGCGTGCGCAGTTCGTTGATCGTCAGACCCACCAGGCACATCGCGGCGAATATCGTGCAGTAAATGACCCACGGCGAACTGAACCAATCGGCGCGCTGCCCGCGATCGAGCACCAGTTGCGCCAGCCCCAGCCCGACCACCAGCAGGATGATGCCGGTGTAGTCGGTCTTGCCGCCCTTGGCGCGGCGAACCCGCAAGTACGCAGGGTCATGGACGAACGTCCACACCATCAGGAATGCCGCCGCGCCAATCGGCAGGTTGATGTAAAAATTCCAGCGCCAGTTCCAGTTGTCGGTGATCCATCCGCCCAGCGTCGGGCCCATGATCGGCGCGACCATCAGGCCCATGCCCCACGTCGCCATCGCGAGCTGCTGCTCGTTGGGCGGGAACGTCTCCATCAGGATCGCCTGCGACGACGGCACCATCGCGGCGCCTGCTGCGCCCTGAATCAGCCGAAAGACGACCATCTGATCGAGCGACTGCGCTGCGCCGCAGAGGCCCGACGCCGCGACGAACACCGCGACCGACGTCAGGAAGTAGCGCTTGCGCCCGAAGCGCGACGAGATCCATCCCGTCATCGGAATCATGATCCCGTTGGCGACCAGGTAGCTGGTGAGCACCCACGCGATCTCGTCGACGCTCGCGGAAAAGCTGCCCTGCATATGCGGCAGCGCGACGTTGACGATCGACGTGTCGAGCACCTCGAGCGTCGTCCCGAGCATCACGGCCAGCGCGATCAGCCACTTGTGGCTCGACGACCCGTACTCGGGAAAGTCGGTACCAAGCGGGGTTGAGGCTGCGGCTGACAGGCAAATTCTCCGTGCGGCGTGCTCTTCACAGAGTAAACGCGATGGATTCGCAAGGATACCGTGAAAACAAATTCGACACTCGACGTTCATCGCGTCGTAACGTGGCTCGCTTCTAATCAGGGCAGGATGAGTGCGCGATATTTTCAGCGCGCCGGTGCGGATGTGGGGCTATATGGATGACATCGAGCGCCTGGGACGGTACCTTCTAAGCATGCGGTTGGGAGCGATCGACGTCGGATCCAACTCCGTCCACATGATCGTCGCCGATGTGAGCCGCGAGGGCCACATCGAAGTCGTCGACCGCGTCAAGGAAATGGTGCGGCTCGGCCGCCGCTCGTTCACCACCGGACGCCTCACCGCCGAATCGATGGACCTCGCGGTCCGCGCGCTGGTTAATTTCAAACGGCTGCTGCGAGTGCGCCGCGTCGAACGATTGCGCGCGGTGGCAACCAGCGCCGTGCGCGAGGCGCGCAATCGCACCGAATTCATCCGGCGTATCAAGCGCGAGACCGGCCTTACCGTTGAAGTTATCTCCGGCCTCGACGAGGCGCGGCTTGATCTTCCAGGCCGCGCGCCATGCGCTCGGTCTCGACGGCGGACCTCATCTGCTCGTCGACGTCGGCGGCGGCAGCGTGGAACTCGTGCTGGTGCGCGACGGCAAGCCGCTCTGGATGCGCAGTGTGAAGCTCGGCGCCGCGCGGCTCGCCGAGAGATTTCTGCTCGACGACCCGCCGACGCGCGCGCAGTTGAGCAAGCTCGAGGCGCATCTCGAGCGCGCGATCGGCCCGTTGATGCGCAAGGCAAAGCGCGCAGGCGTAATCCGCGCGGTCGGAACCTCGGGCACCATCAACACGCTCGTCGCGATGGCGCGATCGTCGCGCGGCGAGGAGCTCGGCCGCCTGCACGGCGCCAGCGCCTCGGCCGGCGAGATTTCCGATCTGTCGCGCGACCTGGTCGAGGCCAACGCGGCGCTGCGCGTCGATCTCCCCGGCATGGACGCCAAGCGCGTCGACCTGATGCCGGCGGCCGCTACCCTGGTGAACTTCATCTTGAAGAAATCGGGCGCGCCCGAGCTCTTCGCATGCACCTGGGCACTGCGCGAGGGCGTGCTGCTGGGACTCGCGCGCAAGTTCGATTCGCGCTCCGCGATCGACGCCCGGCGCCGATCGGTCGGCGCCCTCGCCACTCGATTTGCCGGCGCCAACGATCACGGCAAGCAGGTCGCCCGCCTCGCGCTCAAGCTTTTCGACGCGACGGCGCCCGTTTTGGGCCTGCCCAAGTCCTCGCGAGAACTCCTTGAATTCGGGGCTTTACTGCACGACATAGGCCACGCGATTGATCATGACCGGCACAATCGCCATTCTTACTACCTGATTAAGAATGCGGAGCTTTTCGGCTTCGACTCTGACGAAATCGAGGTCATCGCGCAGGCTGCTCGCGGGCATCGCAAGCAGGCCCCGAAACTCGATTCGCCGGATTTGAAATCGCTCAGCCCCGCCAAGCGCCGCGTGATAAGGGGTCTCGCCGCGATTCTGCGTGTCGCTGACGCGCTGGACCGAAGCCACTTCGGTGTGGTTAAGAACGTCGAGGTCAGATACTCACCCGGGCGCGTAATCGTCGGCGTCGATTCGAAGCGCGAGAAGGCTGACCTCGAACTATGGACCTGCGAGAGAAGGACCGACTTGCTATCGAGACTGCTGGATCGCCAGGTGGTGCTGCAGCGCTAGAGCTGCCGCCCGCCGAACCTGCCACTTCCCACAACGGCCACGTTACTCCGTCCGCCGAGCCCACGCCCAGGACTGCGCCGAAGACCCTGCTCGAAACGCCGCATCCGTATCGCGGCCGTTTGATCTGCGTCGAGGGGATCGACGGCTCCGGCAAGTCGACGCAACTGCTGCTGCTCGAGCGATGGCTGCGATCGCGCGGCTACCCGGTGCATTTCACCGAATGGAATTCATCGCGGCTGGTGCGGCGCTCGATGCAACGTGGCAAGAAAAAAAATCTGCTTACGCCGACTACCTTCTCGCTGCTGCACGCCGTCGATTTCGCCGATCGCCTGACCTATCAGATCCTGCCGCCGCTCAAGGCCGGCATGATCGTGCTCGCCGATCGCTACGTCTACACCGCATTCGCCCGCGACGTCGCGCGCGGCGTGCATCCCGATTGGGTCCGCGCCGTGTATAGCCCCGCGCTGCGCCCCGACTTGACGCTCTACTTCCGCGTGCCGATCGACACTTCGCTCGAGCGGCTGCTTTCGGGACGCGCCAAGCTCAAGTACCACGAGGCCGGTATGGACGTCGGTCTTTCGACCGATCCGGTCGAGAGCTTCCGCATGTTCCAGAGCCGCGTGCTCGAAATTTACGATCAACTGACTGACGAATTCGGGATGCGTCCGATTGACGCGGCCGCCGAGATTCCCGAACAACAGCGAGTCGTGCGCACGATGGTCCAGGAGATTCTTCGCGACTACGACCGCAAGCGGGCGAACGGAAAAAATGGCGTCACATCGCAGCCGCGCTAAAACCTGGTACGGGCACGGGCTGCCGTACGTCACGAAAAAGCGCCTTCCTGGGCACTTGATCGCGATCGAAGGGACCGACGGCGTCGGCCGCTCCGCGCAAATCGAGCTGCTCCGCCCATGGCTCGAGCTCGAAGGCTACGCCGTCAGCAACACCGGATGGACGCGATCGCCCCTGCTCTCGGAGACCATCAACGAGGCCAAGGCCGGTCATCAGCTTACTGTCACGACCTTCTCGCTGCTCTACGCCGCCGATTTTGCCGATCGCCTCGAACACGAAATCCTGCCCGCGCTGCAGGCCGGCTTCATCGTGATCGCCGACCGCTACATGTACACCGCTTTCGCCCGCAACAACGTGATGGGCGCCGACCCGAATTGGACGCGCGACGTCTTCGGCATGGCGCTGGTCCCCGACCTCGTCCTCTATCTCGACATCGACGTCGAGTCGCTCATCCCGCGCGTCATCATGGGCAAGGGGATGGATTACTGGGAATCCGGGATGCACCTGGCGCTTGGCACCGACCTGTTCGATTCATTCGAGCGCTACCAGAGCCGCCTCATCGACGAGTACCGCCAGCTCTCCAGCGAGTTCGGCTTCATCTCCGTCGATGCGCGCCTGCCGGTCGACGAGCTGCAGGGCGAACTTCGAAAACACATCGCCGAATATCTGTCCGGCGCCAACGGCAAGTCGCACCCCGAGTCTGCTGACAGCATCGTCTCGCGCAAGGATTAAGAAGGTGTAAGGATTAACCAGCGATAGTTGAGTCGCACGCCGATTCGCCGCCCGCATGATGACGTTCTCGCCGCCTCACTCAAATCACGATTCGAAAAACTCGCATTTCGTCACGGAAGCAACCTCATGATGCTCTATATTTTGCGTCACGCGACCGCCGAAGAGGCCGCCTCGAGCGGCGACGACGGCGCGCGCAAGCTGACCGAGCGTTCGAAGGAAAAAATGCTGGGAGCTGCCGCCGGCCTGCGCGCGATGGGTCTGAAGTTCGATGTCATCCTGACCAGCCCGCTCGCGCGCGCCGCGGAAACCGCCGAGCTGGTCTCGGCCGCTTACGAAAATACTCCGCCGCCGCAGGTCCTTCCCGCCCTCGCCACCGGCGTCGCCGCCACCGACGCGATAGCGGCCCTGCGCGCATTCGCCAAGCATGACGAAGTGATGATCGTCGGGCACGAACCGCAACTCAGTTCAGTCGCGTCGATTCTGCTGACCGGCGCGGCCGACGTCGCCCATTTGAAGCTGAAGACCGGCGGATGCATCGCGATCGATCTGCCAGCCCGCTTCGAACGCGGCGGCGGCGAACTACGCTGGATGCTGACCCACAAGCAATTGCGCACAATGCGCAAATAATTTCTGTCTCCTCTCCCTGTCAGGGAGAGGATGAAGGTGAGGGTCCTTGTCCAGCGCGCATTCTTCGCGCGCGATTCACGATTCTGTTCTTTCGTGTCCTCACTCCCAGATAACCCTCACCGGAACTTTCTCCGGCACGGCGCCCTGCGTACCAATCGCGCTCTCCGGAAATTTATCCGCCATCCAGATCTTCCCCGGCGTAAGCGCGGTGACCAATCCTCGCGGCCTTATCTGATCGCGATTATGAAGTGCGCATGTCCATCGCGCCGGCTCACCGTTCACCGGCGACAGCGTCCCCGTCATCGCCTCGCAAATAGAACCGTCCGACAACTGAAAAATCCACGGCTCTGCTTTGCGATCGCGGGCCAGCGAGGACTTCGGCAGCGGCTGCGTCAGCTTCAAAACAAACCCATCGGTTTTCAGAGCCGGGTCGGCGCCGCAAACAAGCTGCTGGCGATTCCCCGCCACCGTGAAACACGGATCGCTGATCGCGTTGCCCACCGAACATCGCCACGCACCGGCGCGAGGCGCAGCGATAGATTCAGTCCAGCACGAACCTTCCTGCACATCGCCGCTCGGCACCTTCGGCGCGAACCGGATTATTTTTGTACCGCAATCGACAAGGGACTATCCGGCATCTGCGCCCGAGCGGTCGCGGCGGAAAAAATCAATGCGAGCCGATCAATCCGATCCCGAATTTCCCGGCTGTATCCTCGCCTCTCCCTGTCAGGGAGAGGCCGCCGCAAAGCGGCGGGTGAGGGTCCAAATTCCTAAATGTCCTTCTTAAGTTGATCGCCAGCATGTAGATCTCCATCATCAGAAAATCGGCAGCCTGATTCCCGCCGTGACCATCGCGCCGCTCGCTACACCCATCAGCGCCTCGCCGGCCACCAATCCCGCCGCCAGCAGAATCCCGGGTCCGCTCTCGGCCTCATCCTCGGATCCGAAAACCGAATGCGCAAGCGCGCCGATAAAAATCGCCACGCTGAGCCCGAACGGGAGATAAAGGCCAATCGCTGCGGGCATGATCGGCGTGCGCCACTTCGATCCGCTCCGCTCCAGATAGCGATCGCTGAATCCAAGCATCGCTGCCAGCACCGCGCCCGTCGCGATCGTTCCGATAGGCAGTCCGCCGTGGAAAACTCCTTGCGTCACTTTCGCCATCAGGAACGCTTGCGGCGCGGCCAGTGCGCCGGCCCGTGCAGTCGGCGTTCCCGCGATTCCGTAGCCCGCGATCAGCAGGTTCAGAATCGGCGCCATCAGGAACGACGATGCGATCGCGCCGACCAGAACGCCGATTTCGAGCGATCGCGGCGTCGCGCCGACGTGAAAGCCGGTCGCCAGGTCATGCGTCGAATCGCCGGCCATCGCAGCCGCCGTGCATACGATCGCGCCCGACAAAATCGCCAGCTGCGGCCCAACGCTCTGCGACACGCCGACCAATTTCAAAAACAGCGCCACCGCGAGCAGCACGATCACCGTCACGCCCGACACCGGATTGTTCGACGCGCCGACTATTCCGGTCAGATAGCCGGCGATCGCGGTCGCAAAAAAGCAGATCAGAGTCAGCAGGATTGCCAGCGCCGCGCTGAGCGCGATTTGTCCGCTTAGTCCCAGGCAAATGGCAAAGATTACCGGCACGCACAGCGCCACTGCGGTCAGCACCGCACGCGCCGAAAGGTCGGTGTCCTCGCGCGCCGTTGCGACCGCTTGGGTCGAGCGCACCACGCGGATGCTGTCGGCGATCGCCGACGCTATCCGCTTGCGCAACTTCCACAGCGTCACAACTCCGCCCGTCAGCATCGCGCCGACGCCCAAATAGCGCACCTGGCCGCGCCACAATTGCAACGCAATGTCGGCGGCGTCTCCCGCTCCGCCGCCGCCATGAAACGCCGTCAACACCGGAATCGCGACCAGCCATGCGAATACGCCGCCGGCGAACACCAGCGCCGCGATTCTGATTCCGATTATGTAGCCGACTCCCAGCAGCGCCGCCGAAATGTCGAGCGACCCGGCCACTGCCGCGTTGCCGACCCATCGCGCGCCCGTCACCGCGCCGGGAATGATACCCACCATATCTTGCAGCGCCTTGAGCGCCGCCGAGATCAGTCCGCCGATCACGAGCGGGCGAACGTTAGCTTCGCATCACCGGCCCGAAGCACCTGCGCGCATGCGACGCCTTCGGGAAAAGGCAGCCGCTCCTCCACGACGTACGCGCGGCGCAAAAATACCACGAGCAACGAGCCCATCGTCGCGCCCACGACGCATAGCGCAGTCACCTCGACGTACGGCAGCCTGCGCACTCCGCCCAGAATCACCAGCGCCGGAAACGTGAAGATCGCGCCCGCCGCGACCGCCTCGCCCGCCGACGCAATCGTCTGCACCACGTTGTTCTCGAGAATCGTCGATCCGCCAAGAATCCGCAGAATCGCCATCGAGATGACGGCGGCCGGAATGCTCGCCGACACCGTCAGGCCCGCATACAAACCGAGATAGGCATTCGCCGCGCCAAGAATCAGCGCCAGCGCGATACCAAGCACGATACTGCGTGGCGTCAGCTCGCGAATCGCCGCGCCAGATTCCGGATTTGGATTGAATCGTCGCGCTGCACGCCGACACTATATGGATGTAATCGCGCATCGGCGAGCGCGCCCGAACGCTCAGCCGTTCTTCGCGTCGAGCTTGGGGTAGTCCACCGGCTTGCCGGCCTGCTTCCATCCCTCGATGCCGTCGCTCATCACACTTACGTCGGTATATCCTGCTGCGACCGCCCGACGGGCGGCTTCATGCGATGCAGTTCAATGCAGGTCGGCGCAGTAGAAAACCAGCTTCGCGCTTTTGTCCGCGGGCAGCGTGCTTGCGACATCGTACTTGTCGTCGCTGCTCAGCAGATGCGCGCCTGGAATCACGCCCGCAGTCGAACGCAGGCCCCATCCGTTCGCGTCATAGATATTAACGTGCGAGTTGGGATCGGCCATCATCGAGGCAAGCTTGTCAACGCGAATGACGGCAAACTTGTCCGGGGCCGTCGGCTTGTTGTTAAGCAGCGACCCGATGTCGAAAGGCAAAAACCGGCGCGGTAACAGACAAAACAAACGCGCCGACAATCATAGAAACGATCGAACGGCGCGCGCGGAAATACATATCCATATGATGAGCGTACCAAACGCTTTCGCGCGGGCAAAGATAGAATGATTCCCGCCGCTGAGCCATATTCGAGTCCGAGGAAAATTCAATCATGCTGAAACTATTCGAGCATCCGTTTTCGCCGTACGTGCAGAAAGTCAAAATCGCGCTCTACGAAAAGAACGTCGCGTTCGAGGTCGAAATCCCCGACGCTTTCAGCGGCGCGCCAACCGTATTCGTCCAGACCAGCCCACGGCTCGAAGTGCCGGCGCTGGTCGATGGGGACTTTGCGATTTTCGACTCGACCATCATCCTCGACTACATCGAGGAAAAATGGCCCACGCCCGCCCTGCTGCCCTCGACGCCGCGCGACCGCGCCCGGGTGCGCATGATCGAAGACGTGTGCGACACGTACTACGAGGCAATCAACTGGGGCCTGATGGAAGTTCGCGCGTGGAAGCGCGTGACCGGCGACGCCGCGGCGCAACTTCAGCAGAAAGCCTACGAGCAGACTGCGGGCGTGTTCAAATGGCTCGAACGCGAGCTCGGCAGCGCGAATTATTTCAACGGCGCATCATTCGGCTACGGCGACCTGAGCGTTTACCCGCACGTCCGCGGCTCGGTCGTTTGGGGCAATCCGCCAAAGGCCGGAACGCGGCTCGCCGAATGGGTTGCGCGTGTCGAAGAACGTCCCAGCGTTCGCAAAACCATCGAAGCGGCCCAGCAGTTCGCAGGCTCGATGGAGACGCTGCCGCAGATTCTCGAGTCGGGCGCCTTCGCCCGCCAGTATCGCGACCATCGCCTCGAGTGGATGCTGCGCAGCGGCGGCGTCGAAGTCGTGCTCGCGGGTTTGAAGAAAAAGACGATCCGGTTTTCGAGCGAGATTTCCTAGCCGGCGGCGGCGCGCGGCGAAGACACGAAGCCCGAAATGTCGCGAACGATCTCGCCGCGCTCTATCGGCACGCATTCGGCGGGATACTCCTGCGTCATGCGATGCCCCGCGTCCTTCAGCGCGCCGATGAAGCGATCGAGATGGCTCATCGCGCGCGGCAGGATGTCGTGCATGACGACCAGCGTATGCGGCTGCGCCGAGGCGTCTCGAAGCGCGCGGTCGACCCACGCATCCTGATCGATCCAATCCTCCGGCACGCAATTCCACAGCACGCAGGTGTAGCGATTGGCAGTAAGATGATCGACGGCGGCGCGGCTCAGCAGATGCGGCCCGATCTTGCCGCCGCCGCCGAACGGACGAAACAGTTTTGGATTCTCCGCGAGTGCGCCGATGAGTTGCTCGGTCTTCGCGATTTCCGAGTCGACCGCATCCGCCGCCGGGTCGTCGCCCAGCGGTATCCGATGCGTGAACGAATGGTTGCCGATTCGATGCCCCTCGGCGGCCGCGCGATGCGCCAGCTTCCTTCTCCGCCGAGGCGAGATTCTTGCCGAGCACGAAGAAAGACGCCTTCACGCCGCGTCGCGCGAGCACGTCGAGCACCATCGGCGTCACCGCAGGATCGGGGCCGTTGTCGAACGAAAGTGCGACGTCACCCATGACGCTGCCGTTACTTGTCCGCCGTAAATCTGAACGAGTCGCCGCTCTTCGAGATCTTTCCCGCCGACGGCGTCGCGAAATGCGTCCCGAAGACCACGACGTTGGTGTCGGCGTATTTCTCGCAGAACGCGCGCCGCGTCTTCTTCGCCTGCGCGCCGTCGGAATCGAAGCCGTCGTCCCATTCCGGAAATTTGCATTGAATCGGATGATGCATCAGGTCGCCGGTGATCACCGCATCCTGCCCCTTCGACGAAATCCGCACGCTGTGATGTCCCGGCGTGTGTCCCGGCGTCGGCTCGAGCCAAACTTCGTCGGTGACGCGAAACGTTGATTCGATCAGATCGGCCATCCCCATCTCGACCACCGGCCGCACCGAGTCCTCGACCGGATCGCGCATATCCTTGCCCTCGAACCTCGACCAGTACTCCCACTCGGTGCCGCCGAGCAGGTAGCGCGCGTTGGGGAACGTCGGCACCCACTTGCCGTCCTTGAGCATCGTGTTCCACCCGACGTGATCCACGTGCAGATGCGTGCAGACGACGCGATCGATCTGCTCGGGCGCGTGACCCGCCTTTGCCAGGTCGCTCAGGAACGGCAGCTTCAGGTTGCTCCACACCGGGTTCGATCGAACCTTCTCGTTGCCGATGCAGGTGTCGACGATGATGCGCTTGCCCTGCGATTCGATCACCAATGCGTGGATGCTCATCCGCAGCTTGCCCTTCTCGTCCGAGAAAATCGGATACAGCCAGTCCGCTTCCTTCTTGACGTTCTCGGGGGTCGCGTCGGGCATGATGAAGGTGCCGGGCCACGGCGCTTCGCTTTCCACGATGCGGGTGATCTTTACGTCGCCGACTTTGAACTGATTCATAGCGCGAACCTCCTGTCTCGCCGCCAACTTAGCCCGAACTCCGGAAATTCGCCAAACGCGATTGAAATGTTTTTTTTCACAACCGTTGGCTTTCCGTTTCGATTTAGTTGTAACAGAAATGAGTACGGAGGAATCGAAGATGGCGGATATTCGCGGCCAGGGCCCCAAGCAGGATATCGACGAGATCGTGCGCTTGCATCATCTGTGGGTGACGCGAATCGCCAGGGCAGCATCCCCATGATGCGTGCGGCGTTCGTCGGCGGCGACAAATTCTTCGGCTGGAACCTCAACGGCTTTGCCTACGAAGGAATCGAGGAGTGGGCGACGTTGTGGAAATTCCTCGGCGGCTCGAAGGCCGAAGTGACGCTCGACGAAGATGAGGACCTCCGCGTGCAGGTCCGCGGCGACACCGGCTGGCTCACGTGCACCGCCGACTTCACGATCAAGCTCGGCGGCAAGGAGTTGCCCGGCAGCGGCAAGTTCCGCAGCACCGAGGTTTACGTGCGCGAGGACGAAGCGGGCAAGCCCGTCTGGAAGATGTGGCATTGCCATTTCTCTCCCCTCGCAAAGGGTCCGCGCATGGCGTTCGAGAAATAGCGGGAGGCGACGCGATGCCCAAAGTTCGCGAATTCGGCGTCGGTTTCGAAAACCTGCACACCCGCGAGTTTGTCGCGCACGCCAAACGCGCCGAAGAACTCGGCTTCGCCACCGCCTGGGTGCCCGAAGATCCCTTCTACCGCGGCGCGTTCGCGCTCGGTTCGGCGGTCGCATGCGGCACTTCTAAAATCAAAATTGGACTCGGCGTCGTAAATCCTTACACGCGCCATCCCACCCTGACCGCGATGGAATTCGCCGCGCTCGACGAGGCCGCCGACGGCCGCGCGATCCTCGGCATCGGCGCCGGGATTAAAGACTGGATCGAGGGCCGTCTCAGGATTCCCTACTCGCGGCCGACGCTCGCGATGCGTGAGACGGTCGAGATCATCCGCCGCTTTTTCCGCGGTGAAGAAGTCACTTATTCCGGCCGCGTCTTCCAGACCGAGAAAGTCAAGATGAGTTTCAAGCCGGTGCGCACCGAGATTCCGATCCATCTCGGCATCATCGGCCCGAAGAATTGCGAGCTCACCGGCGAAGTGGCCGACGGCCTGCTGCTGAGCGTGATGTCCTCGCCCGCCTACGTGAAGTTCGCGACCGAACACATGCGTCGCGGCCTCGAGAAATCCGGACGCGACCCGCGTGACTTCCCGGTCGGTGCGTATATCTTCTCGTCGATTTCCGAGGATGAGCGCGCCGCGCGCGACCGCCTGCGCCCGCTCGTCGCGTTTTTCATCTCCCTGATGGCGCCGCAGCCGGACACGCCAATCTTCGCTGCCGCCGGATTGCCCGCCGACACCGTTCGCGCGTTCGGCGAGAGTTTCGCGCGCGGCAAAGTACCGGTCGACATGGTGACCGACGAGATGCTCGACACCTTCACGCTCGTCGGCAGTCCCGCGCGATGCCGCGAGAACCTCGCCCGCTTCATCGAAGCCGGAGTGACCGCGCCGGTGTTCTTCGAAGTGCCGGGCATTCCGCCGCAGCAGACGATTGACGACGCGCATCGACATCTGATCCCGTATTTCAGCTGAACGAATTTTCGTCAGGAGTGAACGACGATGGCATTTGAAGTTCCCAGCGCAGACGAATTGAAAAGAATCGCGCGCGCCAACCATATCGAACTGACGGCCGAGGAACTCGCCGCGCTGCAAGGGATGATGCCCGGCCAGATGGAGATAATCGAAGAGCTCGGCTCGCTCACCGAGGCCCCGCAGGATTCCGTAACGCGTTATCGCGATCGCAAGGCCGGAGTGCGCCCCGCGCCAAAGGACGATCCACTCAACGCCATCGTCACCCGATGCTCCGTCAAAGGCGCCGCCAGCGGCCCGCTCAAGGGCAAGCGCGTCGGCGTGAAGGACAGCGTATGCGTCGCCGGCATTCCGGCCAGCGGCGGCTCGTCGGTGCTGAAGGGTCACGTGGCAGCCACCGACGCCACCATCGTCGCGCGCATGCTCGACGCGGGCGCGGAAATCGTCGCGACCCTCAACATGGACGACTTCGCGCTTTCCGGCGACGGCACCACCAGCTTCTACGGACCCGCACGCAATCCGCACAACCCCGACTACTGCGCCGGCGGTTCCTCATGCGGCTCGGCGGCGGCGCTGTATTATGACGACATCGATCTGACTATCGGCACCGACCAGGGCGGCTCGATCAGAATTCCCGCGTCATGGTCCGGCGTCGTCGGCATCAAGCCCACCTACGGCCTCGTGCCTTACACGGGCGTGATGAGTATCGATCCCACGCTCGATCACGTCGGCCCGATGACCCGCAGCGTAAGCGACTGCGCACTGATGCTCGACGTGCTCGCCGGCAAGGACCCGCTCGATCCCCGCCAGCGCGAAGTAAGAACCGAGCCATACCGCGCGGCGCTGGGCAAGTCGCTCGATGGAATCAAGCTCGGCGTTGTGCGCGAGGGCTTCACGCGGCCCGGCGCGCAGGACGACGTAAATGACGCCGTGCGCAAGGCCGTCGCTGCGCTCGGCAAGCTCGGCGCGCGCCCGACCGAAATTTCTATCCCCGAGCATCGCGACGCCTCTTCACTGATTTACGCGATCATCCCCGAGGGCATGGCGATGCTGGCGCGCACCAACCTGCACGGCACGCATCACACAGGCGCCTACATGCCGGACCTGGCCGCCCACTTCGGACAGCGCTACCCCGAGCGCGCCAACGATCTCGCGCTGACCGTCAAGTTCATGCTGATATTCGGCAACCTCATGCGCGAGCGTTATCACGGACGCTTCTACGCCAAGGCGCAGCTCTATCGTCATGCGCTGACGGCGAAATACAACGATGCGCTCCGCGAGTACGACGCGCTGATCATGCCCTCGACGCCGATGAAGGCCCATCGCCTCGATGAACGCGCGCCCTACTCGATGATCACCAACACCGCGCCGTTCGACATCAGCGGGCATCCGGCCGTGAGCGTGCCATGCGCCAAATCCAACGGCCTGCCAGTCGGCTTGATGATCGTGGGCCGCCACTTCGAAGATGCGACGCCTCTGAAGATCGCTTACGCCTATGAGCAAAGCACCGACTGGCTGAAAGCGTAACAGGGCGAAGACGCAAGATCAAAAGAGCGCTCGTTAGCATCTTGCAATCGGCGCATACGTCCATCAGGCTGGTCAGCTTCGGGGGGCCTATGCCAGAACCTGCGATCGACCTGGAGGATGGAATGCGTCGACCCGACCTGGATTTCTGCTCACGCTGGATAGCACGCACAATCGCGGCGCCGCTTGCCCTGGTCCTCTTGATTTGCGCAACCGCTCCTCGCGGATGGTGCGCAAATGTCTGGCTCGCGCAGCATTTCGATGAAAAGGCCGCACTGTTTTTCACCCCCAGCGAGTTGAGCGAAAGCGGCGCACCTACCCCCAACGGAATTTTTGATATTGCGGCGACGGGCCTTGCCTTCGACAAATCCAAAAACCTCTGGATCGTCGTGAACTTCGCCGAAGTTGAGGAATTCTGAGCGGCGCAACTGAAACATCTCTCGAGCAACGATACTCCCAGCCCCGTCTGCCGTATCATCACCAGCAGCTCCACTTTTCAGGAGCTTCTGGGTTGCGCCTTCGACAAGAAGGGCAACCTCTGGCTGGCAGACGTGCTGGCGGGCACGCTGGATGAAGTATCGAAGGCTCAGCTGGCCAGCGGCACCGCCGATATCACACCGGCGAACGTCATCACCTCGTCCGACCTCAGCCCCGGCGGCCCCGATTTCATCACCTTCGACAAATCGGGAAACGCATGGGTCGACAATGAAACGGACTCCAAAATCGTCGAGTTCACTGCCAGCCAGTTGAAGAGCGGCGGCACTCAAGCCGGCAACGTAGTAATCACCAACGATGGCTCCGATAGCCTCAATTTTCCCGGCGAACCGGCCTTCGACAACAAAGGCAATCTCTGGGTAGCGAACTATCATGGCCAGAACGTCGTCGAGTTCACGAAAAAACAGATGAAGGCTTCGGGCAGCCTTACGCCCGCCGTCACGCTGACCGACAACGGCGGCAGTCTCGAGGGTCCATGGGGAGCGGTGTTCGACGGCAACGGCGGATCTGCTGATGACCAACTTTGACGGCGCTTCGATCTCGAAGTTTACCCCGAATCAGTTGAAAACCAGCGGCGCGCCAGTACCGCCAGTCTTTCGAAAGGGCGAGGCGTAAAACATTTATGAACTGACCTTCGGCCCGTGGAGAATCGCGATCATCCTAACTCTCCTCGTCCGAGGAGAGTTAGGCGAAATCCGCGCAGCGATGTCGCCGTGTGAGGGTGCAGCGCCCAAAAGCGCAACGATAATGACTTGTATGGCTGTAATGCCAGACACTAAGGCCGCCGCCACCCGGCAGCACTAACTTCTAAATCTGAAACAAAAGATTACTTTTCTTAATTGTAATTAGTGCAGGGTTACACCTCCCCAGAGCATGAAGCCCACATGCGTTTAGCATTGGATGAAGTGACCGCGAGCGCTTGACACATCTGGTTGTCGCGCGCAGGCTCAATGCGCAGTAGAAATCCGGCGGCGATTATCGAGCCGGAAAGATCCCGGGCCCGAAGATTCGATGCTATCCAGGTTTCGCAAATGCAGTAGAGCGGCGGCGCGCGCCATCGCGATTTTCGGCGCTGCGCTATTGCTCATCTCGCAGACGGTGGGCGTCGCTCATTTTCATGAGAACGCCGGTGTTCGCGACGGTATCGTAGCCGCGCAGCCTGTCACCGACCCGGGCCTCTGCCCGGTTTGCCAGCTCGCGATGCATTCGCCGGTCTCGGTCGCGTCGGCGCTGACCGTGGCGCGAGGACCTGCGATAGCCGAGACCTATTTGTCGATACGCCGGTCAGATTCGATTCGCCGGTGTTCTCGGACGCGCGCGTGCGCGCTCCGCCCACAGCGCTCTAGATCCCCTTTCGACACATCCGATTTTCTATGGTGCGCGCGACAGGTTTCGCGCGGCGCCGCTCGCGTCCGAAGGCGCGAGAGGGGAACCTTGAGACGGTATGGGGAGCTTGTGATGCGAAGGAGTTTATTTGCGCGAATCTCACTTGGCGGGATTCTGATTCAATTGGCTATTCAACTGGCTATTTGCACGCCAGCGATGGCGGAAAATTTGAAGACCCCGACGAAAGCGAAATATCGAATCACGGGCGTGGTGAAGGACGCGCTCGGCCGGCCGCTCGGGCAGGCAGAACTGACTATCCAGGGCTCGAACGGCAAGGTGGTGGCCCGCGCGTCGAGCAACGATGCGGGTGAGTTTACGTTCCACGTAATGAGACGCGGCACTGATGCGGTGGTGGCGAGCAAGGGCGGGTTCAAGACGGCGACAGCGATAGTCGCGGTCTGGCCAAGGGCGCCGCGCCGGTGACGGTCGCGATGGAAGCGGAGAAGGAGGTCAGCCTCAAGGTCGCGGCCAAGCGGCTAACCAGGTCCGCAACTCGTTGTCGCCGGATACCGGCGGCAGCAAGTACACGTTCACCGCGCAGGCAATCCATGATTTGCCGCAGGGCGCGAACACTCCCCTCAACCAGGTGATACTGCAGGCGCCCGGCGTCGCGCAGGATCCGTACGGACAGATCCACGTGCGCGGCGACCATGCCAACCTTCAGTACCGGATCAACGGGATCCAGCTCCCCGAGGGCATCACCGGCTTCGGGCAGGTACTGAGCCCGCGCTTCGCCCAATCGATCAGCCTGCTGACCGGAGCGCTGCCGGCGCAGTACGGCCTGCGAACGGCGGGAATTGTCGACATCAAGACCAAGGACGGGCTGCTCGACCCGCTCGCCGACGTGGATTTCTACGGCGGCCAGCGCGGGACGACCCAACCGAGCTTCGAGTACGGCGGCTCGAAGGGCAACTTCAGCTACTTCGTGACGGGGCAATACTACGGGACCGATCGCGGGGTCGAGCCGCCGACTTCCGGACCCACGGCGATTCACGACACCAGCAACCAGGGCGCGGGCTTCGGCTATTTCTCGTACTTCATAAATTCGACGACGCGGCTGAGCCTGATCTCGGGAACCGCGATCAATCATTTTCAGATTCCCGCCAATCCCGATCAGCCGCAGCTGTTCAAGCTGGCAGGCGTGCCGGTCTATCCGTCGGCGAAAGTGCGCGACAACCAGTTCGAGCAAAACTACTTCAACGTGCTCGCGTTGCAGGGCACTATCGGCGAGAATATCGACTACCAGCTCGCGCCGTTCAGCCGTTACTCGGCGGTCACCTTCAACCCGGACCACACCGGCGACCTGATTTACAACGGCGCCTCGTCGAAGGTTTTTCGCAGCGACTGGGGCAACGGTTTTCAGCTCGACACGGCCTATCACGGAATCGCCGATCATACGTTCCGGCTGGGCGGGTATTTCGATGCGGAGCGCGCCGAGATCGACAATCATGAGTCGACCTTCCCCGCAGTCGGTGGCGTCCAATCGTCCGATATCCCGATTTCGTTCGTCGACGATCTCGCGCTGCAGACCTGGATTTACAGCGGCTACATCCAGGACGAATGGAAGATGACAAAAAAGCTGACGTTCAATTACGGCGTCCGCTTCGACCTGTACGACGGCCTGGTGCGAGCCGACCAGGCCAGTCCCCGCGCTGCGTTCGAGTACAAGCTATTCCCGAGCACGACGCTGCACGCCGGCTATGCCCGCCAGATGACGCCGCCCGAGACCGAGCTGGTGTCGGTCAGCGATATCAAGCAGCTCAAGGACACGACCGGCGCGCCTCCGTCGAAGGGCAACGGCAATCCGACTGTCGAGCGCGACCATTTGTTCGACGCCGGCGTGACGCAGGAGCTCATTCCGGGGCTCAACGTCGGCATCGATTCCTACTACAAGAAGGCATCCGAGCTGATAGACGAAGGACAGTTCGGCCCGGCGCTAATCTTCGAAACGTTCAACTACAACAAGGGCCGGGTCTGGGGAGTTGAGTTCACGGGCTCGTACACTCACGAGGGCTTCTACGCCTACAATAATTTCGCCTACAGCGTCGCGCAGGGTACGCAGGTGGAATCGGGGCAATTCAACTTCGCGCCCGACGAACTGAAGTACATCAGCAGCCATTACATCTTCCTGGATCACGATCAGACCTTCACCAATTCCGCCGGAGTCGTTTACAACTGGCGTGGATGGATGTTCAGCGTCGATGGCATCTACGGCAGCGGCCTTCGTTCCGGCTTCGCCAACACCGGGAACTTGCCGTTTTATGTTCAGGTCGATGCCGGTATCACCCGGCGTGTGCCATTGCCGAACAATCGCGGCGCGCTCGAGTTTCGCGGCGCCATCGTGAACCTCTTCGATCACACCTATCTCGTGCGAAATGGCACCGGAATCGGCGTTTTTGCCGACCAGTACGGCCCTCGCCGTGCGTTATACGGCGGGATAAAATACGAATTCCCGTTCACCAAGCCCCCAAGTGTGCAGACGCCATGAAACGCAATTCAGGCGCTGGGCGTCGAGAAAGAAGCGTTTGCTTGACAAAGAAAACCCTGACTCAAGAGATAGATACTATCAACGATCGCGACCATGAGACAGCTAGTAAGAATGGTAGATGCGCGGGGGGAGTGTCAGATCGTAAGGAGAACTGACTAATGCAGGAGTTAGGAGTAGCGTGGCAGGCAATCAAGTACGGCGGCGCGATGGTCTATCCGCTGCTGGCGCTTGGCGTCCTTGCCATCGCGATTATCATCGATCGGTCCGTGCTCTATGCGCGATGCCTGCGGATGCCGTCTGCGGTCGCCGACCTGGTGGAGACGTTCGGATTTTCGTGGACCGAACTTGAGAAGCAGTTGAAGGAACTCGGCCCGCGCAACGCCTACGGCCGCTTCCTGCAAGTGATCGCCGACAATCGTCACCAGCCCGCATGGTGGGTCGAATCGCGGGCAGGTGACGAAGCGGGCCGAATAGAAAAGACCCTCGCCCGCGGACTGTGGGTGCTCGAAACAGTCGTGACCGCCGCGCCGCTGCTCGGACTGCTCGGCACCATCACGGGCATGATGCAATCTTTCAACGTGATCGGCGCGTCGACGCTGGTCGCTCCGACTCAAGTGACGGCGGGCGTCGCGCAGGCGCTGATTGCGACCGCGCTCGGTCTGCTGATAGCGGTGCTCTCGCTGTTCGCGTTCAACCTTTTCTCGCGGATGCAATCGCAGTCGCTCGACACGATGGAGCGCCTGGGCTCGCGGCTGGTCGATCACATCCGACTCGACCAGGAAGGCGGCGAGGCCGCACCCGGCCCGCGTCCCGCAGCAATAGCGCGATGAAAATTCAGCGCGCACGCCATTTTCGTCACGGGCGAATCGAAATCATCCCGATGATCGACGTGATGTTCTTTCTGCTGGTGACCTTCATGCTCGCGTCGCTGTCGATGCAGAGTCTGAACTCCATCGCGGTCAATCTGCCCAAGGGCAACGCAGAATCGATGGAGCATCAGGAGCCCATCACGCTGACCATCACGCACGACAGCCACATCTTTATCGACAAGACGCCGACCACGCTCGATCAACTGGCGTTCCTGCTAAAGCCGATGCTCCAGACCAACGACCTCGGCGTGGTGGTCAACGCGGACACCGATGCGCCCGAGGGCACGGTGGTGGAAGCGATGATCGAGGCGCGGCGCGCGGGCGTCGAGAAATTTCTGATCGCAGTGAAGCACTGACATGGCCGACGCAGCCCGAATCGCGATACGCCCGCCGGAGCTCGACGAGCCGGCGCGCCGCCTGCTGTGGATCATCCCGGCGGCTATCGCGATCTGGGCGCTTTTACTCAGCGTCTTTTCAATCGATCCTGACGCGCACGGCGGTGCCGCAACGAGGAGCAGACGCCGATCCAGGCGCAACTGGTCGAGATCCGCCAAGGAAATCGGCGGGCTGCAGGGCAATGGCGGCGCGCTGCATCCGTCGGCGCCGGCGATTCCGCATCCCAAGGCCGCGCCGAGCAAGCCTCATCCCGTCAAGTCATCTGAAGAAGGCAGCGCCCTTGCCGCCGGTGATTCGTTCACCCTACGGCACCGAAAAATCGACCTCGGCTCCGAGCGTCGAAGCACCGGCGGGCGCGAGCACAGGCAGCGCTTCGGAGAGCGAAGAGAGGCGGCGGCGATCGGATACCGGCGAAGGTTCGGGCGGCGGCATCGGCAGCGATACGGTCGGTGCGCGCGCGATCTACGCGCCGACGCCGGTGATACCCGACGATCTTCGCGAGGACGTGATCCAGACCGAGGCGGTCGCGCGCTTCAACGTGTCGTTCGATGGCGCCAGCGAGGTGACGCTGGAAAAGCCGACCTCGAGCCCGCGCCTCAACCAGGTGCTGCTCGACACGCTCAAGCAGTGGAAATTTTTCCCGGCGGTGAAGAACGGCGTCGCGATTCCGTCGTCGTTCGAAGTTCGAATACCGATTTCAGTTCAGTAATCAGCCGGCGCAGCACATGCGCTCGATCACCTTTTGAATGATCGCGGGGCCGCGCTCGAAAGCGTCGCGGCGGACGTGCTCGTTGGGCTGATGCGCCTGCTCGAGATCGCCGGGCCCGCAGATGAGCGACGTGATTCCGGAGCCGGTGAACCATGCGCCGTCGGTGCCGTAGAGCGCGCCGCCCGAGGTTTTCGCGCCGGTGACGTCGAACAGCGCCGCTTCCAGAGCCGTCCCGCGCGGCGAGTCGAGCGGCGGCACGACGTTCATGAGCGAGACTTCGATTTTCGCGCGATGCTCGCCGCCGGCATAGTCGTGGCCGTCGAGCGCGCCAAGCCGGCGCTCGATCTCGCGGTAAACATCCAGCGGCTCCGAGTCGGGCAGCGTGCGATAGCTGATGCGCAGCTTGCATTCCTCGGCGATCATATTCAGCGCGATTCCGCCGTGCACCGTTCCGAAATTCAGCACGTCATGCGGCGAGTCGGGAAAGACCTCGGCATATTGCGCCGGCCGGCGCGCCGCGAGTTCCTGCTGATAGCGCCCGATAGTGTCCATCACGCGGGCCATCACGGCGATCGCGCTGACGCCTTTGGCCGGCGCGCCGCTGTGGCCTCCCATGCCGCGGACCGTCACGGTCATCGACACGATGCTCTTGTGCGCGTGCGCCACTTCCCATGAAGTGGGCTCGCCGATCCACGCCAGCCGCGGGACCGGCGTCTCGCCCAGGATTTGCTTGAGCGCGGGCGCGACGCTGTGAGCGCCGAGACATCCGATTTCCTCGCTCGCGGTGAACACGAATACCAGCGGGCGCTTGAGCCGCGCCGAATCGAGCGTGCGCGCCGCGTCGAGGCATTCAGCGATGAATCCTTTCATGTCGGTGGTGCCGCGGCCGTAGATTTTATCGCCCGCGGGCTCGAGCTTGAGCGGCGCGCGCTCCCATCCGGGCTGTCCGTCGTAGGGGACGGTGTCCACGTGTCCGGAAACTATCAGGCCGTCGGCCCGGGGCGGGCCAATCCACGCAACCAGGTTGGCTTGCGAGACGCCGAACAGCTCGACCGGCTGCAGCGCGATTTTGAATCCGCGCGGCGCGAGCTCCTTTGCGATGTAGTCCATCGCATCGCGATCGCTTTTTGCGCTGACCGTGTCGAAGCCGACGAGCCGGCTGGCGACGTCGTACAAATAATCGTTCATGGTGTCACCGGGGCGGAATTTCAGTCAGGAGAATCGCACAAACGGCCAGTCAAGAACAAATCAATATCCGATAACATCGCGGAAATACTCAAGGATTTGGCAATGGTAAGGTAGTTAGGCATTTGACCGTTCCCGCGGGTAGAATGCGGAGGGCTGGATGGTGGGGAGGCGGCAGGATGGACGTGGAAGAGCTTATGGGCAATCAGGCGGATAATCCCGGAATAGCGGCTGCGACGGCCGTCGCAAGTGCGCCTGCGCTTCAGAACGGCAGCGTGGTCGAAGCGCCGGCTATCGCGCCAATCGCCGCGGGCGTCGACGCGCCGGTGATGGCGGTCGAGAAAGCGCCGCCGCCGCACATCGACAAGGACCTTACTTCGCCCGACCTGTTCCTCAACCGCGAGCTGACGTGGCTAGCGTTCAATCGGCGCGTTCTGGAGGAAGCCGAGGACGAGCGAAATCCACTGCTCGAGCGGCTCAAATTCCTGGCGATTACCGCGTCCAACCTCGACGAGTTCTTCATGAAGCGCATCGGCGGCCTCAAGCAGCAGGTCGTCGCCGGGATGCAGGAGCTGACGGTGGACGGGCGCACGCCGCAGCAGCAGATCGCGGAATGCTACCTGGTGGTGCGCGATCTCGAGCAGCGGCAGCGCGAGCTCGGGCCGCAGATTCTGATGGAGCTCGAGCGCTACGGCATTCGCGTGCG
This sequence comes from uncultured delta proteobacterium, assembly GCA_963747845.1. Taxonomy (GTDB): domain Bacteria; phylum Desulfobacterota; class Binatia; order Binatales; family Binataceae; genus Binatus. Next base: position 37,363 of record CAVVGR010000005.1, read on the forward strand.
GCTCTACGCCAGTCTCTCGGACGACGAGCGCAAAACGGTGCGCGAGTACTACTACAAGAATATTTTCCCGCTGGTAACGCCGCAGGCGATGGATCCAGCGCATCCGTTCCCGTTCGTATCCAACCTCTCGCTCAACCTGCTGGTCACGACGCGCTACCAGAACGATTCGGATCCGCTGATGGCGCGGGTGAAGGTGCCGGTCGGCTTCGGAATTCCGCGCTTTGTGCGGGTCGGCAATCAGAATGATTTCGTGCGGCTCGAGGATATCGTCGCGAACAATCTCGATCTGCTGTTCCCGTCGATGCTCATAGACTCGTACGAGCTTTTCCGCGTGACGCGCAACGCCAACACCGAGCGCGACGAGGACGAGGCCGACGACTTGCTGGCGCTGATCGAATCCGAGCTGCGCGACCGCCGTTTTGCGCCAATCGTGCGGCTCGAAGTGCTGGCCGGGATGAATCCGGTGCATCGCGGGATGGTGGCGGCCGAACTTGGACTGGACGAGCGCGCCGACGTGTTCGAAGTCGACGGGATGCTCTCGATGCGCGACCTGGCCGAGCTCGCGGCGATCGACGCGCCCGCGCTGCACGACCCGCCGCATCATCCGGTCGATCATCCACGGCTGACGATAGGACGTAGCATCTTTCACGTCATTCGCGACGCCGGCTCGATCCTGCTGCTGCATCCGTACGAGTCGTTCTCGACCTCGGTCGAGCGCTTTTTGCGCGAAGCGGCGGAAGACCCGAAGGTCCGTGCAATCAAGATGACGCTGTACCGGACTTCGCCCGACTCGAAAATCATCGGCTACCTGTGCGACGCCGCGCGCAACGGCAAGCAGGTGGCGGTGGTGGTCGAGTTGAAGGCGCGCTTCGACGAAGCCGCCAACATCCAGTTCGCGACCAGGCTCGAGGAATTCGGAATTCACGTGACCTACGGCGTCGTCGGCCTGAAGACTCACAGCAAGGTGATCCTGGTCATTCGCCAGGACTACAACGGGCTGCGCCGTTACGCGCACATCGGCACCGGCAACTATCACCCGGTGACGGCGAGATTCTATGCCGACTTCGGATTGCTGACTTGCGACAGCACTATCGGCGAAGATCTGACCGAGTTGTTCAACTACCTGACGACCGGCTATATGCCCAATCGCCGCTATCGCAAAATTCTGCCCGCGCCGACCGTGCTGAAGCGCGCATTGCTCTCGCGAATCGAGCGCGAAGTCAAAGCCAGCACGGCCGCTTCGCCGGGGCTGATCCAGTTCAAGATGAACGCGCTGGAAGACGTCGATATCACGCGGGCGCTGTATCGCGCGTCGCAGGCGGGCGTGAAAATCGATCTGATAGTGCGCGATACGTGCAGGCTGCGGCCGGGAATCCCGGGGCTGTCGGAAAACATCCGCGTCGTGAGTATCGTCGGCAGATTCCTCGAGCACGGGCGCATCTACTATTTTCGCAACGGCGGCGTGGACGAATATTTCATCGGCTCCGCCGACTGCATGAAGCGCAATCTCGAAAGCCGCGTCGAGGTGGTGACGCCGGTCGAGGATCCGCAACTGCGCAAGGAATTGCGCACCGTACTCGACATCCAGCTAAGACCGAATCGATGCCAGTGGGAAATGATGTCCGACGGCACCTACGCGAGAACCGCAGCTGCCGCCGCGGCCGAGGCCTGCCAGCAGGCAATGATAGAATTCGCGGACACTCGCCAGACCGAAGCAACCAAGGTCAAAAAGCGCCAAAAAGGCTTCGCCCGACGCGTAGGCCGAGAACGCGGCGAGTGAGCCGCCCGCTTCTGAGTTACAATCGGCAAAGGCTTCGCCGCCAATCTCCTTCGGATGTCGCAGAGTACGAGATCTGAGTTAAGCCCTGAGGCGACTCAGGCGGATCGCCTATTCGCCGGTTTCCTCGGCTTATTCGTCGTTATTGCTTTCTCGCGCCTTTTTTCTCTGAGCGGATCACCGCTCCAATCCTACTTCCCTATTTTAATTTATCAGGACGTCGCGTTTTGGTCCGTAATTGCCTGGTTCTTTTACGGGCTTCTGAGGCTCTCGACCGCAAGGAGAGCGGTGCTTGTCGCTGGATGGGGCGTTTGCATTTTGATCGCTCTCTATACGGCGATCGATTTAGTCATCTACCTGGAGACCCGCAGCCCGTTGACCTATCGGCTCTGGCTTGCGGCTGACGACGGACGCGGTATCGAAGCGTCGGTGTCGCAGGCCGTTTCGCTCTTAAGGGTTTTCGTACCCGGGATTCCTGATCGTGATGGTTGTCGTAGCGGTGTCGCTGCGGTGGTTCGCACCTAACGTGCTGACGCGCCTCCGTACAGGATTTTACTCACCGTTCATCGCCGTGGTCATGTTCATCTACGTTCTGGGTGCGAACTGGTGGACAACTACCTATGTTACCCATAGGGCAATTGCCGCGAATCCTGAGTGGGCGCTGTTGTCTTCACTATTCGATCAGCCGATACCAAGAGTCACTGAAGTCATTCCGCCGGACTACATCAAGGATTTTCTTCCAGCAACTCAGACTAGTGCCGCAGGAGTTCTTCCGTCGCAGTCCGCCGTCTTCACTCCGGCGGTAGATCCTTCGGCGCAGCGTCCTATGAACATCGTCATGATAGTTATGGAGTCTACGGGCGCGAAGCGGTTACAACTATATGGAGCTTCATACAAGGACAGTCCCGAGATGGTGCGGCTAGCCGATCATGGCGTGGTGTTTGACCATATCTACGCGGCACAGTCTTATACCTCGGCGGCAATGGCCGGCCTTTTCTGCTCGCTTTATCCTGAGCACGGCTGGCTGAACCTGCTTCGACAATCGCCCGACATAGGAGTGACCGGCCTGGCGGACGTACTAGCTGCCCACGGTTACCGAACTGCTTTTTTGCACGAGGGACAGTTAGGGTTCGACAATCAGCTGGAATTTATCGAAAGCCATGGGTTCCAGCAGGTGTTTTTCCGAGACAAGGATCCTCTTGTTTCAAGTGACTCGGCATTGGTGCCAATCGCGGAAAAGTGGATCAAATCAGATGACAAGAAGCCGTTCTTTCTGCTGGTTTGGACACAGGATACCCATCATCCATATCTTGTAAATTCGAATGACGATTACGGCACCGGAAATCCGAGGCTGAACAAGTACCTTAACGCGGTAAGATCGACTGACTCTATTATCGCGCAATTGATGCATAGCCTGGATGAGCTGAATATTGCCGACAATACTATCGTAGTGATAACCGGCGACCACGGCGAAGCATTCGGCGAACATGGCCAGCTTGCTCACGGTTTCACGACCTATAACGAAGAACTCCATGTCCCTTTGATTTTGGTCAATCCAAAATTATTTCCGCATGGAACACGAAATGCTTCGCTAGGCAGGCAGATAGACATCGCGCCGACACTCCTGGGACTCCTGGGATACGACAAGCCGCAATCATGGCAGGGAACGAATCTTCTCGGCGCACACCCTGCGGAACGCGCGTATTTGTTTTCCTACTCGGGAGATTTCTCGCTGGGAATCGTCGAAGGAAACTTCAAATACATCCACGACTTCGATCAGAACCGCGATGAACTATACGACTTGTCCAACGATCCGGAAGAGACCCGGGATCTTGGCGCGGAACCGGAGTACAAAGAGATGGTCGCCCGCGATCGTCTGCGGGTGGATGCATGGCTGTCGTTCCAGGACAAGTATCTGGCAAGCTTTCCACCGGCGCATCAAAATCAACTGTCAGTTGAGCATAAGATAGAGTAGTCCGATGCACCCGGCGGCGTCCCTCGCTTTGTTCGACTTCCGAAACTGCGCGCAGTAAGGAATTTATGCTATGTGATCGGATTGAAAGGGGTTATGGCTGATACTGAAAATCGGCTGGCTGGAAAGCGAGTGGCCGTTACCGGAGGCGCTGGATTCCTGGGTAGCCACGTTGTTGCCGAATTGCGGCGCGCCGGATGCGCCGAGGTATTCGTGCCGCGTTCGCGCGAGTACGACCTGCGCCGCGCTGATGGCGTGGCGCGGATGTACGATGACGCGCGCCCCGAAATCGTCATTCACCTCGCTGCGGTGGTCGGCGGCATCGGCGCCAATCGCGAAAATCCGGGCCGCTTCTTTTACGACAACCTGACGATGGGCGTCGAGCTGATGGAACAGGCGCGGGTTCGCGGTGTGTCGAAATTCGTCGCGGTCGGCACGGTCTGCGCCTATCCGAAGTTCACGCCGGTGCCGTTCAAGGAAGACGACCTCTGGTACGGCTATCCCGAAGAGACCAACGCGCCGTATGGATTGGCGAAGAAGATGCTGTTGGTGCAGGCGCAGGCGTATCGCGAGCAGTACGGCTTCAACGCGATCTACCTGCTGCCGGTGAATCTGTATGGACCGCGCGATTCATTCGATCCGTCGAAGTCGCATGTGATCCCCGCGCTGATCAAAAAATGTCTCGACGCGGTCGCGACGGGCGCATCGCGCATCGAGGTGTGGGGCACCGGAGCGGCCAGCCGCGAGTTCCTGTTCGTCGAGGATTGCGCGCGAGCGGTGGTTCTCGCGACTGAAAAATACGACAAATCCGAACCAGTGAACCTGGGCGCGGGCATGGAAATAAAAATTCGCGACCTGATCGCACTGATCGCGCGGCTCACCGGCTTCAAGGGCGAAATCGCATGGGATACGAGCAAGCCCGACGGACAACCGCGGCGATGCCTCGATGTGTCGCGGGCCACACGTGAATTCGGCTTCAGCGCCTCCACCGATTTCGAAGCCGGCCTGCGGCGGACGATCGAGTGGTATCGACGCGAGTCTTACTCCGCCGCCGCGTCATAGCGGCGGCGGTATTCAAACTGCGCAGAGTGTGCTGCTATTCGCCGGGACGAGGCGGAATCGCAACGTAGTTGCCGGGATTCGCCGCCATCGCCTGACGAACGTCCGGATGCGCCGAGAAGAACGCGTCGAGCTGCGGATGCTTCTTCGCAAAGCCGTCGTCATTGATCAGCGCTGGATTGTGGGCGAGCTGGCTTGCGACCTTCGGATGCGCAGTCGCAAAGCCGTTCCACATCGTGAGCTTATGCATGTCGATGTCGCTGGTATTGGCGGCCTTGAATACGGTGGTGGTGTTTCCGTTGACGACGGTGCCCATCGTTTTTCCGTCCTGCGCAATCGCAGGAGCTGCGAAAGCGACAGGGAGTGCGATGGCAATCAGCAGAGTTGATATTCGGTTCACGTTTTTACCTCTTCGTTGGCCAGACAGCTGGCTGACCTATACTCATGTAAGTAGAGGCCAAATCAGCACGAGCCAACACATTCAGCTTACTGCGTCTTGCTCTGGAATGCGAAAATTTCGGGCGTGCTATCAGGAACACAAAAGCCTGAATTGCTCTCCTATTCGCCGGGACGCGGCGGAATCGCAACGTAGTTGCCGGGATTCTCCGCCATTGATTCACGAATCTCCGGATGAGCCGAGAAGAATTCGCCAAGTTCCGGATGCTGATTCGCGTAGGCTTCGTCAGTGATCAGCGACGGCTTGTAGGCGAGTGTGCGCGCGATATTCGGATGCTGGCCGGCAAATTCGCTCCAGGTCTGGAGCTTCTGCATGTCCAGATCGCTGGTATCTGCCGCCATAAACACCACGGTAGTGTTTCCGTTGACAACTGTGCCAAGCGGCCTTCCATCCTGTGCGATCGCGGGAGCCGCGAACGCAATTGGAAGTCCGACAGCGAGTAGCAAAGTGGTTATGCGATTCATTTTCTTACCTCTCGATTGGCTATTGGATAATCGGCAAACCAATACCCTTTCAATAGGCAGCAAATCTCATACCGGAAAACTTTTCCCTATGGATGTTGATACATTCAAGACCGCCCAAATAGTAAGACGGCATTAGTTACATACTATTCGCGTTTCGCCCGGATTTCGCCTGCGATCGCGGCTCGCGCGCTTTTGGAATAGTTCAACTTTGTTGGGGCGGCGGCGCCACCCGACATGATGAAGGTCATCGCTTCGTTGATCGTCCAGTCGAGCATGACGAGGCGGCTGACCGGCACCAGTTCCATGTAGCCGGAGGTGGGATTCGGTGTGGTCGGTACGTAAACGGCGGCGATTTCCTCGCCGGTATCGGCGTCGTTGAAAATCCTGGTGACGAGGCCGACGGTTTTCATTTCGGGCGACGGAAATTCGATCAAAACCACGCGCTGAGAGTTACCGGGACGGGTTTGAAAGCTGGTGACGAGCTGGCGTGCAGCGCCGTAGATGGATTGCACGATCGGGATTCGCGCCATCAGGTAGTCAAAGGCACCGAGCAGCCGCCGTCCCGCTACCGCCGTCGCGATCTCGCCGAGAACGTAGAGGGCTGCGAGCACGATCGCCACTGAGATGGTGCTTTGAAACCACGGCGCAGAAAGTGCGGCGGCGAGATCGGGCGCGTGAATCCGCAGCGAGGACATGAATGCGCCGACGAACGGGCTGCCGAGCGCGACCAATATCCCGACCAGGAAATTGATGACCCAGATTGTGATCCCGATGGGAATGAACGTCAGTATTCCCGCCACGACGTTGCGACGGATTTTCGCGAACATCGGCGACCCTTAGCCTGCCACTTGGCCGGGTTGGGTCGCGTGGCGGCGGAGCGCGGTCGCGGCGAATACAGTTATCGCGAGCGCGACGACTGCCAACGCGGCGATCATCCAGATGTAGGCTTCGACCTCAGTCCCAATCACCGCGGCAAGCGCGAGTGCGATGCTGACCCAGAAAAAGGTGCGGTCCATGTGCACGCCCGCCAGGAAGCAGGTGACAGCGAGAATCACCAGCGTGACCAGCGCAACCGCGTCCGCGTCCATCTGCCCGCGCTCGAGCTGCAGGAAAATTATCTGCACCGCAATGATCGGCCCGAGCCAATGCAGCACCTGGCGCAGGATTATCTTCCACGCCGGTCCCGCCTCGGGACCAGACCCAATCAGTTCGTGCCAGAGGCAGAACGAGGCCAAACACCGGGAACATCGCGCTCCAGTAATAGAGTGCGCGGAGATGGCTGAAGTTGGTCAGGAACAGGCCAACCATCACGAGCACGCTGAGCGCGCCGACGATTAGCAGCCGCCGCAGCAGGTCCGCCTGGAGTCTGCTCATCCAGTCTGGCGCTGGTGCGGGCGCCACCGGCGGCGGGGGCGATGCAATCGTTGGGCTCGGTGCGACAGTCGTTGGCTCGGGTTGAGTCTCGCTCATGCACTGATGATTTAATATCGATGGCGGAGTCGCAAGCCGTCGGCGCTGCCGGGCAGGTTCACGTTCGTGCCCGGCAGAACGCCCCGACGGCGCGCGACTGAAAATAACGCGACGCGGCTGAATGGCGCGAGTTCTAGTCGAACATCAGCACCGTGCGCGCGACTTCTCCCGCCTTCATAGCGCGGAATGCTTCGTTGACGTCCTCGAGTTTGCCGCGGCGCGTGATCATATCGTCGAGGTCGAGCCGTCCCTGCTGATAGAGCTCGATGATCCGCGGCATGTCGATGCGGAAGCGGTTCGAGCCCATGAAGCATCCCTGGATGCGCTTCTCGTACAGCAGCGAGAAGCCGTCCACGTCAACTTTCTGCCCAATCGGAACCATTCCGACAATCGTGGCGATGCCGCCGGCGGTGAGCGACTCGTAAGCCTGCTCGGCCGCGACCTTGAGCCCGATCGCTTCGAACGAATACTCGACGCCGCCGCCAGTGAGCGTGCGAATCTGCTCGACCGCGTCGCCCTTTGACGCATCGACGGCGTGAGTCGCGCCGAGCTTTTTTGCGAGATCGAGTTTGGCCGGAAACTTGTCCACCGCGATGATCATTCGCGCGCCCGCGATTCGCGCGCCCTGGATGATCGCGAGGCCGACGCCGCCGGCGCCGAACACTGCGACGGTCGAGCCGGGCGCAACTTTCGCGGTGTTGAGCGCGGCGCCGACGCCGGTCATCACGCCGCATCCGATTAGCGCGGCGCGATCGAGCGGCACGTCGTCGGCAATCTTCACCAGCGCGTTCTCATGCAGCAGCATTTTCTCGGCGTAGCCCGACAGATCAGCGAACTGATTGACCATCTGGCCCTTCTGCGAGAGGCGCGGCTTGTCGGTCGCGGTGCGCTGCGTGGCGGCCTTGTTCGAGCACAGGTTCGGATGGCCCGACATGCAGTCTTCGCAGTAGCCGCAGAAGACCGAGAGGCACGCGATGACGTGGTCGCCGGGCTTGAGGTACGAGACCTGCGAGCCGACTTTCTCGACGATGCCGGCGGCTTCGTGGCCCAGCACCGCGGGCGTCGGCCACATGTAGAGGCCGTCCACGAAATGAAGATCGCTGTGGCACACGCCGCTGGCGACGGTGCGCACGATTACTTCGCGCTCTTTGGGTTCGTCGATATCGACTTGCTCGATGGTGAGTGGCTGACCGGGACCGTGGAAGACAGCAGCTTTCATCTGGATTGCTCCTTGATTTTCGATTTTCGTTTTGCGCGACGCGAGTCAGTTGAACATCAGGACGGTGCGCGCGACCTCGCCCGCCTTCATTGCGCGGAACGCCTCGTTGACGTCCTCGAGCTTGCCGCGGCGGCTGATCATGTCGTCGAGGTTGAGGCGCCCCTGCAGGTAGAAGTCGATGTACCGCGGCATGTCGATGCGGAAACGGTTCGAGCCCATGTTGGAGCCTTGCAGTTTGCGCTCGGTGAGAAACATGTAGCCGTCGATTTCGACCTTCTGGCCGACGGGGATCATGCCGATGACGGTCGCGGTGCCGCCGGGCTTGAGCGCCAGGAAAGCCTGCTCGGCGACACTCTTGAGGCCGATCGCTTCGAATGAGTAATCGACGCCGGCGCCGCCGGTCAGCTTTCTGATTTCATCGACGGCATCGCTGCTCGACGCGTCGACAGTGTCGGTCGCGCCCAGCCGCTTCGCCATCGCGAGCTTGCCCTCGAACTTGTCGACCGCGATTATTTTACGTGCGCCCGCGATTCGCGCGCCCTGGATCGCCGCGAGTCCGACGCCGCCGGCGCCGAAGACCGCGACCGTCGAGCCCGGCTCGATCTTCGCCGTGTTGAGCACCGCGCCGACGCCGGTAGTGACGCCGCATCCGATGAGCGCGGCGCGATCGAGCGGCAGGTCCTCGCGAATCTTCACCACCGCGTTCTCGTGCAGCAGCATCTTCTCGCAGTATGACGAGATGTCGAGGAACTGGTTGATCGGCTTGCCCTTCTGCGAGATGCGCGGCTTGTCCGCGGGATTGCGCTGCGTTGCGGCCTTGTTCGAGCATCGATTCGGATGCCCCGACATGCACTGCTCGCAGTTGCCGCAGAACACCGACAGGCAACAGATGACGTGATCGCCGGGCTTTACGTAGGTCACCTGCTTGCCGACTTCCTCGACAATGCCGGCGGCCTCGTGGCCGAGCACCGCGGGCGCTGGGTAAGGATAGAGACCGTCAACGAAATGCAGGTCGCTGTGGCATACGCCGCTCGCGACAGTTTTAATCAGGACTTCGCGGTCCTGCGGCTTGTCGATTTCGACGTCTTCGATACTGAGGGGCAAGTTGGGCCCGTGGAAAACAGCGGCTTTCATCCTGAACGCTCCTTGAGTGTGGCGATTATGCCGGGCTGCATGCGCGCCTCGACAATCCCCTTTACTACCACACTGACGGCGCTTTTCCAGTGTCCGGGAATTGCGGCGGCGCCGATGACGAGATTACGGGAAGAACAAAGGGCCGGCGTTGCCTTTGAACACCAGGCTGTCGAGATGACCGGCGGGTGAATTCGCGCGCGCGTAGAGACGGGCGGTGTCGTCGCCGTAGATGAGGTGCCAGTCGGGCTGCGAGTCCATCAGCTTCGCCGCCGCCGAATCTTTCTCGATGAGTACGAAATCATGCGGATACGCCGCGAGCGTATGCGACGCGCCGGCGAGGTTGTTGGCGAACGCAAGCCAATCCCAGACCACTGTCGGCGGATAGGCCAGGTCATAGCGGCTGTCGATGAAAACTTTCGTGCCCGGCGCGCCATGCCAGATGACGTACTCACCCCACGCGTAGTCGGCGAGCACGTTTCCCGTCATCCCGTGCGAGTTCATGAAGCTGACGGCGGCGGTAGGATTGCCGGAGTCGTCGATGCCGGGCTTGAGAATTCCGCTGAATCGCGCAAACCCAATCGCCACGACTGCGATGAGGATTTCCATTACCAGTCTGCCCCCGCGCGGCGCCGCCCGAGCGCTCGGAGCGGGCGCGCTTGGGGCCTCTCGCGGGCGCGTTAGCAATCCCAGGTGATTCGCAATCACGGGGGCGACGGCAATAGCGGCAAGCGGGACGTTGCGCACCGCGGTGAAGGCCGTCGCGAGCATCACGGCGGCAACGGCGACCATCGGCGCGTCCGCACCTTTGGGCGTGAGAATCACCGACACGACTGCCGCAGCAAAAAAGAAGACCGTCACGACGAAATACTTCTGCTCGACGCTTCCACCCGGCGCAGTCATGAGCGCGGCGAGCAGCGGCTGCCAATCCGCCATCGCGTAATGCGTCATCGGGTTCAGGATCTCGTGGATGAGCGTGTACCAGGTGTCGCGCGCAGGCGGGATCAGAAACGTGCACAAGGTCGATGCGGCAGCGGCGGCGGTAATTGCAATGATGCCGAGGCCGCGGCGCGGACCGCGTCCCGCAGCGATGTCCGACACGGTGGTCGCTGCTCCATATACGCCGATTGCAACGATGCCGACGAAAAAACCGCCGTGAAAATTGCTCCAGATCGCGACCAGCGGAATCGCAAGCCACAGCGGCGCCGAGCCGCGCCAGTTGTGACGCGCAAGCATCGCGATGATCGCGGACAGTGCGACGAAGTCGAATAACTGCGGGCGAAATTGCATCACCGGCGCCAGGATCAGCGCAATCATCAGCAGGATTGCCGCCTGCAACGTCGCCGGCGCGCCGGTTTCCGATTCGGCAGTTGCGACGAAACAGATCGTGAGGGCGGTGCAGAGGAACTTGATCAGCTTCAGGCCGAAGGGCCCGAACCTGTCGTACATCGAGGCCATCGCGACTTCGCTCAACCATTCATGCCGCAGCCACAGGTAGCCCGGCGCCGAATACGAATAAGGATTGCCGCGCGGCAGCGAGCCGTTGGCGAGAAGTTCGCGGCCCCACATAACGTGTCCCCAGAGATCAGGATCGCTATGCTGGCGCGCGTCCGCGATTACGATTGCGAAGAGGACCAGCGCCGGCGAGTAGCGCAAAAGCGAGACGCGAGCAGGTGCGGCGGGCACGCGGCGGTCTCGTTATGCGCGCGCGCCGAAGCAGATCGTCTCGTTGCTGAGTTTCACCGCGCCGTCCGGACCTGCGTACGCGCCCGCCGACGTCTACGACGGCGTCGCGCACCTGGCGCGAAACGTCGGCAGGCATCCTCGCGAGCATCGCGCGAGTGCCGCCGACCTGGCTGCGGAAATCCGCAAATCCCTCGGCCGAGGGAAATTCAAATGTGACTATCAGCCGTTCGATTGTTACGTCGCGAAATCCCGCTGCGGCCAGCGCGCGCTCGAGGATCGACGTGTCGGCAAGTTTGGTAGGGTCGGGCGCATTTGGCGGCGGCGCGATTCCCGTAATCTGTCGTATCGCGTCGCGCGCAAGGCCGCACATCGGAACCTTATCCGCTGCCGCCCAAACCGCAGTCGCGAAGCGTCCTCCGGGCTTGAGCGCGCGATGCATCAGGCGCAGCACGCCGTCGAGGTCGGGCATGAACATCAGCCCCCAGCGGCAAAGCGCGGCGTCAAATGAACGCGGGTCGAGGCTTAGCGACTCGGCGTCGGACTCGACCAGCTCGACATTGCGTAGGCCCGCCGCGTCGACTCGCTCGCGCGCAATCGCGAGCATCCCCGGCGACATGTCCACGGCGACGATTCGTCCCGACTGCCCGACTGCGCGCGCCGCGGTCAGTGCGGGCTCGCCGCTGCCGGTCGCGATGTCGAGCACGCGAGCGCCGCCGCGCACAGCCTGCGAGCTCGACCAGCCGATCATTGACGATCTGCGCGGCGCGCTCGAACGCCGGCCACCATCGTTTCCATCCCTCGGCGCTGTCGTCCCATGCGGCCTTCTGCTGGCTTTTGATTTTCAAATCGTCGGGATTTTGATCGCTCATCGCAGTTTGCACCTCAAGCAATGTTACGCCGTGCCGCCGCACGACGATAACTGTTTGTGATCAACAGATAGTCAAGCCGCTACCGCACTTGCACGCCGGACGACAGCTAGCATCAGCAGCGCCAGCACCACGGGCGTCAGCGGCAGCGACGCGAACATGCTGAGCATTCGCGCGGCGATGGGAAACAGCCATGCCAGCAGCAAGGTTAATTTTTCCCACGGCAGAAAGGCCGAGTGCATCGCATCCCACGACAGCCACGCGATCGGCAATGCCAGCAACACCAGGTCGTAGTCAGCGAAATACGGTATTACCAGCAGAGTCCCGGTGGCCAACGCAGCGGCCTGGACCGGAAGTGCGGCGGGCCTGAGCCAGATCCACACAACTGCGATTGCGGCGAGCAGACCGACCGCCGCTTGCATCGCGTAAGCCACCGCGACAGATGCGCCCCACAGTCGCGCCGCGCCGAAAGTGCTTTGAATCTTGCCGAAGCCGACGTCGCCCTGCTCCAGCACGTTGTGGGTCGCGATCGGAACGCTGTCGAGGAAGGCGCGCCAGGTTTGCACTCCGAACAGTGCGGCCGAGAGTCCCACGAACGCGACGACTATGAGCGCTGCGCCGGCAGCCGCTCGCCATTGGCGCGATACCAGAAAGGCGAGAGGCAACAGGATGCCGAATTGCGGCTTGTAACAGAGGAGCCCCAGCAGCGCGCCTGCAAGCAAGGGGCGTCGCTCCAGCAGAAGAAGTCCGCCACCGAACAGCGCTACCGTGAAGAAGCCGTTCTGTCCGTCGAGAATCGTCAGCAGGGCGGCGGGAAATGCGAGCGCTATCCAGACTGTGTCCGCGGCAAGGTGCAATCTTCCACATCACGAACAAGTAGGCAGCCAGCCCAGCCAGCGTCCATGCTATCAGCGCGCCTTCGTAAGGAAGCAGCGAAAGCGGGAGGACCATCGCGAGGAACGTGGGCGGGTAGTCGAACATCTCGTAGCCGGGATCCTTGTCGCCCACCGCCGCCTTCTCGGCCGCCTCTATCGTCGCGTGATCGTAAACCGACGCGGGATGTCCGTGGAGCGCCAGCCTCGAAGCGGCCCAGCACTTCGGAAAGTCCGCGCCCACCGGATGCAACGTCGCGCGGATTCCGCCCGGTCTCAGCACGAGCCAGCCGACGAACACGACGAGGTAGCAGGCGCAGAGCAACCTCGAGTATCCGCGGACGCGCTCGGCGTTGATCCAGCGGGGCTTCTCTGAACAGGTCGAGGAAGGCGTGGCGCCTTGATCTCCTCCTTCATCGTCACGACCTCCGCACCGCCGCCCCGAGGGGATTCGTCGCTCATCGCGCTTTCACCTTCGCAACACTGTTACGCCACGCAGTCGCGCAACTTCGTTGGGATACTCCTTTCTATATGATTTGGCGGCGCCGGGCGCGGGGTTCTGATCGCCGAGGATCAACACGGCCGCCGATGATGCTGACGGGTCGTAGCGAACGGCGCGATCCTGCTGATCGGCCGGCAGATAGTATCGGAGCACCTCGATCGCGTACGCCGGGACGGCGGTCATGACTTCACCCGGCTTGAGCGCAGAAACAGCGGCGGCAATCGCTTCGCGATATTGCGCGTCGTGCGGCTTGCGGTCGTACGCAACTATATGGCCAACCGAGAACGCCACTGCGAGCGCAAGTGCTGTCACGCGCACGAGATCGCCGGGCAACTCGAATATGCCCAACGCGACGAGGATGAAGAACGGAACGAAGCTCGACAGCGCGTAACGCTCGACGAACACCGGCGCAATTGCGTACGACGCGACGAGCATCATGAGCGGTGGCGCCCACATCCAGAGAAGTGCGAAGGCGACCGCGTCGCGCGCACCTCGTCGCCATCCGCTGACCGCGCCCCACAGCGCAAGTACCGCGAGGACCGGGAATGCAAAGCTGCCGGTTGCCTTGTTGAATAGCGCGAACGGCGCGAACAGCGATGGCAGCTTGCGCCATCCGCCGACGTGACCGGATGAAGCTGCGTGCAGCGACGAAAAAAGTTTCGGCACCAGGATCAAACCTGCCGCCGCGAGCGCAATCGCGATCGTCCACGCCCGACGCGCGTTTGCATCGCTCGGGCGCCATCCAGCGCGCGCGATCACATTCAACAGCCAGATGCCTTCGGTCGCGGGTATCAACACAGCGGCGAAGTTCGACGCTATCGCGATTGCGGTCAGAACGATGACCGCGGCGTAGTTCGCGAGGCCGCCAGTGCGAAGCACCCGCAGGAACATCGCGACCTGCGCAACAATCGCCGCGAGCATCACCGGATACATTCGCGCCTCGCGCGAATACTTGATCGTCACCAGGTTCACGGCAAAGACGAGTGCCGCGAGACCGGCAATTGTCGCGGCGTCATCGCCGGTCAGTGCAAATTTCTTTTCCGAATCGGCTGCGAACATTTCGCATACGACAAGGTAGACCAGCACTATCGCCACGACGCCGAAGACAGCGGACAACGCGCGCATCGCGGGCAGACTCGAGCCGAACAGCGCGATCCATTCATGCAACATCAGGTCATGCACCGGCAGCTCGCCGGGATTCAGCGCCGGTTGGCGTGCGATCACTTCAGCCGCGCTCGGCGCGGACGCGGCCGCCCACGACGCGGCCTCGTCGGGCGACAACTCGAGCGCGCCGAGATTGGCGAAGCGGATCGCGCCGCCGGCGGCGACGGCGACGAACAGCAGGATGAGACTCAGCGCGCGGGCCGGAACGATCGAGCGTGAGGTCGGTTGATCGCTCGGGCGATCGTGCTCTCCGGCTCTGGAAGCGGCTGTGGTCAGAGACCCTTCCTTAGCTGCGGTGCGGGACGAAAGCCGACCGTGCGCGCGGCCGGAATGGTCATGGGCGCGTTGGTGCGCGGATTGAAGCCCGCGCGAGCGCGGCGGCGGCGCACGGAAAAAGTGCCGAAGCCCGGCACCCAGAAGCGCTTGTCCTTGCGAATTGAGCGCGCGATTTGTTCGAAAGCGAGGTCGAAAGTGCTGGCGACCACCTTTTTGGGCTGATTGGTGGACCGTGCGATCGTATCAATCAATTCCGCTTTGGTCATCGACGAGGACCTCCAGCGATTTTCTATAGCCCAAGCGCGCGCGCAGCCATAGAAGCGGAAGGTTCGATTTGATTGCGTTCGATCCATGCGTCGATCGCGATGAGCGCTCGCGTTCCCATCTCGAGTTTCTTCTGACGGCCGCGCGCACGGATTTTCAAATCAGGCATCAGGCCGTAGTTCGCGTTCATCGGCTGAAAGTCGCGCCGCGCGGCGTCGGTGATGTACGCGACCAGCGATCCGATTGCGGTCTCGGGCGGAGGAAAGACGAGCTCGCGATTCATGACGAGGTTCGCCGCATTGATTCCCGCGAGCAAGCCCGCGGCAGCCGACTCGACGTAGCCTTCGACCCCGACCATCTGCCCGGCGAGGAACAGATCGTCGCGCGTCTTGAGCTGAAGCGTGGGACAGCAGCAGGCGCGGCGAGTCGATAAACGTATTGCGATGAATCGAGCCGAGGCGCACGAACTCCGCCTTTTCCATCGCGGGGATCATCCGCAGCACGCGGCGCTGCTCCGGGTAGGTCATCTTGGTCTGGAAGCCGACCATGTTGTACATGCGGCCCTCGGCATCGTCCTGTCTCAGCTGCACCACCGCAAACGGCCGACGTCCGCTATGTGGCTCTGAGAGCCCGACAGGACGCATCGGGCCGAACGCTAGCGTCATCGGGCCGCGCCGCGCCATCTCCTCGATCGGCATGCAGCCTTCGAAATAAACCGGCTTCTCGAACGGATGCAGCTCGATTTTTTCCGCCGCCACGACCGCCGCGACGAATGCCTCGTACTGGGTTTCGGTCATCGGGCAGTTGATGTAGTCGTCGCCGCCCTTGCCGTAGCGCGACGCCTTGAAGGCGACGCTCATGTCGATTGAATCGGCAGCGACGATTGGCGCAATCGCGTCGTAGAAGTACAAGTTGCGCGGACCGATCAGGTTATTCAGAGCTTCGCCGAGTGCCGGGCTCGTCAGCGGACCGGTGGCGAGAATTGCGACACCGGCAGGAATCTCCGCTGCCTCCGCGCGCGCTATCTCGACCATCGGATGGCTCTCGAGGGTCGCGGTGATCGCTCGGGAGAAATCGGTGCGATCGACGGCTAGTGCGGAACCGGCAGGCACGCGCGCGCGATCCGCGGACGCTATTACGAGCGAGCCGAGCCGGCGCATTTCTTCTTTCAGCACGCCAACCGCGGTGTCCATCGAGTCGTTGCGCAGCGAATTCGAGCAGACGAGCTCGGCGAAATCCGCAGTCTGATGAGCCTCGGTCATTTTGATCGGGCGCATCTCGATGAGGCGCACCGCAATGCCGCGGCGGGCGAGCTGGTAGGCAGCCTCGCTGCCTGCGAGTCCCGCTCCGACGACGGTTACTTTGGGTTCGGTCATTGGAAGAGATCCCTTGCAGAGAGAGGAGACAGACGGGATCGTGGCTTTTTTCGGTGGTCGTGTAAACCTGTCGATCTGGCGCGTCGCCGTTCGACTAATAGATGAAAACCCAAACCGCAAAGGAGAGATGCAATGGAATACCTACTTTTGATTTACGGCAGCGAGACGGAAGCGAAGAAGCTAACAGGCGCCGAGTATGGCCAGATCTACCAGGAATACATGGCCTTCACCCAGGACATAACGAAGAGCGGCAAGAACAAGGGCGGCAATCCGCTCGAGCCGAGTGCGACGGCGACCACGGTTCGCGTGCGCAACGGCAAGACTGTGGTCACGGACGGGCCGTTCGCGGAGACCAAGGAGCAGCTCGGCGGGTACTACCTGGTCGAGGCGAAGGATCTCGACGAGGCGATTTCGATTGCCGCGCGGATTCCGGGGGCGAAGATTGGATCGATCGAAGTGCGCCCTGTCAGGAAAATGAATATGTAGGTGAGCCTCAACGCGCCGACAGATTTTGTGACTGGCGGCATGAGTGGCGCGCGGCTAGCCTGCCATCGGACGGATTTGCCGATGGACAACACAGCAGCCGGCATCGAGCGCTTCTATCGCGAGGAGTTCGGGCGAATACTCGCCACGCTCATTCGCGTGCTGGGCGACTTCGACCTGGCGGAGGACGCGGCGCAGGATGCATTTGCCAGCGCCGTCGAACAGTGGCCTCGCGATGGACTGCCGGAAAATCCGCGCGCATGGATCATCGGCGTCGCGCGTCACAAGGCGATCGATCGATTGCGAAAGCAGGGCCGCTTCAACGATCGCCGCGAAGAGCTGATCCGAATGGCCGAGAGTAACGGCGACGGCGGAGAGAACGACGAGCAGGGCGCACTGGCTGACGAGCGCCTGCGGCTGATTTTCACCTGTTGCCATCCTGCGCTGGCCGACGACGCTCGCGTTGCGCTCTCGTTGCGCACGCTGTGTGGACTGACCACCGAAGAAATTGCGCGCGCGTTTCTGACCGCACCGGCGACGATGGCGCAACGGCTGGTTCGCGCCAAGCGCAAGATTCGCGCGGCGCGGATTCCCTACGCTGTGCCGTCTGCGGAATTGCTGGCAGAGCGGCTCGGCGCAGTGATGGCGGTAATCTACCTCGTCTTCAATGAAGGCTACGCAGCGAGCTCGGGCGAGCACCTGTTACGAACCGATCTCTGCGCGGAGGCGATTCGGCTGGCGCGGATGCTGGTCGCGCTGATGCCGGCCGAGGCCGAGCCGCGCGGGTTGCTGGCGCTGATGCTCCTGCATGACGCGCGACGCGATGCGCGAATCGACGAGCGCGGCGAGCTCGTGCTGCTCGAGGAGCAGGATCGTTCGCGATGGCATCGCGGGCAGATCGCTGAGGGGCTGACTCATTCGAAAGCTGCGATTAGCGCCGACCAGCATGGGCCGTATGCGATTCAGTCAGCGATAGCGGCGGTGCATTCACGGGCCGAACGGGTGGATGCGACCGACTGGCGTGCGATCGCGGATCTCTATGGACGCTTGCTCGCGATTAATCCGTCGCCAGTGATCGAGCTGAATCGCGCGGTTGCAGTGGCGATGGCTGAGGGTCCAGCGGTCGGACTCGAGTTGATCGATGCTATCGCGGGCAGCGGCGATCTGCGCGATTACTACCTGATGTGGTCGGCGCGGGCGGACTTGCTGCGGCGGCTGCGGACGATGGAGCTGAGGCGGCGGAGTCGTATCGGCGCGGCGCTAACGCGGGTGGGTAGCGCGCCCGAGCGGCGATTTCTTCGGCGGCGGCTCGAGGAGATGTCGGCGAAGATGAAAGCGTCGTGACTGCATGCTAGCTTTTCGCGACCGCACATCGGCGAGGGGAGAACTACAATGAAGAGCAGCTACCGGATTGTTGGATTAGTAATAGCAGCAGCGTTTGTGGCTTTGAGCTTCGCGGGGCATGCGTTTGCTGCAGATGCCAAGGGCCAGATCACTGACCTCGAGCACAAGTGCGCCAACGCCCCGACGATCGATGAGCTGATGGCCTGCTACGACAACAGCGACGACCTCGTGGTGTACGACGTCATGACACCGCGAGAATTTGACGGGACCAAGGCGGTCCGTGGTGACTTTCAAGGATTTTTCGACAACTACAAGGACGCCAAGATCGAGTTCGTCTCGTTACACGTTGTCACCGACGGGAAGTTGGGGGTCGCCAACAGCATCCAGCATTTCACGGCGATCGATAAAAGCGGCAAGCCAGCCGAGATGACTTTCCGCGCCACCGACGTCTGGCGCAAAGAGAAAGGCGGCTGGAAGATGATCGAGCAGCACATTTCGTTTCCGGTGGACATGGCGAGCGGCAAGGCGGATATGCAGTCGAAGCCGTGAATCGGTGTGCGCTTTCAGGTACTGAGATGAGTAACGCGCTCGAGAACCTGGCTCCTGACCTCTGGATCGTGAGCACAGGGTTTTTCAGCGCCGAGTGGAATGTCACCGTTCCCGTGCGGATGACCGTTATTCGGCTGAAGGGCGGGCGTCTTCTGATTCACTCGCCGGTGCCTATCGGGCCGGAGCTGCGTTCGGCAGTCGAAGAGTTGGGGCAGCCAGCGGCGTTGATCGCGCCCAACCTCTTCCATCACCTGTTCATTTCGGAATGGAAGTCAGCGTTCCCCGCGGCAAAGATGTTTTGCGTTCCGGGCCTGGAAACGATCAGGAGCGACATCAAGTTCGACGGCGATGCTCGACAACCTCGCCGCTCCCGAATGGCGGGGAGAAGTTGACCAAATCATAGTCGAGGGCATTCCGATGTACGGCGAGATGGTCTTCTTCCATCGGTCGAGCCGCACATTGATCGTCAGCGACATCGTCTTTAACTACACGGCTGAGCAGGCAGCATCCGATCCGGGCGTCGTCGCGGGGTTTGGACCTGATGGCAGAATAAAGGCCGCAATCACTGATCCGAATGCCGCTCGCGCCTCAATAGAAAGTATTCTTCGATGGCCCTTTGAACGCGTGATCCTGGCGCACGGCGATATCGTCGAGTCCGGCGGGTACGCGCGCTTCCGCGAGGGATTCGCATTCCTCACGTCCGGCGGCTGAGACTTGCAGACGTAAGTTGGTGTTGTTGAGGCGGAGCTGGCGATTATTCGGCGTCGGCCCGAGCAGATGTCGGCGAGGTTGAAGGCTTCGCATTCATCGCCTTGACCTCGGGCCAGTACGGACTCTTTGCCAGTTGCGCGCGAAATTCGCTTGCGAAAGCATCCTTGCCGCTTACTTTCGGCGGCCACGCCGCGTCGAGAAACTTCCACGCATCTGCATCGTGACCGCCGTAGATCAGATCGAGCATCGTCGACCACAGCTTCGGCGAGACACTGGCTTGAGGCCACGCACCGCCCTTGGCGCTGGGCGCGTAGGCCCTGACCTCGGCCGCGCTGGCGTCGAGGTCCTTCGCCGCGGGCGCCGGCGTGCGCATCAGGTCGGGCGACATGCGATACGTGCCATCGCTGAAACGCAGCATGACACTCGGCGCCGGCGAGTCGGCGAAATCGGTGTTCCAGTTCGCGAACGTCCAATCGTGAATCTGAATCGCCAGTCCCGGGAGTTTCGAGTTCTTATCGGGATGCACGAAGTGCGGCCCCGAGTCTCCGAACTCCGCGTCTATCGTGCCGAGTTTCTTGAAGGTCGGACCGATTTCGAAGATGTGGTATGTCAGGCAGCAGTTTGCGTAGCCACTCCATTCGGAAATGAGCAGATCAGGTTGCCCGTCGCCCGTGATGTCCATCCCCATCTTGACGAAGGCCGCGTCGGGATCGTCCTCGTCCATCGTGCCAATGAAAAATTTCTCACCCTTGTTCCTGGCCTTCTGCATGTAGACGCGCTTGTCGTCTTTCAGAATTTCGAAATACGCGTCGCTGCCGTCCTTCGCCTTTGAATCGAAATAGACGCGCGCGACGTAGGGTTTGGAGGTCTCTTCGAGATGAGGAATCACAACCGGCGGCGCATTGTCAGTCGCGCCGCGCGCGACCGCCGCGAAGCCCGCGACTAATACGAACAGCAGAAACGAAACTGAAGCGCGGACGAAGCGATCGGCGGGTCTGGGCGAGCCTGACACGGCGATTTTATCGAACCACCTGTACTACGCGGGTGGTGGCGTCGACGATGCTGGCGCGGGTTCCGGCTGCGCGATGACGGGTGCAGGAGCCTTGTAGCCGCATTCCTTGTTGGCGCATTGCCAGGTGATGCCGGTGCGCTTCAGGTCTTTCTCGACCATGTAGTTCGCGCCGCATGACGGGCATGGCTGCAGCACTACTTTGTTCCATGCGGCGAATTTGCATTTCGGGTAGCGGCCGCATCCGAAGAAAATTTTCCCGCGCCGGCTGCGACGCTCGAGGATTTCGCCCTCTTTGCATTCCGGGCATGCGACTCCCGTCTTGGTCGGTTCCGATTGCAGGCGCTTGATGCCGTCGCAGTCCGGATAACCCGAGCATCCGAGGAACTCGCCGAAGCGCGAGCGGCGCTTGACCATCGGCTTGCCGCATTTCTCGCAGACTTCGTCGCTCGGCACCGGCGCCGACGGCTTGAGTGAGACAGTGCCCTGCTCGTCGCGAGCGATTTCTCCAGTGTTGGTGCATTTGGGGTAATTCGAGCAGGCGAGGAACTCGCCGTTGCGCCCCCATTTGATCACCATGTCGCCGCCGTCGAGCTCGCACTTGAGTCCGGTGGGCAGGCCCTTGTGCTTGATCTCCGGCATCTTCTTCTTGGCGTCGGCCAGGTCCTTCGCGAACGGGCCGTAGAAGCGCTTCATCGTCTTCACCCAGTTCTCGGTACCCTCTTCGACCTTGTCGAGGTCCTCTTCGAACTGCGCGGTGAAGCTGGATTCGAGGATGTCGGGGAACGCCTTGACGAGCATGTCGTTGACGACGCGGCCGAGCGACGTCGGGCGCATCCGCTTGCTCTCGTCCTCTTCGACGTACTCGACCCGCAGGATGCTGGTCATGATTGCGGCGTAGGTCGAAGGGCGGCCGATGCCCTGCTCTTCGAGCTCCTTGATGAGCGTGGCCTGCGTGTAGCGCGGCGGCGGCTGCGTGAAATGCTGCTCGGGATCGAGGCCGAGCAGAGTGAGCGTCTCGCCTTCGTTGAGCAGCGGCAGCGTGCCCTCTTCGTCGTCGGCGGAAGTGTCGTCCTGGCCTTCGATATACACGCGCATGAAGCCGTCGAACTTCATCACCTGGCCGGTGGCGCGGAAAATCGCGTCGGCCGATTCGATGTCCACGGTGGTGCGGTCGTACACCGCCGGCGTCATCTGGCTGGAGACGAAGCGGTTATAAATCAGCGTGTAGAGCGCGAGCGCGTCCTTGTCGAGGTAGCGCGCAATCGACTCAGGGTCGCGCTCGACGGCAGTCGGGCGAATCGCTTCATGCGCGCCCTGCGCCTGCTTGCCGGATTTGTAGAAGTTCGGCTTTTCGGGAACGTAATCCTTGCCGTAGCGCCCCTCAATATGGTTGCGGACGGACTCGAGCGCCTGGTCCGAGACGCGCGGCGAATCGGTGCGCATATAAGTGATAAGGCCGACCGCGCCCTGCTCGCCCAGCTCGACGCCTTCGTACAGCTTCTGCGCTATCTGCATCGTGCGCCGCGGCTGATAGTACAGCTTGCGCGAGGCCTCCTGCTGGAGGCGCGACGTGATGAACGGGGGTGTCGGGCTGCGGCGGACTTCCTTGCGCTCGACGCTTTTGACTTTGAACGGCGACGCCTCGACGGCCGCGATAATCTCGCGCGCCTGCGCCTCGGGCAGCTTGTAGGCCTTATTGTCGATGCGATCGTCTTTGTAGCTATAGAGCCGCGCCTTGAACGGCGGCGGATTCTTGCCTGATAAGCGGGCATCGAGGGTCCAGTATTCCTCGGCGCGGAATGCCTCGCGCTCGCGCTCGCGGTCAACGATTATCCGGAGCGCAACCGACTGCACCCGGCCGGCGCTGATCCCGCGCTTGACCTTGTCCCACAGCAGGGGGCTCAGCTTGTACCCGACGAGGCGATCCAGCACGCGGCGCGCCTGGTAGGCGTCGAACAGGTTGTGATCGAGCTTCGAGGGATGCTCGACGGCCTCTTTGACGGCAGCCGCGGTGATTTCATGCAGGAGCACGCGGCTGACCTTGGACTTGGTTTTGCCGAGATGCTCGGAAATATGCCACGCGATAGCCTCGCCTTCGCGGTCGGGGTCGCTGGCGAGGTAGATGTTTTCCTTACCCTTGGCGGCGGTCTTGATCTCGCCGATTATCTTCTCTTTGCCCTTGATTACGACGAAATCCGGGGCGAAATTGTGCTCAATATCGACTCCCAGCTTGCTTTTGGGCAGGTCCACGACATGGCCGACGGACGGCATTACCTGGTAATCGCTACCCAGGTAACGCTTGATCGTTTTCGCCTTTGCCGGCGATTCGACGATTACGAGATTTTTTGCCACCGATTTAGTCGCCTCTAAGCTCCGTACCCAACCTCGCAGGTTTCGCGCCATGTCCCCCGGCGCTTCAGGGCTTACACCCTGCCAGAGTTACGCCAGCGAGAAAAGCTTGCCCGGATGCTGAGTAACACGGCCCTCCAGTTCCAACTCAAGCAACAACCTAAGCACGGTTTGGGCATTTAGCCCGGATGACTCAATTATTGAGTCAACATGGAGCCTTTCAGATTCTTTTAAATGATTCAAGATTGTTGAAACACTATCAACTACTGCTTCGAGCGTCTTGACGCCTTCAACCGTGCCGGTCACCCAAATCTCCGCGGCGCCTACTGATATATTAGACGGTGGCGATGACGCAATCGGTTCGACTGGCGGTTGCGGGATCCTGACCGAAATGCGCGGGCCGGCCATCTGAGGCGCCAGCTCCTCGATCACGTCCTCGACGCATTCAACCAGCTTCGCGCCCTCCTTCAGCAGGCGGTTGCTGCCGCGCGTCTTGCCGCTAAGCGGGCTGCCGGGGACGGCAAACACCTGCCGGTCCTGCTCGAGCGCCATCCGTGCCGTGATGAGCGAGCCGCTTTTTTCAGCAGCCTCGACGATCACGACACCCAGGCAGAGCCCTGACAGGATACGATTGCGGGTCGGGAAGTTTTCGGCCAGCGGCTGCGTGCCAATCGGCAGCTCGCTTACCAGCGCGCCGCCGCCCGCGATGATCGCGTCGGCCAGCTTGCGATGCTCCGGCGGATAGATGACGTCGACGCCGCATCCCAGCACGGCAATCGTTGTGCCGCGAGCGTCGAGGGCCCCCTGATGCGCCTCGCCGTCGATTCCGCGCGCCAGCCCGCTCACGACGGTAAAGCCCTTGGCCGCGAGCTCAAGGCCCAGCCGCTGCGCCATTCGGCGCCCGATATCGCTGCCCGCGCGCGCGCCGACGATCGCGATACAATTGGCGCCAGTCATCGGGGCGGTGCCACGCACGAACAGGAACGGCGGCGGGTCTGCGATTTGGCGCAGATTCGGGCGGATAGTCGGCGTCGGTCCATTTGACCAGGCGCGCGCCGAGATTGGGCAGCTCGCACAGCTCCTTTTCGAGCGGCTCGAAGTCGCGGAACTGCGCGATATTTTGCGCCGTGTTGCGGGGAACCCCGGCGGCCGCGACCTCGTCGGCGCTGAGCTGGAATATTTTCTCGGGCGTGCCGAACTTCTCGATCAACAGCTTGCAGGTTCGCGGACCGACGCCGCGCGCCCTTCTCAATGCGAGCCAATAAACGTCTGGTGACGGCATCGCGCACCACCCGCGGCAATTTCGCGGATGCTCCCCCTCTCGGTCGACAGCCAGTTAACTACCGGCGCCGTGATATAAATAAGTTGTTCTCAATGCCGGGGATTCGCAACCTCTTCGGCAAAACGGCGTATTCTCCGGGTGGTCGCGGACGCATCCTGAGGGCGCGTTTCATTGACCGTGCGGGACGGATCGCATAAGTTACGCGCAACCGTCTTGTCCGCTACTATTAGAAAGTGGCCGTGTCTGATTGACGGCTGACGGAGGATTGGTATTGAGCGCATCACTGGGAAACATGGATTTCACTGGAATGTCCGCGGTGGATAAGCAGATTCTTGTCTTCAGCTTTTATCGTGACGCCGAATTGCGAGGCGCGCGTTTACTGTTCAACCTCCTCGGACATATGAAGGACGGCGAGTCGCAGCTCAAGATGACCGCGCATCTGGCGGACGAGACCCGCCATGCTTTCCTCTGGACCAAGCGAATCTCGGACCTCGGCGGCGCGCCTATCCTCATCGACGACGGCTACCAGCGCCGCCTTGGCCTGCGCACCGGCGTGCCGAAGACGATCATCGACCTGCTCGCGCTGACGGTCGTGGTCGAAGAGCGCGCGCAGAGCCGCTACAACGCGCATATGGCGCTGCCCAATGTTGACCCGGAGACGATGGAAGTCCTGAAGTCAGTGACCAAGGACGAATCGTGGCATCTGTCGTGGATCGAAAAAGAGATGCACGAGATCGCCAAGGAGCAGGGCAACGAAGAGCAGGCCGACAAGGCGCTCGAGCGCTACCGCAGGATCGATCGCGAAGTCTACGCGACGATCGCGGCAGATGAAGCCGAGCTGATGCGCGCGTAGCGCGCCCCGCATTTCCGTTATTTTTCCTGGAGTCGCAGAACCCTCACCTGGCGGCCGCGTTGCGTCCGCGGTCCGCACGATTTTGCGCGTCTCGAATTGGAATCGCCTCCCCCTAAGTGGGGGGAGGCCGACGCTCGTCTTCGAGCGGCGGGTGGAGGACCTTATCGTCTGAAAATTTCTGCGACGCACCAGAGATGCCGCGCACCAGTCATCCGCGCGGCATATCGTCCTCCACCCTAACCCTCCCCCCACTCGCGGGGGAGGGAACCAGAGGTTTCACATACGATAAAGTTCTGCGATTTACGCGCTGCGCGCTAACGCCGCGCCGCGGCGCGCGGCGAGCTCCGCGTTCAGATCGAGGCGCATCGCCTCGGCGTATTCGGCGGCGGCCTCTACAGGGTTGGCGCCTTCTTTTTTCTTATACGCGTACATCAGGCTTCGGCTCGCATTGACGATGAATCCGGTGCCGTCGGCGCGCGCCGACGCGACTGCGTCCGCCGCCGTGCCGCCTTGAGTGCCGTATCCTGGCACGAGGATCGTCGCGGCCGGCATCAGCTCTCGCGCGCGCCGCGCCTGGACGGGATAGGTCGCGCCGACAACGGCGCCGACTGAGCTGAGGCCGCTGTCGCCGATAAAATCGCCGCCCCATCCGTTGACGCGCGCCGCTACCGACTCCCAAATCGGGCGGCTGGGTGCGTTGAGATCCTGAAATTCTCCCGACGACGGATTCGACGTCTTCACGAGCACGAAGATGCCGCGGCCGTTTTTCACTTTCGCGATAAACGGCATCAGCGCGTCGCTGCCCTGGTACGGGTTGACGGTGACGGCGTCGGAACTGAAGTCGCCGTCGCCGAGAAAAGCCTCGGCGTACGCGGCCGACGTCGTGCCGATATCGCCGCGCTTCGCATCCGCGATCGTTATCAAGCCAAGCCGCCGCGCGACCTTGACGACCTCGCAAAACGCGCGCATCCCTTCGAGTCCGCGCGCTTCGTAAAACGCAAGCTGCGGCTTGACGGCGACCGCGGAGCGCGCGCATGCCTCGACGATCTCGCAACAAAAGCTGGTCAGGGTGTACCCGTGCGGGATTCCGGGCGTGCCGGGCGCATCGAGCTGAGGGTCGATTCCGAGCACCACGACGCTGTCTTTGAGACGCGACGCATGTGCAAGGCGATCGGCAAAGTTCATCGAGCGGATTATCTCACAGGGCCGCATCGATGTCACATCGGGCGTTGCCTTTTCGCATCCGCCGCGGGCATCCTTTGGAGCAACGACGGGAATAGACGCATGAACAACCTGACTATCGTCACCAAGCTTCGTTTTATCGCCGTGCTGACGCCGGCGATTCTGCTGATCGTAGCGGCCGTGATTGCGGGCGCGTTCCATTTCTTTGGGCTGATGCCGCAAGCGATCTACGAGAACGAATATGCGGCCGCGCGCGCGGCGGCCGGGATGGAAAACGCGCTCTACAAAATGGATTGGGGACGCACGCAGCCCGACGCCTCGCAAATCGTGATGGATCAGCAGCGCGGCTTCATCGGTGAAATCGAGGTCGCCCGCCAGCACATCACCAGCACTGACCAGGCCGATCGAATTGAGAAAATAGCCAACGACGCGCGCCCGCTGTTCGACGCGCTGCGCACGGCGGCGCCCGGCGACGACAGCCTCGAGCCACGCCTGCGCGATCTGGAAGGCACGATCGCCGATCTGATGAGCGTCGACGACGCAGCGCTGATGGCAGTCGCGTCCAACACCGAAGCGAAAGCCCGCACCATGATCGCAATCACAGTCGCAGGACTGGTGGCGGTCCCATGGATTTGTTTCGTCGTGATAACGCGCCTGTCAGGCAACCTGTACGCGGAACTAAAAAAAATGCGCGCTCGTCTCAACACGATGGCCGAGCACGCAGCCAACTCCATCCGAAGACATCAAGGTCCTCGACGAATCCCTGACCAATCTAGGCTTCCCAGAGCCAAACCCAATGCTGGCCGAGTAGCTTGTCTGGACGATGTCCGGATGACTGCACTTTTTTCAGCGGCGAGTCGCGGAGACGAGGAGATTTAAAATGAGCGGCGCGGTTTTTGGCGGATGCGCCTGCGGGGCGATCCGTTACAGCTACGAGGGCGAGCCGCTCTTCGCGATGAATTGTCACTGCCGGGATTGTCAGCGTGAAACCGGCAGCGCGTATGTTCCGGTCCTCGGCGTTCCCGCAGCTACCTTCCGAGTAATTCAGGGGAGTCCGAAGTTCTTTGACGTCAGGGCTGATAGCGGGAACACGACGCGGCGGGCATTCTGCGCCGACTGCGGATCGCCGCTCTTCGGCCTGCCCGGTGTCAGCGGCGAGATGGTCACGATTCGAGTCGGCAGCCTCGACGATCCGAGCATCTATCGTCCGAGCCAGGACGTTTACACTTCGCGCGCGCAGCCGTGGGACTACATGAACCCGGATTTGCCCAAGTCCTCGAAGCTGCCAAACAGTTAGGCGTTCTACCGCTTCTTGAGCTTTGCGGATTTCTTCGCGGGCGGCTTTGGCGCGCCGTCGGGCAGCACTATGTCGAGGCTGCGCCACAGGTACCAGGCTGCTGCGGTTCTGTACGGACGCCATCGCTCGGCATGCTTCAGCAGGCGCTTGCGATTGGGCCGTTGGCGCATCCGGTAGTGGCGCTTGACCGCGTTCTGAACGCCCAGGTCGTCGGCCGGCATCACGTCGGGACGGCCCGAGGTGGAACATCAGGAACATTTCAGCGGTCCATTTGCCGATGCCCTTGACCTGGGTGAGATGCGCGACGATCTCGTCATCGGTCATTTTATGGAAGCGATCGAAATTCAGCTTGCCGTCGCGAACGTGCGTGGCCAGGTCCTTTATATAGAGCGCCTTTTTTTCCGAGAGGCCGACGCTGCGCAGTTCCGCGTCAGACCTGGCGAGCACTTGTTCCGGCGACGGGAACTCGACGTCGGGAAACAGCGCGACGAAGCGGCCGTAGATAGCGTTGGCGGCGGCGCCTGCGAGCTGCTGAAAAATTATCGCGCGCGCCAATGCCTGGAAGCGCTCGCGCCGGGGCGTGATTCCCAGCGCACCGACCTCGGCGATAATCCGTGCGAGGACCGGGTCGGCCTTGCTAAGATGAATCCGCGCCTTGCGCGCGTATGAAACTTTGTCGGATCGGCATCGGCGGTTCGCCGAATCTTGCACGCCTGCTAATGTCATTCAATCGGTACCATGAGCGAAGACACCAGACTCCCGATGTGCTCCGACAACCTGCACGAAGGCATGCGCCTGGGGCCGATTCATTACGTCATTGCGCCCGAGCGGGCGCGCGCGTTTGCGGATGCGGTCAAGGCCACGAATCCCGACTTCATCGTCGATGAACGCAACCCGGACGCGATCGTGTCGCCCACCATGCGCTTGCCGGATTACGCGCTGCTGATCGCGGCTCATTTCAAAGGTGGCAGCGGCGGAGTTCATGCCAAGCACTGGTGCGAGTTTCATGAGCCGATGCGCGTGGGGCAGGCGATTAAGACCGAAGGCACGATCACTGCGACCTATCGCAAGCGCGGCAAGTTTTACTTCACGCTGGAATACGAATCGCGCGACGCGGTGACCGACCAGCTGCTGATGCGCCAGGCGATCACGTCGGTGCTGCTGAACGATAAGGGAGAGATGCGATGAGCGCGGCGACGGCTGAGATTCGAATCGGCGCGCAGCTCGTTTCGGCGCCGTACATTCTCGATGAGGCCGCGGCGAAGGCCTATCATGACGGCATCGAGTTGCCGCCGCGGCGCCGCCCGCCGCGCGGCATCCACGACGACCAGGACGCGGCGCGCAAAGCGGGGTTCGTCGCGCCAATCGCCGGCGGCGCACAGACTATCGCGGTCATCGCGCAATTCCTCGCGGAGACCTTCGGCATGCGCTTCGTCCGCGGCGGACGGATCGAAGTAGCGCTCACCAAACCGGTGCTCTTCGGCGATACGATAATCTCGCACGCGAAAATCGTCTCCGTCGATCCAAAAGCAAATCGTGCCGAGCTGCAGATTCATGTCGAGAATCAGCGCGGCGAAGAGGTGCTGACCGGCACCGCCGCGGTCCGGCTCGGCGACGCATGAGCGCCGGGACGATTCCCGGTTCGAGCGACGCGCCGCGCGACGAAGTCTCCGGCCGCGCGCGCGACGCCGCTCTGGCGCAAGGCGATTCCGTACCTCGGCACCGTCGCGATCTTCGCGCTGATCTTCTGGCGCATCCCGCTTCGCAAAGTCGAACAGGCGCTGTCGCAGGTGCCGATCCTCGATTTCCTGGCGGTGTTCATGCCGTACTCGCTGTTTTACTGCGCGATCGATTCGGCGTGCCTCACCTGGGTGGTGCGGCGCTTCAATGCCCGGATGAACTATCGCGACATCCTGCCGATTCGCGCGAGCATGTACGTACTGGCGCTGATCAACACCAGCCTCGCG
Source organism: uncultured delta proteobacterium (assembly GCA_963747845.1). Lineage (GTDB taxonomy): Bacteria > Desulfobacterota > Binatia > Binatales > Binataceae > Binatus. The sequence continues at coordinate 66,947 of CAVVGR010000005.1, forward strand.
CAAGGCGGCGTCGCGTATTATCTGCATCGCAAAGCAGGAGTCAGCTTTCTGAGCGCACTCAGTTCGGTGTTGTTCATCGCGCTGCTCGAGATTTACCAGCTCTTTCTGTTCTCGACGCTGGGAGTGATCTTCTATACGCCGGTCGGCGACGCGCAGATAAGGATCGTCGCGATCCTTCGCGTCGTGTACATCGCGGCATGGGCGGTGCTCGCGGGAATCATCATCTTCTTCGCGATTGCACGGCGGAGCGAGCGGATTCGCAACTGGGTCGAGAACGGGAGAGCGGGCGCATTGCTGGCGACTTACATACAGGCGCGGCCGCTGGACTACCTGGTGGTGCTGTCGATCAAGGCGCCGACGTTTCTCGCGTCAGTGGTCGCGCAATATTACGCGCTCGCGCTGTATGGAATCGCGATACCGTTCGTGAAGCTGATGCTGTTTCTGCCGCTGGTGTTCCTGGCGGCTGCGCTGCCGATCGCGGTCGCTCATCTCGGCACCAGCCAGGCGGCATGGCTGCTGTTCTTCTCGAGCAATGCATCGCCGGTGAAAATTGTCGCCTACAGTCTGGCGGCGCAGCTCACCTTCATGCTGTGCAACGCGCTGATCGGGCTCGTATTCCTGCCGCGCGCAAGCCGCGAACTGACAGAGCTGCGCGCGGAGGCGCCGGGCAGTTCCGCGACTGCGTGACGGTTATCAGACGCCTAGGACGGGAAAGCCCTCGCGCCGAGCCGGAGTGTGTCGGCCGGGCGCAGCGGACGCTCATGACTAGCGCCAGAATAAAAGGAGCGCTGCGCGATGTCTAAACCGGAACCGGCTTCGCTTGCGCGAAGCTGTCCGAGATCCTTCCATCCGCTCGCGTTGCTCGCTTCGTCAGGATGACAGATCAGTTTTTGTCTCTCTAATGAAAAGCGGAACGAGTGCCGAGGCGTCCCAGAATCTCACCAGCCGCTCTCTCGCTCCTCCAGCAAAGCGTCGAGTACGCCGGCACCTCCTGGGATCTCGATGGGTTTATGAGTCTTGAGCCATTCCCCAAAATCGCCGGTACCGCGTCTGATCGCCCCCTTGCGTTCGAGACGCGCGAGGCGCTCCTCGTCGAGATCCTTTTTGCTGCGGCTCTTGCTGCGCCTGAGAGGGACGATCTCGGCAATTGGCGTGTCGCGATCGTACACAACGACCGAACCGCCCGCGCGGACGTGATCGAGATAGCGCGAAAGGCCGTTACGCAGCTCTGCGATTTTGGCTTTCTTCATGGTCCTTCGATCATAGCCAGTTGGCGCTGTCGGGCTATGGCGTTACTCCGGATGCGGTGACAGCCAGATGCGTTCGAAGCGGGTCGGGCGCATCGGGTTGATTACGTAGTCGTGCACCCACGGCTGGCGAATTATGTATGTGACCGGGTAGTACAGGAAAACCCACGGCGCATCGGCGACCACGATTTTCTCCGCCTGGTCATAGAGCGCGTAACGTTTTTTCATGTCGGCTACCGGCTCGGCTTCCTTGAGCAGCTGCTCGACGTCGGGGTTGGAGTACCAGCTGTCGTTGTTGGAACCCCACTGCGCGCGCGATAACAGTGCGCCCAGGAAATTTTCGGGGTCGGGAAAGTCGGCCTCCCATCCCTGCATGAACGACTGCACCGTACGCGGCTGGCGAATCGCTTCGAGGAATGGTCCCCATGCGACCGGTTTCAGCATGGCGTGAATCCCGAGCGGCGCGAGATCCTGCTGTACCGATTGCGCGAGCATCAGCAGCGTCTGATCGGCGCGCATCCAGAGTTCAAAGTCGAAACCGTTTGCGAGATGCGCTTCCTCGAGCAGCGCGCGCGCCTTCGCCGGATCGTAGTCGTAGCCTTCGAGATCGGGATCGTAGCCGGGCAGGTTCGGCGGCAGCACGCCGCGCGCGACGACGCCGCGTCCGTTCAAGATTGCAATCAGCTTGCGCCGGTCGATCGCGTAGTTGAACGCGCGGCGCACGCGCACGTCGGTGAACGGCCACATCTGGCAGTTCATGCCGAGGTAGCGGGTCGTGACCGTCGTCTTCGCCAGCGTCAGCGCGCGCAGCGCCGGAGTTTTCATCACGTACGGAAATTCCGCCGGCGGAATATCGACCACCGCGTCGATTTGGCCGGCGTCGAAACGCAGCCATTGCAGCTCCTGGTTCACGCCGACCGATTCGACGATCGCGTCGAGATGCGGCAGCGGCGCACCGAAGTAATAGGGATTTCTCACCAGCACGAGGCGCTGGCCGCCGAGCCATTCGCGCAGCATGAAGGCGCCGCTGCCGACGACGTGCCGCGAAAAATCGTCGCCCCACTTCTCCGCCACGTCGCGCGGGATCGCCGACGCAAACGGCATCGCGAGTTTGTCCGGGAACAGCGGGTCGGGCGCGCTCAAGTGAAAGGCGATCGTCGTCTTGTCGGGCGTTTCGATTCCGCTCACGTGCGCCGCGCGATGCGCGATGAAGTCCTCGGCGCCCACGATGCCGCGGTAGTACTCCATCCCGCGCGATCGCGTGGCGGGCTCGAGCACGCGTTCGACGCCGTAGCGGAAGTCGTCGCTGGTCACGGTTCGTCCGTCGGAAAAGCGCGCGTCGGCGCGCATGTGAAACGTGAAAGTCGTCGCGTCGGGCGAGCTTCCCAGCTGGTTGCGAGGTCGGGTTCGAGATGGATATCGCCGTCGCCGTAGCGCACGAGCGTGTCGAAAATTGCCTGCTCGAAAGTCCAGGAGACGGTGTCATAACCGGCGGCCGGGTCGAGCGTCGGGACATCGTCGGCATCGGCGAGCCGCAGCACCATCGCATGCGGCGGCAAGTTGAGCGGAGGCGGTCCTCCGCCGCATCCCGCTAATGCGATCGCGATGAAAGCCGGAATTATTTTTCGAAGCATCATTGCGATCGCCGCCGCAGAAATCCGTAACCGAAAAGATTGAAGCTGAGCACCGCGTAAAAGATCGCGAGACCCGGAAATGTCGCGAGCCACGGCGCGGTGCGGAAATAAATCGTCGCCTCTTCGATCATTCGGCCCCAACTCGGCGTTGGCGGCGGCACGCCGAGGCCGAGAAAGCTGAGCGCCGCGTCGAGCAGCAGCGTGTCGGAGGTTCGCAGCGCGGCCATCACGACGATTATCGGTAAAACGTTGGGCAGGATATGCAGCGCTATCAATCGGAGTGACGGCGCGCCGAGTGCTTCAGCGCCGACCACGAAGTCGCGCCGCGACATCGTCAGCGTTTCCGCCCGCACCACGCGCGCGATCGAGGTCCATGACACGAGTCCGATAACGATAAAAATCGTGCGCAAGCTCGGACCCAGTACCGCTACCAGAGCCATCGCGAGCAGCAGCGGCGGCAGCGACAGCATCAGATCGGTGAAGCGCATCAGGAGAAAATCGACGGCGCCACCGAAGAATCCCGAGCACAGCCCGATGGCGACTCCGATGGTCATCGTAACCGCCATCGCGGCAACCCCGACGGTGAGCGAAATGCGCGCGCCGAAGATGATGCGCGAGAGCACGTCGCGGCCGAGCTCGTCGGTGCCCATCGGAAATTTGAGCGAAGGCGCGCCAGGATCGCCGAAGGTCGGCGCGACGACGATCGTCGGATCGTGCGGCGCCAGTATCGGCGCGAAGACTGCGAGGATCACCAGCAGTGTGACCATCGCAGCGCCGACGGTTTCGAGCGTGACGAAGCGGCGGATATTCATCCGGTCTCCGCCAGCCGAATGCGCGGATCGAGCCACGCGTAGAGCAGGTCCACCAGCAGGTTGACGACGACAATCAGGAACGCCGAGAACAGCACCGTGCCCATGATCACCGGAATGTCGAGATTGAAGATCGCGTCGGCGGCCAGCCGCCCGATTCCCGGCCAATTGAAAACCGTCTCGGTCAGAACGACGCCGGAGAGCAAGCCCGCGAGGTCGAGTCCGGCCAGCGTCACCAGCGGCAACAGCGCGTTGGCCATCGCATGCTTGAGCATCACGCGTCCGCGCGACAGACCTTTGCCGCGCGCGGTGCGCACGTAGTCTTGATCGAATGCGTCGCACAAACTGGTGTGGAGTACGCGCGAATAGTACCCGGCCGAGCCGACTGCGAGTGTCACGGTCGGCAGGATCAAACTCACGGGGCCGCTGTAGCCGCCGAGCGGAAACGATCGGACGGTGGCTGCCACCGCGATCAGCAGCATCGTACCCAACCAGAACACCGGAACCGACACGAGCGCCAGCGATATGACGAGCAGCACGTTGTCGGCCGCGCGCCCGCGATACGCTGCGGCGACGGCGCCCATCGCGATTCCGAGAATCAGTGACAACGCCATCGCGGAGCCCGCGAGCACGGCGGTCGCGGGAAAGCGATCGGCAATCAGCCGTGTTACGCTCTCGCGGCGAATGTACGAGCGGCCAAGGTCGCCGTGAATCGCGCGGTCAAGATAGCGCGCGTACTGAATGTAGAGCGGCCGGTCGAGGCCCATCTCATGCCGGATGGTGGCGAGAGTTTGCGGGTCAGCCTTCGCCCCGGCCATCGCAACGGCGGGATCGGCGGGAACTACGAATGCGATCGCGAAGGTGATGATCGACGTTCCGATCAATACCGCCGCGCCAAAAAAAATTCGCCGAACTATATAAGCGAGCATCGTTCAGCCTGTTACGATCCCGCGCGCGGCAAGCTCGCGATGAAGCTGGAGTATGGCGCGCTCGCGATGGCGTTTGGCGCTTGAGTTGTCCTCGATGGAGTCGAGCGCGGCCTGACTGTCAGGCGGAAGCGTCGCGATCGCAGCCGACATTTCAGTGAATAGCT
>CAVVGR010000006.1:0-154878 GCA_963747845.1 uncultured delta proteobacterium
GGCCGCGGCGGCCGTTTGGAACAGAGGCAGAATCTTAGAACGCGCGCAGAAAATGCGCGCTGCACAAGGACCCTCACCTTCATCCTCTCCCTTACAGGGAGAGGAGACAGAACCTATCCGCCTCGCCGATGCCGACTCTTCCCTCAAAAAGTTCTAACAGGGACGGAGTCCCGCATCTTTCTTTTCTTAATACCGGGTGCAGGGGTCACCCCTGCCGGGGAAGTTTGAAACCCGCGGAGGGTTTCATGTTTAATTGTGTTCCCTCCGCTGCCCGCTTGCTCAATGGCGCGCGGTATGGTTCGATTGCGTGTTCGGGGTCGTGCGTATGATACCCGATCTACAACAGACCTTGCCGGTCTGAATACAACTCGAGTGAATAGCCCCGAGCAATGAAAAGGACCTACCAACCGCATAACCGCCGACGCAAACGAACTCATGGATTCCTGGCACGGATGGCCACGCCGGGCGGACGCAAGGTGCTCAAGCGCCGCCGTGCGAAGGGCCGCGCGCGCCTGGCAATCTCGATCCCGCCCAAGCAGCCGGGCTAGCGGCAGGTGCGCGCGCAATTGAGCTTCGCCGCGGCGGACAGGCTGCATCGAAGCGCGGAATTTTTGCGCCTCCAGCGAAACGGCGTGCGATTCCAGAGCCCTCATTTCGTGCTCTATGCGGGCAGTCTCGATGAACGAGCCGGCGCGATCGCGGCTGGGCGTCACGGTCTCGCGCAGAATCGGAAATTCGGTGGTGCGCAACCGGGTGAAGCGGCGGGTGCGCGAGGTTTTTAGAAAAGAGATCCGGGCGCATCTGCCTGCCGGAACTTCGATCGTCGTGATCGCGCGTGGCGGCGCGGGTGCGCTGGCGGCGGCGGCTATCGGCGATGAGCTCACGATGGCGGCGCGCAATTTGCGCGGACGAATCGCGGGGCGCAGCTAATGGCGATTGCGGATACAGCGGAACGATTGAAGGCGGCGCCGCGATTTGTCGCTGATCGGCGCGGTTGCGATTTATCGTGCGGCGGTGTCGCCGGTGATTCATGCGCTGAACGGGCCGGCGTGCCGGTTCGAGCCGAGTTGCTCGGAGTATGCGCGCGAGGCGATCGCGGAGTACGGGATCATTCGCGGCGGTGTGATGGCGATTTGGCGGGTGGCGCGGTGCAATCCTATGGGTGGGCATGGGTATGATCCGGTGCGGGTGAAGCGATGAGGAATTCAAGAGCAGATGCCGGCCTTGCCCTGTCTGGTTCCCTCGCCCCACGAGGGGAGAGGGTTAGGGTGAGGGACATTTCTGCGGCGCGGTTGTCTGTTGCGCCGCAGATTCTGCTGCGGTCGGGAAATTCGGAAATTTGGTCCCTCACCCGCCGCGCGAGGACGCGCGTCGGCCTCTCCCCTCGGGGGGCGAGGCAAGGAAGGAGTGCGGATGTGAGGTTTAGCTTGACGCCGTCCGCACTCGTGCCGTGCGTTCGGCAACCAGGAATTTGGACCCTCACCCGCGCGCGGAAGGGCGCGGCCTCTCCCTGACAGGGAGAGGCGAGGAAAGAAGGATTCAGCTTGACGCGTGCGCCCTCACCCGGGCGTTCGGAGGCAGAATCCTGACTCGCGCGCAAAACAGCGCGCTGTATAGGACCCTCACCTTCATCCTCTCCCTTATAGGGAGAGGAGACAGAATCCAAGTTATGCAAATCTCTTCCTTACAGGGAGAGGAGACAAATTTTAAGGAACTGAATTTTGGATTCTAGTCGGGTTTTGATTGCGGTTATTTTGTCCATCATCCTGGTCGTTGCTTACCAGGAGTTGGTGCTGAAGCGATTTTTTCCGCCGCAGACTCAACAGCAGCAACAGCAGGCGGCCGAGCAGGCCAAGGCGGCGCAGGGGCAGGCGCTCGGCAATGGACTGGCGACCGCGTTGCCGGCGAGTCCCGGCGCGTCGAGCACGACCGCTCCTGGAGCCGTTGCGACCGGAGCGCCCACGGGTCAGCAATCCACTGCGATGACGCCGTCGATGGCGCTGGTGCCGGAGCGGACGGTCGAGGTGGACTCGGATTTTTACGTCGCCGTCTTCACTACGCATGGCGGGCGGCTCAAAAGTTTTCTGCTGAATCGTTATCGGTCGGCGGCGGCCAAAGGCAGTCCGCCCTACGAGATGGTGCAAATCGGGCCGGGAGGTCATCTGCCGCTCGGCGCGGTGATGACGCGTGAGGGCCAGGTTTTCGACGATCGCGATCTCGAGTACGACACCGACGCGCCGGCGCAGATCAAACCGGCGGCGGGTGCTGACGCGACGGCGACGTTTACCGCCAAGACCGCGGACGGCATCACTATCACCAAGACTTTCACCTTCAAGCCGTCGAGCTACGTGTTTTCGATGGACGTGGCGGCCGCGGGCGGTCCGGCGCTGAGCCAGCTGGGCGTGTCGATGAGCCAGCCGCTGACGGCGCATAAGGGGTACCGCGATATCCCCGAGCTGCAGGCCGATATCGGCGACAAGGTGATCACCGAGAACCAGAAGAACCTGCAGAAGGGCGTGCCGCCGGTGTCGGGGCCGATCACCTATGCGGGTTTCGGCGATCGCTACTTCCTGGCGGTATTTCTGCCGCAGCAGCCTGCCACCGGCGAGCTGACGATGGCGTATGCCGGCGACGAGGCGATCGCGCGGCTGCTATTCGACGGCGCGCCGCGGGTCCATAGCGAGATCTACATGGGGCCGAAGCTGCTCGAGTCGCTCGAGGGCGTGAATCCGGCGCTGCACAAGGCGATCGATTTCGGCTTCTTCGGAATCCTGGCGCTGATTTTTCTGCGGACGCTGAAACTGTTTCATTATATTGCGCCCAATTACGGCGTCGATATTATTCTGCTGACGGTGTCGATCAGGATCGCGTTCCTGCCGATATCGATCAGAAGCCAGCGATCGATGATGAAGATGCAGCGGCTGCAGCCGCAGATTCAGCGGCTGCGCGACAAGTACAAGGACAACAACGAGCAGCTGCAGAAGGAGATGGTCGATCTCTACAAGCGCAATCACGTCAATCCGCTGGGCGGATGCGCGCCGATGGCGCTGCAACTGCCGATTTTCATCGGGCTGTACGAGGCGCTGCTGAATTCGGTCGAGCTGCGGCATGCGCCGTTCGTCGGCTGGATAAATGATCTGTCGACGCCCGACTGTTTGCATGTGCCGGGCCTGCCGCAACTGCCGCTGATGCAATGCCATGGGCTGCCGGTGCTGGTGCTGTTGATGGGCGCGACCAGTTTCCTGCAACAATACATGACGCCGACCACGCCGGATCCGAATCAGCAGCGGATGATGATGCTGACGCCGCTGCTTTTCACGATCATGCTGATAAACTTTCCGGCGGGACTGGCGCTGTACTATTTTTCGTCGAACCTGCTGGGCGTGATCCAGCAATACTTTCTCAACCGCGAATTTCAACAATACACTCCGGCTACATGAGCAATATCGACTCGATAGAAGTGGCGGGCGCCTCGGTGGAAGAGGCGACCATGGAAGCGCTCGAGCAGCTTGGCGCGCGCGAGGACGAGGTTACGATCGAAGTGATCGCGACTGCGCGTGCGGGCGTGCTCGGAATGGGCGCGCGGCAGGCGCGCGTGCGAGTGACGCGCAAGAACGCGGCGGCGGAATCGAATCCGCAAGCTGCGCCGGCGAATCAAGCGCGCGGCGGTGGCGGAGCGCCCGACGGGCGCGGGCGCGGACATGAGAATCAGCGGCGCGGGCGCAATGACCCGCGGGCGCATCGCGAGAATGCGGCGCCGGCGGCCGACGATGACTCCGGCGCGGCCGGGCGCAAGAGCGCGAACCTCGAAGAGCAGCGCCGCGAGGCGATGTCGATCCTCAAGCAAATCCTCGAGCAGATGGGCGAGCAGACCGACGTGCGCCAGGTCGAAGTCGACGAGGAGACGGTCGAGCTCGAAATCAAGGGCGACGGATCGGGGATTCTCATCGGGCGGCATGGCCAGACCCTCGACGCGCTCGAGTATATCGTGAACCGGATCCTGGCGCGGCGAATCAAGGATGCGGCGCCGATTTCGCTCGAGACCGAATCATATCGCGCGCGGCGCCGCCAGCAATTACATCGGATGGCGCTGTCGATGGGCGAGAAGGCCAAGCGCGAGCATAAACCGGTGCGGCTCGATCCGATGCCGCCGCGCGAGCGCCGCGTGGTGCATCTGGCGTTGAAGGACGATCCGATGATCACGACGCGGTCGGCGGGCGAAGGCTTGATGCGCTCGATCGAGATAGTGCCGACGGAGAGCGGACGCCGCGAACCGCGCGGAGATGGGCAGAATCGCGGGCGTCGGCGCGAGCCTGAGCGCGAGCGGGAGACGCAGCGGATAGAGCCGGAGCGCGGGAATGAGGCGCTTGGGGAGCAAGGGGGATTCAAGCACGGGCAGAAGAGGATCGTGTAGGGCGGGGGAGAGAAGAGCAGAGAAGAACTGATTGTAGTGAAACCCCTCCGTGGGTTTCACGCTTCCTTGGGCAGGGGTGACCCCTGCACCCGGTATTCAGAAAAAAGATGCGGGACTTCGTCCCTGTTAGGAAAAGGGTTTGGGGGCGGAGCTTTCTGGCTCTTACCTCGCCCGTTCTTTTTACGGGAGAGGCGCGCCGGACGCATCGCGGCCGGTAGGTGAGGGTTCTGCGATTCGAGCTGCGCTTTAGCATCAACGTTGTTTTTCTGTGTGTGGAATAGAAAACGGGCGCGGTGTTTGTACCGCGCCCGTTTTTGTTACAGATGCGAGCTGCTTAGAACGATGCTGCTCGGAACATTGCGTCGGTCGTGAAGAAGTTGCGATCGACTGCGCCCATGTTGATGTACCAGCATTCGCGCTCAGGCGTTTCCAGTCCCGGCAGATAGCACATCGTCGCGAGGCCGGACTGCACGTCGGTCGAGACCGCGCCTACTACGAACGAGCGCTTGAACGGATAGATCGCGACCCTGGCGTCGGGCACCGGACGATCGCGAGTCGCCAGCCAGTAGATGTGCGAGCGGAAGAGGCCGCCGGCACGGTCGTAAGTGTCGATGTATGGCTCGAACCACATTTCGCTGTCCATGAAGATGACAGTGCGGCCGTCGAGCGCGTTGATGCGCGAGCGATCGGGCAGCGCCTGCACGATATACATATGGCGCATCTCCCATGCTTCGGGGCATGCGCTGGCGCCGCCGTCAGTCGGGCATCGCTGCTCGGGTGAATGCTCGGCGTGAATCGTCGCGAGCATATTTTTCTCACCCAGGAATTTGTAGATGTACTCTTCGGTCTTGGGATTGAAGCCCGAGTAGTGATCGGGATCCCAGGCGTGGGCCGAGGTACCGCCGGCCGTGGTCGACGAGCTCATGATCGCTTCGTTGTTGCGGCGGAGGCGGCGCGAGCCGGCGTCGAGGCTCCAGATGTCGTCGCCACGTTTCGGATCGGCGTACCGCCATCGGATGAAACCGGTTCCGCGAATTTCCTGCGGCGCCAGCAGTGGGTACAGGCCGAACAGCCAGTAGCGGCCGGTCTTGATGAAGTCGGGATCGGTCGGTATCGGCTCGACTTCGGTGCGGCCGACGAGGTCATAGCCGGCGTAGTGGCCGATCTGGAAATATTCGATCTGGCCGGTCTGCGGACCCTTCTTCTCGTACTCGGAATCGCAGTCGTAGAAGCGCAGATCGTAATCGTCCGAAGTGATCGGGCGGAAGACGTTGTTCCAGATGACCTTGACGGCGACATCGGGGTCGTTCGCGTCGATCAACGGGAACGGCTGACCAGCGACGAAGCCGACCAGCGATCGCTTGTCCTGCGAGAGGCGGACCTGCGACGAGTACTTCTCGGTCGCGTCCTTGTACGGAGGCGGCCAATCGACGCGCTCGGTGGGCACGATCTTCATCGACATGCCGCGCTGGACCTTGTAGTAAACACCGGGGCCCACAAGATCCTGAACCTTGGACGCGTTCTCGGGCGTGATGAAATCGCCCGGTTTGACCTGTGCGTAACTCGGAGTACTAAACGCGCCAAGCGCGAGCAGCATCAGAGCCGCGACGGTCGTCGGAATCAATGACGACAAAGACTTCAGCCTTCGCATAACCAAGCCTCCCGGTAAAATGACGCGGCGAAGTTGCCGCGCTTGTTCGATTAGACCGGGACATTAGGGCGGGCAGGCATGAATCGTCAATCAGATATATTGCAAAATGCGATTTGTGCGGCGGGCGATAATCCACTACTTCAGGCAGACTAATGGATGGGCCGTTTCGCTGCCGCGTGAACGGAGCGAGAAAACGACTGGCATGCTCTCGGCGGTCATTCGGTGTCACGCTTGCAACATCAGCCCAGACCGATGATTCGCGTGACATAGTTGAGCGGCCCCCGACCGTTTCTGGAGAACCAGAGAGGTGAGAGGACCGTCAACTGCTCCCAATCATGACCCGTGAGGAGCATTAGTATTATTTCGGCGGCGAAGGTCGCCAGATTCTTCGATATTATCCCAAATTCAAGTGCCTCATATCGTGTTAGAGGTCTGTGCCTTTTTTCGTTCCTAGAAAGATGCTGCGCGGAACATCGCGTCGGTCGTGAAGAAGTTGCGATCGACAGCGCCCATGTTGATGTACCAGCATTCGCGCTCAGGCGTCTCGAGTCCCGGCAGATAGCACATCGTCGCCAGACCCGGACTGCACGTCGGTCGAGACCGCGCCTACTACGAACGAGCGCTTGAACGGATAGATCGCGACCCTGGCGTCGGGCACCGGACGATCGCGAGTCGCCAGCCAGTAGATGTGCGAGCGGAAGAGATGGCCTGCGCGATCGTAAGTGTCGATGTACGGCTCGAACCACATTTCGCTGTCCATGAAGATGACAGTGCGGGAATCAAGTGCGTTGATGCGCGAGCGATCGGGCAGCGCCTGCACGATGTACATATGGCGCATCTCCCATGCTTCGGGGCATGCGCTGGCACCGCCGTCAGTCGGGCATCGCTGCTCGGGCGAATGCTCGGCGTGAATCGTCGCGAGCATATTTTTCTCACCCAGGAATTTGTAGGAGTACTCTTCGGTCTTGGGATTGAAGCCCGAGTAGTGATCGGGATCCCAGGCGTGAGCGGAGGTACCGCCGGCTGTGGTCGAGGAGCTCATGATCGATTCGTTGACGCGGCGCAGGCGGCGCGAGCCGGCGTCGAGACTCCAGATGTCGTCGCCACGTCTCGGATCAGCGTACCGCCATCGGATGAAACCGGTTCCACGAATTTCCTGCGGCGCCAGAATCGGGTAGAGGCCGAACAGCCAGTAGCGGCCGGTCTTCAGGAAATCGGGATCAGTCGGAAGCGGCTCGACTTCGGTGCGGCCCACGAGGTCATAGCCGGCATAATGGCCGATTTGGAAATATTCGATCTGTCCCGTCTGCGGGCCCCTCTTCTCGTATTCGGAATCGCAGTCGTAGAAGCGCAGATCGTAGTCGTCCGAGGTGATGGGACGGAACACGTTGTTCCAGATGACCTTGACGGCGACATCGGGATCGTTCGCGTCGATCAGCGGGAATGGCTGACCGGCGACAAATCCGACTACCGATCTCTTGTCCTGCGACAGACGGACCTGCGACGAATATTTTTCAGTGGCGTCCTTATAAGGAGGCGGCCAATCGACGCGCTCGGTGGGCACGATCTTCATCGTCATGCCGTGCTCGACCTTGTAGTAGACGCCCGGGCCGACGAGATCCTGAACCTTCTGTGCATTGTCGGGCGTGATGAAATCGCCCGGCTTGACCTGTGCGTAGCTCGGAGAGCTGAACGCGCCAAGCGCGAGCAGCATCAGAGCCGCGACGGTCGCAATGATCGATGACGACAAAGTCTTCTGCCTTCGCATAACCAAGCCTCCCCGATAAGAGACGCGGCTGTGTGGCTGCCACGTCATTCTGTGATTTCGAACATAAGTCACGGCGCCTTGATTCGTCAATCATATTTGTCGCAAACTGCGATTTATCTTGATATTAATCATTTTATATTTCAGTTTAGCTAATGGAAAGACCGATATTGCTGGCTATAAAGTCGACCTGTTTTAACGACCGGCATTGGCCTCCCGGTCAGCCGATTACTGCGAAAGTCGCGTCTCTGACAGCCATTTTGGCGATATTATTCAGTAATGATCAATGTTTTATAGTGAGATCGGGCAAATAAGACGACCGTCAACTGTTTGAGGCTATCCTGGCGATCTATCATAAGAATTAATATGCTCAGGTAGGAGTCTACCTTGCAAGTATATTATTCCATATAACAGTGCCTCATATCGTGTGGATGCTAGTTCTAGTTAGAAGATACATCATTCGAACTGATGCTGAGCCCATGTTGACCTAATGGCCGTTAGCTTCAACCTAACAGTCGTTAGGTAGGGCGGCGGCAGACCGTCAGAAAGCCTGCAGCAGAAGGTTAGTTTGTCTCAGGGGCAGAGCGGAATTAGCATCGGAGACGCTGCGGGAGAATATGCAATTCCGAAGCTCCGGCAGCATCGATTCCGCGAACATTCAGCAGAACTCGTGATGTGTGTTTCTAACTGCGATTACACCATAGTATTAACGCTCGCGAGAGTTTATTTCTGCATCAAGTTTGCTGATGCTGCGACCCCGTTTCAGCTAACGGGCACGAGGCCGAGGCTAACAAGCGTTAGCCTCGGTCGGTTCTTGAGCTTGTGTCGGCGTCCAGCATTTCCATCGTCGTCGTTTTAGAACGAGGCCGCGCGGAACATGGCGTCGGTCGTGAAGAAGTTGCGATCGACAGCGCCCATGTTGATGTACCAGCATTCGCGCTCGGGCGTCTCGAGTCCCGGCAGATAACACATTGTCGCCAAACCCGACTGCACGTCGGTCGAGACCGCGCCTACCACGAAGGAGCGCTTGAACGGATAGATCGCAACCCTGGCGTCGGGCACCGGGCGATCGCGAGTCGCCAGCCAGTAGATGTGCGAGCGAAACAGATGGCCGGCGCGATCGTACGTGTCGATGTACGGCTCGAACCACATTTCACTGTCCATGAAGATAACGGTACGGGAGTCAAGCGCGTTGATGATCGAGCGATTAGGCAGCGCCTGCACGATGTACATGTGGCGCATCTCCCATGCCTCGGGGCATGCGCTGGCTCCGCCGTCGGTGGGGCATCGCTGTTCAGGTGAATGCTCGGCGTGGATCGTCGCGAGCATGTTCTTCTCGCCCAGGAATTTGTAGGAGTACTCTTCGGTCTTGGGATTGAAGCCCGAGTAGTGATCAGGATCCCAGGCGTGGGCCGAAGTTCCGCTGGCAGTGGACGAGCTCATGATCGCTTCGTTGAGGCGGCGCAGGCGGCGCGAGCCGGCGTCGAGACTCCAGATGTCGTCGCCTTTTTTTGGATCGGCGTAGCGCCATCGGATGAAACCCGGTTCCGCGAATTTCCTGCGGCGCCAGAATGGGGTAGAGACCGAACAGCCAGTAGCGGCCGGTCTTGAGGAAATCGGGATCAGTCGGAAGCGGCTCGACTTCGGTGCGACCGACGAGGTCATAGCCGGCGTAGTGGCCGATTTGGAAATATTCGATCTGACCCGTCTGCGGACCCCTCTTCTGGTATTCGGAATCGCAGTCGTAGAAGCGAAGATCGTAGTCGTCCGAGGTGATGGGACGGAAGACGTTGTTCCAGATGACCTTGACGGCGACATCGGGATCGTTGGCGTCGATCAACGGAAACGGCTGACCAGCGACAAAGCCGACTACTGATCTCTTGTCCTCCGACAGACGAACCTGCGACGAATATTTCTCAGTGGCGTCCTTATAAGGAGGCGGCCAATCGACGCGCTCGGTGGGCACGATCTTCATCGTCATGCCGTGCTCGACCTTGTAGAAAACGCCGGGACCGACGAGGTCCTGAACCTTGGGCGCATTGTCGGGCGTGATGAAATCACCCGGCTTGACCTGCGCGTAACCTGGAGAGCTGAGCGCGCCGATCGCGAGCACCAACAGGGCCGCGACAGTTGTCGCGATCAATGACGACAAAGACTTCTGCCTTCGCATAACAAAGCCTCCCCAGAAAATAGAGCGACGAATTCGCCGCGACTGTTCAAACTGATTTTTCCGACATTAGGTAAGTTGGTACTTAATCGTCAATCTAATTTGTCGCAAACTGCGATTCATCGCCACATTTATGATTCGTTATTTCAGTTTAACTAATGGATAAATCGGGATTTCTAAATGCAGTTCCTCTCGGAAATAACGACTGGAATTGGACTTATGGTCAGACGAACACGGGAAAACTTCGGTGACTGACAGCCGATTTACGGGGTATTATTAAATAGACAGAGCCCTTTTATAATGAATCGAACAAGTGAGACCATCGTCAACTGCTTGAAGCTATCCTGGCGACATGTCATAAGAATTATTGCGATGGAGATAGAAGTTTTACTTGTTATGATTTAAATATATATTTGAGTGCCTCATATCGTGTGAATACCAATCTTAGTTAGAAGAGACATGATAAAAGCTAATGCGATAGCTGTGACCAGTCTAATGGTTGTTAGCTTCGCACTAACACTCGTTAGGTAGAGCGGCGGCAACCGTCAGAAAGGTTGCGCAGCAGAAAGTTGGTTTGTCTCAAGGGCGGGGCGGGATTAGCATCGGAGACGCTGCGGGAAATTACGCCACTCTAAAGCTCCGGCAGCATCGATTCCGCGAAATTCTGGATCTGCACAGGAACAGGAGAGATTTTCGATCATGGCTGAAGACTCAAGCAAGATACTCGCAGCGGGGACTGCCGCTCCGGAGTTTGCGCTGCACAGTACGCCCGACCAACTCGTCTCGTTGAGCGATTTCCGCGGCGCGCCGCTGATTCTCGCGTTCTATCCCGCCGACTGGAGTCCGGTGTGCGGCGATCAGATGGCGCTATATAATGAGGTGCTCTCGGAGTTTCATCGATTCAAAGCCGCGATCGTCGGGATCTCGGTCGATGGATCGTGGTGTCACGCCGCCTTCGCGGCCAACCGCAAGTTGCATTTCCCGTTGCTGTCCGACTTCGAGCCCAAGGGCGCGGTCGCGCGTTCATACGGCGCGTATCGCGAGCACGAGGGCGTAACCGAGCGGGCGCTGTTCGTGATCGATCCGAAAGGGATTATCAGCTGGAGCTACCTGTCTCCGTTGGGCGTCAATCCCGGCGCCGACGGAATACTTGATGCGCTCGAAGCGCTCGCGGCCGAAGAAGTAGGAGGTGGTTCGATGAGTCCATCTGCATCCGGCAAACTGAAGCCACCGGTCGGCGCCAACGATCACGTCCAGGGGTCTGCTACTGCGCCGATAACGGTAGTCGAGTACGGCGACTACGAGTGTCCTTATTGCGGCGAGGCATATCCCGTGACGAAGGCGCTGCAGGAGCGCCTCGGGAAAAAGTTGCGCTTCGTTTTTCGAAATTTCCCGCTGGCCCAGGCGCATCCGCATGCGGAGCATGCGGCCGAGGCGGCCGAGGCGGCCGGCGCGCAGGGCAAGTTCTGGGAGATGCACGATGTGCTCTACGAGAATCAGGACGCGCTCGAGGATGAAGACCTGCTGCGGTACGCGAAAGCGCTCAAGCTCGACCTGCCGCGATTCATCAAAGAGATGGAGGCGCACACTTACGCCGAGCGCGTGCGCAGCGATTTCAGCAGCGGAGTGAGGAGCGGGGTGAACGGCACGCCGACGTTCTTCATCAATGGCATGCGGCATGATGGGCCGTTCGATCTCAGATCGTTGCTCGCGGCGATCGAGGAAGGGGAGTAGAGGAGTCGATATCAGTAGCGGAGTCGATATCAAATGAGCGATACGCTGGCGCCTTTGATTCTGGATTTTCTCGAGTGGATTGCGGCGAAGCCGCGACCTTATTCCGAAGTGATGGATGTGTGGCGGACGTCGTGTCCGCGGCTCACGGTGTGGGAGGACGCGAATGAGCGCGGGTTCATCTTGCGACGGCATGATGTGGGTCGCGAGTTGATCGTTGATTTGAGTGCGGTTGGGCAGAAGGTTTCTCGAGGAGAGTGGACGCGTTGCGCAGGCTGGGTGAAGGAGGGGGAAGCGTCGGGGAATTGTGAAGATGCGGGCGACCTAACCCCTAACCCCTTCCCCTGGTGGAAGGGGGACCGGATAAAGAAGAGACGCGGAATCTGAATCGCGCGCGGAAAATGCGCGCTGGATAAGGACCCTCACCTTCATCCTCTCCCTTGCAGGGAGAGGAGACAGCACAAGCTGGATCAGCTGTTTGGGTCCAGGCCCCACTTTTTCTTGTTTTCGGCTACCTGCTCCGGGGTTGGGTGATCGACCTTCTTGAACGGCATCACCTTGAACTGATCCTTGATTTCGAGCAGGGCGTGGTTTAGCGCGATGTCGTCCTTGAGGACGTCGGGTACTGCCGGCTCTTCGAAAATGGCCTGCCACGGACATTCGGGCTCGCAGGCGCCGCAATCGATGCATTCGTCGGGATCGATGTAGAGCTGGTTGGGGAATTTTTCCTTGTCGGCGCCGACGTATTCGTAGATGCAGTCGACGGGGCATACGCTGACGCATCCGGTGTCAACGCAGTCGCGGCAAAGACGGGTAATCGTCCAGGGCATGGTTGGCAGCCTCGCTTGAAAATCCAGTCCTTAGAATATCTCGATCGAAAAGCTTGAGTCCCCTATTGTCCGGGGCACGCGCCATAACCTATATCGACACAGCGGCTCTGAAAAGGGCAAGCGGGGGCGAATTTACGGGGGCGGAAAGACCGCTGTTATCGGCAGCGAGCCGGGTTAGAATATTCGGCGCGAGGGCAACGAGCCGCGGGCACGGCGGCCCGCGCCACTGAGACAGGTATATAGAAGATGGCAGGAAATTCGAGATCGAAGATGCGCAAACCCGCAATCGCCAAGCGGGCGGTGACCGCGAAGGTGGCCGTGGTCAGCAAAACGCCGCCGGCGGCGCAAATCGGCAAGCGCGTCGAAAGCGACAGCATGGGTGCGATCGAGGTTGCGAACGATCGCTACTGGGGTGCGCAGACCGAGCGATCGCTGCTGCATTTCGCGATCGGATTCGATCGGATGCCGCGATCGGTGGTGCGCGCGTTCGGGATTCTGAAAAAAGCGGCGGCGGAAGTTAATCGCGATTTGGGCAAGTTGCCGGACGACAAGGCCAAGCTGGTCGCGGCGGCCGCGGACGAAGTTATCTCGGGCAAACTCGACGACCATTTTCCGCTGCGCATCTGGCAGACCGGCAGCGGCACGCAGACCAACATGAACGCCAACGAGGTCATCTCGAATCGCGCGATCGAAATGGCCGGCGGCGTGCTCGGCAGCAAAAAGCCGATCCATCCCAACGACGACGTGAACATGTCGCAGTCGTCGAACGACACGTTTCCAACCGCGATGCATATCGCGGCGGCCGAGGAGGTCACGCGCGGCCTGCTTCCGGCGGTGCGAAAGTTGCGCGACGCGATCGCGCGCAAGGGCAAGGAGTTCGACAGTATCGTCAAGATCGGGCGCACGCATCTGATGGACGCGGTGCCGCTGACGCTGGGGCAGGAATTCTCGGGCTACGTCGCGCAGCTCGACTATGACGTGAAGCGAATCGAGGCGGCGCTGCCGGACCTGCTCGAGCTGGCGATTGGCGGGACGGCGGTCGGCACCGGGCTGAATACGCATCGCGAGTTTGCCGATCGCGTGGCGGCGAAGATCGCGGAGTTCACCGGGCTGCCGTTTAAGGCGGCGCCGAACAAGTTTGCGGCGCTGGCGGCGCATGATGCGCTCGTGGCGGCTTCGGGAGCGCTCAAGACGCTGGCGGTGTCGCTGATGAAAATCGCCAACGACATCCGCTGGATGGGATCGGGGCCGCGCACCGGGCTGGGAGAATTGATCCTGCCGGAGAACGAGCCGGGATCGTCGATCATGCCGGGCAAGGTGAACCCGACGCAGAGCGAAGCGATGACGATGGTCTGCATCCAGGTGATTGGCAACGACGTGGCGATCACGACGGCGGGATCGCAGGGAAATTTCGAGCTCAACGTTTTCAAGCCGCTCATCATCCATAATTTTTTGCACTCGACGATGCTGCTGGCGCATTCGTGCGCGTCGTTCAGCAAGTACTGCGTCGAAGGGATCGAGCCGAATCGCGAGCAGATCCAGCGCTACGTCGAAAATTCGCTGATGCTGGTGACGGCGCTGAGTCCGCATATCGGCTACGACAACGCGGCCAAGGTCGCGAAGAAGGCTCACGCGGAAGGGATCACGCTGCGCGAGGCGACGATCGCGCTGAAGCTGCTCTCGGGAGAGGAGTTCGACCGGCTGGTGCGGGCAGACAAGATGCTCGCGCCCGAAGGCTGAACGCAGGAATGCGCCGGTGGATCGTTCTGGTTGCGATCGCGATCATGCTGGGCGCGACGCTGTCGCCGGCGCCGGCCCGTGCGGCAGGGCCTCCAATCCCCGGCGGCATTTCGACTAACCCGAGCCTGCAACCGCCATTTGAAGACGGCAAGCCGATCGACATTGTGATCGGCCTGCACGTCATCAATCTCGCCGCGATCAACGAGGTCAGCGAGCAGTTTCAGATGGACGCTTATCTGTTCGAGCAATGGGTGGACAAGCGCCTCGCGTACACGTCGGAAGGACCGCAGGACCAGGTGCGCAACTACTCGGCCGGGCAGATATGGGTGCCGCAGCTCGAGATGATCAACGCGGCGTCTCCGCGCACGGCCGGCGAAATCTCGATCATGGTGAGCCCGGACGGCACGGTGAGGTACGCGGAACGCCTGCTGGTTGATCTGTCGTCGAGATTCGAGTTGCGGCGCTTCCCGTTCGACCAGCAGCAGTTGGTCGTGATCATTCATCCGTTCCTGGCGGACGGCCCGCGCATAAGATTCAAAATGGACAAAGAATCGACGTGGACCGCGAGCGAGTTCACGACGTTTTCATCGCTGGCGCAGTGGCATCTGATGGGCATGCATTCGGAGCTGCTGGTTGCGCCGACCTACGGCGGGCTGACGGTGCCGGAGGCGCGGTTCGAGATCGACGTCAAGCGGCGATCGAGCTTCTATATATGGAAGGTGTTTTTGCCGCTCATGCTGATGGTGTTTCTGTCGTGGGCGGTCTTCTGGATCGAGGCGAGCGATCTGTCGAATCAGATCCAGGTCGCGGTCACGACGATCCTGACGGTAATTGCGTTTGCGTTTGCGATCTCGGCGACGATGCCGCGGCTGCCGTACCTGACCTACATCGATGCGTTTTTTCTCGAGTGCTACATCTATGTATTCATGGCGGTGGTGGAGCTGATGACGGTCCACGTGACGCATCGCTCGGAAGTGCGGCGCGATTTGGGCTTGCAGATTCGCAAGTACTCACGCTGGGTGATTCCGGCGTCGTTCGTGGTGACGAATATTCTGATCGCGGAGCACTTTTTGGGGTGACAGGCTACTTGAGGCCCAGAACCCTCACCTAACCTCTCCCGTGAAAGGTCACCCTCACCCGCGCAAGGCGCGGCCTCTCCGCAACTAAGCGGGCGAGGCGGGTAAGCGGTGGCACGGAACGCTACATCTAATCTGGGCGAGGGACCAGAAATTAGCGGCGCTTGGCGCCTTGCAGGATGTCGAAAGGGGCGCGGCTTTTTTCGCGCTTCAACAGTACGTAGGTCGCGCCGGCGCCGCCGTCGGCGGCTCGCGCGGTTGCGAATGCGAGCACGTGGCCGCCGATCGCGCCGTGCGAGAGCCATCCCGCGGACGCATGCTTGAGCACGGAATGCCCGCCGGGCGAGCGCAGCCCGCGACCGTGCACGACCAGCACAGTGCGCAGGCCCTTGCGCACCGACGCGATGATGAACTCCTTCAGTGCTTCCTTCGCGGCGCCCTGGATCATGCCGTGCATGTCGAAATGCGCCTGCACGGCGAACTCGCCGCGGCGCAGCTGCGACACCAGCCGCGGGTCCAGCCCGACGCGATAACCCTCGACGTATTCGTCCGACTCGGTGATATCGAACGGCGCCTGCCCCGACACGAGGTCCGACAGTTGCGCGATCACCTCGGCATCTTCGTCGATGATCGTGTGAGTCGTTGGCGGTTCGAGCGGTATGCGCGAGCGCGCGTTGCCGTTGCGATGCAGCGGGCGCACGCCTGCGAGCGCCTGTCGCAGAAAGGACTCGTCGTCGAGCGGTTCTGCAACGGGCGGTGCAGGTTTTTGCGCGATCGGCGCAGGCGGCGGTGCGGCCTTGGGCTTGATCGCCGCGGGCGGATTGCGATCGGCGAGCATCTTCTTCAGGTCCTTGAATGGCGACGCGAAAACCCGCTCTGGCGCGGCCGCCGCCTTTCGTTGGCCCTCGGGTTCGTCGCCGCGGCCGCCATGCTTTCGCTTTTTTGCCATCGGAGGAAGACTCTCGCAGGTATCTGATCGCGCGTATTCGACAGACTACGCCGAGAACGCGAGGCGGTTCAAACCGCGGCGCGATCAGCAGCCAATCAAGAGGGAAAATCCCCGTACACAATGATGCGCATGCGGCGCGCATCTACTAGACTTGCCGCGTGTCGCGAAATACCTCGAAGATGGTGATGTGAGGGGGCTGCCTATGCGTCGTGTCATCGTAGTCGCCGCCGCAATTGTCGGAGCCGTCGTGATTTTCGCCGGCGCGATCCTCTTCTACGCCGCGACCAACCTCAACTCGATCATCGCCGAGCGACGCCAGACCGTGCTCGAAAAAGTCAGCCGGGCGCTCGGCCGCCAGGTGCATGCCGACGACATCAAGGTGAGCCTCGGCTGGGGCATCATGGCCGACGTCACGGGCGTCCAGGTGGCGGACGACCCCGACTTCTCGAACAAGCCGTTCATCGAGGCAGACAACGTCTATACGCGGCTCGAACTTATTCCGCTGCTGGCGCGCCAGATTCAGGTGACGGAGGTCGTGCTCGAGAAACCGGTCATTCGAATCGTTCAGACTCAAGAGGGTACGTTCAACGTCTCTACGCTTGGCAGAAAAACAGTTCACAAAGAAGAGGAGTCGGGCGAATCCAACGAGTCGGGCGAAGGTGAGGGTAGCGCGAAGGGCGGCGGCTCGATCGAAGAATCGCCGATGGCCCAGGCGGGGCGACCGGCGCCGGCGGCGCTCAACACGCTGCTCGTGCGGAACTTGTCGATCAACGGCGGCACTCTGGAATTTGTGACGGAGGGCGCGACGCAAAGCGAGACCGTGAACGATATCGATCTGAAGGTGCGCGATTTCGGCTTCCAGGCGCCCTTCACCATCGCGCTCACGTTCGCCGCGCTCGCCGACCAGCAGAACTTCGACCTGTCCGCGACGATCGGGCCGCTCATCAGCAACAACATGATCGATATCGACGCGATCCCGCTGTCGGGCAAGGCGAAAGTCGGTCCGATTCAACTGGCGCAGCTCGAAACGATTCCGATGGTGGCGAAAGCGGTACCGCCGAAGCTCTCGATTTCGGGCCCGCTCAGCTTTGAGGCCACGGCTGACGGCACGATTCAGTCGATCAAATTCACCGGCTCGGGCGATTTGAGCGATCCCGCGGTCGCCTTTGGCGACACGTTCAACAAACCTGCCGGGCTGCCGCTCAAGATTTCGGCTGAGGGCACACAAACCAACTCTGCAGCGGCAATCACGCTCGCGAACGTCACGCTCGGCGACCTCGAAGCGAAAGCGACCAACATCAAGATCGGCGGCGGCGCGACCGCGGCGCACATCGATACCAACAGTTTCGATATCGCTGCGCTCGCGAAAACAATTCCACCGCTAGCCAGGTACAACGCCGACGGCAAGACCGAGATTCACACCGACGCGGCGTTCGAAGACGGCAAAGCTTCGGCCAATGGCACCGTCGCGCTGAGCGGTGTCGGATTGTCGCTTCCCGATCAGAAGGCGCCGCCGCTTAGCAATCTGAGCGGCAACATTAAGCTGACCGGCACCAGCGCCGACATCGGACCGCTGACGTTCAACCTCGGCGCGTCGCAGGCAACGCTGAATTCGCACGTCGATCAGTTTCAGCCGCTGGTGATGAGCTACGAGCTGAGCGCGTCGTCGATCCACCTGGCCGACCTGGTGTCGTCGCGGCCGCCTGACGATGTGATCAACCAGCTTTTTGCCAAGGGCGCCGCGTCGATCGGCAGCGTTGCCGGTCCCACACTCGATGCGCAAATCACGTCGCCGTCTGGCAACCTCAACAACGTGCCGTATCAGAATCTGGACCTGTCGCTGTCGCTCACGGGCAAACAGGCGCGCGTGACGCTGCTCAAGGTGAAGGCATTCTCGGGGCACATCGTGGCAACCGGGAATACTGAGATCGAAAAGTCAGCGCCGATGGCGGCCTCGATCAGTTTTACCGGTATCGACGTTCAGCAGGCGCTCGACTCGCAGAAGTCCAAGGCGGCCGGAACGGTGCGCGGATCGCTCGGTGGGAATATCAGCGTCACCGCAACGACCGGCAGCTTCGACGAGATGAAGCCGACGTTCAAGGGCAACGGCAAGCTGACGCTGATAAACGGCAAACTGGTGGGCGTCAACGTCGGCGGGCAGGCGCTCAAGAAGGTGCAGCACCTGCCCGCAATCGGCAACCTGGTGCCGAAGGCGGTCGTCAAGAATCATCCGGAGCTATTCGTCGACCCCGATACCGACATCCAGCTCGCGAGTCTGAGCTTCGTGCTCGAGGGTCCGCGCATCACGTCGCACGACATCCTCGCACAGACGCAGGATTACAATCTGCTCGGCGACGGATGGTTCGACATGGACAAGAATATCGACCTTGCCGCGAGGATTGTGCTGTCGCCGCAATTCAGCAAGGAGCTGATCGAGCAGAAGCAGGAGGTCGCGTTCATCGCGAACAAGGACGGGCAAATCGACGTCCCGCTGCAAATCGTGGGGCAACTGCCGAAGCCGCAGGTGTTGCCCAATGTGAACGAACTTGCGCAGACGGCGGCAAATAACGCGATGAAAGGGCAGGGTCAGAAATTTCTGGGCAAGGTGTTCGGCAAGAAGGGAATTCCGGAAGGATTGAGTAAATTCCTGGGCGGCAATTAGGAGCAGAGCAGAATCGTGAATCGCGCGCAGGAAAAGCGCGCTGAACAAGGACCCTCACCTTCATCCTCTCCCTTACAGGGAGAGGAGACAGAAACCCAACCAACTTCTAACGGGGACGAAGTCCCGCATCTTTCTTAATACTGGGTGCAGGGGTCACCCTGCCGAAGGAAGTGTGAAACCGACCGTGGGTTTCACATTAAATTGAGTTCCCGTCTTCTCTTACAGATTCATCTGCACGATCGTGGCGCCCGCGCCGCCGTGATGGGGTTCTGCGCCGCGAAATGATGCGCAATAGGGTGAGGTGCCGAGATACTCGGCGACGGCCTTGCGCAGCGCGCCCGAGCCGATACCGTGAACAATCCGCACTTCGGCGCGGTTGGTCAGGAACGCGTTGTCGAGAAAATCCTCGAGCTTGCGCAGCGCGTCCGTCGTGCGCATCCCGATCAGGTTCAACTCGTCGCGCTCGCCGCCCTCGACGCTGAAGGTGACGGTGGCAGCCTTGGCCTGCGCGGGACGGATTTCGGGAGTGGTCGCCGACGACCTGCGCAGCCGCTCGGGCGCGACTTCGATTCGCAGGCCACCGCGGCTGATAACCGCGCGGCCCGCTTCGAGCACGATCAGTTCGCCGCGGATGTCGCCGACCTCGACGCTGTCGCCGACCTTCAACGGCGCATCGGATTCGGGTCCGGCGTCGGTTGCCGCGGGTGCAAGGGCCTCGAGCTTCGAAGCCGCCTTCGTGATGAAGCCCTTCAAGTCGGTGCGCGACTTCGCGCGCGTCTTCAGTTCATCCATCAGCGCCGCGCCGTCGCGCCTGAGCTCGTCGATCAGATCCGCGACTTCGGCGCGCAGCCGCTTGCGGTCCAGGTCGGCACGCTCGCGCGTCTTTTCAGCGTCCTGAATCAATTCCTGCTGGACGCGGGCCAAACTTTCTTCGCGCTCGCGGAATTTATCGGCTTGCGCATTGAGCCTGGCGCGCTCGGCGTCGAGCCTTTTCAGCGCGTCAGTCAGTTCGATCGTCCCGGCCCCCATCGATTGTTCCGCTGCGCGAATTATTTCCTCGGGAAGTCCGAGGCGACGCGCGACCGCGAGTCCGTAACTCTGCCCAATCGTGTGCGGCTTCAGGCGATACAACGGTGCGAGATGCTCGGCGTCGAAGTCCACGGCGGCGGCCTCGAAGCCGGCCTGCGAGTACGCGTGCAGCTTCACGGCGGTCGAATGCGTCGCGATCGCGAGCATGCAGCGCCGCGTCCCGAGATGGTTCATCAGGCCGATCGCGAGGGCAGCGCCTTCGGCCGGGTCGGTGCCGGCGCCGGGCTCGTCGAGAATCACCAGCGCCGGCTCGACCAGCGATTTGACTATCTCCGACAGGTTCGCGATATGGCCGGAGAAGCTCGACAGGTTGGATTCGATCGACTGTTCGTCGCCGATATCGGCGAAGACGCTGCGAAACACCGTCGCCTTGCTGCCGGCGAGCGCGGGAATCAGCATTCCGGCCTGCGCCATGAGCGAGAGCAGGCCGACAGTTTTGAGCGCGACGGTTTTTCCGCCGGTGTTCGGCCCCGAGATGACGATGCCGCGCTGGCCGGCGCCGATCTTCACGTCGATCGGAATCACGTCGCGGCCGCTCGTCATCAGCAGCGGATGCCGCGCGCCGATAAAATCGATTCCCTCGTCGACGAGCTGCGGCTCGACGCAGCGGAAGCGCTCGGCGAAAAGAGCGCGCGCGTTGAGCGCGTCGAGCGCGACCATCGCGTCGAACGTGAGCTGCAACTCCGGCGCGTAGCCGCCGACCATCGCCGTCAGCCGCGCGAGGATTCGCGTTTCTTCCGCCTCGGCCTCGCGCTCGAGCATCATCAGGCGGTTGTTCAGCTCGACCGCCCACATCGGCTCGACGAACAGGGTCTCGCCCGAGACGCTGCGGTCCTGCACGATGCCCTCGAAGCGCTCCGAGTAGTTGAGCTTCATCGGCAGCACGAAGCGGCGATTGCGAATCGTCACGAGGTAGTCGGACACGAACGACTCCATCCCGGACGCGTTGAGCGAGCGCAGGAGTCGCGTCTCGAGTTCCGCGCGCTCGTCGCGCAGCCGGCTGCGCAGACGCTTCAGCTCGGGGCTGGCGTCGTCGAGAATCGTGCCGTCATCGGCGAGCGCACCGAGCATCGCGTCGGCGAGCTCCTTGGGCGCGAGCAGGTTCTGCACGAGAACGGCGACATGCTGAAAGCGATCGACGCGCGAGCGCAGGAATCCGCTGACGTGGCGCGAGCCGACGATAAAATCGCGCACTTTCACCAGCGCTTCGCCGCCGAGGATTGCGCCTGAGCGCGCCGCCGCGAGCAGGTACGGCCGCTGGTCAACGAACTCGTCGATCGGGATCGAGCCGGCGTGCGAGCGCAGCTCGACCATCTCGGCGCTCGCAGCGAGCCGCTCGCGGACATCGCTGGTCTCGATCGACGGACGCAGCGCGGCAGTCGCCTCGCGCCCCGGCTGGGAGGCGCACAGATCCATGACGAGGTGAATGACCTTGTCGAACTCGAGTGCTTTCAGATCGCGTTCACGCATCGCTAATATCAAGCCGGCTCTCTTAAAATTTAGCCCAACTTTGGTCCGCAGGCATCCCGGTCTGACGCCGGCTCGCCAGCGTCAGGGGGCCCAGCGCCATTGTGAAAGCAGCGTCAGGACCGCGGCGGCGCTGCCCAGCGCGCCAATCGAGATCAGGATGCGAGCGGTGTTTTCCTGCCACACTTTCGCCGCCAGCCCAGCGCCGGCGATCGGCAACGTCTTGCCGGTGCCATATGCTGCTGCGAATAGCAGCCCGACCCACTGCACGTAGAGCGAGATCCACAGCGAATGGCCGATGGCGCCGGCCCATCCGCTCGAGATCGCCAAATGCGGAAGCAGCAATCCGAAGGCGATCAGGGCGAGGCCGCTTTCAATCGCCGCCAGATGCGCCGACAGACCGATGCGCGAGCTGCGGAACAGCGGGATGCCGAAGCCGGCGAGCAGGCCGAGCGTAAAGAGCAGCGCGCCCATGAAGCACAGTATCGAGGATAGGGTTTCCATTATGATCATCTCCCGTTAAGATTAACCGACCGGCGGTCTGTAATTAGGAATTACCGACTCTGAGTCTGTTTGTCAACCGGATAAGGAGAAAAGATGACCAGCCAGGCCCAACGGCGCGCCTCCACCATCGCCGCGATTGTCAGCGCGGCCAGCGAACTCTTCACCGCGCGCGGTTTCGCCGCCACCAGCATCGACGATATCGCCAGCCGCGCCGGCGTAGCCAAGGGCGCTGTGTATCACCACTTCGACTCCAAGGAGCAAATCTTCCAGCGGGTGTTCGAGCAGATGACCGAGGCGCTGGCCGCTCAGGTCAGGGCAACGGCAGCTGCCGGCAAGAGCATCCTCGACAGCTTTGAGCGAGGGACGCTCA
Organism: uncultured delta proteobacterium; assembly: GCA_963747845.1. Lineage (GTDB taxonomy): Bacteria > Desulfobacterota > Binatia > Binatales > Binataceae > Binatus. The sequence goes on from CAVVGR010000006.1 coordinate 22,416, forward strand.
AGTATCTCACCTCTATCGCCGGCGATAAGTTCCGCCAGGTGCTGCTGATTGATGGACCCGCCGTGCTCGGATGGGAGAAATGGCGCGAGATCGACGCGCGCTACTTCGGCGGCGCAATGAACGCGCCGATAGAGGCGACGGCGCACGTACGCGTATCGGCGCGCGAGATGGCAGCGATAGGCCATCTGATCGCTGGTGCGCTCAGCGAGGCCGCCCTGGTCTGCGCGTCGTCTGACCATCGCGTGCGCGACGCGCACGATTTCACTTCAGCGCTGCTCAAGATGCTCGCACCATTCTTTCGATGAACTCGACCATCTCGGCGCTCGCGGCAAGGCGGCTGGCGGAGTGCAGTGCTTTCAGATCGCGTTCACGCATCGCTAATATCAATCCGGCCCTTTTAAAATTTAGGCATCAAGGACACTAGAATGGATCGGATTGAATCCCGGCTGAGCACTAACTCCGACGAGTTCCGCCGCAACCGCGACGCGATGGACGCGCTGGTCAAGCGCCTGCGCGGCGAAATCGAGCGCGTTCGCGAGGGCGGTCCGGCGCACGCGCGCGAACGCCACGTCGAACGCGGCAAGCTGCTCGCGCGCGACCGCGTCAAAAAACTTCTCGATCCCGGCAGCCCGTTCCTCGAGTTGTCGCCGCTGGCTGCGTATCAGATGTACGACGGCGACTCGCCGTCCGCGAGCATCATCACCGGCGTCGGCCGAATTCACGGCCGCGAGACCGTGATCGTCGCCAACGACGCGACTGTCAAAGGCGGCACGTATTTTCCGATGACCGTGAAGAAGCATCTGCGCGCGCAGCAAATCGCGATGGAAAATATGCTGCCGTGCGTTTATCTCGTCGATTCGGGCGGCGCGTTTCTGCCGATGCAGTCCGAGATTTTTCCCGACGAGCGGCACTTCGGGCGCATCTTTTACAACCAGGCGCGGATGTCTGCGATTGGGCTGCCGCAGGTCGCGGTCGTGATGGGCAGTTGCACGGCGGGCGGCGCGTACGTGCCCGCGATGTGCGACGAGAACATCATCGTCCGCGACCAGGGCACGATTTTCCTGGCGGGACCGCCGCTGGTGCGCGCGGCGACCGGCGAGGAGGTGAGCGCCGAGGAGCTCGGCGGCGGCGACGTGCACACGCGGCTGTCGGGCGTGAGCGATCACCTGGCCGATGACGACGAGCATGCGCTGCAGATCGCGCGCGCGATTTTCGAGAACCTCGGCCCGCGCGCCGCTGCTGCAATTCAGCAGGACGCGCCCGAGGATCCGCACTACGATCCCGCCGAGCTGTACGGCATCATCCCGGTCGATACGCGCAAGCCGTACGACGTGCGCGAGGTGATCGCGCGGCTGGTCGACGGCAGCCGGATGCACGAGTTCAAGGCGCGTTACGCGACCACGCTCGTCACCGGCTTCGCGCGCATCTACGGCTATCCCGTCGGCATCATCGCGAACAACGGCGTGCTGTTCAGCGAGTCGGCGTTGAAGGCGACGCACTTCATCGAGCTGTGCTGCGCGCGGCGCATCCCGCTGCTGTTCCTGCAGAACATCACCGGCTTCATCGTCGGCAAGCGCTACGAGCAGGGCGGCATCGCGAAGGACGGCGCCAAGATGGTCAACGCGGTCGCCAACGCGCAGGTGCCGAAGTTCACGGTGATCATCGGCGCGTCGAACGGCGCCGGCAATTACGGGATGTGCGGGCGCGCGTACTCGCCGCGCCTGCTGTTCATGTGGCCGAACGCGCGCATCTCCGTGATGGGCGGTGAGCAGGCGGCCAACGTGCTGCTGACGGTGAAGCTCGATCAGTTGAAGCGCGAAGGCGCGACGATGAGCGACGCGGAGCAGAAAGAATTTTTGCGCCCCACGCTCGAAAAGTATGAGCTCGAATCGAGCGTTTACTATTCGAGCGCGCGGCTATGGGACGACGGCGTGCTCGATCCGGTCGAGACGCGCGCGGCGCTGGCATTGGGCATAGCGGCCTCGATGAACGCGCCGATCCCCGAGCATCCGGGCTTCGGCGTCTTCAGGATGTGATTTTTCCGTTACCGGGAGAAATAAGAACGGGGCCCTTTGACGGGCCCCGCTCTTCGTACGGCGTGTGTCGATTAGGCGCCTAGATCTTCGCCTGCAGGAAGAATGCGATCACGAGCGCGTACAGAGTCAACGCTTCGATGAAGGCGAGGCCGATGATCATCGGCACGAAGATCTGGCCGGCGCTGTTCGGGTTGCGGCCGATTGATTCCATCGCCGAGGCTGCCATCCGGCCCTGGCCGAGTGCGCTGCCGAAGGCCGCGATTCCGATGCCGATATTGGCCGCGAGCGCGATCAAGCCGGCGCGATATTCGCCGCCACCCGCTGCCGCTGCCCCTTCCTGCGCCATCGCGAGTAGCGGTGACGCGAGGATGGCTATGCCGGCCATCGTTACTATGGTTCCAATCCGGTGTCGTAACATTTTTTCGATCCTCCTTCTCTTTCGCGCGCCCCGGGTGCCGCGGCCGGCCACCTCTCTTCCTCTACCACCTCGAATTCCGGGCGGAATCCCTGGCACGAAAAATCCTTTTTAGTAATTTTAGTGATCGTGGCCTGCGGCGAGTCGCACGTAACTCATCGAAAGAACCACGAAGATGATCGCCTGGATCACGCAGACGATCGAGCCGAGCGCGTAGAACGCAAGCGGTACGATCAGCCGCGTCAGTCCGGTGAAGATGCTGAGCACGGTATGGTCGGCAAACATGTTGGCGTAAAGACGAATGCCGAGCGAAAAAGGACGGAACAGGTTGTCGGCGAGCTCGATCGGCAGCATCAGCACCGCCAGCGGCAGGTACGGGCCGAGAAAACTCTTCAGATACCAGACGCCCTTCGAGGCGAAGCCCTGGTAGATGTAATAGCCGAAGCAGATGATGCCGAGCGCGAAGGTCAGGTCGGAGTCGCCGGTGGGAGGTTCCATCCCGGGAATCGAGCCCGAAGAAGTTCGCGAACAGGATGAACATGAAGATGCAGCCGAAAAACGGGACCATCGCGCGCGACCCGTGCATCTCGGTGACTTCGCTGACGAAGCCGTCGAGCCATTCGACGATCATCTCGGAGGCCGAGCGGATGGTCAGGCCCTCGTCGGGCACTATCGGGTCGGCGGCGCCGGCGATCGACGCGCGCGCGATAAAGCCGAAGACGATCAGGATGCCCATCACGATCCAGGTGCCGATCAGCACCTCGGGGATTTTGCCGCCGCCGATCAGTTCAAGAAAATTTACGGATTTCTGCAATGAAATATCCCTGTCGCGGCGATTTTAACCGGCGCCGCGGAGCGAAGCACGCCCGGTTTCAATAATGATAGCTGCCATCTGAGTCAAGACTCCGAAGCCGAAGCCCATCCCGTCGATCCGTGCGCGGCTGAAAACGAGATAGACGAGGCCGACGATGATGAACAACTTCAGCGGAATCGCGAGCGCTCCCAGCCTGGCCGCCGCTCCTGAAACTCCGGCGCTGGACGCCGCCAGCAGCAGGCCGCCGAGCGCAGATAGAATCCAGAGATTTGCGATTACGACGACGCCGCCGAGGAGGCAGCCGATCGCGACGGCAATCGAGGCGAAGAAAGCGAGAATCGCCGCGCTGACAATTACCAGGATGAAGTTGGTGCGTTGGATCGACGCGATCGCCGGCACTGCCCAGGAGAACACCATCACGCCCCGAATCTTTCCACGGCGCGCGCTTTCGCTTTCGCGGCTTCTTCTTCGCGGTTCCTCGACGGCGCATTGGTCTCGAGCGAGCGCAGCAGGCGGGCCGAGATGCCGGCTATTTCATCGACCGCGGTCGCAAATGATTTTTCATTCGCCTTCGACGGTTTGCTGAAGCCGCTGATCTTGCGCACGAACTGAAGCGAGGCGGCGCGAACCTCCTCGTCGGTTACTGGTGGCTCGAAATTGAAAAGGATTTTGATATTTCTGCACATCGGATTGACCTCGAGATGCGGAGAACTCTCAAGCCTTGCCAAAAAAACATTAACCGACGGGAGATTGCAATCAAGGCTCGCTGTTCTCGCGCTGGAATAGCGCGAGCTCCTGGATCAACCGGTAGAAGCCGACGAAGACCCCGAGCAGGAACATCACCAGCGTCAGCCACGGGTCGGTATGAAAATAAAGATCCAGATAGTGGCCAAGAATCGCGCCAGCGATCATCGGCCACGCGAACTCGAAGCCGATCGAGGCAAAGCGCATCATCCTGCCGGTGCTCATCGCCATCGGGGTCTCAGGATTTCCCTGTCGCCAGGCTGCCGAGCGATTCGGCGGCAGCGGCGATTGTGCGGTCGATGTCGGCGTCGGTGTGTGCCGTCGAAATAAACAGCGCTTCGAATTGTGACGGCGGAATATTTATTCCGCGCTCGAGCATCGAATGGAAAAATTTTGCGAACATCGCCGAGTCTGAAGTGCGAGCCTCGTCGGCGTCGCGCACGCGCTCGGGACCGAGGAACATCGTCAGCAACGATCCGGCGCGGTTGATGCATCCGGGCTGGCCGGTTTTTTTCAGAGCGTCGCGAAGTCCGGATTCAAGACGCGCGCCAGCAGCGTCGAGTGCTGCGTATGGTTTGGTTCCTTTCAGAACCGTAAGGGTCTCGATACCTGCGCGAACAGAGAGCGGATTTCCCGACAGTGTCCCAGCCTGGTACACCGGACCAACCGGCGCGAGCAGGTCCATGATTTTCGCCGGGCCAGCGACAGCGCCCACTGGCAACCCGCCGCCGATTATTTTCCCGAGCATGATGAGGTCAGGCTCGACGCCCATGCTCTCGGCAATCGAGCCGAAGCAAAGTCGGAACCCGGTTATAACTTCGTCACAGATCAGAAGCGCGCCATTGTTGTGCGCGATTTCAGCAAGTGCCTTCAGCGAACCCAGGTCGGGATTTACGACGCCCATGTTTGCGGCAACTGGCTCGACAATGACCGCGGCGATCTTTTCCGGCGCGGCGCGAAATAAACCTTCAACTGTCTCAATCGAGTTATATCTTGCTATCATCGTCATCGCAGCGAGCGCCGCTGGGACGCCGCCGCTGTCAGGTTGACCAAAAGTCATCGCGCCCGAACCCGCGCGCACCAGCATCGAGTCGCTATGACCGTGATAGCATCCGTCAAACTTGATTATGTTCGGGCGGCCGGTGGCGGCGCGCGCGATTCTGAGCGCGGTGAGTCCGGCTTCTGTTCCGGAACTGACGAGGCGTACTTTTTGTGCGCATTTGATCGCAGATGAAATCAGTTCTGCGAGTTCCACTTCGAGCCGGGTTGGCGCACCAAAGCCCAGACCGAGTTGCGCTTGCTCACCGATCGCTCGAATGACGCGGCTGATGCGCATGGCCGAGTATCGCGGGGCCATATGAGCAAACGTAGTCCAGATAAGCGTTGCCATCGGCATCGATCAGAGTTGCACCGCTGCCACTTTCGATGAAAATTGGTGCAGCGCCGACGGCCTTCCACGCGCGCACGGGCGAATTCACCGCACCAGGAATCTTAACACTGGCGCGGTGGAAGAGTTCATCTGATTTTTTGCGTGAGGTCATCGCATTTTTCCGGAGATCAAACGTCGAATGAAAAAAATTTTTGCGATCCAAAAAAAATTTCGCGCAAAGAGGTCACGATAGTATCAAAAATGCGGCGCGAGGCGAAAAGTTTGGATCGCGCGCGATGGCTTCCAAAGCGGATGCGATCGATCGCGTAATCCGCGTGAAATTTCGTCTGCGCAGCGCGCGATCGCTCGCGCGCGAAATTCCCTTTGCAATACAAGCCAATAGCGACAAAAATTTTTCCGCGCTTGTTCTGATCGCGAAATAAGTTTATCACGTTCTCTTGGCCGCGCACTTCGTACTTACAAGAACGAATTTCCACTAAACACGTTCATCGCGGCGCGTGAGATATGGCTTCGAAGCGCGAGTACATCGACCTCATTCTGGCACCGACAAATAAACTTCACAGAACGGATCGTAACCCGGACAAGTTGATAGTCCGGTGCTGTGCGCGGTCAAATTGTTGACTGTAACGAGGGAAATATTGGTTATCCACAAGTGTGGATAAGCTTGTGCGTAATTCGCGCCGCATAGGAGTTGGCGCGCTACTTTCCGGAGCGTGGTTTGACGTCCGGTTTCGGCAGGGGGAGACGATATGAATGGGTTGTGGCAACGAGCCGCTGACCGAATGCGTGATGAGCTCGGTCAGGTCGGCTATGAGACGTGGATTGGACCGCTCAATTTCGTCGCTCACCAGGGTTCCACCATCACAATCGAAGCGCCCAATCGTTTTTTTCGCGATTGGGTCAACGACCGCTACCTCAGTCTGATGCGCGCGGCGCTATCGGAGGAGGCGGGCGGGCAAATCGAGGTGCGGCTGACGCTTGGCGAGAATGCCGCAGCGCCGGTGGTGCCGCAACGCCCAGCCAATGGGCATACGAACGGCAACGGAAATGGCAACGGCGCCGTGAAAACGTCCGCGACGGGCCGTGCGATCACGGCAGCAGCGCCACGGGGAGACCGGCATCCGACGCTGAACCCGCGTTACAGTTTCGCGGAGTTCGTGGTGGGATCGGCCAACCAGTTCGCGCATGCCGCGGCGCTGGCGGTCGCGAATCAGCCCGGCGAGAAGTACAACCCGCTGTTCATCTACGGCGGCGTCGGTCTCGGCAAGACTCACCTGGTGACGGCCATCGGCCACCATATCTGGGCGAGCGGCGAGCGGCCGCGCAAAGTTCTGTTCATGCCGGCTGAAATTTTCATGAACGAGCTGATCAATTCGCTGCGCCGCGACAAGATGGGGGAGTTTCGCGAAAAATTCCGGCGGGTCGATACGCTGATTCTCGACGACGTGCAGTTCCTGGCCGGACGCGAGCGCACGCAGGAGGAATTTTTCCATACCTTCAACGCGCTGCACGCCGAGCGCCATCAGATCATCCTGACCTCGGACAAAGTGCCGCGCGAAATCCCCGGGCTCGAGGAGCGGCTGCGCAATCGGTTCGAGTCGGGATTGATCGCGGATATCGCGCCGCCCGACCTCGAGACGCGCGTCGCGATCGTGCAGAAGAAGGCGGTGCTCGACAATCTGCGGCTGGCACCCGAGGTCGCGATGTATATCGCGCAGAGCGTTTCGTCCAACGTTCGCGAGCTCGAGGGATGCCTGACGCGGCTGGCGGCGCTGGCCTCGATGGAGAACGCGGTCATCACGGTGGAATTCGCGCGGCAGGCGCTGCAGGATCTCATTCGCAATGCCGACGCCAAGCCGGACATCGAAACAATCCAGAAGACGGTGGCGGATTTTTTCCATATTCGGCTGGCCGATTTGAAGTCGAAGAAGCGCACCCAGCACATCGCGTTTTGCCGCCAGGTGGCGATGTACCTGTGCCGCAAGCTGACCGACTGCTCGTTCCCGACCATCGGCGAGCATTTCGGACGCGATCACTCGACCGTGATTCATGCGTACAACCTGATCTTGCGGCGCGTCACCAGCGATGCGGCGTTTCGGATCTCGATCGAAAAGATCGAGCGTGAGCTGAAATCGATTCGCGCCACCAATGCGGCGTGAGAATCCATGTGGAGGAGGCTGTGGAGCAGGTGGGTATAAGGCGGGAGATATCGACAGGGCCGGTGCGTTTGTGGCCGGCCCTGTCGATCAGCCGTTTTTACGCCAACAACTTTTCAGCGATCGATCGGCTTTTGTTTTCGCGCGGTTGTGAGATCAATCAACAAATCCACAACTCCTACTATTACTGCTATTCTTTTATAAAGATTAAAGATCCGGAATAGGAAGACGGGCTAACAATTCATGGGACTCTCCATCGAGCGCGCTTCGCTGCTTAGCGGTTTGGGACTGGTCCAGGGCATCGTGGAACGGCGCACGACGGTTCCGATCCTCGGTCACGTCCTGCTCGAACCAAACGGAAACGCGCTGACGCTTAGCGCCACCGACCTCGAAGTCGGAATTCGCACCGAGGTCGCATGCACCGGCAAGGAAAAGAGCCTGACGCTCAACGCGCGAAAGCTTTTCGAAATCGTGCGCGAGACCGAGGGCGGTGAAGTCGCACTCACGACGCTCGACGGCGATTGGGTCGAGCTGAAATGCGGCCGCGCGAAATTCAAAATGATGGGCCTCGACCCGCGCAGCTTCCCTGCGATGCCAAGTCAGAGCACCGCGAAGGACGCGGGGTCCGCGAAAAAGCAACTGAAGGCCGAGTTGACGATTCCGGCCGCCGTGCTGGCCGGAATGATCGACAAGACGATCTTCGCAGTGAGTCCCGATGAAGCCCGCTACAACCTGAGCGGCGTGTACGTCGAGTCCAATGCTCCGGGAGCGGCGCGGATGGTGGCGACGGACGGTCATCGGCTGGCAATGATCGAGCGCGAAGTGCCGGGATTCAGGATGGAGACCGGGGCGATCATTCCGCGCAAGGGACTCTCGGAGCTGCGGAAAATTCTCGATGTCGGCGGCGATGCGGAAGTACGGCTCAGCCTCGAAGGGCAGCTTGCATATTTGAAACGAGGCGCGACTGAAGTCTCGATGCGGCTGGTCGAGGGCGAATTCCCCGACTATCGCGGCGTCATCCCGAAGCAATCGAAATACAAAATCGTCGTGAAACGGGATCTGCTGTTCGCGGCAATCAAGCGCGCGGCGATTTTCTCGAGCGAGCGCTATCACGGCGTCAAATTTGCTCTGTCGGCCGGAACGCTTACGGTCTCGTCGACCAGCCCCGAAACGGGAGAAGCCAGCGAATCGCTCGACGTCGACTTCAAGAGCGAAGAATTCGCGATCGGATTCAACGCGTCATACGTGCAACAAGCGCTGGGCGTAATTCCATCGGGCGCGGATTCAACGGTTGAGCTCGGCCTGAGCGACGACGTAAGCCCCGGCGTAATCAGAACGGAATCAGATCAGCAGTACACGTACGTCGTAATGCCGATGCGCCTGTAACTCTGATATCCCTGAACTCAAAATGGTGTGGAGGGTTAGGGTGCCTGAGGATCCAGTCCTGCTGGCGCGATTGACCTGTTGCGCCGCACATCGGTTAGGAATCGTCCCAGAAGAGTTGGGTTGGTCGCCTCACCCGCCAGCCGCGAGGACGCGCGGCGGCCTACTCACCCATCTCGGCGCATAAGGCAGGTTAAGCGAATCAGTTGCCGATTCGCACCAGTACTACCTTGTTTCGGTAATTGTAGTCGTTCTCCCACGGATATGACGCTTCGCTGAGCTCGATCGTGGTAGGAGTGTCGAGCTTTGGCATGTCGCGGCGGCGCACTATCATCCATTTCGCGGCGCCGCTTGCGATTGCGTCCTGCAAGTCTGATTTCTGGTCGAACTCGGGCAGGGGCTTCGGCGGATTCAGATAAAACAGCGGACCCTGGGTCTTGAACAGGACCAGGTGATCGGTCGAGCCGCCAAGCTTGTTCAGCACCGCGTAGCCGAACGGCTTTTCGCCGCGATAAGCCTCCGCCGCCGGCATCGCAAAGATATAGATGTAGGTCATCGCGAGATAGGCGATTGCGCTCATCGAAATCGCAACGCGATAACGAGCTGAATTTGCGGATCGTGTAGACGACCGCGGCGACCGATACCGCCCAGAATACGATGAAGGCAAATTTGTCGGGCAGATCCGGCAGCGCGTCGTAGGGACTCGGGAGAATCGCCCACGCTGGAACCAGCAAAATAATTCCGCCGACCACGGCGATCGCGACGATCGCGTAGCCGAGGGTCAGCAGACGCCGGGCGATCATCGAGCGCAACTCGCCGGGATACGCGAGCGTTCGCGCGACCAGGATCGCGGCAGCGGGCAGGATTGGCAGGATGTAGTAGCTGCGGCGCGATCCCGACAGCGTAAAAAATACGAACGTCGCCCAGAAATAAACCAGTGCGAATCGATCGGCGCGCGCGGGCTCGAGACCGGCGCGGCGGATGCTGTGCGTCTCAACGAGGGCTGCGGGCAGCAGCGCCGACCACGGCGCCATCAGCCCGAAGATTACGTAGACGTACAAGTAGATGGGCCCGCGATGGTCGAAGGGATGGAAAAAGCGCACCACGTTTTCGCGGTAAACCATCTCGAGGCCCTTCTGCGTGCCCATCATGCGCGCCGAGATTTCGAATGGCAGGTAGTACACCAGCCCGCCCAGCACGATGCCGGGAATCGTGTACCAGTTGAAGAACCATCGATTGCGCTCGATGAGCCGTAGGACGCGATCGGCGAGCGAGCCGCGCGCAAGTTCCTGAAAAAACTGCGCAACGCCGTCGCGCAGGCATGAGTAGACGCCGATCACCAACAGCGGCAGCACGAAGCCGAGCAGGCCCTTGGTGAGCGATGTCGCCGCCATGATCAGCCATAGGCCAGACGACCCAGACGCCGCCGCCGCGCTCTTCGAAGTGGTTGAAGAGCAGCAGCGCCGCGAGTTCGCCGGTGAGCGTTTCGACATCGGCGCTTGCGTGGCGCGAAAAAAATACGAAGCTGAAGCTCGTCGCGAGGATGACGCCGGAGAGTATCGCCGTGCGAGCGTCGTAGAGCCGTCGCACCAGGAGCATCAGCAGCGCCACTGCGAGGATGCCGGCGATAGCGCAGGGCAGGCGCGTGGCAGCCTCGTTGAGGCCGCCGGTGAACGGTGTCGAAAAAATAACGAGCCAGTAAGAGCCGAGTGGTTTATCGTAATAGACGTGACCGTTGATCGTCGGCCAGAAGTAGTTGTGCGTCACGATCATCTCGCGCGCAATTTCGGCCCATCGGAATTCCGACGACCACAACGCTCGCGCGCCGAGCCGGGTCAGGAAGAGAACTGCGGCGAGAATGAGCACGAGTCCTGCGCGTACCCGGAAGCGCGAATCGTGTTCGCTGCGCGCGGACAGCTGTGGCGCGGCCGAGCCGGCCGATGCGGAAGCGGAGGCCATAGCAGCGGATTGTAACTGGCGCACTCGTCGCTCTGCCATATGCGATGCGGCTTTCGAGAGCGCGGGGAGGCAGATAGGATGAAACAAGTTTCATGAGCCAGCCGAAAAATCCCGACAGCCATTCCGGCCGCAAGCCGAACCGTCTGATCAACGAGCAGAGCCCGTACCTGCGCCAGCATGCGTACAACCCCGTCGACTGGTATGCGTGGGGGCCCGACGCGCTCGCGCGTGCGAAGACGGAGAACAAGCCGATCATGCTGTCGATTGGCTACTCGGCCTGTCACTGGTGCCACGTGATGGAGCGTGAGTCGTTCGAGAACGACGCGATCGCGCGGCTCATCAACGAGAATTTCATTCCGATCAAGGTCGATCGCGAAGAGCGGCCCGACCTCGATCAGATTTACATGGACGCGGTGCAACTGATCACCGGGCGCGGCGGATGGCCGCTCACGATGTTCCTCGCGCCGGACGGGCGGCCGTTTTTCGGCGGGACGTATTACCCGCCCGAGGATCGCCAGGGTATGCCGGGCTTCCCGCGTATCCTGGTCGCGGTGTCGCAGGCGTATCGCGACAAGGCGAAGGAAGTCACCAACAATCTCGAGAAGCTGACCGAGGCGCTCGGCGCGCTCACGAATTACGTGCCCACTGGCGGCGAACTGAAGCCTGGCCTGCCTGCGGAATCGGCGCACGCGCTCGCGGCGCACTACGACAGTATCAACGGCGGCCTGGGGCAGGCGCCAAAATTTCCCAACACGTTCCTGTTCTCGCTGTTTCTTCGCGTGCATGCGGCCGACGGCGACGAGGCGCTGGCCGAGATGGTTCGGCATACGCTTTCGAAGATGGCGCGCGGCGGGATCTACGATCAGATCGGCGGCGGATTCCATCGCTACAGCGTCGACGAGCGATGGCTGGTGCCGCATTTCGAAAAAATGCTCTACGACAACGCGCTGCTGGCGCGGCTGTATCTTGATGCCGGGCGCGCGCTGAACGAGCCGGAGTTTCTCGGTGTCGCGCGCGAAATTTTCGACTACGTTTTGCGCGAGATGACGAGCCCTGAAGGCGGCTTCTACGCCGCGCAGGACGCCGACAGCGAAGGCGTCGAGGGAAAGTTTTTCGTCTGGACGCCGGAGCAGGTCGACGCCGTCGTCGGTCCCGAGCTCGGCGCGATCGCGGAGCGCTATTTCGATATTTCGATCGAAGGCAATTTCGAAGACGCGAACATTCCTCATCGCACGATCGAGCTCGCCGACGCGGCGCGGATGTTCAAAGTGTCGGAAGACGAGATGGCGTCGAAGATTCGCGAGATTCGCGAGAAACTTTTTGCGGCGCGCGAACAAAGGGTGAAGCCGGGCCGCGACGAGAAGGTGCTGGTGGCGTGGAATGCGATGATGATCGGCGCGTTCGCCGAAGGATATCGCGCGCTGCACGATCAGCGGTATCTCGAAGCGGCTGAGCGCGCGGCGGATTTCATGATGACGACGATGTGGGACGGGCGCGCGCTCAAGCGATCGTTCAAGGACGGTGTCGCGCGCCACAACGCCTACCTCGAGGACTACGCGCAGTTGGCGGGCGCGATGCTCGACGTGTACGAGGCGTCGCTCGACGCGAAATATCTCGCGCATGCGCGAACGCTCGCCGACGTGATCCTCGAGCGGTTTATCGACCGCGAAAAAGGCGGTTTCTATTTCACCTCGGACGATCACGAGGCGCTGATCATGCGGTCCAAGGCAGCTTTCGACGGTTCGACGCCGTCGGGCAACAGCGCCGCCGCGATGGCGCTGCTGCGGCTGTACGGCTACACCGGCGACGAGCGCTACCGCGTCGAGGCTGAGCGCACGCTGAAGCTGTTTCGCGAATTTATCGAGAAGCAGCCGTTCGGCTTCTCGCACATGCTCGAAGCGGTGGACCTTTACCAGCGCGGGCCCACCGAAGTTGTCATTGTCGGCAGCCGCAACTCGCCTGAGGTGCTCGAATGGGTCGAGCGGCTCGGCCTCATCTACGTCCCGAACCTTGCGCTCTTCGTTGCTGATGACGCCGACGCTCAAGCCGGCTTTCTACCCGAGCAGGTGCGCGGCAAGCGGCAGATCGACGGTCACGTCACCGCTTACGTCTGCCGCGATCATATGTGCACGCCGCCGATTACCACCTTCAAGGATCTGCAGAAGGAATTGGCCGACTAGCTGCGCGCGATGGACGGCGATGCGCGCCATCTAACCGCGGCCGTCGACAGACCGACGCCGCCTTTTGCGCCAATCATTGTGAATCGTGCGGCGCGCCACGAAGGCTCGCGGCTGCGAGTAGTGCTGCTCAATGCCGCCGGCGGCCGCCGCTTCCGCAAAATTCTGAACTGCCTCGAACGTCCTCCACTGCGCGGCGCCGACATCATCCTGCTGTGCGAGGTCAATGCGGCGATGAACTGGTCGCCCGGGCGCGACGTCGCGGCCGAACTCGGCGAGGCGCTCGGGATGAGCTGCGCGTACGTTCCCGAGTTCAGCTTTACTCACCCTGGCCGTAAGGTCACGAGGCTCAATGGCAACGCGATCCTGAGTTCGGCGCCGTTTGAGGACGTGGTCGCCGTCGCTCTGTACAAGCCGCCGACGCCGTACGCATGGTCGCGCCGCATACCGCGATGGAAGCGCGTGGGCAGGCCGACCGGAATAGTTACGCGAATGAAATTCAGCGGCGTGGAGATAGTCGCCGGCGTCGCGCATCTGCATAGCCGCTGCGCTCCCGCGGAGCGCGCCCTCCAGATGGCCAGTTACCTCGAGTCGTTCCCGCCGGCGGGCCGCGCGATTTTGGGCGGCGACCTGAACACTACTACCGTCGAGCTGTCGAGCCGGGCGCTCTTGCTGACGACGATGCGGCAAATGATCGTCAACCCGCGGCGATTCCGCGCGCCCCAGGCATACGAGCCCTTGTTCGCTCACCTGCGCGAGCACGGACTCGAAATCGATGGCGTCAACGTGCCCAATCGCCCGACCTTCACCTTCTCCGGACTGATTCCACGCTTGATGCGGCCGAAACTCGATTGGCTCGCAGTCCGCGATCTCCATCCGATTGCCGGAACCGCGGCGGTCGTGGCGGCGCGGTCTCGCATGCGCCGCGCGTCCGATCACGATTTCGTCACGGTGGATCTCGAACTGTGATCGACGCGCGCGGCTGAAATCCTTCCGCATCGCGATGCGGTCTGACTAGAATTGCGCGGCTTGTTCCAGGAGGGCGCACGCGATGGCATCGTTCAACGGGCTCGGCATGCACATGGGCAATCTCGCGATTCTTTCGGCGGCCGAGAGCCGATCGATCAGCCCCGAAAATCCGACCGGCGAAAAGGGCAAGGGTGCGATGGCGCTTCCCGACCCGGCCAAAAGTCCCGCGCGCAAGCTGGGCCGTGGATGGAAGGTCGCGCCGTATGTCGTGATCGAGCCGGGCGAAGTGAAAGTGCTGGCCGATATCGCCGGCGCCGGCGCGATCGCGCAAATCTGGATGACGCCGACGGGGCCGTGGCGCTCGAGCATCCTCAGAATTTACTGGGACGGGTCGCCGGAACCGTCGGTCGAATGTCCGGTCGGCGATTTTTTCGCTTGCGGATGGAACAAGTATGCGCAGGTATCCTCGCTGGCGGTGTGCGTGAATCCCGGCAGCGCGTTTAATTGCTATTGGGAAATGCCATTTCGCAAGCGCTGTCTGATTACTATGACCAATACGGCCGAGACGGCGATGATACTATTTTACCAGATCAACTATGTACTCACTGAAATACCTACTGACGCTGCCTATTTCCATGCGCAGTTCCGCCGCGTCAATCCGCTGCCGTACAAAGAGGTCTACACGATTCTCGACGGAGTCAGCGGGCGTGGGCAATACGTCGGGACCTACATGGCGTGGGGGGTTCACAACAGCGGATGGTGGGGCGAGGGCGAGATAAAGTTTTTCATCGACGGCGATGCCGAGTTTCCGACCATCTGCGGCACCGGCACCGAGGATTATTTTTGCGGCTCGTACAACTTCGACGTCGGCAAGGAAAACGGCGGTTATCGCGAATTCACCACGCCCTACGCCGGCCTGCCGCAAGTCCTTCGCCCCGACGGGCTGTACGCATCGCAGCAGAGATTCGGAATGTACCGATGGCATATCGCCGATCCGATCAGGTTCACGCGCGACCTGCGCGTAACGATCCAGGCGCTGGGATGGACGGGCGATCCGCGCAAGGGCGCCGAGTTCCTGCCACTGCAGGACGACATCGCGTCGGTAGCATACTGGTACCAAACCTTGCCAGCAGCAAAGTTCCCGCCGCTACCATCGCCCGACTATCTGCGAATCGTGTGAGAGATTCTGTCTCCTCTCCCTGCAAGGGAGAGGATGAAGGTGAGGGTCCTTATTCAGCGCGCATTTTTCGCGCGCGATTCAAGATTCTGCCTCCGACTATTCCAGTTCGTGCGCGGATTCGACTATCAAGTCGAGCACTCGGCCCGGGTCTTCGAGCGCGAGCAGACGATAACACTCGAGTCCGAACCAATCAGATGCAATGGACGGGTTTGTGAACGGGAGATAAGGCGGTTGCAGCGCCTGCTCGCCAGGCACGCGCAATTCGATGTGTCTGTGGATGCGCCGCGCAGTTAGCTGCGGAGTGTTCAGCCGATCGATCGGAACCCCGACCAGCTCAGGTTCCCGCAGTCCCGAGACGATGATCACGCGTTGGTTGCTTACGCCGTAAAACGTGTTCGACAGATAGGTGTGGAAGACGATCGCTTCCGCGATCAGGACGCCGACCAGGAGTGCCAGCAGGATGGAATTGGTATCCGCGCTCGCGGCGAGACTGGAATCGAGCGGCAACGAACGCATGACGAGCGCGGCCGCTCCAACGAGGATGATTACGACCGCGCGCCATCGAAGTGCGGTCGTGTCGTGCGGACGTCCGCACCAGAGCAGCTTTTCGCCCACGAGCAGATGCGGCGTGATGACGGCGGCCGCCTCAGGATCCATCGATCACTTGACGATGCCGGCGGCGCGCAGCGTGGCGATTCGATCGGGCGAGTAGCCGAGATACTCGCCGAGGATCTCGTCAGTATGCTCGCCCAGCAGCGGCGCCGCGCGCTCGATCGTACCCGGCGTCGCGGAAAACTTCGCCAGTATTCCCGTCTGCCTGACGAGCCCCCATTCCGAATGAGGCAATTCCGCGATGAGTTCATTAGCGACGACCTGCGGATCGTCGAACAATTCGCGCGCATGAGTTACAAGCGTCACCGGAATCGCGGATTTCTTCAGCCTCGCCAGCGCCTCGTCGCGATCGAACTTCGCAAACTGCTCCGCGAGGGCTGCCGCCAGTGCGCCCTCGTTCGGTTCCTCTGCGGCAGTATCCCACCTGGTATTCGGCAACTCCGGCATAATAGCCAGTAGAGCTTTCCACTGAGTTTCGTCGGATAGTGAGATGAATAGCCATTCGCCGTCGCGGCATTGATAGGCGCGCGAAAGAGCAGAGCGCCCGCGATACTCAGTATCGCCATTTTCCATGTCAGGCCGGCCCGGATAGAACGCAAACTCTCCGGCCTGGAACGCCATCGCGGATTGCAGCAGCGAGGTTTCGCAGAATTGCCCGCGGCCCGTGAGCGCGCGCGCTCGCAACGCCAGTACGCATCCGAACGCGGAGAGCATCGCGGCGCCGTAGTCGCAAATCGCGCAGGTCAGGTAGACCGGATGCCCGTGATGGCCGCCCTGCGCCGCCATGACGCCCGATCGCGCCTGCAACAGCGGATCGAAGCCGGGCTGATTGTGCTCCGGCCCTCGATTTCCAAAGGCGTTGACCGACATATAGATGATGCGCGGATTGCGCGCCGCCAGCGTCTCGTAATCGAAGCCGAACTTGCGCATCCGCCCCGGCCGCAGATTCTCGACCACGATGTCGGCCTTGTCCGCGAGCCCGTGAATAATTTCGCGCCCTTCCGGCGTTGCCAGGTTGAGCGAGATTCCGCGCTTGCCCTGGTTCCAGCCGAGAAAGCCGAAACCGAAATGGCGAAACGAGTCGCCTTCGAGGCTTTCGATCTTGATGACCCTGGCGCCGAGTTGCGCAAGGATCATCGGGCCGTACGAACCCGCGATGTAACTGGCGAAGTCGAGCACGGTGACGCCGTCGAGCGGCGGCCGTTCGCCGGTGCTCGGGCTTGTCTTTCTGCGATGTATCGCGCGCCGGCTCTGTAAGCCACTGCAGAGCCGCGCGATCGTCGCCGCTGCGCGGAGCGGGACCGGTGATCTCGCCCGGAGTGTCGTTGAGAAACACCGGCAGGCCCATCTGGATCATCGGGCCGAGAGCCGGGTCGTCGATTTCCTGGCGCATCGCGAGCGCGCGCGTCTGCGGATGATCGATGAACTCGTGGCGCGTCATCACCGGCGCGCACGGCACGTCGGCCTCGCGCAGGATGCTCAGCCATTGGTCGCGCGTGCGCGTGCGAAGGATCGGCTCGATGATATCTTTGAGCGGCTGCCAGTACTCGGCCGGGATTCCCCACGGCGCATTTTCGAAACGCGGGTCGCCGACGAGGTCGGGGCGCTCGATTGCGATCGCAAACTTGCCCCAGAAGGTCGAGTTGCCGCACGCGGCAAACAGGTATTTGCCGTCGGCGGCCTCGAACAGACGATAAACCGGGATCGGGCCGAGCGGATCCTGCGGGCCATGATAGAGATTCGTCATCTTTTCGTGCCGCAGAATGCTGCCGGTCTGGAGCGAGAACGCGCCGGCCAAAACCGAGACCTCGACCGCCTGCCCGTCACCGTTGGCACCGCGCGCGAGGATCGCTGATGCGGCTGCCGTCGCCGCCATCACGCCGGCCGAATAGCTCGCAGCAGGGAATACCAGCGCGACCGGATTCCCGCTACGTGCCCATTGGCTGCCGGTGATTCCGCCGCGCGCCGCGACCAGGTCGTCGTTCGCATCGAAGTCGGCATCGGGGCCGCGGCTGCCGAGCGGAGGCACGCCAAGTGCAATTGCGCGCGGATTTATCCGGCGAATGGATTCGGCGTCGAGATTCAATTGCTTGAGCCGCGCCGGCGTGAAGCCGGTGACGACGATATCCGCCCATCGCACCAGCTCCGCGACTCGCGCCTGCGACGTTCGAGCTTCAAGGTCCAGCTCGAGCGCGCGCTTCGAGCGGTTCAGCACATGGAAATGCGGCATGCCGCGCTCGCGCGAACCGCCCGGCGGCTCGACCATTATTGCCCGCGCGCCGTTTTCCGCGAGCAGCATCGTGGCGTAAGCTGCGCCCGTGTGAGAGGCGAATTCGACTATGTTGATTCCGTCGAGTGCTTTACTCATTGCAAACTGCCAAGCGTCGTTCGGGAATCTGGATTGTCGTCGAGCGAGGGCAAAAAAAGCAAACGGTTGCGCCAACGCGCGATTTCGCGAGGGAATCCGGGTCCACGCGGACAAATTCAACCCGCGTACACGGCGGGTTCATCGTCCCTTAATATTCGGTGCATAGCGTCTGCGCGCCGCGCTCTCACGCGTGGAACGGACACGATTAACTTCGAGGCGAGTTCAAAAAAAATGACTAGACGACGACTAATTCTGGCCCTGTTCACAGTTCTTGCGGTAGCGGGGATCGGCCGGTCCGGCTACGCCGACTTGTTGGTCAATGGGGCGGGCGCGACCTTCCCCTACCCCATCTATTCGAAATGGTTCGACGTTTACGCGAAAGAAAATCCCGGCATCAAGTTCAACTACCAATCAATCGGCTCCGGCGGCGGCATCCGCATGCTCTCGAATCGCACCGTCGATTTCGGCGCGAGCGACGCGCCGCTGACCGACGAACAGATATCCGACGCGCCGGGAAAAATTCTGCATTTCCCCACCGTGATGGGCGCCGTGGTCGTTGCGTACAATATTCCCGGCTTCACCGGCACGCTGCGCCTGACAGGTTCGGTGGTCGCGGACATCTTCTCGGGCAAAGTAGCAAAGTGGGATGACGCCGAGATCAAGACACTGAACCCGGGCGCCGCGATCCCGTCGCAGGACATCGTCGTCTGCCATCGATCCGACGGCAGCGGCACCTCGTACATCTTCACCGACTATCTCTCGAAGGTCAGCGAGAGCTGGGCGGCGGACCCCGGCAAGGGCACCGCGGTCAAGTGGCCGGTGGGGCTCGGCGGCAAGGGCAACGAGGGAGTGACGGCGCTGGTGCAGCAAACGCCGGGCGCGATTGGCTATGTCGAGTTGATCTACGCGCTCAACAACAACATTCCGTTCGCCGAGTTGCAGAACAAGGCGGGCACATGGGTGAAGGCGAGCCTGGAGGGCGTGACGGCTGCGGCGGCATCGGTGGCGGATAAAATGCCGTCAGACTTCCGCGTATCGATCACGAACGCGCCGGGAGCCGACGCCTACCCGATCTCGTCGTTTACCTATCTGCTCGTTTATCAGAAGCAGACCAGCAAGGATGTCGGCGAGCAGATCGTAAAGTTCCTGAATTGGATGTTGGCCGAAGGACAGTCGTACACGCTCGATCTCAAGTACGCACCGCTTCCCCCGGCAGTCGTGCAGAAAGAGAAGGCGCAGATCCAGGAGATCCAGGTTCCGTAACACAATAATCGTGAGAACAAAGGACGCGGGCGCCGGCGATTGGCGCCCGCGTTTTCATTTTGTTGATCGCGTCGGCTATGGTCGAAGGCCGTGATGCGACGAATGCAGGCATTGGTGCTGGCGATCATCATGGTTGGGACGACGAAGATCGCGCGGGCGCAGAACTACGTGATCGATCAGGGCACCAGCGACGCGCTCACCAGGTATCTCCATCAGAACGAGCTGCCGATGGTCACGGCGCAGTTCTCGACCTCGCCCGGCGGCAGCAAGCAGTTGATACTCACGGGCTTTGTCGCGACGCATTTCGGCCGCGACGCCGCGGAACGAATCGCGACCGGGTACCTGAACGATCCGAGCGTCAACATGGTCGACCAAATCATGCTCGATCCGCATATCGAAGATATGCGCGGCGCGGCGCCCGGCTCGTCCGCAGCGGCCGCGCCAGGCTCGCAACCGCCCAACACTTCCGACGACCTGTGGAACAAGACGATGCAGGGCATCTACCGTAACGGCGGGCAGAACCCTGGCGGCAGCGGGCCGATGCTGCCGTAGGTCGCAACTTGCGGCGCGCGTCGTGGTAGGATCGCGCTTGCCGTGGCCGACAAGGTAATTTACCTGCGCGAAAAGCCGGCCTCGCCGGCCGACGAGCGCAACTTCAAGATCAAATACGCCGAGCTGCTGAATTCCGCGCAGCTCGCCGCCGTGACGCATCGCGACGGCCCGCTGCTGGTCGTGGCGGGCGCGGGCTCGGGCAAGACTCGCACGCTTATCTATCGCGTCGCGCGGCTTATCGAGAGTGGCGTGCCGCCCGGCGCGATTCTGCTGCTGACGTTCACGCGGCGCGCGGCGCAGGAGATGCTCCGCCGGGCCGAGCAGCTCGTCGGAGATCGCGCGGGCGCAGTCGCGGGCGGCACGTTCCATTCCTTCGCCAACAACGTGCTCCGCCGGATGGGCGCGCCGATGGGCCTCAAGCCCAACTTCACGATCCTGGATCGCTCCGATATGGAAGACGTCGTCAACCTGCTGCGGACGCGGATGGGGCTCGCGTCGCGCGAGCGCCGGTTTCCGAAGAAGAGCACGATCGCCGAGGCGATCAGCATGGCGCGCAACAAGCGGCGCGCGCTCGAAGAGGAAATCGAGATCGATTTTCCCCATCTCGGCGAGCATCAGACGGAAATTCTCGAGCTCGCGAAAAATTACGAGAGCTACAAGCGCGAGCGCGGCCTGCTCGACTACGACGACCTGCTCTATCGGCTCGCGGAGCTGCTCGAACAGCACGAGAACGTGCGGCGCAGGCTGTCGGACAGCTATCGCTACATCATGATCGACGAGTACCAGGACACCAACCTGATCCAGGCCGACCTGGTGCGGCTGCTCGCGATGAACCATCGCAACGTGATGGCGGTCGGCGACGATGCGCAGTCGATCTATTCGTTTCGCGGCGCGAACTTCCGCAACATCATGGACTTCCCCACGATTTTTCCCGGCGCGAAAATCGTCAAGCTCGAAGAAAACTATCGCTCGATCCAGGGCATCCTCGACGTCGCCAACGACGTGATTTCGCGCGCGGGCGAGAAGTACACCAAGGCGCTGTTCACGCAGCGCGAGGGCGGCTTCCGGCCCTTCCTGGTGCGCGCGCAGGACGAGCACATGCAGTCGCGCTTCGTCGCCCAGCGCATCCTCGAACTGCGCGAGGAAGGCGTCGAGCTCAGCGAGATGGCGGTGCTGTTCCGATCGAGCTTTCACTCCTTCGATCTGGAACTCGAGCTGCAGCGCCGCGACATCCCGTTCATCAAGCGCGGCGGCTTCAAGTTCATCGAAACGGCGCACATCAAGGACGTGCTGGCGCATCTGCGGGTGATCGCGAATCCGGCCGACGCCGTGTCATGGCTGCGCGTGCTGACGCTCGTCAAGGGTATCGGCCATCGCACGGCCGAGCGGACGATCGAAGCACTCATCGCCGCCGATGATCCCGCCGCAGCGGTCACGAAGCTCGCTGAGAAGGCGCGCGGCGGTGCGGATGGCGGCCTCAAGCGGCTCGGCACATTGCTGGCGGAATTGCGCGCCGGTGAAAAACGTCCGCCCGAGCAAATCGCGATGACGCTCGAATACTATCTGCCCGTGATGCGCGAGGCGTACGCCGACGATTACCCCAAGCGCGAGCGCGACCTCGAGCATTTTCAGAATCTTACCGAGCGCTACAAGAGTCTCCAGCAGATGCTGGCCGACATGGCGCTCGAGCCGCCGAGTGACTCGCTCGACGGCGTGCTCGCGACCGATTCCGAAGACGAGCACCTGACGCTCACCACGATTCACTCCGCCAAAGGACTCGAATGGAAGGTGGTCTTCCTTATATGGGCGGCCGACGGGCGCTTCCCCGGCCCGCAAAGCGTCGGCGACGACGAAATCGAAGAGGAGCGCCGCCTGATGTACGTCGCCAGCACCCGCGCGCGCGACGAGCTGTACTTGTCGTATCCTATATATATGTTCGACCGCAGCTTCGGCTTCGTGATGGGCCGCGTGTCGCGCTTTCTCGAAGACGTACCGGCAGAGCTGTTACAGACCGCAACGTTGCAGGAGTCCGAGGAGTCTTAGTCAGTTCTCAGATTGTTGCAAGGTTCGGGAGTCTGCACGCACCACAGAACCCTCAACTAACCTCTCCCGTGAAATAACGGGCGAGGGACCAGAGCACTTACTCGCCGATCACTTTGATCAGGATGCGCTTGGAGCGGCGGCCGTCGAATTCGCCGTAGAAGATTTGTTCCCATGGGCCGAAGTCGAGCTTGCCGGCTGTTATCGCGACTACTACTTCGCGGCCCATCACCTGGCGCTTGTGATGCGCGTCGCCGTTGTCCTCGCCGGTGCGATTGTGATGATACCGCTCGGGGCTCGGGTCGTACGGCGCGAGCCATTCGAGCCATCGCTTGTAATCTTCATGAAGGCCGGGCTCGTCGTCATTGATAAAGACCGACGCCGTGATGTGCATCGCATTGACAAGGCAAAGTCCCTCGCGCACGCGGCTTTCCTTAACCGCCTTCTCAACCTCGCCGGTGATATTCACGAAATCCATCCGCTCAGGCACTTTCACGGTGAGATATTTCGTATGCGACAGCATGTGGCGATAACCTCCGAAGATCGACTGATTCCCCTACCAGCGTAGCAACTTCGTCGGGTTATTTGACGGGTTCGAACTTGGCGTAGCCTGTCAGGTCTTGATCCGGCGTGGTGTGCATCGGCATTGAGACTTCGCGCAGGACTGGGACCTTTTCTGTGATTGTGCCGGTCGCGGGGGCGTCTTTTGGCACTGTGATTACGCGCGTGCCTACGAAGCGGACTACCGTCGGGAGCATTCCGCCGGTATCGACGTAGTGCGTGTGCGTCGTCTCGAAGACGGTGTCGCTCTTGAAGAGTTTCGAGCCGGCTCTGATCAGGTATTCGCTATTGTCGAGCGGGCGGACCAGCGTCGATTGGCTCATCACATATAGATGTCCGACGGTCGGGCGGAGAAACCCGGGTAGATTGGATTCACTCCCAGCCAGTACGGCATGACGATGCGGCGGCCGGGCTTCCAGTCGGTGAGGCTGACGTGCGCCTCGTGATCGTTGTCGGCGAGGATGAAGTCGCGGCCGGCGAAGTCGCGCATGATGTCGCGGCTCAACTGATCTTCGGGCGGCGTCGTGATCTCGCCGGTCGGGCCGAAATCGAGCGCCTTGTCCGGAGTGCATCCGGCGCCGACTGCGACGAGTGCGAGCGCCAGCACGACGATGATCTTCCTGCCGCCGCGAATCATGTGCGATATCTCGCGTAGTCCGCCGGGATATGTCCGCCGAGCGTCCATTTCATCGGCAACGAAACCTCGCGCAGCACCGGGATTTGCACGGGCGTGCCGTCGGGACGCGTGAATTGGCGCCTGCCCATGTACTGCACGATGGTCGGCAGAATTTTTCCCGGACCCAGGTACTGCGTGCGGGTCGTGATGAACACCGTCTCCTTCTTCACCAGCGAGCTGCCCGCTTCGATCATCCATTCGCCGGGCGCGTCGAGCGGCTTGCCGAGCGCCGCCTCGCTGATGACGTAGAACTCGCCTTCCTTCGGCGCCATAACGCCCGGCACGAGGATGTTGACGCCGAACCAGAACGGCAGCTTGAGGAACTTGTCCTTGGGCCAATCGGGCGGGCGAACCTCGGCGATTGTATTGTCGTCACCGAGCACGAATGTGCGGCCGCGAAAGTTCAGCTCGACGTCCTCTGCACTGGCATAGATGCTCGGCGGCGCCGGTGGAGGCGTCGCGGGATTGCCGCATCCCGCAAAAGTAATCGCGAGCATCGCGGCGAACGCTATTGCGGTTGCGGAAGGACGGGCACGGCGGCCCGCCCCACTGGTACGCGCGATTTTATCAGGCGGCGGCGTAGTGCGCGGCAATTTCGCGGCCGACCAGTTCGATTTGCTTCGGCCACGCATCGGGTTCCGCTATTGGCCACAGTACAAACTTATCGAGACCCTTCGCAACATACTCGCTGAGGCGCGCGATCACGTCGTCGGGCGATCCGTAAACGGTCCGCTCGAGGTAGGCCTCCGCGCCGCGGCCCATCGCGGTGAGCATCGGGCGCATCTCCTCGAGCGCGCGCTCGCGCGACGACGAGATGCGGCAGAGCAGAATCAATCCCGACTCGATGTGCGCGTTGGCGCGTCCGTAGCCGGCCGCATAGTCGTGAATCTTCGCCATGCTCGCGCCGAATTCGTCGGGCGTCTGGAACGACGCGAAGAAGCCGTCGGCGAGGCGCGCCGCACGTTTCAGCGCCGCGTCGGAACGGCCGCCGACCCAGATATCCATCGTGCCGAAATCATTGTTGGTGCGCGCCGCCGGGCGCGGATCGATAGTAACATTGTCGAAGTTGAAGAAGCGCCCGTGATAGCTCGCGACGCGTTCGCGCCAGACCGTGCGCAGCACCTCGATGCCTTCGTCGAGGCGCTTGCCGCGGCTCTCGACCGGGATCCCGCACGCGGCATAGTCGGCGAGGTTCGCGCCGGTGCCGACCGCCATCACCATCCGGCCGTTGGACAGGTAGTCGAGCGATGCGAACGACTTCGCGACCATCAGCGGGTGGCGCAGGTTGAGCAGCAGCACGCTCGGCCCGAGTTTCATGCGCGAAGTGCGCGAGGCCAGCAGCGACAGCGTCGCGACCACGTCGAGTTCGGGCGACGGCGCGAGCAGGTGATCGGAGAGCCAGAAAGAATCGAGGCCCCAATCCTCGGCGCGTTCCGCCACGCGCGCAATAGTCTCCGCCGAGGGCATCCCGAGCCGCCACAGCCCGAAGCCAACCCCGATTTTCACCTGTTTCATTTTGCATTACTCCCTGGTTTGCGCGCCTGAGCCGATGATAATAGCATAGGCCGCCTGAATGAATGAGAATCCTACGGTGTTGAATGGTGAGGGTGCGGCGGTGACGGTGACGCTGATGGGCACCGGAGATGCCTTCGCCAGCTATGGCCGTTCACAATCCGGTTATCTGATCGACGCACCGAGCGGGCGCGTGCTGCTGGAAGCGGGTCCCGGCCTGATGCAGGCGCTAAAAGGCGGCGGTGTCTCAACTGACAGCTTCGATTTGCTACTGATCAGTCATCTGCATGGCGACCACTTCGGCGGTCTGCCGTTCCTGATTCTCGACTACATGTGGGAGACGCATCGCAGGAAGATGCTGACCATCGCGGGGCCGCCCAAGCTCGAGGAGCGGACCTGGATGCTGATGCGCACGATGTTCCCGCATTTCGAACTCGACAAGGTCAAGCACAAACTGAAGTTCGTCGTGCTCGAACCGGGCAGATCGACGCGGCTGGGCAAGTTCAAGGTGAGTGCGATTCGCAGTCCGCATACCAAGCCGGATATCTCGCTGTCGCTGCGAATCGACGGCGGCGGCAAGGCGATCGTGTTCTCGGGCGACAGCGGATGGAACGACGAGCTGGTCGAGCTTGCCGACGGCGCCGATCTGTTTCTGTGCGAATGCACCTACTACGAGAGCGTGCATCTCAATTTTCATCTCAACTATCCGCTGCTCGCGGCGAATCGCGACAAGTTCAACGTGCATCGCATGGTGCTGACCCATCTCGGGCGCGAAGTGCTGAGCCGCGAGAGTGAGATCGCGCTCGAAATGGGCTATGACGGGATGAAGATCAAGGTTTGAGCGCCGCACACCTTTCGCAGTAAAGATACATTCCATGGGCATAGTACAGGGCAAGCGGGCGCTGATCGTCGGCGTCGCGAACGACAAGAGCCTGGCGTGGTCTATAGCGCAGACGCTGGCGGCGGAAGGCGCCGAGATCGCGCTGACGTACCAGGGCGAGGTGCTCGAGAAGCGCGTGCGGCCGCTGGCGGCGCAAATCGAGGCGGACGTTATTGGCGAGCTCGACGTGAACGACGACGCGCAAATCGACGCGGTGTTCTCGGCGCTCAAAAAGAAATGGGACGGGCTCGACCTGCTCGTGCATGCGGTCGCATTTGCGGAGCGCGAAGATCTGCGCGATCGATTTTTGACGGTGAGCCGCGCCAATTTTGCCAGGTCGCTGGAAATCAGCGCCTACTCGCTGGTCGCGCTCGCGCGCGCGGCCGAACCGCTGATGGAAGCGCGCGGCGGCGGCTCGATCCTGACGCTCAGCTATCTCGGCGCGGTCCGCGCGATCCCCAACTACAACATGATGGGCGTCGCCAAGGCGGCTCTGGAAGCCTGCGTGCGCTATTTATCGGTCGACCTGGGGAGCAAGAACATCCGCGTCAATGCGCTCAGCGCCGGCCCCGCGCGCACGCTGTCGTCGTCGGCAATCCGCGACTTCCACTCGATGCAGCACGAGGTCGAGGCACGCGCGCCGCTGCGCCGCGCGATGAAAGTCGAGGAGGTCGGCAAGATGGCGGCCGCCGTGCTCAGCGATTTTTCCAGCGGCGTCACCGGCCAGACGCTCTACGTCGATGTGGGCTATAATATCGTAGGCGTCTAGCAGCAAGGAGTATCGCGATGCCGATAGTCATCGTCCCCCAGCTATCAGACAACTACGCGTACCTGGTGATCGACGACAGCAGCAAGGAATGCGCGGTGGTCGATTGCGCCGAGGCTGACACTGTTATCGCGGCGGCGAAATCGCACGGCGCGAAAGTCGTCGCGGTGCTGACGACGCATTGGCATGGCGATCATTCCGGCGGCAACAGCGACCTCGCGTCGAAGGTGCCAGGGGTCAAGGTCTACGGCGCCAGCGCGGAAGGCGGAAAGATTCCGGCGCTGACAAATCCGGTGGCGGAAGGCGACAAGGTTCAAATCGGCGCGCTCGAAGGCCGCGTGATCGGAATCCCCGCGCATACCAACGGCCACGTCGCCTACTATTTTCCAACGCTCGGCGCGGTGTTCACCGGCGACACTATGTTCGTCGGCGGATGCGGCCGCGTGTTCGAGGGCAAGGCGGCGACGATGGTCTCGTCGCTGAAGAAGCTCGCGTCGCTGCCCGACTCGACGCAGGTCTATTGCGGGCACGAGTACACGGAGAAAAATCTGCGCTTCGCGCTGACCCTCGAGCCGCACAACGAGGCGCTGAAGAAGAAAGCATGATTGGAGCGTAAAGACCCGCGCCGAGAACAAGTTCACGGTGCCATCAACGATCGGCGACGAGAAAAAGACCAATCCATTTCTGCGCACTGACAGCCCCGAATTGAAGGCGAACCTGAAACAGCGCGACCCATCCGTCAGCGACGATCCAATCGCAATCTTCGCAAAGACGCGCGAACTAAAAGACCGATTCTAGGATCCGGGGAATTGCCTCTCCCCTCACGGGCGAGGCAATTCGGAAAGGCTCGACGGCGATTGCTTGAGTTAGAAGGGCTTGATCACTGCCAGCACCAGAATCGCGATTAGCAGCGCGCTCACCATTCCGTGGATTACGCGAAATTCCTTGCGCGATGACTGGCTCGGGTGGTTCTCGAGAAAAATGATCCGGCGATAAAATCGCACGTGATAAAATAGCAGGATCGCGACCAGCAGCAGCTTCGCGTGGAGCCATCCCTGCCGCAGCACCACCGGATTCATGATGATCAACAGAAGTCCGAGAATGATGGTGATGGCGGCACCGAGGTTGGTCGCGCTCTCGAACAGGCCGCGCGCCACGCCGAGAAAGCGCTCCTTGGGCAGTCCGACTTCTTCGGGCACGCGCGAGAGCAGGCTCGCGATCATCAGCAGACCGCCCATCCAGAAGATCACGCCGAAGATGTGAAGTGCGAGTATGAAGCCGCGAAAAAAGTACATCGTGTCCCCCGCTTGAGTCAGCTTGCGCGGATGTGGATTCCGTTGATGGTCGCGAGCGCGAGCATGGGCGCTTGCTTGACTGGTTCGATACTTGGCATTTGATTGGAGTACGCCGGTTGAAGAAAATCCTACGCGACCGGCGTAGTCAAGCGAATCAACACGAGGGCGTGCAAATGGCGACTTCCCACGAGGGAGAACTGAAGCGCAAGAAAATCGGCGCCGATGAAGCGGCGGCCAAGGTCAAATCCGGCGATTGGGTCGAGTACGGATTCGGCCTGGGCCAGCCGGACGCTTTCGATCGCGCGCTCGCCGCACGGGTGCGGACGCTCGAGCGCGTGAAGATTCGCGGATGCCTCGCGATGCGCCCGCGCGCGGCGGTCGAGGCGGATCCCGAGGAACGTCACCTCACTTATCTGTCGTGGTATTTCTCGGGGCTCGAAAGGAAGATGCACGATCGCGGCCTCGCGCATCATATTCCGATGAACTTCGGCGAGGCGCCCGACAATTATCGGCGCTTCGTCGACGTCGATCGTCGCGGTGTTGAAGACTGCGCCGATGGACGAGCATGGATTTTTCAACTTCGGCCCGTCGGTCACGTATCACAAGGCGATCAGCGAAAAAGCGAAGACTCTGATCGTCGAGACTGACGCGAGCGTGCCCTACGTTTTCGGAATCGAGAACGCGGTGCATATAGATGATGTCGAGTTCGTGCTGGACGCGGGCGCATCAGAGATGCCGGAGTTGAAAAATCCCGCGGCCAACGCGGTCGATCAGAAAGTAGCGGAACTGATCGCGCCCGAGATTCCCAGCGGCGCCTGCGTGCAAATAGGAATCGGCGCGATGCCCAACGCGGTCTGCGAGCTGCTCGCGACCGCATCGATCAAGGACCTTGGCGTTCACACCGAGATGTTCGTCGACTCGATCGTGTCGCTGTTCGAGGCCGGCAAAGTCACCGGCGCGCACAAGGCGACCAACCGTTACCAGATGACGTACACATTCGCGGCCGGCTCGAAGCGGATGTACGACTTTCTCGATCGCAACGCCGCATGTTTTGCGGGGCCGGTGGATTACACCAACCTGCCGAATCACATCATGCAGAACGACCGCGTCATCTCGATCTGCAACGCGGCGCAAATCGATCTGACCGGACAGGCGTGCTCCGAATCGGCGGGTCCGCGGCAGATAAGCGGCACCGGCGGGCAGTTGCAATTCGTGCGCGGCGCGTATGCCTCGCGCGGCGGCAAATCATTTCTATGCATCGCGTCGACTTACGAGCGCGACGCGATCCGCGCCAGCCGAATCGTCGCGCGAATCGACGACTGCAATATCGTGACGACGCCGCGCACCGACGTGATGTACGTCGTGACCGAGTACGGGATGGTCAATCTGAAAGGCAAGTCAGTGCCGGAGCGTGCGCGCGCGCTGATCTCGATCGCGCATCCTGATTTTCGCGACGAGCTGGAGCGCCAGGCGCGCGAGTACCGGCTGATCTCGCGCGCAATCTTCTGAGCATCGCGAACGGTTCAGTGCGCAGGCTTGTCGCTGTCGTTATTGCCGTCGTCGGCGAACTTGTACACCAGCTCGTCGGGACGCGCGTATCCAAGTTCGCGGCGGATGAGGCGTTCGATATAGCGGTCGTTTGAACGGAGGTTCTGAATGAGCGTTCTGAACTCAGCGTTGTCCGCTGCCAGTTGATCCCGGCGGGCCTCCAGCGCGGCACGATGGCTCTGGAGGGCAATCAGGTCGCGCGGCCCCAGCTTGCCAAGCAGGGTGCTTAATACCAGCGTCAGAAGCACCGCGCCAAAGATTAGGCTGAGCCACTCGCGCCGAAGTAGAAAGCTTAACCGAATCATCCGCGCAATCGTAATTCAACCGAGGGGCCGAGTTCAAGCCATCTAATTTTGAACGACATTCTAAAGACCCGAAACAGACCGGTTCGGCTGAACTCTTTCGACTTTAAAATTTGTTTATAAATCTCGCTGCAGCACTTGCTTTGAGAATAACATGTTTCTATAATCGGCCCCACTCAATGAGGGATGAACCCTCATCTATAAGAAAGGGTGCTTGTCCAGCAGCAGCCTAGGAAGAGGAGGTACCTATGCCAGTGATGAAGAAACGGGCCAAAAAGGCCACCAAGTCCAAACCGATGCGGAAGAGCAAAATGGCGAAAAAGAAGCCAGCCAAAAAGACCAAAAAGAAGTAACCACTTAACGAGTTTACCTCCGGGCTAATACCCCGGGGGCTGGCTAAGGCTGCCAGGATTGCTGCTGGAATAAGCCGGGGCCGCAAGGCCTCGCAACACGGGAGAGCCCCCTTGAAAGAGGGGGCTCTTTCCTTATGTGGCGCTTGCTTGCGGATGCGCGCGGTCAACATGATAGGGTTCGATCGCCGCGAAATTGCGCAAGCCTGATGTCAGATACGGCAAAAACTTTTGACGCGATAATCGTCGGCGCACGCGTCGCCGGCAGCGCCGCTGCGATTCTGCTTGCGCGCGACGGACGCCGCGTTCTGCTCGTCGACAAGGACTCATTCCCATCCGATCGGCTCTCGACACACATCGTGCTGGGCGGCGGCACCAAAGTGCTCGAGCGCATGGGCATGCTTGCGATGCTCGAGCGCGCGGGCGGCGTCCGCTTCGAGCGGATGCGATCGATCGGTCCCGGCTTCGATTACAGCGGCGCTCTCGTGCGCGACGGCATCGACGATCGCGGACTGTGTCTCGGGCGAGTGCTGATGGATGCCGCGATGATCGACGCGGCGCGCAGTTTCGACGGCGTCACGTTTCGCGAACGCTTCAGGCTCGTCGATTTGCTGATCGAAGATGGCGGCGTGGTGGGAATTCGCGGCGAGGACGCGTCGGGCGTCCACGAGTTTCATGCACCGCTGACGATAGGCGCCGACGGGATGCGCAGCTCGGTCGCGCAGATCGCGTCGGAGCGCATCGATGCGTTCAAGCGGGTCGATGTGCCGTGCGCGCGCGCTTATTACTATGCGTACTTCGACGGCGTCTCGCGGAAAAATCTCGGCGACGAAGTTCTCACGGAATTCGAATCGGCGCCCGGCGCCGGCAACCTGGTTTGTCGATGCGAGAACGGACTCACGGTCGCGGCGACCGCGTTCGACGCCGCCGAGATGCAAACTTTTCGCACCGACCTCGCATCCAATCTGCGCCGTTACCTGAATCGCTCGGCCGCGGTCGGCACGATGCTCGAAGGCGCGACGATGGTGGGCAAGGTGTTTTCTTCGGGCCTGCTCAACAACACTTATCGCGATCCGATCACCGATGGTGCGCTCCTGCTTGGCGATGCGGGTCTGCATGTCGATCCGCTGTTCGGCCAGGGTCATTCGATGGCGTTGATGAGCGCGTCGATCGTCGGCGAGCTCGCGCCGAAATGGTTCTCGACCGCCGGCGGCAAATCAATCGCGAGCGCGACACTGGCTGAATTTACACGAGCGGCGCGATGCCGAACTGATGCCATATTACAAAGCGAGCGTGCGAGTATCGCGCGAGCTGCCGCTCGATCAGGGCAGCCTCTACGCGCATCGCGCAGCCAGCCGCGAGCAGTGGGCAGCCGACGAGATGATCAGGTTCGCGCAGATGCTGACGCCGCGCGCCGCGTTTCCGTCGTTCAGATTCGCGCGTCTGATGGCGAACGCGGCGCGGGCCGCATAATCCGGCACTCCGGTGGACGACCTCGAACTGGGCCGTATCCCCGCGCAGCGAGAGCTGCCCGAGCCGGTCAAATTTGCGTGGCCGATAATGCTGCTGCCCGAACTCTTCGCGACGCCGCGCCACCTTGCGCTGGTGCTCGGCTATCTCGCGTCGATCGGATGGGAAGTGTTCGTGCCGAATCTGCGCGCCGCGTTCGGCCAAGGCTCGACCCCACCGCTCGAGAAACTTCACTTCAACGATCTGGCCGCGTTGGCCGGCGAAGCGCTCGACGCGATCGGCCGCGACGCGGTCGTGCTCGGCCACGGCGTCGGCGGACTGGTCGCGCTCCAGCTGAGTGCGCATCGCCACGTGAAAGCGTCGGTCGCTTACGCGCCGCTGGTGCCGGGCTTTCGCACCCTGCTGGCCGGTGGAGTCGGCAATCGCCTCGCGACGATGTGGGGCAGGCCGATCAAGCCGCCGCGCGGAAGAGTCCTGTTCGAGTTGATCGCTGATTCCGATCCGTTCACGCGCGACGGTTTGATAAATGCGATGGTGCCCGATTCGGGCGCGCTGTTGACTGATGTAGTGACAGGCGCGATCGAGTTTGCCGCCGCGGACAAAGCCGCGCCGCGCCTGGTCGTCGCCGGCGATTCGGACATCTTCGCGCCGCTGCCTCAGACCAAAGCGTTTGCAGAATCGATCGGCGCGAAGCAGGCGACAATCGCAGGCCGCGGGCATTGGCTGATTGGCGGTCGCGCGCTCGAACGTGCAATCAATGAGACACAGCGCTTCCTGGTCCGCGCGCTCGGCCAGGATTTGCTGCTGCTCTATCCGGAAGAATGGAAGAATGAGCCGGGCGGCTGAAAAAGTAAGCGAATCGAAAACAGGTGAAGGCGATGGCAAATGAAAACGGACAGAAACATCTGATCGTCGAGGAAGAAGCCGGGCTGGTCACGCTCACGATGAACCGGCCCGAGAAGCGCAACGCGCTCTCGACCGCGATGATGACGGAACTCAATGCCGAGCTCATCGCGATCGGTAAACGCGCCGACGCGCGGGCGGTGATTATCGCGGGCAACGGTCCGGCGTTCTCGGCCGGCCATGATCTCAGCGAGCTGAAGGGACGCGACCTGGCATTCTATCGCTATGAATTCGATCTGTGCGCGCAACTGATGCTGACGATTCAGCGGATTCCGCAACCGGTGATCGCGCGCGTCCATGCGATCGCAACCGCCGCGGGATGCCAGCTTGCGGCGACCTGCGATCTGGTCGTCGCGGCCGAAAGCGCGAGCTTCGCCACGCCGGGCGTGAGGATTGGATTGTTCTGCTCGACGCCGATGGTAGCGCTGACGCGCGCAGTCGGACGAAAGCATGCGATGGAAATGCTGCTGACAGGGCAGCCGGTGAAAGCCCGCACGGCAGCCGAATGGGGCCTCGCGAACAGGGTAGTGCCCGACGCAGACCTGGTCGCAGAGACGCGCAAGCTCGCGATGCAAATCGTCGAAGCCAGCCCGCTAGTCATCGGAATCGGCAAGCGCGCGTTCTACGAGCAGATCGATTTGGACACCGAAAAAGCCTACGACTACACCAAAGAAGTAATGAGCCAGAACGCAACAGCAACAGACGCCCAAGAAGGAATCGGCGCATTCCTGGAAAAGCGCAAACCAGTCTGGTGCGGGAAGTGACTGTGAGCGATAGTCAGCGAATGCGGTCAATTGAATGTGGAACCCGCCGTGGGTTCCACACCTCCTTGGGCAGGGGTGACCCCTGCACCCAGTAAAAGGGGAGGCTGAGAGGGCCGTATTGATTGCTCGCTTGGGGTTTGTTAATTTCGGACATGGCGCATCTGATTAAACGGACTGCGTATAAAAACTGAAGGCTGACTTGGGCCCGCGGACAACCGCGGGCTTTTTTTTACCCAAGGAGGGTTATTTTTATGGCGCATCAGGAGCTCCGCGAAGCACTTACCTTCGACGACGTTCTCTTGCTGCCTCAATCGTCCGACGTGTTGCCCGCGAATTGCGACGTCTCGACCGTACTCACGCCCAAAATCCGCCTGCGCATCCCGCTCGTCTCCAGCCCGATGGACACCGTCACCGAATCGCGCACGGCGATCGCGATCGCGCAAATGGGCGGCATCGGCTTTGTCCATCGCAATCTTTCGATCGAAGAGCAGGCAACCGAAGTCGAGACCGTCAAGAAATATGAAACCGGGATGATCGTCGATCCGATCACCGTCAGCCCCGAGCAAAAAATCGGCGAGGCGGTCGCGGTGATGGAACGCTTCCGAATTTCCGGGTTGCCGGTCGTTTCCGACGGCCGCCTGGTTGGAATTCTGACTAATCGCGATCTGCGCTTCGAGCGGCGCCTCGACAAGCAGGTGCGCGACGTGATGACGAGCAAAGTGATCACGGCGCGGCCGGGAATCGACCTCGAGCACGCAAAGGAGCTCCTGCAGGCGCATCGGATAGAGAAGCTGCCGCTGGTCGACGATCAGAATCGGCTGCGCGGCCTTATCACCGTCAAGGATATGGACAAGGCGATTCGGCATCCGCATGCGAGCAAGGATCAGCTGGGCCGGCTGCGCGTAGGCGCTGCCGTCGGCGTCGGTCCGGACCGCGAGGCGCGCGTGGCCGCGCTGCGGCGTGCGGGCGTCGACGTGATTTGTATCGACACGGCGCATGGGCATACGCGCAACGTGATCGACGCGATCAAGGCGACCAAGCTCGAGTGGCCCGGGGTCGAGGTGGTCGCCGGCAACGTCGCGACCAGCGAGGGCGCCAAGGCGCTGTGCGACGCCGGCGCCGACGCGCTGCGGGTCGGGATGGGTCCGGGATCGATTTGCACGACGCGCGTGATATCGGGCGTTGGCGTGCCGCAGATCACGGCTATCATGGACACGATCGCGATCGCCGAGCCGCGCAATATCCCTGTGATCGCCGACGGCGGAATCCGCTTCTCGGGCGATATCACCAAGGCGATCGCGGCGGGAGCCAACAGCGTGATGATCGGATCGCTGTTCGCAGGCACCGAGGAAAGTCCCGGCGAGACGATTCTCTACCAGGGCCGCACGTACAAGATGTACCGCGGGATGGGATCGCTCGGCGCGATGAACGAGCGCACTGGCGACCGCTACGGGCAGCTCGACGTGAACGACGGCAAGCATGTGCCGGAAGGAATCGAAGGGCGCGTACCGCATCGCGGCTCGCTCGCGTCGAATATCGAGCAGCTCGTTGGCGGCCTGCAATCCGGGATGGGTTACATCGGTGCGGCGAATCTGGCGGAGCTGCGCAAGCGGGCGCGCTTTGTGAAGATCAGCGACGCCGGGATGCGCGAGAGCCACGTGCACGACGTGTTTATTACGAAGGAAGCGCCGAATTACGGCAGTAGGAAGGCGAACTCGGAACTTGATTTTAGTGGAACCCGCCGTGGGTTCCACACCTCCTTGGGCAGGGGTGACCCCTGCACCCGATGTAAGAAAGATGCGGGACTTCGTCCTTCCGGTTCCCTCCTCCCAGATGGGAGGAGGGTTAGGGTGGAGGACCTTGTGCGGCGCGATTGTCTGTTGCGCCGAACATTCTTCGGAACTTCAGAAAATTTGGTCCCTCACCCGCCGCGCGCGGAACGCGCGTCGGCCTCTCCCCATGTGGGGCGAGGCAAAGAAGAGGAAGTGTGAAACCTATCGCGGGTTCACTACAATTAAGTTCCTCCGCGCGGGTGGGGTGGCGGCACGCATGGCAGAAAAAAAACGACTCAGGGTCGGTGTGTTGTTTGGTGGACGATCGGGCGAGCATGAGATCTCGCTGCGATCCGCGCTGACCGTGATGTCCGCGATGGATCCGGCGCGGTACGAGATTGTGCCGATTGGTATCGGCCGCGACGGCCGTTGGTTTCTCGAGCATGACGCGCTCAAGCTGCTCGCCGAAAAGACGCCGCATCTGGCGGCGCTCAGTGCGGGCGGCACGCAGGTGACTCTGCTGCCGCATCCGGAGGGGCAATCTCTCGTCGCGACGCCGACCGACGGTGCGCATGGCGAAGCATCGCGCGCGCATGAGGCGATCGCCGGCACGCTCGACGTGGTGTTCCCGGTGTTGCACGGCACTTACGGCGAGGACGGCACCGTGCAGGGGCTGCTCGAGCTGGCGGGAATCGCGTACGTGGGAGCGGGCGTGCTGGGCTCGGCGCTCGGGATGGACAAGGACGCGCAGAAGCGTCTGCTGCGCGATGCCGGCGTCGCGGTGGTGAAATATTTCGCGATCGATCGCGCCGACTATCACGACAATCCTCAGCTCGGTGCGAAGCTCGCGCGCAAGCTCGGCTACCCGGTGTTCGTCAAGCCCAACGCGCTGGGCTCGTCGATCGGAATCAGCAAGGTGAAGCGCGCCGCCGAGCTGAACGCCGCGCTCGACGACGCTTTTCAGTACGATCGCAAGGCGCTTATCGAAGCTTCGTGCGAAGGCCGCGAGTTCGAGTGCTCTGTCCTCGGCAACGATCGTCCCGAAGCGTCGATTCCCGGCGAAGTCCTGGTCAAGGGCGCGCACGAGTTTTACGACTACGAGTCGAAGTACGTCGACCCGGAAGGTTCGGCGACAAAAGTTCCCGCCGAGCTGCCGCCCGCGAAGGCGAAGAAGTTGCGCGCGATGGCGGTGGCGGCATTCAAGGCGTTGTCGCTGCGCGGAATGGCGCGGGTCGATTTCCTGGCGAGCCGCGATCTGCGCGAGATTTACGTGAACGAGGTGAACACTATTCCCGGCTTCACCAATATCAGCATGTATCCAAAGTTGTGGGAGGCGTCGGGCTTGCCGTTGCCCAAATTGATCGAGCGGTTGATCGAGCTGGCGGTCGAGGAACGTCGCGAGCGCGACTCGTTCAAGATAACCTACAACCCCAAGTCGCAAGCGAAGCCCCGCGACTGAGCCGGTCAAGATGGCGACGGCTCAGCTACTGATCGCGACGACCAACCGCGCGAAACTTGCCGAGTATCGATTGATTCTGCGCGATATCGGCATCGAGCTGGAACTGTTGTCGCTCGCCGATCTGCGAATCTCCCAGACTCCCGAAGAGACCGGCGCGACGTTCCTCGACAACGCGTTGCTCAAGGCGCGGTTCTATTTCGATCGCGCGCAAATCGCGACGCTGGCCGATGACGGCGGACTCGAAGTCGATGCGCTCGGCGGAGAGCCGGGCGTTCGGTCGCATCGATGGCTCGGATCAGGCCACGACGATTCCGACGAGGCGCTGGTCGCCGAAGTTATTCGCCGGATGCAGGGCGTCGAGGCCTCGCGCCGCACTGCGCGCCTGCGATGCGCGATCGCGCTGATACATCAGAATGGCGGTGCGCTGCGCGAGAAGACTGCGGAGGCCGCAATCGAGGGCATGATCGCCGAGCGCGCGTATCCCGAGATTCGCGCCGGATTTCCGTATCGCGCCGTGCTGGTCATCCCGGGCCGCAACTGTTACCTGGGCGAGCTTGGCGACGAGGAAGAGGCCCAAATCAGCCAGCGCCGGATAGCGGTGCTCGAGCTGCGCGACGAGCTCAAACTGATAGCCGCAGGGCGCGCCGCCCAACTATGATGATCGAGGAGTGCGGGCTAATATCGCCACGCAAAAGG
This sequence comes from uncultured delta proteobacterium, assembly GCA_963747845.1. Lineage (GTDB taxonomy): Bacteria > Desulfobacterota > Binatia > Binatales > Binataceae > Binatus. The sequence goes on from CAVVGR010000006.1 coordinate 59,428, forward strand.
TGAAGGGCAAGCGCAAGGGCAAAATTATCGTGCTGCATCTGGCGGCGCGATATCCGTTCGCGGGGGTGATCTGGCAATTGATTCATCACCTGCTGGGGTTCAGGCAGCTCGGCCTCGACGTTTATTACATCGAGGATTCCCGCGCCTACGTGTACGATCCGACGATCGCGGACGCCACCACCGACCCGACGCACAACCTGAAGGTGCTGCACGGCGTGCTCGATCGCTGGGGCTTCGGCGATCGCTGGTCGTTCCTCGACTCGGTGAAGGAGGAATACGTCGGCATGTCGCGCGCGCGATGCATGGAACTGTTCCGCGAGGCCGACATGGTGGTCAATCTTTGCGGTGCGACCGAGCCGCGCCAGGAGCATGAGCGCACCCGCTGCATGGTGTATCTCGAGACCGACCCCGGGGTGTTCCAGCTCGAGCTCGCGCGCAAAATTCCCACCGCCGTCGAGTTTGCCAGGGTGCACAAACTGTTCTTCACCTATTGCTACAATATCGGCGCGCCCGATTGCCTGCTGCCCGCCGCCGGCCTCGATTGGCATCCGACGCGTCCGCCGGTGAATCTCGACGAGTGGCACCCGGGCGTCGGACCGGCGGAGCCGCGAGCGTTCACGACGGTCGGCACCTGGCAGAATAACGGACACGATATGATAATCGGCGGCGAGACCTACTACTGGTCGAAGCATCTGAATTTCCGCAAGGCGCTCGAAGTCGCCGCTCGCGCCAATCAGCCGATCGAGCTGGCCACCAACCTCAGCGCCGGCGCCGACTACGACCGCGCGATCGCCGGCGGCTTCAGCTTCACGCCGGTGGTGCCGATGTCGCTCGATATCGACGCCTATCGCGAGTACATCAGCAGTTCGCGCGGCGAGTTCACGGTCGCGAAAGATATCTACGTCAGGCCGCGCACCGGATGGTTCAGCGACCGCACGGTTTGCTATTTGGCGGCGGGACGGCCGGTCGTTACGCAGCGCACCGGCTTTGAAAAATTCATTCCCACCGGCGCGGGCCTGCTCGGCTTCGACACGCCCGACGAGGCCGTCGATGCGATCAAGCAGATAAACGCCGACTATCCCCGCCATGCGCGCGCTGCGCGCGAGATAGCTGTCGAGTATTTTGACCCGGTGAAACTGCTCGACGAAGTCGCGGTGGCCGCGGGGATCTGAACGATGATGCCGACGCCACTTCAATCAATGCTCGGATTGGACGCGCTGCATCGCGACTTCCGCACATTGGTCGAAAGCGTGCTGGTTCTCGTCGGGCTGCTGGGCGCGTTTGCGGTGCGCCGGCGGCGGCGCGCTGTCACGGCGACGACATTCCTGCTGCTGTCGGGCAGCGCTCTGATCGACGCCGGCTCGCGCTTCATCCCCAACGAGACTGTCGGCCAGAAAGTCGCGGTCGCGGCCTTCGTACTTTTCCTGTTCGGCGTCATTCGCCTCGTGCTCGAGTTCGTCGACGCAGTGACGCGCCGCGGCAAGGTCCACTTCTCGACCATCACCAAAGACCTGCTGATGCTCATGTTGTGGTTCGTGGTCGTGATGGTGGTGCTGTACACCGACTTCGGCGTGCAGCCGCTTTCGATCCTGACCACGACGACGGTCTTCGCCGCGGTCCTCGGCTTCGCGCTGCAGGAGACGCTTGGCAACGTCTTCAGCGGCTTGTCGCTCTCGATGGGCCGTCCGTTCGAGCCCGGCGACTGGATCCGCAGCGGCTCACACGTCGGCCAGGTCAAGGGGATCGCATGGCGCGCGACGACGATCGTGACGCGCGACGGCGAGCGCCTCGAAGTTCCCAACTCGGTCATCGCCAAGGACACGCTCTACAACTACGCCACCGGCGCCGTGCGCGACGAGCTCACCATCGGCATCAGCTACGGCGTGCCGCCCAATCACTTGCGCGAAGTCGTGCTCACTCTGCTGCGCGACGTGCCGCAGGTGCTGCGCGATCCGCCGCCCGAAGTCCTGGCGTGGAGCTATAACGATTTTGCGATCCAGTATTTGATCAAGTACTGGATCAGCGACTACGGCGTGCAGGAACACGTGCGCGATCGCGTCGCGTCGAGTCTGTGGTACGCGCTGCGCCGCCATTCGATCGAGATTCCGTTCCCCACCCGCACCGTCCACGTGCGCGACGCCGGCCGCGACGAAGACGAGAAGGCCGACGCGCAGTTCGAGCGCGAGCTGATGACCGATTTGCGCCAGGTCGACTGGCTGCGCGGCCTCAGCGACGATGAGCTGAGGCTGCTGGTGCCGACCGTCTCGGTGCGGCAGTTTGGCGCGGGCGAGATGCTGGTGCGCGCGGGCGAACAGGGCGAGTCGATGTTCATCGTGCGCAGCGGGAAAGCCGAAGTCTTCGGCCACACCGCCGACGGCGAGGTTCGCCACATCGCCAACTACGCGCGCGGCGATATCACCGGTGAGATGGCGCTGATGACCGGCGAACCGCGCAACGCGAGTGTGCGCGCGCTCACCGACGTTGAAGTGATCGAGATGGACCGCGAGGGCTTCACGCGGCTGTTCAAGCAACATCCCGACGCCGCTGCCAGCATCGGCGATATCATCACGGCGCGAAACCGCCAGCGCCTCGAGAAGCTCGCGTCGGGCGACACGCTCAACGGCAAAGGCGGGCCGCATCGATGGCTGCTCAACAAGATGCGCGAACTGTTCGACTTCTGACGCAAAGAAGAGCGCGCCAAAGGATAAATGGGGTTAGGGGTTAGGTTCCTCGCCTCATTCGCGATCCTCGGACGCGCCGCTATGCGATCGCGGTCAGAGCGACTTGCAGCTCGCGCAGATTTCGCGACGGTACCAACGCCTTCACTTCGCGTGCGTATTGTTTGATAGCGCTGTCGCCAGTGCCCCAGCGCGCCGGATCTTCGGGATTCAGCCAGATCACGGCGCGCGAAATGCGCGCGATCTCGCGGATGACGTCGGCGCGCGCGGGCAGCCGGTTGTTGCGGCCGTCGCCCATTATCACGACGATCGTGCTGCGCGTGATTAACCCGATCCGGCGCTCCCACAGCTCGCCCAGCACGCGCCCGAAATCCGATCGCGCGTAGAGGTCCAGCGCCGGCGTCATCACCAGGTGCCCCTGCTCGAAATCCGCCTCCGCCAGATGATCCACGTACACGAAACTGCTGACGCGGCGGAAGCATTCGCGGGCGCCCGCCATCAACTCGAGCATCAACTGCGCCGCGTAGTGCACCGAGCCCGAGATGTCGGCGAGGATGACGAGATCGACATGGCGCGGCCGCCGCGCGCGGAAGTTTAGATCGATCAGCGCACCGCCGCGCTGCATCGCCGCGCGAATCGTGCGGCGAAAATCGATTCTGCCGCTCCGCGCCAGCCGCAACCGGCGTCCGAGCCGAATCCGGAAACGGCGAATCAGCGGCGCGAGCGCGTCACGCGCCTCGTCGTAGTCAGAGTCGGAGAATTTGTCGAACGGCATCCGCTCGATCGCGCGCAGCCGCGCAATGCGCGCGGCGTCGATGCCAGGCGCCGGCGACTCTTCTGATCGATGCGACTCGCCGCGCTCCTCTTTTCCTTGCGTCAGCTTTGAATCATGCGGCGGCGTCTTCGCCTGTCGCATCATCACGATGCGCCGCCGTTGTTTTCTTCGACTGCTTTCGCGTCCGACGGCGACGATTTCTCATCGCGATTCGCTCGCGCCGCGCCTTCGCGCGGCTGCTCTGACTTCCGCAGAGGCGGCTCTTCGTCGACGGCGACGGATTCTCGCCCGGACGTCCGCGGCCTGCGGCGGCCGAGACCTGGTCGCCTCGTTGATCGGGATGCTCGCCGCGGTCTGCCCGTGGTGCGGCGAAGAAACGGTTGAACGACTCGTCGAAGATCGCCCGGTCCGCTTCGTCCTTGATCAACGCGGCCGCCAGCGCTTCATGCATCCGCGTGCGCGCGAGGCCAACTGCCGCGACCGCGTTCACTGCATCGATCGATTCCGCAACCGAAATCCTGACGCCGGCGTCGCGCAGCGCGGCGATAAAGTTGACCAGCTGATCGCGAAGCCGGGGCATTTAGTGCACGCCGCCGATTCAGCGCCTGCGCGGCGCCAGCGCCGAGGCTTTCGATTCCACCTTGGCGCGATCATCTTCGTGCTTGAGCAGCACGCCGAGCGCCGTGCGCACCGCGTCGGTGTCGAGTTCGCGCACGCCCAGGCGGACGAGCGCGCGCGCCCAGTCGAGCGTCTCCGCAATCGACGGCGGCTTGCGCAGTCCGAGCTTGCGAATCGCGCCGACAAAACGAGCCGCCTCGGCCGCCAGCTTTGCGTCGAGTTCCGGCACCTTGAGCTCGATAATCTTTCGCTCCTGCTCGGCGCCGGGAAAGTCGATGAACAGATGCAGGCATCGGCGGCGCAGCGCCTCTGAGAGCTCGCGTGCGCGATTCGAGGTGAGGATCACGGCGGGCCGTTCGTGCGCCTTCAACGTTCCCAGTTCGGGAACGCTCACCTGGAAATCGGACAGCAGCTCGAGCAGAAACGCCTCGAACTCCTCGTCAGCCTTGTCGACCTCGTCGATCAGCAGCACGACCCGGCGCGGCGCGGTGATCGCCTTGAGCAGCGGCCGCTCGAGCAGGTAGTCGCGCGAGAAGATGTGCTCGCTCAGCTCCTCCCAGCGCAGGCCCTGCTGCTCGCCGGCCTGCATGCGCAGCAGCTGCTTCTGATAATTCCATTCGTAGAGCGCGCGCGCCTCGTCGAGTCCCTCGTAGCATTGCAGCCGGATAAGTTCGGTGTGGAGAATTTCGGCGAGCACCTTGGCGACTTCGGTCTTGCCGGCTCCGGCGGGACCTTCAATCAGCAGCGGCTTTTCGAGCGCGAGCGCCAGGAAGATTGCCGTCTCGACGCGCTCGTTGGTGACGTAAAGCGCGCGCGCGAGGCCCTCGGAAATCTGCTCGTGCGTGATGTCCATTGGATTCAGCGGCGGTTGATCTTCGGCGCGCGCCGGCGCTCGAGGAAAATCCGTGCGCGATGCTTGAGGCCGTCGCGTTCGTCGCGCGGCGTCGCGCGCACCTCTTCGGTGTAGGCCGCCAGCTCGACGCATAGCCGCTCGACGTCGATTCCGCCGCGCGCGGGCTTCATGTCGTCGAGCGCGATCATCGCCTGCGACATCAGGTTGATCGACGCCTGCCTGCCGCCGCGCTCGAAGCGCAGATGAAACGCCGCCGCAATCTGATTGAGCGCGACGATAAGCCCCTTCGACTCATCCTCTTTGCCGGCCGCACGCGCGGCCGCCTCGAACATCTCGGCCGCCTCGAAATAGGCGCCGCGATTGAACGCTGCGATCGCGTCTTCGATCGATGCGGGTGGGGACTCGTCGCTCACGGGACCTGAAAGCCCTGGAAAATTACAACTGCTCTTTTTCCTCGACCGCGCGAAACTCGGCCTCGCCCAGCGCCTGCGCCTTGCGCGTGCCGTAGCGCTCGTAGAGCTCGAACAGGCTCGACTTGTGCGGCCGCACCTTGCCCAGCGGGCACTTCTGCCATTCGTCGAGCGACTCGTCGCAGTAGCCCATCCGGTTCTCGCCGCATTTCGGTTGCAGGAACACGGCGATTTCCGGCAGCACGTGTTTGATCTCCGCGCGCATCATCGCGACCATCCGGCGAATCTCCCACTGCGCGCGCACGCACAGGCGCAGGTCGCAGATGTGCAGCATCTCGGCGAAATTCACCATCACGTGAAAATTCGTCGGCGCGGCGTTGGGCAGCACGAAGCGCGCATCCTCGGCCGGAATCCCCGCCTTGAGCGCCTTGGCGTAGAGCTCGGAGGTCTTCGACAGCAAATCCGAGAATTCATCTTCGAGCCCCGCGCGCGCCCATGAATCCGGCAGCACGAACGCGAGCTTGTCCTGCTTGAATTTCACGTAGCGCTGGCTCTGCTGCTCGAAGCTGATGCCGATCCGATGGCGCACGAACTGATGCGACAGCGAGCGCGAGACGTTGGCGATCCCGAACCAGAAAACAATCTGCTCGAGCGGCGAGGCGTGGCCGGTCTTCAGCCGCTCGGTGATGAACTCGCGAATTTTGTCGTGCGTGATCTTTTCGGATTTGATTTTTTCCCAGACTTCGATCGGCGTGTCGGAGGAATAGCAGGTGCGAAAGGCCGCGTAGAGTTTTTCCAGCGGCTGCTGCGCGTAATCGATCAACTTGACCTGCATTTTCGCCTGATTTTCCACGCTCTGCTGACCCCTCCCGCAAATCGCCGCGCTTGACGCCGCCGACACTGCTCATCTTATTCGAGCCGCGGCGCGACTGCATCAGGGACGCCGTTTTTAAATCCACACCGCTTCGATTGCGCTGGCGGCTCTGCATTGCAAGATTCGTTGATAGATTCGATGCCTGCCGTTAACACAATCGACGCCGTCTACCGGAAATTCCTCAAGCGCTACATGTTCGCGCGCGACGCCGAGGAGGCGCATCGGATGACGCTGCGGATGCTGTCCTTGATGCCGCCGTTGCCGCCGCCGCGCGCCCGGCCCGAGCTCGCAATCAAGCTGTGGGGAACCGATTTTTCGAATCCGGTTGGGCTTGCGGCCGGGATGGACAAGGACGCGGTCGCCGTCCGCGGATGGGAGACGCTGGGCTTCGGTTTCGCGGAGTTGGGGACGATTACTCCGCGCCCGCAGGCGGGAAATGAAGCGCCGCGGCTCTGGCGACTGACCGACCGCCGCGCGCTGATCAACCGGCTCGGGTTTCCCAGCGAAGGGATGGACGCGGTTGCGCCGCGAATCGAGCGCATCCGCAAGGCCGGCGTCTCGATGCGGCTCGGGCTTAACTTCGGGCCGAACAGCGCGACGCCGCCCGAAGCGATTTCCGCCAATTACACCGCGCTGATGGGACGGCTCGGGCCGCTGGCGGATTTTATCGTGGTCAACGTGAGCTCGCCGAACACGCCCGGCCTGCGCAACTGGCAATCGCCGGAGCGGATGAGCGAGCTGTTCGCGGCGATTCGCGAAAAGGAGGGCGAGTCGCCGCGGCCGATGCTGGTGAAGCTCTCGCCCGACCTGGAACGCAGCGAGCTTTTTCGAATTTGCGACACGGCGCTCGAATTGCAAATCGACGGAATCGTCGCGTGCAACAGCACCGTGGCGCGCGAATCGATCGGCGTCTCGTCGCCGCATCCGGGCGGCCTCAGCGGGCGGCCATTGCTGACCCGATCGCGCGAGCTGATCCGCGACATCCATACGCACACGCGCGGAAAAATCCCGATCATCGGCGTCGGCGGAATCGCCAGCGCCCAGGACGCGTGGCTGCACATCCGCGCCGGCGCGTCGCTGGTCGAGCTGTACACCGCGCTGATCTACGAGGGGCCGGGCATCGCGGCGAGAATCAACGCGGGGCTGGCGGACTTGCTCCGGCGTGGCGGATTTCGCTCTATTAGCGAGGCGGTCGGAATCGACAGGTAGGCGAGGACGATTTGAACCAGGAAGAAAATTTGATTGTCGATGCGAAGTGGCTCCGGGCGCATCGTGGCGACGCCGATTTGATCCTCGTCGACACGCGGCCGGCGAAGGATTTTCACGCCGGGCATCTTGGCGGCGCGCGGCATTTCGATCCGTTTCCGTTTCATCATACGGATACGTCCGAGCGCGGTATCGCGGAGTTCGGCGCGCAGCTCGAATGGATCTTTTCGGCGCTCGGAATCACCGGGCGCGAGACCGTCGTGTTTTACGAGAATGAATCCGGGATGCGTGCGGCGCGCGGCCAGTGGGCGCTCGAATACGCGGGCCATCCACGCGCGCGAATGCTCGACGGCGGGCTCAAGGCGGCGACGGGTGAGAGTTTGACGACGCAGGTTGAGAAATTTGCGCCGTCGGATTTTCAGCTCAAGCCGCGCGCGGAAATTCTTGCGACGTACGCATATTTGCGCGAGCGAATCGGGCGGCGCGCGGTGCAAATCTTCGACGTTCGCAGCGATGCCGAATACTTCAGCGAACGCGTGCGCGCGAAACATGGCGGCGCGATTCCCGGCGCGTACCATCAGGATTGGACGGCTGCGATAGCCGCGGACGGAATCGTGAAATCGCCCGCCGAGCTGCGCGCGCAGTTCGAAGCGCTCGGTCTCGATCCTGCCGCCGAGATAATCCCCTACTGCCAGGGCGGCTACCGCGCCGCGCATGCGTACCTCGCGCTCAAAATCGCGGGTTATCCGAACGTGCGGAATTATCTCGGCTCGTGGGCTGAATGGGGCAATCGCGACGACCTGCCGATCGAGCATCCGCGGCGCAAATGAGCGCAAAGTGAGCGCTGCTTGAGCCGCGGCAACCTAACCCCTAACCCCTTCCCGCGCGGGAAGAGGAACCGGAAAGTTCGTCGATGCCGCCGATACTGATCCTCACCGGGTTCGAGCCGTTTCGCGGCGAGCGGATCAATCCGTCATGGGAGGTCGCGCGGCTGCTCGATGGCGAGGTGATCGGCGGCCTGCAGATCAAGTCGGTGCGCGTGCCAGTGGGATGCGCCAAAGCGGCGCGGCGAATCAACGGCGCAATCGTGCGCTACCGGCCTCGCGCGGTGCTCGGTCTCGGCGAAGCGGGCGGCAGGCCGGCGATCTCACTGGAAAGAATCGCGATCAATCTCGCCGACGAACGCGGCGCACTCATGAGAAGCGGCGACCCGGGTCTGACACCAGTAATTCGCGGCGGCCCCGACGCGTATTTCTCGCGCCTTCCGCTGCGCGCGATCGTCCGCGAGCTCGATCGCAAGGAGATTCCCGCCAGCGTGTCGCTGAGCGCCGGCGCGTACGCATGCAACGCGCTGATGTATGCCGCGCTGCACTACCTGCGGCGCAAGCCCGGCGTCCCGGTCGGGTTCATCCATCTGCCGTACGACGCGCGGCAGGCCGGACGTCATCGCAGTATGCCCAGCATGGCGCTCACGCAGATGGAGAGCGCGGTGAGAATCGCGATAGCGGAGACCGCGCGCGCTGCGCGGTGAGGAGCGGCGGGGGGAGAAGAAGAACTTTATTTAATGTGGAACCCGCCTGGGTTCCACACCTCCTTGGGCAGGGGTGACCCCTGCACCCGGTATTAGGAAAAAGAAAAGATGCGGGACTTCGTCCCTGTTAGAAGTTAGTTGAGGGGAGGATTCTGCGCTTACCTCGCCCGTTCATTTTACGGGAGAGGCGGCTGGACGCATCGCGGCCAGCGGTGAGGGTTCTGCTACGCGAGCTTGCTGCTTGAGGGATCGCGTGCGCGCATCGCGAAGGAAGCCGGCGACCTAACCCCTAACCCCTTCCCCTGGTGGAAGGGGAACCGGATAGAGAGACCAGCCGTGCCGCGATGACTCCCTACTTAATCGCCACCGCATTTGGCGGCGATGCTATTCCGCCTTCGAGGTTCATTGGCACCGAGACCAGCATGCATTCGTAGCGCTTGTCGGCGGCGCAGTCTGCGGCTAGTTCCTCGAGGTTGAATTGCTCGCCGATCGGCAGGCCCAGCAGGCATAGCGTGCGGTAGTGCAGCGCGCCTTCGTTCTTGAAATCCCACGGCCACGGCTCGACCGCGGGACAATCCGTGCCGACCGCCGCGATGCGATTGTCCCAGAACCATTCGACCATCGCGCTGCTGTCTTCGATGCCGCAGGCCTTCAGACCTTCGAGCGGCGCCATCGCGGCCTTGTCCTCCGGCGACGCCGCCAGGTACGCCTGCATCCATCCGGTGCGAATCAGCAGGATCGTGCCCGGCTTGAGCTCGACGCCCTGCGCGACGGCGGTCTCCTTCAAATCGTCGAGGCTGTATTTTTCGGACTTGAGCGGATTGATCGTACGCTTGTGCGAGATGCGGTAGCGAAACGCGTCGAGCAGCACGGCGCGGCCGACAAACTTGTTCGCCCATTTGTGGATGCTGAGGCGGCCGGTCGGGCCGTCCTTGATCTCGCCGGCTTTCACGCCGTTGTAGAACGCCTTGTAGCGCGGGCTGCCGACGTGCGCGAGCCCGTCCCATTGGCTGCCCTCCTGCGTGTTGTAGCTGTCGAGCGAATCGTCGAAGCCGAGCAGGCCGAAGCTCTCGAAGCTCATGATGTTGTGCTTGGCCGGGCTGCGCGCGAACAGCGGCGGGTTGGCGTAATTCACTTTCGTGTCGAGCCGGAAGACCGAGCCCTTGCGCACCAGGCGCGCCGCGTCGATCACGCCTGCGGGCGTCAGAAAATTCAGGCATCCGAGTTCGTCGTCGTCGCCAAACACGCCCCATGACGACTCCTTGGGCTTGTCGGGCGAGATAGGCAGTTCGGAGAAGCGGGGAACTTTGTCGAGATCGACTTTGGCCATCGCATCAGCTCCTTGGCGAAAATTTCACTACGTCGTTCACGGCGTCCATTCGTATTGCACGTCGGCTTCACGCTCCATGTTGGTGGCGCCGTCGGTAAATTTTATGGCGACGAAACCGCGCGCTTCGTAAAAACTGCGCGCGGGTGCGTTGCGCTGGAAAGCCCACAGACGAAGACCGGTCGGGCGCAGCCGCTTGGCATGCGCGAGCATCGCGTCGCCAACGCCGCGGCGCTGTTCGCCCGGCGCAACGTAAAACTGGTCGACCTCGTCGCCGTGGAGAGCCAGCACCGCAACGATTCTGCCGCTGTCCTCGGCGATCCACGTCTCGCGCTCCGGCACCATCCGATCGACGACAAATGCGCGAATCTCCGCGTCAGTGCCAACAGTCGGCAAGTATGCAGCCGCACCGCGCCGCGACGCGATATAAACGGTCGCGACTTCGGGCGCATCGGCGGCACTCGCGCGTCGGAAGCTGATAGCCATGAATGTGGGTTTCCGTCGGAAGACGGTGCGCTGTCAAGCCGGCGGCGCAGACGGAACGTAATTTAATGTGAAACCCTCCGTGGGTTTCACGCTTCCTTGGGCAGGGGTAACCCCTGCACCTTAGTATCAAGAGTAAGGAAAGATGCGGGACTTCGTCCCTGTTAGAAGTTAGTCTGTATCGTTCGGTTTCTGTCTTCTCTCCCTGCGAGGGAGAGGATGAAGGTGAGGGTCCTTGTCCAGCGCGCCTTCTTCGCGCGCGATTCAAGATTCTGCCTCGGCTCGGTTCGCTTCAATTCCCTTAAGGTCGCTGAGGGTGCACGCAACACAGGAGCCTAAAGCGGGTTGGGCCTATCTTCCGTGAAACCATTGGATGCCTGCGTCGTCTAATTATGATAATCAGAACACTGGTTGTGTTTTTTTCACCGGACTGGCCGGGAAGGGGCTCGAATGGCGACAGAACGGATCCGATTGTCCAGCAGAGCCCCGCTCAGGAAGCTCGTTCTCCTGGTTCCCGCGTTCATGATCATGGCGGCGGTGTTAAATACGCAGTCCTGCAGCAACAACGGATTGCTGCAGCACAGCAACAATAACGGATCGCCGACTGCCACTCCTACTTCCGGCACCGGAACTCTCGGGTTCGTGACCAACTTCAATGACGGCAAGGTGTCGTCGTTCACGCGTAATACATCGACCGGTGCGCTCAAGCTTACGGGGCAGTTCAGCGCAGGGGCAAAAGGCGGGCCCCGTGGGGTGGTCGCCACGCCCGCTGGCGCCTTTCTCTACGTCGCGAATATCAGCGACAACAATATCTACGAGTACTCGATCGATTCGACCAACGGGACGCTGACGCCGTTGTCACCGGCCTCGGTGAGCAACGGCAGCGGAACCGGGCCGGACGAAATGGCGATTAATTTCAGCGGAACTTTGCTGTGGGTGACCGACGCGCACAGCGGCCAGGTAACCATCTATACGATCAACACTTCGACCGGACAGCTGACGGCGAACGGCACGATTGGCGGCTTCAACACTCCGTTCGGGATCACGCTGCATCCGTCGCTGGCAGTGCTGTACGTGTCGGATACGGTCACCGGGCTTGTCTGGCCGATGACCTATAACACCACCACCGGTGCGCTCACGCAGAACTTCACGCCGGAGCACAGTCCGGACACGAGCGCGAATACGCCGGCGGCGATCGCGATCGACAGCGGCGGCGACTCGCTGTTCATCGCGGATCAGGGCAACGGCGAGGTCTCATCGTTTGCGATCGACGACACCGGCGCGCTCACTCCCGTGTCCACGTTCGCGAACAGCAGCACCACCAATGTGCCGGTGGGAGTAGGAATCACGGTGAACAACGCCATCGAGTACCTGTTCACCGCCAACCAGGGCACCAACTCGGTGTCGTCGTTCTCAGCCAGCGGCACGACGGTGAACATACCTCCGACTTTGGTGACGGGTTACAACGGAGCCACCGGATTGGTGGTGGACCCGCAGGGCCTGTTCGTTTACACGGCGGACAATTCAGACGGCACCGTCGGACAGTCAACTATCAGCGGTACTTGCGGGCAGCAGCTATGCGGCGGTCCGCTGGTATCGACCGAAAGCCCGAAAAACAAGAACAGCGGTCCGTTCGGAATTACGCTGGCGCAGTAGTTCACAAAACATCGATGAGGCCCGTTTCTGGTTCCCTCCGCCAAGGTGGGAGGAGGGTTAGGGTGGAGGACCGTCTGCGGCGCGCTTGTCTGAGGCGCCGCAGATCCGGAATCTTCGCCAATTTTAATCTCTAACCCGCCGCGCGAGGACGCACTGAAAGTTATATGGCGGTTTGCGGCAAAAAGTCAGCGGCGGTTGCACGGCGGCCCGCCCCACTAAGAGAGGCATTTTCGCCGTCATCTCGTATTTCATCCCGGCGCGGGTGGGTCGTAGACCCATGCGGAACTCCCGTGAAGTAACGGGCGAGGGACCAGAACATTACATGCTGAGGCAGGCTTCGGCGGCGAGGGCGAACAGGCGCTCGCGGATTTGGTGGCGCGTCCAGTTGCGATGGTCCCAGCGCGCACTCAGATCGTCGCCGCCGTAGAGAATCTGTCCGAATTGCACGCGGCGGAACTGCGCGACCGCGAAGAACGCCGCCGCTTCCATCTCGACCGTCAGGCATCCCTCGCGCTTGCGCGAGAGCATCCGTGCGCGCGTCTCGCGGAAGAGCCCGTCGGTCGTCCAGGTCTTCGCGACGATATAGTCCACCGCGTTTTGCTGCAGCGTTTTTTCGATCGCCGCCAATGCGCGCGGATGCGGCGCGACTTCGCGCGCAGGCGGCAGGTAATGATACGACGTGCCTTCGTCACGGATTGCCGAGCTTGGTACGACGATATGGCCGACCGCGATTTTCGAGTCGAGCACGCCCGCGCCGCCGCATGCGATGAACTTGCGCGCACCGCGCGCGATCATTCGATCGAGCATCGCTGCCGCCATCGCAGCGCCCGTACGCGGATGCACTACTGCGAGGCGCCTGGCGCCAATCTCGACCTCGTACACAGGATGGCGGCCGACTTCGCTGATGGCGTGATCGATTTCGCGGGCGCCGCCGTTGAGGATGAGGTCGTCGATCACGTCCTGGAAGAAGCACAGTACGCAATGCTTCGGGATGTCGATCTTTTTGTAAACGCGCCGCGGCTCGATGATGGCGGTCGGCGAGGGATCGTATTCGAGGATGGGGAAAGGATGAGTGGGCAGGCGCTTGGGTGGATGTTAAGCGTCGCGCTTTCATGCGGCGATACTATCTCGCGTGGCGCGATGGGGAAAAATTTGATGAGATTCCGGATGTGCGGCGCAACAGACAATCGCGCCGCACAATGGTCCTCCACCCTAACCCTCCTCCCATTGGGAGGAGGGAATTCGGAGGCAGATCAGGATTGGGGGATCAGCTTTGCGGCGGCTTCGGCTACGGCGGCGGATTTTGCGGCTATCGCGGCGGCGCGTGCTTCGGCTTTTTCCTGGGCGGCCTTTTGCCGTAGCTGTAGCAGCATCGCGCGCAGCTTGCCCGGATTTACCGGCTTCTTGAACAGCGCGCCTTCGAGGCCGCGCAGGCGCGATCGCTTCAGGATGTGATCCTTGTCGTAATAGTAGGCGGTCATCAGGATTACCGGCAGCTTCGGCATGTCTTCCTTGACCTTGAGGTAGAAGTCGTAGCCGTCCATCTCGGGCATCACGACGTCCGAGATTACCGCGTCGAGCTTGACGTTGCGCAGAATTCCGAATGCGGCCGACGGCCGGGTGGCGCAGTGCACGACGCATCGCTCGGCGCGCAGCAGGTCGGCCATCGAATTGACGACGGCAGTATCGTCGTCGAGCACCAGCACCGCCATTCCCTCGAGCGGCGATGCGTCGGTGTGGGGCGCGTCATGCGGGCGCGTGTGCACCTTGGTGTCCTCGCGCGGCGCCAGATCGGCCATCCGCTTGCCGGCGAGGTAGTCGCGGGTTTCGTACTCGCCCTTGCGCGTCATCTCGTCGAGGCGGCGGACGATAGCCTGCACGCGCTCGATCGAATTTCGAATCGAGTCGAGGCGCTCGTTCTCGACGACTTTCTCGGACTCCGAGAGCCGCGACTCGAGGCATTGCGAGAGCAGCTCGACATTGTTGGTGATCGATTCGAGCGGGTTGTTGATTTCATGCGCGAGGCTGACCGCGATTTCGCCGGCCGTCGCAAGCTGCTGCGCATGGCGCATGCGCCGGATGTCGCGGGCGAAGCCGATCGAACCGATCTCGCTGCCGTCGTCGTCATGGATCAGCGCGCCGGTGATCATCACCGGGATGGTTTCGCCGTCCTTGTTGCGGAACTTGGTCTCGAAGCCGGCGATACGGCCCTTGTCGGCCGAGTCGCGCATCGCGCGCATCACGCTCCGGGCCTCGTCGAGCGACGAGATAGACGCGGGTGCACGTTCTGCCCGATCATTTCGTCGGGGCTGTAACCGAGGCTGGTGCGGGCGCCGTCGTTGTAATAGTTCACGGTGCCGCTTTTATCGACCGCAATTATGATATCCGGCGAGCTCTCGATGAGACGCTGGAAATATTTTTTATCGAGCGAGGACATTTTTGATTATTGATCCTGATTGTTCATTCGAGCCTGATTATTTCGCGCCGCGAGGCCGGAACTTGGGAATCGAAACCTCGTCGCTGAGCTTTTCAAATGCAACCTCTACCGGCATCCCGCATCGAATGTCGTGCGGTTTGACTCCGAGCAGATTTGACACAAACTTGCATCCCTCCTCGAGCTCGACCATCACGACCGCATATGGCACCTCGCTGGCGAAGCCCGGGTGATACAGCTGATGCATTATATTGTAGCTGAAGACCTCGCCGCGTCCGCTCACCGGGACCCATTGCGAGGCCTCCGAATTGCACTTCGAGCATAGCTCGTGCGCGGGGAAGCGCAGGGTTCCGCAGCTGTCGCACTTCTGGACCATCAGGCGGCCGGCGCGAGCGCCGTCGAAGAACTCCCGCATGTCGGGGGTGATGGCCGGGATGGGTTTGCTGATATCAGGCATCGAAGTTCTGCTTATATACAGTTTAGACGAACTGGCGACTCAAATGATTTAAGCACACCGTGTGATGCCAAAGGCAGTGACAGCGCGACATTCGGCTAATATTAAGGGTGTGAACCCAGCACGAGGGTCGAATGAGTCGCCAAGATACCGCCATTGCCGGAAACGAGTCCAACGTCGTGTTTTGGCACCTGACGGCCTCCCCCGTCGCCCCGCATCTGCACCACCGCCTCCGCCACCGGGGTCATCCCCCACATATAGAACGAGCTTAGCTGGCCGCCGCCGGTGTTGACCGGGATCGCGCCGCCCGGGCCGATTGCGCCGCTGGCAACGAACGGGCCGCCTTCGCCTTTTTTGCAGAACCCGTAGTCCTCGAGCGTTACCAGCACGGTAAAAGTATAGCAGTCGTAGAGCTCGCAGAAGTTAATGTCGGCGAGGTCAATTTCGGCCATTTTGAACGCAGTTTTCTTCGCGATCGGCGCGCCGGAGACCAGCGTATCGAGCGGGTCGCCGCCCGGATGCCCCTGCCCCATCCCCAGGATATAGACGGGCGGGCGCTTCAGCGACTTGGCGCGCTCGGCCGAGGTTACGATAACCGCGAGACCGCCGTTGGAGACCAGGCAGCAGTCGTAAAGATGGAACGGCTCAACTACCCATCGCGAGGCATGGTAGTCGGCCATCGTCATCGGCGCGCCGTGGAACTGGGCGGCGGGATTTAGGTTGGCCCAGTCGCGCTCCGAGACGGCGACAGCGCCGAGCTGGTCCTGGGTGGTGCCGTATTTGTACATGTGGCGCTGCGCCACGAACGCATACTGAGCATTCACGCCGAACAGGCCGTAGTGGGCGTTCACGCCCTGCGCAAAGCCGTAAGAGGCGGCCGATCCTCCGCCGTCGCGCTTGTTGGGCGAAGGCGGACGCAGCGGGGCGTCGGCGAACACGCACGCGACGACCTCGGCCATGCCGGCGTCGATGGACTGCGCGGCATGCATGACCATCGCAGCCGCCGTCGCGCCGCCGAGGTTCATCGTGGCGGTCAGCCGCAGGTCGCGGATGCCCATCGCATTCTGAAGCGAGTGCGACGCCATCGGATTGTTGAACCAGGTGATCCCCGGATTGACGAGCAGGCCGTCGAGATCGGAGCGCTGCAGGCCGGCGTCCTCGAGGGCAAGATTGACGGCCTCGGCAGCGAAGCCCATCGGTCCGGTATGATCGAAATTTTTACCCATCCGGGTCTGGCCGAGCCCGGCGATAGCGCATTTAGCTCTTAAAGACATAGCGCTTCCTTTCTTACGCTCTTTTGCTGAAGGCATCCAGCGCCGCCGGGGAAGGGTAAATCGCGGAATTAAATGCGGAACCCACCGTGGGTTCCGCCCTCCCTGGGCAGGGGTGACCCCTGCACCCAGTATTCAGAAAAGAAAGATGCGGGACTGCGTCCCTGTTCGAAAGTGGTTTCGAGAGGGAGTCGCGTGCTCGGTGTTGATCGCGGCACCCCTCCGATCTGGTTCCCCTTCCACCAGGGGAAGGGGTTAGGGGTTAGGTGGCCGCTCATCCAGTATACGTCGCTATCCACCACGTATTGCCGAACGAATCCATGACTCCAGCGGCGCGCTCCTGGTAGGGCTTGTCTTCGGGTGCTGCTATCGAGGTAGCGCCCGCCTCGAGCGCGCGCTGGTAGGCCGCGTCCACATCCTCGACGTACACGTAGATTGAGGCGGGCTTGCCGCTGGGATGCGGCGGGTCGCATGCTTCCATCACGATTATCGAGTCGCCGATTCGCGCCTCGACGTGAAAGCCGTTGTTCTTCGTCTCTTGTCGCTCCAATTCCACCGCGCCGAAGGCCCGCTTCACGAGCTCCAGCATATCGAGGCCGCCGTAAAGGTAGGGGCGGACGCTGCCGGCGCCGTGGCGGATGTGACTGTTGTTGCTCATGTGCAACTTGCTCCTTGCGTCGAGGCTGTATCCTTATTAACTCGGCTACGTCCAGAATGTTACGGTATCGCTACCGCAGGGCTTGGTTTACCCGCGTGCGCTTCGTATTCTAATTGGTCGGTTGCCAAGGCTCTTAGCTTGAATCTACAATTAGTCTCGGGAGATTAACGAATGGCCGATCCGCTTAGCTTCCAGGCGCTGGCGAGCAGCGATCATGTGCTGTCCAGCGCGGAGAACTTCGTCCTCTACGTCCTGCTGGAGGCTGTCGCCCGAGGCGGTGGCGGGGCCGGCGGCGGCAGCCGGTTGCCGCTCAACGTCGGCGTGGTGATCGATCGATCGGGCTCGATGTACGACGAGCGACGGCTCGAGTTCGTCACCGAAGCCGTCAAGTTCCTGGCCGACAATCTGAGCGAGCAGGACAAGGTTACGATAGTCGCGTTCGCCGACAAGGCGAAGGTGCTGATCACGCCCGAGGAGGCGCGCGACAAGAGCGCTATCAAGCGCGCGATCGACGATATCGACCTGCTCGAGATCGGCGGCGGCACGCAGATGGCGCTCGGGATGCGCGCGGCGATCGACGAGGTCAAGAAAAATCTCAGCTCCGATCGACTCAACCGCGTGCTGGTGCTCACCGACGGTCAGACCTACGAAGAGACCGCGTGCCTCGAGCTGGTCGAGAAGAACCGCGACCAGATTTCCTTCTCGACCATGGGCGTCGGCGTCGAGTTCAACGAGAAACTCCTGCAGCGCATCGCGCAGGACTCCAACGGCAAATATCATTTCATCGGCGACCCGGCCGAGATTCCCGGTATCTTCGAAGACGAGCTCGAAGGACTGCGCTCGGTAAGCCTGCGCAACGGCCGTATCGAGGTGACGCTGTCGCAGGGCGTGCAGGTGCGCGAGGCGTTTCGCGCGTCGCCGGAAATTTACGTGCTCGGCACGCCGCTGGTCGGCGAGGATCGCAAAATCGGCTACGAGATCGGCGATCTGCAGGCCGGCGTGCCCGGATCGGTGCTGCTGACGCTGGTGCTGCCGCCGCGCAAGCCGGGGCAGGTCAGAATTCTGCAGAGCAATTTTCATTACGAAGTGCCGGGCGGCGCCGAATCCACCGTCGCATGCGATCTGACGGTCGACTACACGCTCGATCGCACGCTCACCAGCAAGCGCAACGGGCGCGTGATGAACCTGGTCGACCAGGTCTCGATCGCCAAGCTGCAGTCGAAGGCGGAAGAGGAACTCAAGGCGGGCAACGTCGATCGCGCGACTCGCCTGCTCGGCAACGCGCTGCAAGGCACGCAGCGGATGGGCAACGTCAAGGCGACGCAGGCGCTCGCGGGCCTGATGGATCAGATCAAGAAGACACAGACGCTGCAGACCAAGGCGGCCAAGACCACGTTGCTGCAGGCGCAGGCGGTGGTGCGCAAGACCCAGATGCTCGATCCGGAAGCGTTGAAGGATTTCCAGAAGAACGACTAGTGTATCGCGTGAAGAAAATCGAATTTGCTGAACGGCAGAGGACCGATACTTCGAACTCACCTGCGAGGGCTTAGACCATGATCAAATGCGGCGAATGCGGCTACGAAAATATGGACGGACTTGATTACTGCGACGGATGCGGCGCAAAGCTCGCCGCTGGCGCCGGCAGTTCCACGGCGGCTCCGGCTGCTGCCGGCTCCTGAACCAGCTCCCGCCGCTGCGCCCGCCGCTGAAAGTATCGAAGCGACCGCGGCGCCTGCGCTCGCCGCTGATGCGAAGCCTGACGGCGAAACGCCGACCGCCGAAGTGCCGAAGTCGGAAGCGCCGACCGGTGAGATCAAGCCCGAGGCCGCTCCCGAGGCTGCGCCCGCCACTGCTGCCGCCGCCGGCGCGCCGTTCAAGGCGAAGCTGTCGGTCGTTCGCGGCGGCCGCAAGGGCCAGGAATTTCCGCTCGAAGACGGCAACAACCTGGTGGGCCGATGGGATCCCGAGACCGGATCGTTTCCGGAAGTGGATCTCGACGCCGACGATCCCGAAGCAAAGATCTCGCGCAAGCATGCGCTGATTCGAATCGACGGCGGCAAGATCACGATCGAGGATATCGGCAGCCTCAACGGCACCTACGTGAATCGTCAGCCGCGGCTCTCGCCGGGCAGTCCCGCCGAGATCAAGTCGGGCGACGAGGTGATCATCGGAAAAACGTTCCTCAAGCTGGTGGTAGAACCGATCTCTTGACCGCTGTTCCCTCCAGGCGCGCCGGGAAGTACGCGCGTGCGCGCGAAGTTGAGGAGGGTCGTAGACAATCGCGATGAATGCGGGTGACGAGCTCACCGAGGGCCATCTGCTCGACGGTCGATACCGGGTCAAGAAGGTGCTCGGCGTCGGCGGGATGGGCCGCGTCTACCTGTCCAACGACACGCGCCTGGCGAACCGGCCGGTCGCGGTCAAGGAGATGATCGTCGGCGACGGAATCCAGGAGAAAAAGGCGATCGAGGATTTCACGCGCGAGGCCAACGTGCTCGCGCGCCTGTCGCATCCGGGGATTCCGACCCTCATAGATCACTTCGCCGAGAACTCGCGGCAATACCTCGTGATGGAATTTGTCGCGGGCGGCGATTTGCAGGCCGTGCTCGACAAGCTCGGGCCCAAGGGCAAACTCGCCGAGGACAAGGTCCTGCGCTGGGCGCGGCAGATGCTCGACGTGCTCGATTTTCTTCACGCGCAGAAGCCGCCGATAATTTATCGCGACCTCAAGCCCGGCAACATCATGATCGACAAGGACGGCCGCGCGATGCTGATCGATTTCGGCATCGCGCGCTTCCTGCCGCCCGGCGGACGCGGCACCCAAATCGGTTCGGTCGGCTACGCGCCGCCCGAGCAGTACATGGGCAAGGTCGAGCCGCGCTCGGATCTCTATTCGCTCGCCGCCACGATGCATCATCTGCTGACCGGCCGCGATCCGCAGCTCGAGCCGCCGTTCAGCTTTCCGCCGCTGCGCGCACTCGCGCCCGAAGTTTCGATCAAGACCGCCGACGCGGTAATGCGCGCGCTCGAGCAGGACGTGAACAAGCGGCCGGCGTCGGCCAAAGAGATGAAACGCGCGCTGCCCGAGCCGCCGCCAGAGAATCGCTCGGGACAGCTCGGTGGCAGCGCGGGACTGGCGAGCACGTCGAACCCGATGTCCACGCAATCGACGGTGGTGCTGAGCAGCACACCACCGCAGCCCCCGCCTGCGCCTTTGCGTTCGATGTCGCCGTGGACGCCGCCGGCGCCGGTGTCAGCGCCGACTCCGACCGCATCCTCGATGCCGACGATCGTGCTGAACGAGCCGGTGGTCGAAAGAATCAAGAGCGGCGGCGCCAGCGCCGGGAGCACGGCGGCGAAAATCGTCGCACCGCAAATCAAAAAAGCGATCGAACTGACCGGCAGGGCCCGCAGCTTGATCGAGCGTGGCATCAGATCGCGCATGGCCTCGTCGGCGCCGAGCGCGTCGTCCACGGCCAAGACCCGCGAGCTGAAACCGGCTGCGCCCGCGTCGGCGTACGGCTCGCGACTCGCCTCGAGCGGCGACTCGGCGCAGGCCGACACGAAATCGCGGTCGGGGTCGCGCAGTTATTCGCCGCCGATTTCGACCGGCCCGGGTTCTGCAAGCTTGTTCGGTAACAACAATCACGCGCCCGACGTATCTACAGCACCGGCGCGGCTGGTTTCGCGCGGCGATGAAATCGAGTTCGGCATCTTCGGGATGCGCACGTTGATCGGCAGATCGCAGGACGCGACCGACAAGCTCGATATCGATTTGCGCAAGCTCGTGCACGGCGGCGATCGCGTGTCGCGGCGTCATGCGGAGATCGTGCTGCGCGGGACGGACTATTTTATTCGCGATCTCGGCAGCCTTAACGGCACTTACGTCGCCGGGCGCGGGAAGCTCGGGCGCGACCAACTCTACAAATTGAAGGATCGCGACCAGGTGGTACTCGGTGGTGCTATATTGCAGTTTCGGAGAGGCTAGCGGCGCATGATCACCTGTCCCGAATGCGGCCAAGAGGCGCCAGACGACGCCAAGTTTTGCGACCGATGCGGCCAGGGGCTGTCCAAGGCGGCTTCATCGGCAGCACAGTCTTCGCCGACGCGGCCGACGCCGCTGACGGCGGGCGCGTCGTTGAAGGGTGGAATCGAGATAGTTGCGCTGGCGGGCCAGACCTCGATTGAAAATCGCTATCGCGCCAAACGCGTGCGCGACGGCAAGACCGAATCGATCGCATTGCGCGAGCGCCTTGGCCCGGAGCCGTCGGACGAGGTTATCGAGGAGGCGCCGGTCGTCCAGCCTCCGAAAGCGGAGCCCGCGCGGGTCGAGGATCCCAACGGGCCGAGCGCCAAGACGGCCGAGCTGAAACCGCCGTTGGCTCAATCGAACGGGACGGCGTCGCCTGCGCCGCCATCACCGCTCGCGTCGAGTGCGCATGCGGCAGAGTCGGCCGGCGCCGACGCGTCGGGGGAAGGCGCGCAGTCATCCGTCGAGGATGAGGCTGAGTTGCTGGCCGATGCGGCGGAGAATGCGTCGCCCGATGAAGCGAGCGAGGCGGCGGAAGCGGCGGTCGTAGCCGAGACGCAGCACAACTCCCGAGTCGGCCGACGGTGCGCATGACGATGAAGACTTCGCGCCGGGCGGCGAAGATCTCGGCGAAGTGTTCGGACGGGTGCTCGCGCTGTCGCAGACGATCAGTCATCCCGCGTTTCAGCGGGCGACCGAAGGATTTGCCGAGCACGGTCGCGTGTACCTGGTTTATGCCGACGAGGATTTGAAACCGCTGCGCCGCGGTGGGCAGAAGATGACCGAGGCGGAAGCAATCGCGGCCGCCGTGCAGATCTGCCAGGCGATCGCGTTTGTGCATCGCCGGGCGCTGCGGCTGAACGACATCTGTCCCGAGTCGGTTGCGGTGGCGCGTGACGGGCGGCTCAAGCTGACGGGGCTCGACTACGTCAGCAACGACAACGAACTGCAGAGCGAGCCGATTTTCAACGACGGTTACACCGCGCCCGAGATTTATCGCGGCAAAAAAGTCGACAAGCGCGCGGATATTTTTTCCGCCGGCGCTCTTCTATACACGTGGCTCACCGGCGCGCGGATTCCGAGCGAGAGCTGGCGCGAAGAGGCTGGCCCGGTGCAGTTTTATCCGCCGCATGTCGTGACGCCGCGGCTCGAGAACGCGGTTCGGCGCGCGATTGCTTTCAGTCCCGCCGAACGCTGGCCGACTATCGACGAGTTCAAGGCCGAGTTGATTGCGCTCGGCAGCGCTATCCGGCTGCGCGCGGCCGCGATGACCGACGTGGGCCGCGTACGCGAGCATAATGAAGACTCGGTGCTGGCGGTCGAGTACGTGCGCGAGTCGCTGCTCGAACCGGCGCAGAGCCATCTCTTCGTCGTCGCGGACGGGATGGGCGGTGCGGAGGCGGGCGAAGTCGCTTCTGCAATTGCCGTCGACACGATCCGGAGTTACATTGAGACGCGGCTCGATGGCGCACGTGGGGATGTGGGGACCGGCGCGGAGCTGCTGGCAACCGCGCTCGAGGAAGCGAATTCCAGGATTATCGAGTACGTCGCGAGCCATCCGGAGTCGCGTGGGATGGGTTCGACCGGCGTCTGCGCGTTGGTCACGCCGTCGGGTGCGGCCGTGGGCTGGGTCGGAGACAGCCGCGGCTACCTGATGGAAGGTGCGGCGCTTCGCCAGGTCACCAAGGATCATTCACTGGTGCAGCGGCTGATTGAAATCGGGCAGATTACCGCCGAGGAAGCGCATACGCACGAGCACAAGAACGTGATTACGCGGTCGCTCGGCGCGCGCCAGAGCGGACCGGCGGGAGCCGAGGCGCTCGCGCTGAAGCTCAAGCGCGGCGACAAGCTGATGCTATGCAGCGACGGTCTGACCGCGCACGTGATGGACAATCAGATTCGCGACATCCTCGGACGCAACGCGGATCCGTTCGACGCGGCGCGCGAATTGATCGTCGCGGCCAACGCCGGCGGCGGTACCGACAACATTTCCGTGATCGTAGTCTATGCAAGCTAGGCGCGAACGCAGCGCGAGCGATTAAACGATGGCCACCTCGCCCAAAGACGCATCGCAGCCGAACACGGGACCGCTCGAAGCGGGGACCGTGCTGCAGGGCCGCTACCAGATCGAGCGGCTGCTCGGCGGCGGCGGGATGGGGATGGTTTATCTCGCGCACGATCAGCGGCTGGCGAATCGGCCGTGCGCGATCAAGGAGATGGTCGATCATTTTATCGACCAGGCGCAGCGAATCGAGGCCAACGAATATTTCGCGCGCGAAGCCGACACGCTCGCACAGTTGAAGCATCAGGCGATCCCCGCGATCACCGACCGCTTCGAGCTCGCCAATCGCCATTACCTGGTGATGGAGTACGTCGAGGGGCGCAACCTCGAGGAGGAACTCGCGGCGCGCGGCGAGCCGCTGCCCGAGGGCCTGGTGATCGATATCGCGCGCCAGTTGTGCGACGTGCTCGCGTACCTGCACGGGCTGGTGCCGCCGATAATCTACCGCGACATGAAGCCGTCCAACGTGATGCTCAATCCGAACGGGCGGGTGGTGCTGGTGGACTTCGGCATCGCGCGGCTGTTCAAGGCGGCGCGCAAGGGCACGATGATCGGCACGCTCGGCTTTGCGCCGCCGGAGCAGTATCAAGGGCTGGTCGATCCGCGCAGCGACATCTATTCGCTCGGCGCGACGCTGCATTACGTGCTGACCGGGCGCGATCCTGAAAAATTTCCGCCGTTCAGCTTTCCGCCGGTGCGCGAGCTGCGTCCGGGCGTGTCGAGCAACCTGGCCGGTGCTATCGACGCGGCGCTTGCCTACGAGATGGACGGGCGGCCGGGGCGCGTGCAGGATTTCCGCGACATGATGCTGTACGGGCGCGGCCTCTCGATGGACAGCCCGAGCGTGAGCGCGACCAGCGGCACCGGCGGGCTCGCGCAGTACCAGGAACAACTCGGATTCGAAGACGAGCCGGTTACTTATCGCAAGCCGCGCAGCCGGCTGAGCCGATCGATCGGTCTCGTGATCTTCCTGATGGTGCTGGCGGGAGCGGCGTTCGGCGGGACCTACCTTTACTCGAACGCCGGAACTCCAGCAGCAGCTCGGACTCAAGCCGCTGTTCGACGGGCTGCCGTGGAAGCATGAGGAGTTGCTGGCCAAGGCGCGCGAAAATCCGCTCGAATTTTCCGACGTGACGCTGGCGCTCTCGACCCGCGAGGGCACCGCGCTGGCGCCGCCGCAATCGCAATTCAAGGACACCGACCTGACCAACGCGCGCTACCTGAAGTGGACCGCGAGCTTCAAGAATCTGCTCGCGGGGCTGGAAGGCCGCGATGAAAAAATCGAGGCGCGCTTTTACGATCCGAACGGACTCCAGATAGCGTCGAGCGACACGAATGCTTACGTCGGGCCCGCGCAGAAGACCGCCGACTTCAACGGCGTCGTGCTGATGCCGACGATGACCGACAAGCCGCCCGGCACCTACAAAATCGCGCTCTACTCGGACGACAAGATGCTCGCGCAGGAAGGCTTCCTGGTTAACCAGGACGTGAGCGCGAAGAACGCGGCGGCGGCGTCCGAGGCGTCGGCTGCGGCGGAGGCCAAGGAAGAGCAGCGCAAACGCGACGAAGAAGCGCGCAAGCTTGCGATGATCGATGAGCGCCGCGCCAAGCCGCTGCAGCTGCGCGGCATCAGCTTCCTCAACACTACCAAGACCGGCACCGCGCTCTCGGGCGCGACCGACTCCTTCGACGTGGCGAAGGTGCTGTTCGTCGGCTGGCAGGTCAGCTTCGACAACCGGCTGTACAAGCTGGAAGCCAATCAGTACCGCGTCGATGCGGCGTATATCGGGCCCGACGGGCGCACGCTCGGCAGCGTCAACGATTTTCAGCCGGTATCGCCCAGCATGCGGACGGTGACCTTCAGCGGACGGGTCGGCAACTCGCGCGGCGGCGCGTTCCTGCCGGGAACCTACACGGTCAACTTTTATTTGAACGGCCAATATTTCGGCGCGAAGAAATTCGACGTCGTCGCCGACGCCGGCGGCTCACCGTACGCGACGTATCCGGGCGGCGGCAGTGCGATCGGCAGCACGACTGCCGGCAGCAGCTACGGCACCTCGATGCTCGGGCCGACGGTCGCGACCGGCACTATCAGCGGTCTGCGCAGCGGGGGCAATCCCGAGATGGAGCTCCGACTGCGTCCGCAGCCCAACGGCTTCCTGCATGGCGAGCTGGTGATCCATCAGTCGGGCTTCGGGATGACGCCGATCGAGGGATTCGTGCGCGGCAACCATCTGCAGTTCCAGGTGCCATACGGCACCGAGACGTACTACTTCGAGGGCCAGCGCGACAACGATCAGATAAGCGGCACCTTCGAATCGACCCCGTCGGGCGAGCGCGGCACCTGGAACACCCAGGCGAACTGAGCAGGGGTGACCCCTGCACCCAGTATTCAGAAAATTAGCGCTATCGTTTGCAGGGTACCTGAGTAATTGGATCTGTTAGACGAAGCGGGAATTCCGCAGCCGCGATCGCCGATTCTTACCGACGAGGATCGCGCGGTGCTCGACGGGATGGCGCGCACGCAACGCCAGTTCTACTACGCGAGCGCGTTGTTCGCGGGATTGGCGGCAGGTGCGACGATCGCCTGGTTCATCGGCTACAGCGATATCGTCCGCACGATCATCCGATGGACCCTCTCGGGCACTGGCGTGGCGCTGTTCCTGAGCGCGATCAACATTTTCGGACTGTATGCCCTGAAGTGTCCGCGATGCGGCGAGGCTTACTTCGTCCACGCGCCGTGGGGACCTTTCTCCAGCCAATGCGGCACCTGCGGCTTGCCGCTCGTCCTGCCCGATGAGAAGGAACTCGATTCAACGTGAAACCCCCCGTGGGTTTCACGCTTCCTTGGGCAGGGGTGACCCCTGCACCCAGTACAAAGACGGTAAACCGCACCTTGGAGAATTGCGCTTGAACCTTAGTCCTGCACGCGCAATGCTGTGGGTTCGTCATGGCGAGTAACGTTTCCCGCGAAAAGCTTCTCTTCTATGCGGCCGCCGGCGCTCTCGGCGGCTTCGCTGCATGGGGGCTCTCGGAGCCAATTCTCGGCATCCGCTGGGTCTATGGCCGCGATGTCCTGTTCGGTGCGCTGATCGGCGCGCTGATTAGCGCCTTTCTCGCATCGATCGAAACGCTCAGCGTCGGACAGATGCGCCAGGCGGCGCGCAGATTTGTCGTCGGCGGAATTATCGGCGCTGCTGGGCGGCGCGTTGGGGTTGATCGTCGGCGAACTTGCGTTCGACGTGCTCGGCGGCCTCAACGGCCGAATCCTCGGATGGGGCGTGCTGGGAATCGCGGTCGGACTCGGCGTCGGATCGGCGTCGGGATCGGCGGCGCGGCGGCGCAACGGCGCTATCGGCGGCGTGCTGGGCGGCGCGCTCGGCGGATTTTTCTACCAGAGCCTGACGACGACTTTTCCGCAGGCGTTCGGCCGCGCGATCGCGATTGTTATCCTCGGCGCGCTGATTGGATTCTTCATCGGCCTGGTCGGCGAGCTGCTCAAGCGCGGCTGGCTGATGGTCGTGCGCAGCCAGAGCCGCAACGCGCGCGAGGGCCGCGAGTATCCGCTGCTGAAGGGCGTGACGATTATCGGGCGCGCCGAGGAAAGCGACATCGGACTGTTCGGCGATCAGTCGGTGCTCGGCAGTCATGCGATCATCCGGCGCGAGGGCAAGAATTTTATCATCAGTCCGACCGGCGGACAGATATTCGTGAATCGACAGCCGGTGGCGGGCCGCTATGCGCTCAAAAGCGGCGATCGGCTCGAGGTGGGCGGCACGCTGTTTCTCTTCCGCGAGCGGACGCAGGCGGCGCAACGATAAGAGGCGAGCCTTGACGTGAGGAGCCTGCAGACCATCCGCCTCGCGCTCCTCGTCACGAGTCTCGCAGCCACGCTTTCCGGATGTGCGACGACCGGCGGCGGCGAGTACGCACCTGCTACCACCTCGACCCAGACGCTCGAGTACTACCCGTACCAGGTCAAGGGATACCAGAACAGTTATCCCCGCAAGACCATCCTGATCCTGATGACAGCCGACGCGCGCAGCACGGCGGGAGACGCGGCGCCGCTGAACGGCAGTCCCGCCGTCGGCGTCATCGTTGGTGAATCCGGCAACGTGACCGAGCGACTGTACAGCGCGCCGCTCGGGCCGATTCTGCAAGCGGCGATCGGCCGCTCCGCCGATGAGGCAGGCTTGAACGCGTCGTCGTCCCCCGATGTCACCTACAAGCCGGGCGTGAAGAACACCACCGAGTATGTGCTCGAGAGCAAGATCAAGCAGTGCTGGGTAAGGAAGAGTCGCGGCGCCAACGGCCAGTACGGTCCCGTCTGGCGTAATGCGGCGGACTTCGCGCTCGACATTGCGATCTACAAGCCGCCGTTCAGCGTCCCGTTCTGGACGGGACCACCAACGATACCTACTACGACCCGCCGGTGGGGTCGTTCGGTCTGGGCTCGGAGGACGAAGCGGGCATCTATGACGAGCCGGGGCAGGTGCTGTCGGTCGCGCTGACGCGATCGGTCGCGGCGATATTCCAGCGCCAGGACTTGCGCGATCTGATGCTCGAGGACGATATAAAATCCCACTAGCCGCGCGCTTCCAGCGCGGTCTTTGAACAGCCCGCACGTTCTAATACCCTTAGGCGGAGCGCCGGAACCCTAATCCGGACAGCCTCGTCGTCCGCGCAAAGGAAACACGGTTGATGGACATCGGATTCGTCGGTCTCGGCAAAATGGGCATGAACATGGTCGAACGGCTGCGCCGCGACAACCATCACGTGGTCGCCTTCGACCTCGACGATGCGAAACGCAAGGAAGTCTCGACCTTCGGCGCCGACGGCGTCACTTCGCTCGAGGACCTGGTCGCCAGGCTTGCGCCGCCGCGGGGCGTATGGGTGATGGTGCCGGCGGGCGAACCGACCGGGAGCACGGTTAACCAACTGGCGGAATTGCTCGAGGCTGACGACACGATCATCGACGGCGGCAACACCAACTTTCACGACGACATCCATCGCGCCGCCCTGCTCGCAGCGAAGAAAGTGCACCTGCTCGATGTCGGCACCAGCGGCGGCATCTGGGGACTCAAGCTCGGCTACTGCCTGATGGTCGGCGGCGAAGTGGAAATTTTCCAGCGCTACGAGGAAATTTTCAAAACGCTCGCCCCCGCCGACGGCTACGACCATGTCGGCGGCCACGGCGCGGGCCATTACGTGAAAATGGTCCACAATGGGATCGAGTACGGCCTGATGCAGGCGTACGCGGAAGGGTTCGAGGCGATGCACAAGTCGGAGTACAAGCTCGACCTGCCGAAAATCGCCAACCTGTGGCGACAGGGCAGCGTCGTGCGTTCATGGCTGCTCGAGCTCACGGCCAACGCGCTCGAAAAGGATCCGGGCCTCAAGCAAATCCGGGGCTACGTCGAGGATTCGGGCGAGGGCCGCTGGGCGGTGCAGGACGCAATCGACAAAAACATCTCGATGCCGGTGATCACGATGGCGCTGTTTACGCGCTTTCGCTCGCGCGCCGACAAGGGCGACGGGACCTTCGGCGAGAAACTGCTCGCTGCCCTTCGCGACGAGTTCGGCGGCCACGGCGTCGTCAAGGAATAAAGGAATAAGTTTTTACCATGGCCGTTACTGCCAACCGGACCGTTGATTTCAATCATCTTCACCCGGTCAAGGAACGCCCGCATTACGATCCATGCATCATCGTGATTTTCGGCGGCGCCGGCGACCTGAGTCATCGCAAGCTGATTCCCGCGCTGTACAATCTGTCGATCGATGGCGAATTGCCCGCCAAGTTCGCGATCCTCGGCTTCTCGATGGAGGATCTCGACGACGAGAAGTATCGCGCGTTCGCGCTCAGCGGCATCGAGCAGTTCTCGCGCCGCAAAGTCGAGAAGGACCACTGGGCGAAGTTCGCGCCGATGCTGCATTTCAATCGCGGATCGTTCACCGAGCCCGCCGATTACCAGAACCTGCGCAAGCGCTGCGAGGAGATCGACGCCGAGTGCGGCACCCAGGGTAATCGCGCCTTCTACTTCGCGATTCCGCCGGCCTTCATCGACACCTGCTCGGCAGGATTGACCGGGGCGGGAATGATTCATCCGCATGAGAAGGGGCATCCGTTCACGCGCGTGGTGGTCGAGAAGCCCATCGGCTCCGATCTGGCCAGCGCGTCGGAGATCAACGCCGAGCTCGCGCGCCATTTCGACGAAGGCCAGATTTTCAGGATCGATCACTACCTCGGCAAGGAGACGGTCGAGAACCTGATGGTGCTGCGCTTCGCCAACGCGATCTTCGAGCCTATCTGGACGGCGCGATTCGTCGATCACGTGCAGATAACGGTCGCCGAGGCCGAGGGCGTGGGCACGCGCGCCGCCTACTACGATCACGCCGGCGCGCTGCGCGACATGGTGCAGAGCCATCTGCTGCAGACCCTTTGCATGATCGCGACCGAGCCGCCCAACACCACCGGCGCCGAGTCGATGCGCGACGCCAAGCTCGACGTGCTGCGCGCGCTGCGTCCGCTCGGCGACGAGGACATCGAGAAATGGGTCGTGCGCGGGCAATACGGCGAGGGACTGATCGGCGGCGTGCCGGTGAAAGCGTATCGCGACGAGGATCACATCGCGCCCGATTCGCAGGTCGAGACTTTTGTCGCGCTGCGATGCTGGATCGACAACTGGCGCTGGGCGGGCGTGCCGTTTTATCTGCGCACCGGCAAGCGGCTGCCCAAACGCTCGAGCGAAATCGCCATCTACTTCAACAACGTGCCTCGAATCCTGTATAACGCCAACCCACGCGCGCCGTTGGCGCCCAATATGCTGACCATCAGGATTCAGCCCGACGAAGGCCTCGCGCTGCATATCATGTCGAAAGTGCCCGGCTCGGCCACCAAGCTGCAGCAGGTCAAGGTCGATTTCCATTACGTCACCTCGACGCCGGAAGCGTACGAGACCCTGCTCAACGACGTGATCGTTGGCGACCAGACGCTCTTCATGCGGCGCGATACGGTCGAGGAAGCGTGGACTTTCGTGCAGCCGATCCTCGACGCGTGGGGCGAGTCGCCGATGGATCCGCCAATTTACGCAGCGGGATCGTGGGGACCGCTCGAGGCGGCGCTGATGATCGCGGCGGACGGCCGCACGTGGCGAACCTTATAGCGGGAGACTCACAGGAGACTCATCAGAGGAGAGTCAGATGACCGGCGGCACCACACTCACCCGACATATCACGGCGAAAAGCGGGACGGCGATTCCCGCCGTGGACCTCGCGCTCATCATGGAGCGCATCGAGCTTATCGCCAAGCGCATCACGCGCCATCTCGCGGCCGCGGGCCTCGGCGACCAGCACGGCTACACCGGCGAGACCAACGTGCAGGGCGAGAAGGTCAAGAAGCTCGACGAATGGGGCAACCAGGTTTTCCTCGACGCCTTCGAGCAGGGCTACCCGGTCTCGAGTCTCGATTTCCGAGGAGATGGACGAGCCGCATCATTACTCAGTCGAGGTCCGCGGCAATAGCTACTGCGTACTCTACGATCCGATCGACGGTTCATCTAACACCGACGTAAACGGTTCGCTCGGCACTATCTTCGCCGTCAAGAAGCGTGCGCCCGGCCAAAGCAAGGAGATCGACGACATACTCTCACCGGGAACGCAGCAGGTCGTCGCGGGCTACGTGCTGTACGGGCCGGCCACGCAGCTCGTGTACACCGCGGGTGCCGGCGTCGATATCTTCACGCTCGATCGAACGATCGGCGAGTTCATTCTGTGGAATGAAAACGTGAAGACGCCGCCGCACGGCTCTACCTACGCAGTCAACCAGGCCAACGCGAGCAAGTGGCACGAGGGCGCGCGCAAGTTCCTCGCGCATATAACCAGTCGCAAAGATAAAAGGACCAGCTACTCGCTCAGATACTCAGGTGCGCTCGCCGCCGACTTCCATCGATGCCTCCTCGAGGGCGGAATTTATATGTACCCGGGCGAAGTTGCCGAGGGCGGCAAGTCCAAGGGCAAGCTCCGCCTGCTGTATGAGCTCGCGCCGCTCTCGATGCTCGCGGAGCAGGCGGGCGGGCGCGGATCGACCGGCGAAGGGCGGCTGCTCGAGGTAGCTGCAACCGGGATTCATGAGCGGCATCCGATTTACATCGGCAGCGCAGAGGAAGTCGCACTCGCCGAGTCATTCAAGGTCGAAGGCTAGAGCAGAATCGGGATTCGAATGGATGGGCTCATCCTGGCCGGCGATGTCGGCGGAACCAAAACCGATCTCGGGCTTTTCCAGCAATCCGCGGGCGCGCTCGCACTCGTGCGCGAGCATCGCTACGCGACCGCGCAATTCAACAGCCTCGAGGCGGTCTGCGTCGAGTTCGTCGGAACGGGCACGGCCGTTAATGCCGCCTGCCTCGGCGTGCCGGGACCGATCATCGACGGCCGCGCTCACGCCACCAACATTCCATGGGAACTCTCGAGCGACTCGCTGTCGCGCACACTGAAGGGCGTGCCGGTTCGCTTGCTTAACGATCTGACCGCCATCGCCTACGGCGTGGTTCATCTGAAGCCGGCCGAGTTCGCGGTACTGCATCGCGCGGAAAATCCACCGGCCCACGGCAATATCGCTGTGCTCGCCGCGGGCACGGGTCTGGGCGAATCGGCGCTGGTCTGGGAGGGCGACAAATATTACGCGGTGGCGTCCGAGGGCGGGCATAGCGATTTCGCGCCGCGTGGCGCCGAGCAGATCGAGCTGCTGAAATTTCTCACCGGCGAATTCGGCCATGTCAGCTACGAGCGCGTCCTGTCGGGTCCCGGGCTCTGGAATATCTATCGATTTTTGCGGCGTGAGAGCGGCGCCGAAGAGCCCGCGTGGCTGAGCGCGCAAATCGCCAGTCGGCGACCCTTCGGCCGCCGTCAGCGAAGCGGCGCTGGCCGGGCGCGACCCCGTATGCGTTCACGCACTCACCATGTTTTGCGATATTTACGGTTCCGAGGCCGCCAACCTGGCGCTCAAAGTCCTGGCGCTGGGCGGTGTCTACCTGGGCGGAGGGATCGGGCCGAAGATTTTGCCGATGCTGACCGGTGGCGCGTTCGTAAAAGGATTTTTGGCCAAGGGCAGGCTGAACGAAATTCTGCGGCGAATCGAAGTCCGCGTCTCGCTCAATCCAGCCGCCGGACTGCTCGGCGCCGCGCATTATGCGGCCGCGATGTTGTGATATAGGAGTGCGAACTGCATCGACACTCCCGACGGGAGACAGGGGTATATGACCAAGCGAGTTCGAGAGATTCTGGGCTACTACGATTCCGAAAACGGCAGCGTGCGCAACAACCTGTCGCGGATGCTCAATCACGGCAAGCTCGCGGGCACCGGCAAATTCGTGATCCTGCCCGTGGACCAGGGCTTCGAGCACGGTCCGGCGCGCAGCTTCGCGATCAATCCGCCCGCGTACGACCCGCGCTATCACTTTCAGCTCGCCATCGACGCCGGCTGCAACGCATTCGCGGCGCCGCTCGGACTCATCGAGGGCGGATTCGCCGAATTCGTCGGCGAGATTCCGCTCATTCTGAAGGTCAACAATCACGACGTTCTCAACGACGAAAAAGATCCGGCGCCCGCGATGACTGCGAGCGTCAAGGACGCGCTGCGCCTCGGCGCCGCCGCCGTTGGACTGACGATCTATCCAGGCTCGGCGAAAGAAAAGTCGATGTACGAGGAGGCGCGCGCGATTGGCGAAGAGGCCAAGGCCAGCGGCCTGCCGCTCGTCATCTGGTCGTATCCGCGCGGATCGGGCATCAGCAAGGAAGGCGAAACTGCGCTCGACGTGGTCGCGTACGCGGCGCAAATCGCGGCGCAACTCGGCGCGAATATCATCAAGGTGAAGCCGCCCACCGCATTCATCGAACAGGCCGAGGCCAAGAAGGCGTACGACGCCGCCAAGGTGCCGCTCGAGCCGCTCTCGGCGCGCATCAAGCACGTCATGCAGGCGGCGTTCGCGGGCAGGCGCATCGTGATTTTCTCCGGCGGCGTCAAGGAGACCGACGAGAACTTGCTGAACACTGTCCGCGGGATTCATGACGGCGGCGGCTACGGCTCGATCATCGGCCGCAACAGCTTCCAGCGCCCGAAGGCCGAAGCAATCGCGTTGCTGAGCAAGGTCATCGACATTTACCAAGGCTAGTAGCGCGGGCCGCCGTGCCCGCGTCCGGCCGCGGCGCGCCACGCCACTGTGTCATTCGGCGGAACGCGGGCACGGCGGCCCGCGCCACGGTGTCATTCGCGGCGAGAGGGTGAAAAATGAATTACAGCGAGTATCAGCATCTCCTGTTCGAGCGGAAGGACGACGGCATCCTGCTCATCACGATCAATCGTCCCGAACTTCTCAACGCCACCAACAGCCGCCTGCATTGGGAGTTGAGCCGCGTCTGGCTCGACATCGCCGACGACGACGAGACCAACGTCATCGTGATCACAGGCGCCGGGCGCGCGTTCTCGGCGGGCGGCGACCTCGAGATGATCCAGCAGATGGCGTCGGGCGCGATGAACGTCGGCAAGGCGTGGAAGGAAGCCGGCGACATCGTCTACAACATGATCAATCTCGACAAGCCGATCATCTCGGCGATCAACGGCGTCGCTGTCGGCGCGGGGTTGGCGGTGGCGTTCATGGCGGACATCAGCATCGCGTCGGAAGCGATGCGCATCACCGACGGACATCTGCGCCTCGGCGTCGCGGCCGGAGATCATGCGGTGATCATCTGGCCGCTGCTATGCGGCATGGCCAAGGCGAAGTACTACCTGATGACCGCGGATTTCATCGACGGCAAGGAGGCCGAGCGCATCGGGCTGGTGAGCCTGTGCGTCCCCGCCGACAAGCTGATGGACAAGGCGATGGAAGTCGCGCGCAAGCTCGCGCGCGGTCCGCAGCAGGCGGTGCGATTCACCAAGCGCTCGCTCAACAACTGGCTGCGCGTCGCAGGCCCCGCGTTCGACGCGTCGCTGGCGCTCGAGATGATGGGATTTTTCAGCGCCGATCTCGCCGAAGGCGTAACCGCCCTGCAGGAGAAACGCCAACCATCCTTCCCAGGCTTCGGCAAGCCGAAAGGCTAGGCCCGCCGGAGGCGGCGAAGAGCTGTGAAAAACAACCACGCGGCTCTTTTGATGACTCGTGCATTTTGAAATACTGTGCGTCGCTTGAAATCCTAACCTGAGCGGGGAAGAAAATGTTGACGAAGAAATTTGTGCTTGCTGCGGCCTCGGCGATGCTCGTGACAACCGTCGCGTTTGCGACCAACGCGCGCCCGGTCTATGCCGCTGCCAAGGTCGATTGCGACGCAGTGATGAACGAGGTCAATAGCGGCAAACATGCCAAGGAGATCGCTACCGACCTGAGCATCTCGACCTCGAGCGTCTATCGCTGCAAGCGGCATGCGAAGGCCGCCGCCAAGGCCGCCACCAAGTCGTCGATGCAAGCCCAGACCGGCAAAGAGCCGCTGACTCCGCCTTCAGCCGCGATGGCTGCGCCTTCGTCTGCGAATGGCAGCCGCCGGCAGCGGCAGCTTCACCTAAGTAGGAGTGAGCGCCTTCGATGCGTCGCGAGCCGCAGTGGCTCGCGATGCGTCCTGCTGCGCCCGAATCCGGGGAGACCGGTCGCGATGCCGAAATGCGAACTGTGCGAGTTGCGCGATTACACGCAGCGCTACGCCGAATTCGTTTATCCATTTAAATTTACGATCCTGGATTGCGATTCGTGTGACACACCGATGGCCGTGCTCGGAGACCATCGCGCAGTGCCCACCGACCAGGAGCGCGAATTCATGATCGAGGCGCTGTCACTGGTCGCGCGCGCAAAATATGGCGCCGACAAATTCGGCATCGACGACGTTATGCGCCAGATTCCCGACCACTGCCACATGCACGCCCGTCCAATCCGGCGCTGGCAGTATTAGCCGCCGCGCCGCCTTTTTCCCGGCCACCAAACATATTACGGCGTTGTTTCCTGCGTTTTAACTGTTTGGTAAGCGCCGCATCTTATGCTAGATACGCGCCGTTACGCACGCTGCTTGGGGAAGCAGCGTCGCCGGCCGGAGCAAGCGTCTTGAGGGGAGCTCCGGTCTGGTTCCCTTCAGGAGGTACGGGGGAAATGGCTAACGGTACGGTCAAGTGGTTCAGCCCGAAGAAGGGCTACGGCTTCATCACGATGGAGGACGGGCAGGAAGTGTTCGTTCATTACAGCGCCATCGATGGGGCAGGTTTCCGCTCGCTCGAACAGGGCGAGCGCGTTGAGTTCGAAGTCGCGCAGGGGCCGAAGGGATTGCAGGCCTCGAACGTCAACAAGGGTTAGGGCGCGAAAAGGATATTGCGGCGGAAGGGGGGTTGAAGGGGGGTTGTAGTCCGCCTGCCGATGATCGGCGTCCCGCGCCGACGCGTCGGCATGTCTGCTCGTTTGTGATATTGACGGCGCATGAGTGACGCGGTTCCGCTCGGCGATCGGCTTCGATTCGGCACGATGATCTCGGCGTCGGATCGCGAGCAGGCGATACAAGACCTCGAATCGATCGCGCGATGGGGCTACGAAGTCCTGTGGGCGCCGGATCACGTCGCCTTTACCGGCCCGGTCAGCGATCCGCTGACCACCCTCGCCTACCTGTCCGCGCTCTCGCCTAAACTCACTTTCGGCACCAGCGTTTACCTGTTGCCGCTGCGGCATCCGGTTCCCGTTGCGAAAATGGTCGCGACGCTGGACCGTCTGCTGGGCGCGGGGCATTTCATTTTCGGAGTTGGCGTCGGCGGTGAATTCCCGCGCGAGTATGAGGCTTGCGGCATACCGATCGGCGAACGCGGAGGGCGCGCGACCGAAGCGATTCAGGTAATGAAGCGGCTGTGGAGCGGCGATCGCGTCGAGCACCGCGGCAAATACTTCAGCTTCGGCGAAATCAGCATGCAGCCTCGGCCCAGAACTCCCGGAGGGCCGCCCATCTGGATTGGCGGACGCGCCGAAGGTCCACTCAAGCGCGCCGCGCGCTCCGGCGACGGCTGGATGCCGTACGTCGTTACGCCCAAGCGCTTCGCTGACGGCCTGGATTTCATCGGCAAGGAAGCGGAGCGCGCGGGGCGCCAACTCAAGTCCTTCGGGAGCTGCATCCAGATATTCTGCACGCTCGGCGACAGTGTCGAAGCAGCGCATGCAGTCGCGGGCAAATTTCTGAGCAAGCGCTATGCGACGGATATGATGGATGCCGCAAAACGGTATGGAGCCCTCGGCCGCCCCGCCGACGTAGCCGCGAAAGTAAGCGAATACATCAAGGCAGGCGCCCGCGACATCGGAGTGGATGCGATCACCCATCCCTCGGAACGCACTGCGCAACTGGAGCAATTCGGCAAGGAAGTGATCCCGCTGCTGAGCCTCTGATTCCCCTCTTTGCCTCGCCCCACGAGGGGAGAGGCCGACGTGCGTCCTCGCGCGGCGGGTGAGGAACCGAAATTCTTCAGTTTTGCGCGTCGTTCAGAATTTTCGGCGCTTCAGACATCTGCGCGGTAATTGGTCCTCCACCCTAACCCTCCTCCCATTTGGGAGGAGGGAACCAGAAACCAGAAAAGGATCAGCCGTTATACGGCCATGCGCGATCCCATCTGCCATCGTGGAGACGCGGCAGCACCGGCTTGCGCAGCGGGCGTTTGAAGGCGTCGGCCGGATAGCCCATCGGCACCAATGCGATCAGCTGGTACTCCTCGGGCACGTCGAGCAGAGCCTTGGTCTCGGACTCGCGGCTGGTGAGCATCGTAGTCATCGCGGTGCCGATACCGACCGCGCGCGCCGCTAGCATCATCAGCTCGATCGCCGGGAAGATCGAGCCGTAAGTCGCACCGAAGTTGAAAAGATCAGCCTCGCTGCCGCGCTCGACGCGCATCTTCGGCCGATCGAGAAAAATCACGACGTGCACCGGCACGATCGCGAGCTGCGCGGCGAACTCGTCGCCGGTCTTGAGCGCCTTGACCGCGCGCGCTGACAGCGTCGTGCGGCCGCGGATGATCGCGCTGTCCTTGTACGGTTCCCATACCGCTTCGTAGAGCTTCTGAATCTCGCGCCGCGCGGCCGCATCGCGCACGACGACGAACTCCCACGGCTGCGCGTTGGAGCCCGACGGCGCCATGTTCGCAGTCTCCAGAATCTTCAGCAGCTCCGCTTCAGGAATCGGCCGATCGAGAAAATGGCGCATCGTTGGCGTCGACGTAGCGACTTCAAAGAAATCCATCGGCAGCCTCCCGGGAGAGTGAGCTAAACCAGTTCGAGCGGGTGTTTGCCGCGAGCTGTCACGCGGCCAACGATTGCGGCATCGCGATGGCCGCTGTTCTGAAGTTCAGTCAGCAACGCGAGCGATTGCTCTTCGGGCAGCGCGATCAGCAGCCCGCCCGAGGTCTGCGGGTCGAAGGCAACCGTCGCGATCTCGTCGGAAACTTCCTCCGAGATGCGGACGTTGGGCGCGTAGTATTCGCGATTGCGCAAACCGCCGCCGGGCGTCATTCCGGCGCGGCATTGCTCGAGCACGCCCGGCAAAAGCGGCAAGTCGGATTCCTCGAAGACCATAGTCACGTCGCTGCCCACGGCCATCTTGAGCGCATGGCCGACGAGGCCGAAGCCCGTGACGTCGGTGGCGGCATGAACGTCGAACTTCAGCATCGCGGCCGCGCCTGCGGCGTTGAGCTGCGTCATCGAGCGGACGGCGGCCTGGTAGTGTTCGTCGGGGAGCGCATCGCGCTTGAACGCGGTCAGCAGAATTCCGGTGCCGAGCGCCTTGCTCAGCACGATCGCATCGCCAACTTGCGCGCCGACGTTGCGGATGATTCGCCGCGGATCGATCACGCCGGTAATAGCCATGCCGAATTTCGGTTCTTCGTCGCCGACGGTGTGCCCGCCGACGACTACAACGCCGGCCTCGCGCGCTTTCTCTGCTGCGCCGCGCAAAATCTCGGCGAGCATCTCGCCGGGCAATCCGGTTTGCGGCCAGCATACGATGTTGAGCGCGGTGCGCGGCACTCCGCCCATCGCATAAACGTCAGACAGCGCGTTGGCGGCGGAGATCTGCCCGTAGGTGAAGGGATCGTCCACCACCGGCGTGAAAAAATCGACGGTGTTGACGATCGCGAGGTCGTCGGAAAAACGGAACACTCCCGCGTCGTCGCCCGTGGAGATTCCGACGAGCAAATCAGGATGGGTCGGCAAATCGAGCCGCTCGAGAACTGCGGCGAGGTCCGCCGGACCGAGTTTGCCAGCGCAACCCGCAGCCTTGCACCGCGCAGTCAGGCGAAAGCCGTCGCCGGTCGCGAGGGGGTTGTCCTTAGGGGTGGACATCGCAGCTATTCTCGCTCATCGCCGGGCAGATGTCAGCCGCGCCAGCGCATTTAAGATGGAGTTCGCAAGCGGCGGGTGTCGCCTGTGCGCGTCGTCACGCCCGCGTGGTCGAAGTGATCGAGCAACGCGATCGCGAATTTGCGCGATGCGCCCAGCAGGTCGCGGAATGTTGCTGCGGTTATTTCGCTGTGCGTTTTTAGATATTCGACCAGGCGATCGCGCGCGGCATCGGCTGCGGTTCGGCTGAAATACAAATCGGTCGCTATCTTTACCACTCGGCCTTCGCGTTCCATCGCGAGCAGCACGGTTCTGATTCGCGCGAGTTGGTTCGCGGGGATTTTCAACGCGTCGGCCAGTTGCTTGAGGTCCGGCGGCTGGAACTGCGCGCTCGACAGCGCGGCTTCGATGCGGGCGCCGAGAGTCCCGGCGTCGCCGCCCAGTTGCACGCGATGGCTCTTCAAGCGGAGCACGCTTTCCTCGCGCACGATTTCTGATTCGTGGCTTATGCGATCGACTATCGGACGGAAAGCGCGCGCACCGATTTCGTAGGGCAGCCGCGTGCGCATCGCTTCCATCTCGAGGCCGGGCGACAGCGGCTCGGTCTTGTGATGCTGCTCGAGCGCGTCGAGAGCAAACCGTTTGAGCGCCTCCCACCTGGCGCGCGTGGTGAACGCTTCTTCGTCGCCGACCGACAGTTTTACAAAGCGCTGCGTTTCGCGGAGCGCCGCTTCGGCCTCGGCGATCGGAATGTTCATCAGCATCGCTATCCTGGTCGTGCCGAGCGCGAAGGCTTCATTCAAATCGATCAACGCTTCGATAGCGTCGGCGCCCGACGAGTCCTTGAGCAGGCGTAGATTGGCGCGATAGGCCTCGACGGGTTTGCGCACGCGGCGGCCGAGCGGGTTCAGTACGATGCCGCCGCCGAGCGGTGCGCGAATTGGTCTCGTCGCGGATGACGAAGCGATCGCCCGCGAGCGCGACGACCGCATCTTCGGTCACCAGCTGCGCGAAGCCGGCGCCTTTGGGCGCGATCGCACCTGCCTCGTCGAGCACGATCGCCCGCGCGATAGTCTCCGCCGTGCCGATAAACAGACGTACCCGAGTGTTGTTCTTGAGCGCGCGTTTGGCGGCGGGACGAATCTCGAGCCATGCGTCGAAACGCGAGGTAACGGAGTCGAGGCGCTCGTCGGCCAGCACGTCGCCGCGCGCGAGGCCGAGCTTTTCTGCGCCGGTCAGATTCAGCGCTACGCGTTGGCATAGGCCGGCGCTTTCGACGGAGTCCGAATGCACCTGGATCGAGCGCACGCGCACCTCGGCGCCCGACGGCAGCACGCGGAGCTTGTCGCCGACGCTGACCTCGGCGCCCATCGCGGTGCCGGTGACGACGATGCCGTGTCCCTTGATCACGAAGGCGCGGTCGAGCGGCAGTCGAAAGACGCCGGTAGCGCGGCGCGCCTGGAAGCCGTCGAGCTGGCGCACTATTTCCGCGCGCAAATTGTCGAGGCCGGCGCCGGTCGTCGACGAGACCTCGATGACGGGTGCGCTGGCGAGCGTGGTGCCGTCAGCGAGCAGCTCGATCTCGTCGCGCACGTCGCGAATGCGCGCGGCGTCGACGAGGTCGGCCTTGGTGATGACGAAGATGCCGCGGCGCGCGCCGAGCAGATGGAGGATGTCGAGATGCTCCTCGGTCTGCGGCATCACGCCGTCGTCGGCCGCGACGGCGAACAGCACCAGATCGATGCCGTGCGCACCGGCCAGCATGTTGCGGATGAAGCGCTCGTGGCCGGGCACGTCGACGATGCCGGTGCGGGTGCCGTCGGGCAGCGTGAAGTAGGCGAAGCCGAGGTCGATCGAAATCCCGCGCTCTTTTTCCTCTTTCAGGCGGTCGGTGTCCTGGCCGGTGAGCGCTTTGATGAGCGCGGTCTTGCCGTGATCGATATGACCGGCGGTGCCGATGATGGCGTGAGTGGTGGGAGAAGCCATCGTAGTGCGGATGTTACACTGCGGGCGGCAGGACGGCGAAGTATTTCAGCTCTCCCCTGCTGACTGCGCGGCGCGGCCTCCGCTATATTCCTCCGCGATGGCGAAGACCACGCAGATCGGCAGCTTGAAAGGTGACGGCCCGATTCACGGCGCGCCCACCGGGATTTTCGAGGACCTCTATCATTACCTCGTGACGTCGTCATGGCCCGCGCTGATCGGCTTGATCGCCGCCGCATTCACCTTCGCCAACCTGCTGTTCGCCACCGGCTACTACTTCGATCAGGGCATCGAGAATGCGCACTCCGGCTCGTTCGCCGACATGTTTTTTTTCAGCGTGCAGACGATGGCGACGATCGGTTACGGCAAGATGGAGCCGGTCACGCTGTTCTCGAACATCCTGGTCTCGATCGAGGCGCTGACCGGATTGCTCGCGCTGGCGCTGATGACCGGCCTGGTTTTCTCGAAGTTCTCGCGCC
Source organism: uncultured delta proteobacterium (assembly GCA_963747845.1). Lineage (GTDB taxonomy): Bacteria > Desulfobacterota > Binatia > Binatales > Binataceae > Binatus. The sequence continues at coordinate 100,545 of CAVVGR010000006.1, forward strand.
CGACAGCGCGCGTCAGATTCACCCGCTACGTGGCCATCGGCCCGCGCGACGGCGTAAACAGCCTGATGATCCGCGCGGCGAACCAGCGCGCGAACCGGATCGTCGAGGCGAATATTCACGTCGTTCTCGCCCGCCAGGAGGTCACCGTCGAGGGCGACTCGATTCGCCGCCTCTACGATCTGGAGGTGACGCGCAGCCGCAGTGCGATGTTCGCGCTGTCGTGGACTGCGGTTCATCAGATCGTCGAAGGCAGTCCGCTCTTCGGTCAGACGCGCGATTCGATGGCTCCCACCGCGCCCGAGATCATCGTGTCGATCATCGGCCTCGACGAGACGTTTTCCCAGACCGTGCATGCCCGCCACACCTTCGCACTTGACGAAATCGTCTGGAATGCGCGCTTCGCCGACGTCCTCGTGCTCCATCCCGACGGCAGCCGCAGCGTCGACTATACCCGCTTCGACGAGGTCGAACTGCTCGCACCCGTCAAATGACGCCTCCTTGAGCTTGTTCACTCAGGAGCGCAAATCTGGGCATTATCATTGCTCGCCGTGCGGCAGGAATTTCCGCGCACGGGTGGGGAGACAGAATGTCGGCAGGCACCGCGGGTACAGCCCGGAGATATCTCGTTGCGGTCGCGCGATGGTTTGACACCTCCGCCGGGGGCGTTCCCGCCGCAGACCTGCCGCAGAAGACCGACTGGTTCCGATGCATCCCCTACGTCGTCGTCCATCTGATGTGCCTTGGGGTGATCTGGGTCGGCTGGAGCCCGATTGCGGTCGGCGTCGCCATCGCGATGTATTTCATCCGGATGTTCGCGATCACCGGGTTCTACCATCGCTACTTTTCGCATCGCACGTACAAGACTTCGCGCGCCGGCCAGTTCGCATTCGCCGTCCTCGGCGCGACCGCGGTGCAGCGCGGCGCATTATGGTGGGCGTCGCATCATCGGCTGCATCATCAGCGTTCCGACGAGCCTGAGGACGTTCATTCGCCGCGCCAGCATGGCTTCATCTGGAGCCACATCGGATGGATCACGTCGGAGGCGAACTTCCGATCCGAATTTCGGCTCGTTCGCGACCTTGCCAAATTTCCCGAGCTGATGTTTCTGGATCGGTTCGACGCGCTGGTTCCGATTCTGCTCGGCTTCTCGATGTACGGTCTCGGCGCTTTTCTTCAGCATCACGCGCCCGGCCTGCATACGACCGGCGGCCAGATGCTCATCTGGGGCTTCTTCATTTCGACCGTGGTGCTCGCGCACGGCACCTTCACGATCAATTCGCTGGCGCACGTTTTCGGCCGCCGCCGCTATGAGACCAACGACGACAGCCGCAACAGCTTCGCGCTCGCGATGGTCACGCTCGGCGAAGGATGGCACAACAATCACCACCACTTCCCGGCCGCGGCGCGCAACGGATTTTTCTGGTGGGAAGTCGATATCACTTACTACATGCTCAAACTGCTCGAAGCTTGCGGCATTATCTGGGACCTGCGTCAGGTACCGCCGGAGCTCCTCGACGAATCGTTGCTCGACAAGTCGGGCAAGGGAAAAGCCATAGCGCCAGCAAAACCACTCACGATCCCCGCCGCACCTGCGGCATCGATGGCAACCGAAAGCCCCGACCTGGAATCCGCCTCAGCGCAATAGGGCACTCTTTGCCTCGCCCCACGAGGGGAGGTGTCACAAACACGCGGCCGACGTGCGTCCGCGCGCGGCGGGTGAGGGACAAAATTTCTTGGTTTCGCGCATGGTCCGAATGTGCGGCGCAACAGACAATCGCGCCGCACAGATGTCCTCCACCCTAACCCTCCTCCCACTTGGGAGGAGGGAATCAGAGGGCGAGTAAATCAAGTTCCTCCTCACCTCTCCGCGCGCACTTGCACCACGATGCGAGCGCGTGTATTCGATGCGTCCAGATGGCCAAGTCGGATTCCATAGTCGCATCCGGCGTCGACGCAGCACGGGCGCGTCGTCCTGCGATCATCGATCGTTTCGCGCGCGGCGCGGTGCTTGGCCGTTTGGCGGGAATCAGCAACGGCCGTCTCGTGATTGAAGACGGCGGCGAGCGCATTCCATTCGGCCAGAGCGCCGCCGAGGCCGATTTGCGCGCCACTATCCACGTGCAGGACCAGCGCTTCTACTCCGACCTCGCGCTGGCTGGCAGTATCGGCGCCGGCGAGTCTTACATGGGCGGTTCATGGACGACCGACGACCTGACCGCGCTCGTGCAAATCATGATTCGCAATCGCGCCGTGCTGGAGGGCATGGACGGCGGCCTGGCGCGGCTCGCCAACCCGATTCGCCGCTTCATCCACTATCTCAATCGCAATACCAGGACCGGCAGCCAGCGCAACATCGCGGCGCATTACGATCTCGGCAACGATTTCTTCGAGCTGATTCTCGATCGATCGCTGATGTACTCGTGCGCGATTTTCGAGCGCCCCGACGCGACGCTCGAAGAGGCGGCGACGGCCAAGGTCGATCGAATCTGCCGCAAGCTCGACCTGCGCGCGCATGACCATCTCGTTGAAATCGGCACGGGATGGGGCGGGTTTGCGATTCACGCGGCCAAGAATTACGGATGCCGCGTCACGACTACCACGATCTCCCGCGCCCAGCACGACTACGCCGTCAAGCGAATCGCGGCCGAGGGCCTGTCCGAGCGCATTACGGTGCTGTTCCAGGATTACCGCGACTTGACTGGCAGTTTCGACAAGGCCGTCTCGATCGAGATGATCGAAGCGGTCGGGCATCATTTCGTCGATTCGTATTTTCGCAAATGCGGCGAGCTGCTGAAGCCGGACGGCATGATGCTGTTGCAGGCGATTACGATCACCGACCGCGAGTACGAGGGCGCGATCAAGCGCGTCGATTTCATCAAGAAGTACATTTTCCCCGGCAGCTTCATTCCGTCGGTCACGGCGCTGTGCGATTCGATCACGCGCTCGAGCGACCTGCGCCTGTTCCATCTCGAGGACATCACGCCCAATTACGCCGAGACCCTGAAGAACTGGCGCCTCAGGATGTTCGCGAACATCGAACGCGTGCGCGCGCTTGGCTACCCGGAAGAATTCATCAGGATGTGGGAGTTCTACCTGTGCTACTGCGAGGGCGGCTTCCGCGAGCGCTACATCGGCGACGTGCAGATGCTGCTGACCAAGCCGGACAATCGCCGCGCACCAATCCTGCCGCGCCTGTAACTGCAGACCCCAGAAACACGAACGCCGAATCCGGGATTCCGGATTCGGCGTTCGCCGTTTCGCTCGTTCAGCTAGATCACTGTATGCCGGTGGGTACCTCTGTCGGGGTGGCGGTCGGCGTGGCGGTTGCCGTAGCCGTCGCGGTCGGCCGTTGCCGTCGGGCTTGGAGTGGCGGACGGGGTAAATGTTTCCGACTCCGTTTCCTCCGGTGATGGCGTGAACTGCGACAGCGCAACTCCCACCGGGAAGTTCAGGAAGGTCTTCTTCTTGTTGAGGGTCAAAGTAGGCGGCACATTCTGAGTTCCACCAAAGAAGTCGAAGTCAGCATATTCCTGAAGAGTGTTCTTGTTGTTGTTGGCCACGTAGAACACGTCGTCGAAATCATCGAGCGCTGTGTCAGCCGCGATGCCCAGCGGCCGCTTCAGCTTGGTTGCTGAACCCTGAAGGGTTGCGGTCTGTTCGCCATAGCAGGTGAATGGCGGTACCGGCAGCAGCGGGGTGCTCGGGCAGTCTTCGAATGGCTCGAAGAACTTGACCGTTCCTTGCGCAGTGATGTTGTGGCTCGTGCCGATGTCGGTAACGGCGATCACGTCGTCGTCCGGGTCTCCATCGTCATTGACAATGGCGATGTACTGCGGATCGATAAAGGCTCCCGCCGTATCCCCGGTCAACCCGATAATAGCGACAGGAATTGCGTCCCCTTCAGCGTCCGGCTCGTACACGGTTACGTATTTCCCGAGCTCATTGACGACGTAGAGAAAACCTTCGGAGTCAAACGTCAGGCCTATCGGACCGAAGAGCCACGAAGCGCAACCGCCGATAGTGGCGTAAGGTGTGGTGAGATCATCGGTTTCAGTATTCAAAACGTCAATCGTTGGCGGAGTAGCGAATGGGAACGGAAATGGGGGCTCGTCGCTGACGCTGTCTACCTCGTTCTGAGGATTGAACGGCAGCAGGAAGGCACTGAGGTATTCGGTAACCGAACCGACGCCGAATGCTCCCTCAGGATTGATCGCACAGATTCCCTCAGCCGGACCTGGATCAGCCCCGTCCGGTCCAACTACGACGCCGAGCCCTCCATCGTGGGCGAAGTTCGAAACCGCGAGCAGTTCGCCAAACCCGTCGTCAAAAAGTTCCCCGCTGAAGCTTGCGTACGGATCTGCGTAAGCAACACCTTGCGAGAGGCTAAGGCCGGTGAACTCGAAGCCGGGGAACGAACCAATGATGACCCCCGGAAATGAGTTTTGATTTGAGGTAGGGCCAAAGATCACGACGTAACCGTTCGGTAGAAACCCGGCTATACCGAGTGGTACCGCCACCGCAACGTCGAGGCTGAACGTGGCGCGGGAGTCGCCGGCGGCTCCGTTCTCATCGCCAAGAAACGTGTTGCCGCCGATGATATGAATGGATGCGCCCGATCCCATAGTCGAACCCACCGGGAACACAACGACGCTGCCGTTGAACAGCGAGCCGAAGTTACTTACGACGATGGTATCGAGAAGAATCGCGGGATCCCCACCTTTCGCTTTTTTCGCGTAGCTGGTGCCGGCCGTCCCCATCACGAGTGCCGCCACCAAGAACACCACGGCTACGAGCGAAAGCTGACGAGCGACCTCCTTAAACGCCAGCGCGGCTCTGTGCGCCAACGAAATCCCATCCCTGCCCTGAGTCATCGTCTGCATCCTTCCATGCGTCATTGTGTCTAACCCCCGCCGAGTCGAATCGGTGTCCCGTCCCTGACTAATCAGCCTAGAAATCCCCGCGGCCTTCGGTTCCTCCTAAGTCCCCGCAAAGCCAATTGAAGCCCCGCTAAGGTCCGGAAAGCATCCGGACGCGCATTCGGTGGTCGTACCTACACTGATCAGATGACAAATTCAAGTGCGGCGTAATTCTTTGTTCATGAACGCACTTCACGGGTAACCCATCGACCAACCGTGCGAATTGCATCCGATCGAAACGGGACATTATTCGTATGCGAGGGAAGATCGCAAGCAGGTTTGATTCAAGAAGGTTTGATTGACGGAGCTCACTCGACCGCGGGTTGTCTGCCGACGAAGGGCGTCGACTTTTGGGCAGGTGCATTTTCTGAGGCGTTATGAACGTCCAACGGCATGACGCGCGGAGACCGCCGCCCCACGTTGTGAGTCTGCCGGCTGCAATCGTCGTGCACTTGAGAAAGTAGGCGATCGAACATCCGGGATCGGAATTGCCAATATCACTCGCCGCTTAACGGACTGTTGCAATCGTGTGACCGGCTCATGCACCCTTCTTGACAAGGCACGCATCGGAATGGTAGCTAAGCCGCGTTCGTAGGTTCCTTACGCGCGAACGGGGAATGACTGTCTGACGCTTGCCTGGTGGACAGCTGGGCGAGGAGTTCGACGTAACGCACGAGGGCTCCAGCTTGGGGGTGACTATGCAGAACGGGAACAAGGGATTCGGAGGAACGCGGTGGCGGAGTCTGATGGTGGCCGCGGTGGCGATGGCCGGGACTCTGTGGACATCGGTCGCGATGGCCACGATCACCCAGGGTGATTTTTCAGTCTTCGGATTTTTCGAGACTCGCGAGGCGGGCCACTGGGGCGAAGGCAGTTCCAGCCAGAACGTGACGCCCACCAAGCTCGTTCATCCGACTCCTACTTCCACCTTCGCGATTCCCGGCCAATCGTTCGGGATGACCGGTGGCAGTTTCGATTTCAATCATTGGGATCTGGTCGAGCAGCGCAACCTTGCGGACATCCGGCCCGATTACCACACGATCAAGAACTACAAGATGCTCGGCCGCTTCGACACCTTGTTTATCAAGGATGGCGACTTCTTCGCGTTCTACCGGCCTTGGTACGATTCATTCGGATCGATCAAGAACAATGGCCGGCAGCGCCCGAACACGGACGTGATCCCGTACTCCTCGCAGGGCAGCCGCGGCGTTGCAGGACGAATACTTCAAGAACGATCTGCGTGAGTATTATTCGCAGTTGAACTTTACGGACAACTTCTCCGCACGAATCGGTAAACAGCAGGTCATCTGGTCGGAAGCTGACGCATTGTCAGGAACCGAGGTAACCAACCCGGTTAACGCCCGATGGCACGGAGTCTACGGAGCAGAGTCGGCAGAGGACGTACGCACCAACGTCCGCATGATCAAGCTGAACTACATCCTTCCCGACTTCCTGAAGACCGCCAACAACGAGATTGAAGGCTTCATCATCCCCGGCGACTTCCAGTCCGCGGGACTCCAGGCCCAGACCGACCCGCGCAACCCGTGGGTTGTTCCAGCGGCGCTCGGAGGCGGTACTCCAGCAACTGCATTTCCGCTGAGCATCAACCAGAACGGACAGCGGCTCAACGTCAACGAGCTGCCCAACGCCGACGACAAGGCGATGATCTTTATCCCCGACGGTCCGATAAAAGGATCGGGACAGTTTTTCGACGTCGGACTGACGAGCGACACCAGGGCACCTTCCAACTCGCTCGAAAACAGCGAATTCGGAATTCGGTATTCGAGCCTGCTGCCGGTTGGAAACGGCCTCCAGGCGAGCGCCATTTTTGAGTACGAGTACCGCGATGACCTGCCGGTCTCCTGTATCCAGGCAGATTGCCTCGGGCTGCTCGGCGTTCCGGGTTCGGTGACACTTGCGCCCGGCCTTTTCCTCACCCCGGACCACTATCTCCATGGCAAGCCGCGAGCAGGCGTGCCGAAGGCCGGAACTATCTGGATTCCTTCGAAGACCGACATCATTCGTAACAAGTTCTTCGGCTTGACCGGAACTTACTACGACAAGGATCTGACCGATATCGTGTACCGCTATGACATCCTGTACCAGCCGGATCATGCGGTTGGCGTTCCGGCGGCCGTCAATCCTCTCGGAGCGGAGTGGACCGAGATGACCCGTTGGATCATCGCGGCCGACCGCCCGACTTACATTCCGTGGTTATCGAAGCAGCACACGTTCCTGACGGCGCAGTGGACCACCACTTGGCTGCCGGATCGTCCGGCGGATGCGCAGTCGATCGCAGTTCCTGGGCTGCCCGGCGTCGGCAAGGACCGCGAAATCAGCAACCTGTTCTTCTTCGCGGCGACCAACTGGCTGATGAACGGACAGTTGACGGCGCAGAACGTGTTCACCTGGGACGTTGACAACAACGTCGGCGAGCTGTCGACTACCAACGTCTACCGGTATTCGCGAAACATTCTCTTCGGCCTGAACTCGCAGTGGTTCATCGGACGCAGCGGTCGCTACACCGACCCGTACCTGCTGAGCCGCGAGCAGCGCTTCAACGAGCTCGAGTTCACGTTCACCTACGAGATCTAGATTCAGAATAGACTGAACAGGCGGCTGTAGCGTATGCTACAGCCGCTTTCCTTTTTTCGCCTCCAGGTTTTTCGGCGCCTGCTGCCAAGCCGCGATGGACGACGACCCAAAGACAAACTGGTACCTGGTTCGCACCAAAACCGGCAAGGAGCGCTGGGTCCGCGATCAGCTGGCCAACGCCGTGCCGGAAGTATTTCTGCCGATGCTCAAGGCCCGGGCGCCGCGATGGGGACGAATGGCAGTCTCGATAGCGCCGCTCTTTCCATGCTACGTGTTCGCCCGGTTCGATCTTCAGCGGCAGTACTTCGACGTAAAATACATGAGCGGGGTGCGCGCGATAGTTTCGGCGGGAAACGATCCGCTCGCGGTACCGGCGCCGATAGTGTCGGAGATTCGGCGGCGTGGCGTCGACGACGTGATCGAAATTCCCGACAAGCCCTTCGGCACCGGCGAGCGCGTCGTCGTGGTTGACGGTCCCTTCCGTGGCTTCGAGGCGATTTTCCAGCGCTACCTGTCCGGCGCGGAGCGCGTCGCCATTCTGCTCAGCGCCGTCGAGTCGGGCGGGCTGCGCGTCGTGCTGTCGGCTTCCGCGCTCGCCAAAGATTCCTGACGGATGCGGTCGGCGCGCCCACTGACGCTCGCAATTGTCCGCGCGATAATTGTGGGCATCGCGGGTGCGATCGCATGGGCGGGCTGCTCCACGAGCGCGCCTGCCCCGGCCATGCCCAAAATTGACGAGCTGCTCGGAAAGACCAACCTGACTTCGTTCCTCGATGTGAGATTCGGCGACTCGCTGTATCGGGTGCAGAACCGGTTTCCCAACGGCAGTATCGAGACTGCGCCCTACGGTGCCGACACCTACCGCATCAACGATATCGAGGTCGACTCAATTCGCTACCAGCAGGTGAAATACGAATTCACCAGCTACTCGGGCATGCAGCTCGTGATGGCGTGGTTCACTCCTGATTCCAGCGACCTGGTGTTGGCGAAGCTGATCGCGGCCGTCGGTGCGCCGAGCGATCAGAAAAGCGCCAAAGGCAGTTCGGCGGCGAAAACCCAGGCGATGTGGCAGCTTCCGCATGGCGAGCGCGTCGTCTTCGACGGCCCGCAGCGCTTCGTTGCGGTGCTGGGACCGGGCGGCGGTCCTCTCAAGCAGGACGCAATCGAGGACGAAGCGCTCCCCAGTCCGCAGTAACGCTTCCGCGCGCGGCAGAGCAGTGTGCGAAGCGGGGAAGCTTGCTTGATGTTCGTTTTATTAGGGTGTTATAACGTGCCTTCGGAGTTTTCTACAGTATTAAGCTAACCAGATTTCGACGCTGCAAAGTCATGTTGAGTCGCCGGTGCGGTCACGAATCTGGAGGGCGAATGCTCAATGCTGATGGCCTACGCCCAAGCCCGATTGGATGGGAGGGCGGACGCGTTCCGATGGGCCAAGAAGGGCAGTGCAGAAACTCCCCCGCCTGTTGACCTATAGTTGCCTTTTGACCTTTCATTAAGCGGGAAATTAGCTATCATGGCGATGCTCGGACTATTGCGGGAACCCGGCTAGATCGCGACTTGGCGCGACACTGCCGGGAATCCTACGATGCGCACCATTAAACGACTCATCGTTGTAGCAGCCCTGCCAGCGATTTTTGTGTTGCTCGCGCTGGTGCTGTTGTCTCCGTTTGCGCGCGCGCAAATGAATGATTACAACGGCCCCGCGATGAATGGCGGCTCGGGTCAGTACAACAACTCGAACGGCGCCGCAGCGATGCCCGACTCGGACACAGATTCCGACGACGCTGACTCTGACAACGACTCCTCCAACGGCGCGGTAAACAACACGATGCGCCGCGGATGTTCCGATCCGAACGATCCGAATACTGCGGACAGCGGCTTGCCGCCCTGCACGAATTCAAATTCATACAACAACGGCAACGGCGACTCCGACCAGTCCTCGCAGCCCCAACCGTCCACGCTTTCCGGCAGTGGCTCAAGCTATGGCGGCGGCTCTCAGATGCGCGGCGGCCAGCAGCAGGGCTATGGCAGCGGCGGGCAAGGCTACGGTGGCATGGGGCCAAGCTACGGCAGCACCGGCCAGAGCCTCGGTGGGATGGGGCAGGGATTCGGTGGCGGCGCGCAGGGCTTCTCCAACACGATGAACAAGCAGTCGATGGCGACGGTCATCCAGCAGCTTGGACTCTCACCCGACGAACTCGGCAGCCTGAAAAACGAAATGGCGACCGGCGGTCTCAGCCCCGACGACATGCAGGACCTGTGTCTCCACTTCGCGTCGAAGCAGCTAAGTGCCGCCGACGTCGCAGGTATCGCGAGGTCGCTCGGCCTGACCTTCACCGATCAGCAGCTTGCGCAGCTTCGCAGTTGTACCGGGCTCGGCGACCAGCAAGGGAACCAGGACATGACCACGCCCGGTCAGCAGATGGGCCTGACGCCGCAATCGTCGATGTCGCCGAACCTGCTGAATCAGCCGCCGTCATCGGTTGAATCGCAATTCCGCGCGCTCGATTCCGCGCTGGCGCCGGCCGCGCCGAGTACCCGCAACCTGCAACAGTTCGGCTACTCGCTGTTCGCCTCGCGCGTGTCCACGTTCGCTCCTGTAGCCAACGTCCCGGTGAGCGACGAGTACGTGATCGGCCCCGGCGACCAGCTCAAAATGCTGATGTGGGGGCGAATCAACAACACCTTGAGCCTTACCGTCAACCGCGACGGCTCGGTGAGTATCCCTGAAATAGGCCCGATGCAGGTCGCCGGCTTGACCTTCGCGCAGACCAAGCAGCTCATCGAGGATCACGCCGGCCAAATCACCGGCGTCAAGGTCGACGTCACGATGGGCAAGCTCAAGACCATCCAGGTCTACGTCGTCGGCGAGGTCGCGCAGCCCGGCGCCTACACCGTCAGCGCATTGTCGCACGTGTCCAACGCGCTCAGCGCCGCCGGCGGCATCACCAAGATAGGCAGCCTGCGCAAGGTCGAGCTGCGGCGAGGCAATCAGCTCGTGCGCACGATCGATCTCTACTCGCTGCTGCTCGCGGGCAATGAGCAGGGCGACGAGCAGCTTCAGCCCGGCGACGTGATCTTCGTGCCGGTCATCGGCCCGGTGGTCGGAATGGTCGGCGACGTGAAGCGGCCCGGCAATCTACGAGCTCGGGCGCTCGGGCGAGCCGCTCAATTCGGTGATCAAGCTCGGCGGCGGCGTCAGCGCCTTCGGCTACTCGCAGCGCGTGCAGGTCGAGCGCGTCGACGCGCATGAAAAGCGCATCGCGCTCGACGTCGATCTCAACGACATCCGCTCGCAGCGCTTCGACGTCCGCGACGGCGATCTGATCAAGGTTTATCCGGTGCTGCCCACCCAGCAGAACATCGTGACGGTGCGCGGCAGCGTCAATCGCCCGGGCAAGTTCGAATGGCACCAGGGGATGCGCGTGGCCGACCTGGTGCAGCTCGCCGAAGGTCCCGCGCCGCATACTTTTTTCAAGTACGCGCTCATTCGCCGCAAGGAAGGCAAGGCCCAGACCATTCGGATCGTGCCGGTCGATCTTGGCGAGGCGATGGCCGACAATGTCGGCGGTCCGCTGAACGTCGAACTCGAGCAGGAAGACGAGCTGACCGTCTTCAGCGAGTCGCAGATGAAGTATCTGCCGACCGTGCAGGTCTTCGGCGAGGTGCGCAATCCCGGCTACTACGTGCTCAGCCAGGGGATGCACGTTAGCGACCTGCTGTACCTGGCGGGCGGTCTCAAGGATGACGCCTATCAGAAGGCGGCCGAGCTCGCGCGCACCCAGGTCGTCGACGGCACCCACACCAGCCACACTTTCATGGACGTCGATCTCCGCTCGGCGCTGTCAGGCACCGACGAACAGAACCCGGTGCTCGAGGCCAACGATCAGTTGTTCGTGCGGCGCGCGTCGGACTGGCATCTGCCGTGGGTCGTGCTGGTGCGCGGGATGATCGCGCGGCCGGGCCCCTACACGATTCATGATGGCGAACGAATCGCATCGGTGCTCGAGCGTGCCGGCGGCTTGCTGCCGCAGGCTTACCTGCCTGCGACCGTGCTGATTCGCCAGTCGATCAAACAGCTTCAGCAAAAGCGCCTCGACGAGGCGCGCGCACGATTGCAGGAATCGATCGTTCGTATCCAGATGAATCCGAGCGCGGTCGCGCAGAACAATCAGCAGCAGAATCCCGCCACCAGCCCGCAAACGCTGACCACGCTCGAGCGCGTGCTGTCGGAAACCGAAGGACAACAGGCGCAGGGCCGGCTCGTCATCCACATGCTGCCGCTCAACGAGCTCGCCAATTCGCCGGACAACGTGGTGATGGACGATCAGGACCAGGTGACGATTCCGCGCCGTCCGGACTCGGTCAACGTGCTCGGCCAGGTCTACAGTCCCAACGCGATCATGTACCGGCCCGGCCAGACTACGAGTGACTACCTCAACCAGGCCGGCGGTCCCAACGAAGGCGCCGACGCCGATCACATCATGGTCATCAAGGCCGACGGTTCGGTGATGACCGACGAGGGAATCAAGGCGAGCAAGGAGTCGACGATGTTCCCGCTGCTGCCGGTGATTTCGGGCGGCCTGATGTCGGCGCGGCTCGACCCTGGCGATACGGTGTACGTTCCTGAGAAACTGATCTACGAAAACAAGATGCAGGAGACGGCGACGATTACGCAGATCATCGCCAATGCAGCTTCGTCGCTGGCTGTGATAGGAATATTGGGCACCAGTTTGTAGCGGATCTTTCGTAGCGGATCGAAGGAGTCCGGGTGGGGGTTCGAACAACAATCGTCGCGACTGCGCTGTCGTTCGCGCTCGTGTGCGCGACTTCGGCCAGGGCGCAGATGGGACAGTCCGCGAGTTCGCGCGCGGACAACGACCGTCTTTTCCGCGCCGCGGCGGAGCTCTACAGCATCGATCCTGATCTGCTCGCTGCTATCGCGACCGTCGAGTCGGGCAACAATTCCGGCGCGGTCTCGCCCAAAGGCGCGCAGGGCCTGATGCAGTTGATGCCCGCGACTGCCAATCGCTTCCGCGTGCACGACCCGTTCGATCCTGTCAGCAACACGCTCGGCGCCGTGCGCTTTATAAATTTCCTGCGTCAGTACCGCGTTGCGGGCGGCGATGGCGCGCCGTTGAGCCTGCCTGAATTGCTCGCGGCATATAACGCCGGCGAAGGTGCGGTCGACAAGTACGGCGGCGTCCCGCCGTATCCCGAGACCCAGCTTTACGTGCGCAAGGTGCTGGTCGCGTACCTGTTCGGCAACAGCCGCAGCCCGCTCGCTCAACGTCTCGGTGCGCGTCCGGTAGCGCCGCTCGATTCGCCGGCGATCGACAGCTCGTCCAAAGTCGGCAACCGGCCATGCGCAGCCCGTCGCGCAGAAAAATCCGCCGGTCGATCTGCTCGACAGTCTCACCGAGATTCAGCGCGAGCGGCAAGTCGAGCTCAGCCGGCAACAACAGACCGCCAGCCGCGTTGGTGAACCTGATGGCTCCCGCTAGCGCAGCGCGATCCGCAGGTCGCATCAAATCCGCGCTGATACTGGCGGCGATCGCGATTGCGTGGCTGGCGCGCCCGGCGTTCGCTTCGACCTACGCGGCGTACATTCCGCTCGACAGCTCGATCTATGACGAGCTCGACACTCTGAACGACATGGGCCTGGCGGACAGCTACCTTTCGGAAATCCAGCCGATAAGCCGGGTCGAGGCGGCGCGCATCACGGTCGAGGCGGAAGCGAAACTCTCCGAAATGCAGGATGAGAACCCGCTCGCGCGCAACATCATCGAGAAACTGCGGATGCAGTTGCCGGACGAGGTGCAATGGATCGAGCAGGACCGCGAGGACAACCTGCCCACGATGTTCCATCCCGTCGATCGAATCGAGGCTCAGTACGTCTTGTCCGAGGGCACGCGGCAGCAGCTCGAGACCGGCGCCAAAGGACTCGACTACCAGGAAGGAACCCCGCTGCTGCCGAACAACGACAACCTGCCGACCGCTTCGGGCAGTAACGAAGTGCTGCGATGGTCGGGATGGGCCGGGATCGGCGGTTTCGTCACCGGTTACGGCGAAGGCGCGCTCGCAGGTCCGCTGAGCGACAGTCCGAGCCAGGCAAGTCGCGCGCAGCTTTTGACGGGGGCGATGGTCGTCAGCCTCGGCAATACTGCAATCTCCTTCGGGCAGGAGGAGACGTCGTGGGGCGTCTCGCATTACAACCAGCTTTCACAATCCGCCAACGCGCAGCCGTTCCCGGCCCTGCGCATCCAGAATATTCATCCCGGCCATTTGCCCGGCATTCTGCGTTACCTCGGGCTGTATCGGTACCAGGCGTTCCTCGGCCAGCTCAACTCGGGACGAACTTTCTCGCGGCCGTGGCTGTCGGGCCACGTGATCACGTTCAGGACGCTGCCGTTTTTCGAGTGGGGTATCGATCACGCGATCATGTTCGGCGGCAGTGGCAACGACAATTACGGTCCGGCCGGATTCATCGGCAGGTTGACTGGCGTCGACACTGGCAATCCGCATCAGGGCAATACCAACACGCGCTTCGGTCTGTTCGCCAAGACCTACTTTTCGCGGCTCCGCAATACGCAGCTCTATGGCGAGCTGCTGGCCGAAGATTTTTTCCGTCTTGGGCGGCAATAGCGATATCAAGCTGCCGTTCAAAGGACCGTCGTACACTGGCGGGCTCTATTGTCCGCAGATCACGCTCGATGGCCGCACCACCGCGCGATTCGAATACGCGCTCACCGACAAGGAGTACTCGGTCCACAACGACTCGCTGTACTGGTCTTACAACAACGCGCTGATGGGTAGTTCGCTCGGGCCCGGCGCGTGGCAGGTGAATTTCGAGCTCGATCGATGGGTCAATCTCGAGTCGCGGGTCGGCGTCGACACTTTCTATACTCGCCAACAGGCGATCGCATTGCCGAACTATCTGCCGCCGACGCGCAACACCGAGACCGGCTACGGCGTCGCGCTGGATTTCATGCACCTGCCGCTCGAGATTCAGCCGCTGGCGGATTCGCTCGGCGAAATGAAGGCGCGCGCCGGTTTGGAATACGTCAGCGACATCAACGCCACCAACGACAATACGCTCCGCGCGCTGCTCCAGCTCAGCTTCGCCTTCAATCCCTCGTGGGGCGGCTTCGTCTGGCATTAGACACTACGTCAGTCTCCGGCACATCGATGGAATCTTCAGGCAACGGACCGGCGGCCATCGTCCGCTGGCGGCGCGCATCTCACTGACGCGCAATACGCGACGCTCCATTTTCTGTACTACGTCGATCTGCTGCGCTCGCGCTGGCTTCTGATCGCGTCGCTGACGATCGGAATCGGTCTCGGCTACGGCTTGTACACAAAGTTCCTGACCGTGAAGTGGTATCGCGCGCAGGCCACCATCACGCCGGTGCCGCCGGAAGTGGGCCTGCAGATGGCGACCGGAGGCCCGGGCGAAATGATCGGCGGAATGGGCGGCGGTATCGCGTCAATCCTCAACGGCGGCGTCACCGACACCGTGACGCTGGCCGAACGCGACACCGCCATCATGAACAGTTACGCGTTCACCACCGACCTCGTCAGCAAGTATCATCTCGAGCACAACATCGTCGGCGTCCAGAGCAAGAACGCGCCGACCGTCACCAAGTGGTCGGTGCACACGATGATCACCGATCGATTCAGCACCGAATACGATTTCAAGAGCGGCAACCTCACGCTCTATTTCATGGACCCGTCGCCAGAGCAGGCGCAAAAGGTGCTCGGCTACTACCTCGACAGCCTGCGCGACAAGCTGCGCAACGAGGAGGTGCAGGCGGGCGCGAGCGCGGCGGCGTCGCTGGACGAGGAGGTGCGCAAAAGCTCCGACGCGCTCCTGCAGACTCAACTCTACGAGCTGATGGCGCGCCAGATTCAGCGCGAGAAGATCGCGGAAGTGCAATCCGACTTCGCGTTCAAGGTGGTCGAGCCTCCGGTCGTGCCCGACAATTATTACGCACCCAAAGCGCGCCACAACGCGGTCCTGGCGGGGTCGATCACCCTGGTGCTCGTGTGCACGTGGATTCTTGCGTCGGATTTTATTCGCCGCGCCAAGGCGCAGTTCGCCGCTCTCAACCAGGCGCCGGATCAGCCCGACGCAACGCCTGATGACTCGACGCCTCGCCCCGATGACGGCGAGGAAATCCATCCGCGCTTCGTCCGCAATCTTCGCCCGAAAGGTTGACCCGTCCGCGCTTCCACGATCTGTTCACCGCAACTACACAATTTCTTCCTGTTCTAATTGCCAGATGCCGCCGGCTGGATATCAAGTTTCCGCCGTCAATGCTATTCGCGCGTCCGCCAACGCCGGTCTGAACGGCGCGGCGAGGTTGCTGTGGCCGCGGCGCCGGCCGCTCGACGCGCAGCGCGTGTGCATCTACCGCATCGGCAATATCGGCGATACAGCCTGCGCGATCCCGGCGATGCATGCGATTCGCCGCGCATACCCCGGCGCGCATCTCACGCTGCTGACCTCGCCGGGCAAGACGGGCTCGGTCGGTGCACGCGAGCTGCTCGACGGCGTGAGCTGGATCGATGAGATCGTCGTCTATCACGCCGAAGATATTGCGACCTCGCGCGGCCGGCTCGCTCTGATACGCGATTTGCGGGCCCGGCAGTTCGACGTGTGGATCGAACTGCCTGCGGTCGCGGCTTCGCTCACCACGCAGTTTCGCAACCTGGCGGTGGCGCGCGCAGTCGGCGTGCGATGGGGCTTCGGCTGGCGCTACGAACCCCGGTTTGCGGCGCAGGCGCAGTCGCAGGCTGGCGACTTCCGCGATGAAGTGGACCGGTTACTCGCGCTCGTGCGAGAAGCGGGGTTCGTAGGGAGCGGCGACGACTTCCCGCTCGAGCTCAGCGACTCGACTCGGCACGTCGTCACCGGCTTACTCGATCACACGGGAATGACGGCGGCCGACCTCGTGATTGCCTTCGCACCCGGCGCGAAACTGGAGCCGAATCGATGGCCGGTCCGAGCGGTTTATCGAGGTTGGAAAGAGCCTCGTCGCGCGCGGCTGCCGGATAGTCGTGCTCGGTGGCGCGTCCGAGGCGCCGATGTGCGAGCGAATCGCAAGTGCGATCGGCCGCAACGCCGCGAGTCTCGCCGGCAAGACCACCGTTCGCGAATCGTGCGAGGTACTGGCGCGCTGCGCGATGTTGATTTGCAACGACTCGGGCGTGCAGCATCTCGCCGCCGCAGTCGGCACGCCGTGCGTCTCGCTCTTTACGCGCCGCGAATTCCCCGGGATGTGGTGGCCGCACGGCCGGCAGCATCAAGTGCTGATGAAGAACGTCGAATGCCACACCTGCTTCCTTGACGTGTGCCCGCACGACAACAAATGCATCAAGGCTATCGGCGTTGACGAAGTGATCGCGGCGGCCGGGCGCGTGTTGGCGCGGCTGCCCAATTCGAAACCCCAGGTGGCTTGAGCGATGGACAGCAGCTACCGCGTCGCGTGCCTGGTCAGCCATCCGATCCAGTACCAGGCGCCGCTGTTCCGCTATCTTGCGACGCGGCCGGGAATCGATCTCACGGTTTTCTTTCTGAGCGATCTCTCGGTGCGCGCTTATCGCGATTCGGGCTTTGGCGTGAACGTGAAATGGGACGTGCCGCTGCTCGACGGCTACCGGCATGAGTTTCTGCCCTGCGTTGGCTCTGGGAGCGGGCTTTCGTTCTGGCGGCCATGGACCTTCGGACTGCGCGCTCGGCTCAGGCGCGGGCGCTTCGACGCATTGTGGGTCCACGGCTATGCGCATCGCGGATGCCTGGCGGGAATCGCGGCGGCGAAGTCGCTGGGAATTCCGGTGATGCTGCGTGGCGAGTCGAATCTGCTGAGCGAGACCGATGACGCGCTGAAGCTGGGCGTCAAGCGAATCGCGATTCCGGCGCTGCTGCGAACGATTGACGCCATGCTCGCGATCGGACGGCTCAACCGCGAGTACTATCTTCATTATGGGGTCGGCGCGGACCGGATTTTTGCGATGCCGTACGCGGTGGACAACCAGTTTTTTCGAAGTGCTGCCGAGCGCGCGCGCCCGGAACGCGAAACGTTGCGTGTCGACTTGAGATTGAAGCCGGGACGCGCGGTTATTTTGTTCGCCTCGAAGATGCAGCCGCACAAGCGCGCCGGCGATCTGCTTGAAGCGTACGCGCGCCTGTCATCCGACGGGATTGCCGAGCCTGCTGCTTACCTGATTTTCGCCGGCGATGGCGAGGATCGCGAGCAGCTCGAACATCGCGCCACGGCACTGAAGTGGGACTCGATTCGATTTATTGGCTTTCGCAATCAGTCGGAACTCCCCGCCTTGTACGATCTTTGTGACGTGTTCGTGCTGCCATCGGAGCGCGAGCCGTGGGGGCTGGTCGTCAACGAGGCGATGAACGCGGGCAAGCCGGTGATAGTGAGCGATCGCGTCGGCGCGGGCCCTGACCTCATAGATGACAGCGTCAACGGCTTCATCTATCCGGCGCGCGATGTCGCGGCGCTCGCGGACAGGCTGCGGCAGTTGCTCGAAAATCACGAACATCGCGCGGCGATGAGCGCGCGCACCCTCGAGACAGTAGCGCGCTTCGATTTCGAGGCCGACCGCGAAGGCCTGCTCGCCGCCCTCGATTCAGTCGCAGGCAAGAGAGCGCGCGCCGCAGCGTGAGATGGAAGAGGAACTGAATTTAACTTGAAACCCGCCGTGGGTTTCAAACTTCCCTGGGCAGGGGTGACCCCTGCACCCAGTGTTAGGAAGAGGAGCGAAATCGCGCGGACGCGCTTTCACTCAAGGGTTGGGGCTGGCGGTGCTGGTCCGAATCCCTCGCCCGTTACTTCACGGGAGAGGTTAGGTGAGGGTTCTGTGGTTCAAGCTACAAGTCACGCGTTCTGCTCGAAGCCCTTTTTACGCCTCGCCTGTCGCTTCAGTTGAGTGATGAATCGACCGCGCAAAACCGTTTCAGTTATCATTCCCGTGTTCAACGGCGAAGCAACGATAGCCGCAGCAATCGACAGCGCACTTGCGCAAGACTTCCACGGCCAAGTCGAAGTGATCGTCGTCAACGACGGCTCGACTGACGGCACCGCCGCAGTGCTCGACGCGTATCGCACGCGCGTTACAATCATCGACCGGGTCAACGGTGGCCCGGCCTCGGCGCGCAACGCTGGCGTGCGCGCGTCGCATGGCGAATACGTCGCGTTTCTCGACGCCGACGACATCTGGATGCGTAACAAGCTTGCGAAGACACTGGCAGCGCTCGATGGCAACCCCGGCGCGTCGATGGTCTACACCAACGCTTCGATGATCGGCGCCGGCGGCGATCCGCTCGGCACAACTTACACTCCCGCCACGGAGAAGCGCGCGCCCGCGATGGAGGACATGCTGCGGGGACCGTGGAATATCCTGCCGAGCACGGCGGTGATGAAGCGCGCGACCTTCGACGCGATCGGCGGCTTCCGCGAAGAATTCGCGACCGCGCATCCGCAGTGGGAAGACAGCTACTTCATGCTGGTCGCCCGCGAGCATGGCCGGTTCGTCTATCTCGACGAACCCACAGTGCTGTATCGCGTGGCGGGGTCGGTGGAAGAAAGTCTGAAGCGGCGGCGCGTGTGGAAGGACGGCGCTGCAAATGCTGCTGCGACGCGGGTCGATCGCTATACGCGGAACTCGGAATTGATGCAGAGGCTGGTGCGAGAGCGCTTTGGCGATCGAGCGTCGCGGCTGATGGCCGCAATTCGCCGCGCGACCGCCGGCGTGCTGGTCAGCGTCGGGCTTACCGCGATGCTCGACTACGATCGCGCTTTTGCGCGGCGCTGCTATCGGCTCGCGCTGCATTATGATCGTTTCAACCCGAAGACTTACGTGCGACTGGCGTGGACCTACCTGCCAGAGCGCGCGGCGCGGACGATATCGGCGAAGTTGCCGCCGCGCTTGCAGCGCGCGGTATGCGGTCCTGCGCAGGCATGAGAAAAATACCCGGACGAAGACGTTAGGAACTGAATTGTCTCCTCTCCGATATCACCTGTGAAAGTTTCGGTCGTGATTCCTGTTTTCAACAATGAGGCTACCGTTGGTGCTGCGCTCGAGAGTGTGTTTGCGCAGCGCTTTGACCGGCCGTTCGAAGTGATTGTTGTGAACGACGGCTCGACTGATGGTACCGGCATGGAGCTGAAGAAGTTTCGCGATCGGATTCGCGTGATCGAGCAGAATCGACGCGGGGTCGCGGGCGCGCGCAATGTGGGAATCAACGCGGCGGTGGGAGAATATATCGCGCTGCTCGACGCCGACGACGCGTGGACCGACGACAAGCTGGCGAAGACGGTGCCGGTGCTCGATCAAAATCCGTCGAGCGTCGCGGTGTTCTCGGATGCCTGGGTCATGGAAGAGCCGGGCAGGTTCCTGTTGCCGAATTACGTCACCGCCGGCTACGACCATACGCCGACGCTCGACGAGCTGCTCAATCCGGCGTCGTGGCCGATACTGCCGACGACGATCGTCGCGCGGCGCGATATGATGATCGCGATTGGCGGCTTTCCCGAGCAATTTGCGGCGAGCGACTATGGTTGCGAGGACACCTTCGCGTTCCTGCTGATGCGCGAGCGCGGCGAGATCACCTTCGTGTCCGAGAAACTGGCCTGGTACCGAATGCCGAATTGGGAGGAGAAGCTTACCAAGCGGCTCGGCCGGATCCGTTCCAACGGCGACGGGAAATTCCGCAGCGGCTTCGAAGACCCATTCGAGTACTTCAGGGGCAACCGCGTTTTTGCGCGGCTCATGCGCGAGCGATTCGGCGTGCGCGGGCACGGGCTCGCCGGCAAAGTCGTTGACGGCGCGGCGCAGGAGCTGGCGATGATGGGAATGAAGGCGATGCATGAGGGCGATCGCGGGTATGCGCGAAAATGTTACATCGCGTCGCTGCGCCATCGCCGGCTGTGGTTGAAGACCTGGTTCCGCCTCGGGTGGGCGACGCTGCCGCGCGCAGTTTCGCATCGAATCTCGCCGGTGCTGCCGCCCGGGCTGCGGCGCAGCCTGTCGGGTCCGCCTTTCCTTGAGGAGCGGACGCAATGAAAGTCTCGGTAGTAATCCCCACTTATAATGATGAGGGCACGATTGCGGCCGCGATCGAGAGCGCGCTCGCGCAGCGTTTTGATGGCGCCGTTCGAGGTGATCGTCGTCAACGATGGATCGAGCGACGGCACCCGCGCGGAACTGGTGAAATTCGGTGGATCGGATCCGGGTGATCGCGCAAGATAACGCGGGCGTCTCGATGGCGCGCAACGCGGGAATTGCAGCGGCGGCGGGGGAATATATCGCGCTGCTGGACGCCGACGATACGTGGACGGCGGACAAGCTGGCGAAAACCGTGAGCGTGCTTGACCACAATCCGGCATGCGCCGCGGTGTTTTCGAATGCGATGGAGGTGGATGACGCGGGCAGGGAAATTTCGCACTTCGTCGGACCCGAATTACGCGCATTCGCCGACGCTTGACGAGATGCTCGAGCGGATATGGCCGGCGCTGCCAAGCACGGCGGTGATGCGGCGGGCGACGATGCTCGCGATCGGCGGTTTTGCGAAGGAATTCAAAGCCGCGCATTGGGGCGGCGAGGATGTTTTCACGCTTCCTGCTGCTGCGCGAACGCGGCGAACTTGCGTATGTGCCGGAAGCGCTCGTGCACTATCGGGTCAGGGAACTACACGCGCACTACGCCAGCCGGATGCAGGGCCGTCGCCTTGAGACCGATTCAGCAAAAGCATTCAACGATTTCGCGCGACGATTCGACAGCGGCCATGTATTCGCGAGACTGATGCGCGAGCATTTCGGCGCGCGTGGCCGCAAGCTTACAGCGTTCGGCTACGACAGGATCGGACACGAACTGGTCACGGTCGGAATGATGGCGATGCACGAGGGCAGACCTGCGTTCGCGCGGCGATGCTACCTCGAATCGTTGCGCTACAGTCCGATGATGCTGAAGACTTATCTGCGGCTGGCGTGGGCGATGCTGCCGGCAGGAGTCTCAAAGCGGATTTCGCCGCTGCTCGCACCGGGGCTGCGGCAGAGCCTGTCGGGGCCGCCATTCACCGCCACGCAGGGCCGCCTATGAATCGGCTCGATCCGCGCGTGAAACCCCGACTGCTCATTACTATATATGCTAATCCGGATTACTATCCGCCGACTGTGTATGCAGTCCGATTACTAAGTAGCTATTTCAGGATACATATACTCTGCCGGAATATGGATGAGCCGGTTCGCGAATGGCCGGCCGATGTGACTATAGAACGATTCGGCGAATACGCGCCGGTGGGCGATAAAGAGGCGGCAAGCGCAGCTGCAAAGCTCGAGCGAGTATGCGAAATTCGTGACGCGCACGCGAGCGTTGATCAAGCAACTGCAGCCGGCGACGGTGTATGCGTACGACCCGCACGCATTCGTGGCGAGCACGATCGGACGTATCGGGCGGCGGTCAACGCCGCTGATCTTTCATCTTCACGAGCTGCCGGAGACGGACTTGCCGTGGAGCTCGTTGCAAAAGTGGATCGACATGGCGGCTGTGCGAGCCACCAGCTCGGCGGACGCATTGGTATTTCCGGAAAAGTATCGCGCGCAGCACTGGCTGGCGGCTGCGGGAGATTCGCGCGCGCCGATAATCGTGCCCAATTGTCCCGAGCGCGGTTACTTCGCCGCGCCCGAGGATTGGAGCGCGACGATCGCGGCGAGATATCAGGCGCGCGAACTGGTGTACGTCGGTCAAGCGGCCGCCGACAACGGCCATCTCGAAGGTTTGCGTGCGCTGGCGATGACGGACGGCGGAATTCGGATGCGAGTGATTGGCGGGTATCGGCAGGACTTCGCGGCGCGCTTCAACACGCTCGCGCACGAGCTCGGGCGTGACGGAACGAGTCAGCCTCGACGGATGGCTGCCGCAAGCTGAACTGATAGCGCGAGCGTCGGCGGCGAGCGCCGGCCTGTCGTTGCACAAGCCGGTGTTGAAAGGCCTCGAGTACCTTGGGTCGGCGAGCAACAAGCTGTTCGAGTACGCTGCGATGGGATTGCCGGTGGTGGTGCCGGAGCGCGCGAGCTATCGCGACTTCCTTGGCAGTGCGGAGTGGGTGACCTATGCCGACATCGACGAGCCGAAGTCGATCGCGCGCGCGATCACTTCCATCTTCGCTGACCGCGAACGATATGCGTCGATGAGCCGGGCGGCGCGGCGCGCATTCGAGGATCAATACAATTACGAGCGCGTGTTCGCGCCCGCACTCGAGCGGATTTTCGAATTGAGCGGTGTGCCGAAGCCCGGCCGCGCCACCGCGTGCGGTCTGGCCGAGGCCTCGTGAAGATCTGCGTTGGCAGCGCCGGTCCGTTTCATACTTACGATCTCGCGCGTCAGCTGGACAGGCGTGGTCATCTCGAACGCCTGTACACGGCGTATCCGTCGTGGCGAGTGGACGGGCTGCCGAAAGAAAAAGTGAGCACGTTTCCGTGGTTGATGGCGCCGGCGATGCTGGCGAACCGGTTCGGCTTCAACCGGGTGCGCGACAGCCTCAATCGTTCCGATGATCGAAACGTTCGATCGCTGGATGGCGCAGCGCATAGCACCGTGTGACGTGTTCCACTGTCTATCCAGCTTTGGCTTGCAGAGCCATCGAGCGGCGCGATCGCGGCACGGCGCGATCACCGTCTGCGATCGCGGTTCGATGCACATCGAATACCAGGAGGAAATTCTGCACGATGAGTTCGCGCGCTTTGGCGCGCGCTTCCCGGGTATCGACGCGCGCATCGTCGAACGTGAACTGGAAGAGTATGCGCTGTGCGATCTGATCTTCGTGCCGTCGTCGTCCGTCATGAGCACGTTTGCGGATAAAGGTGTGCCCGGCGAAAAGCTGCGACTCAATCCCTACGGCGTCGATCTCGAAATGTTTCATCCTGAACCCAAACGCGATCGCACATTTCGCGTACTTTTTGTCGGCCGGGTTTCGCTGCAAAAGGGATTGCCCTACCTGCTCGAAGCGATGGCCGGGCTTGAACTGGCCGATGCGGAGTTATGCGTGATCGGGGCTCTGGAAGCCGAGATGCGCCCGATCATGGCGAAGTACGAAGGCAGCTTCAAGTACATGGGCGTCGTTCCGCGCGGGGAGTTGCACAAGCATTACAGTCAAGCGTCGGTGTTGGTATTGCCGTCGATCCAGGAAGGACTCGCGCTGGTGCAGGCGCAGGCGATGGCGTGCGGGGTGCCGGTGATCGCCAGCGAGAATACGGGCGCGGCGGATCTGTTTACGGACGGCGTCGAGGGCTTCATCGTGCCGATCCGGGACGCGGGCGCGATTCGCGAGAAGCTGCTGACGTTGTACGAAAATCCCGCGATGCGCGACGAGATGGGCGCGGCTGCCCTCGCGCGGGTGAGAAAAATCGGCGGCTGGGACGACTACGGCGTGCGCGCGGCAGAGTATTATCGCGCGGCGCTCGAGACGCGAGCGGGCGGGGCCAATGCGCATTCTCTACGCTGAAACCACTGCCTACGCACCATCGAGCGCGCACTTCCTGGAGGCTCTGGAAGCCAGCGCGGCGCGCGGTGAGCATGAGTTTCGATTTCTCGATGAGGCGCGCTTCATCAAGAGTACGCGCTCGATCGCGGAGCGGATAGCGGATCGCGTAGCTGGACGGCCGCTGAGCGGTTACCAGCAATTGAATCGCGCGTTAGTCGAGCAGGCGGCGGCTTTTGCACCCGAGATGATTTTGATCGGCAAGGGCAGATGGTTTACGCCGGCGGCGCTCGAAGCGGCGAAGAAAGCCAGCGGTGCGATGCTGGTGAACTGGGCGACGGACGATCCGTTCAACCGCGCCGACAACTCGCGCGAGTTGATGAATTCGATTCCTCTGTACGATCTGTATGTGTGTACGAAGAAGGAGATCATGGGCGATGTGCGGCGCGCCGGATGCGCGAACGTCGCGTACGTGCGATTTGGCTACAAGCCGGCCGTGCATTTTCCCGAAGCGCCGGCGACCGACGAGGAGCGCGAGCGGTTTGCATGCGATGTGATGTTCATCGGCGGCTGCGATGCGCATCGCACGGCGTACTTCGAGGCGCTGATTGGCGCGCTGCCCGCCGTGAAGCTGCGGCTGTATGGAATGTACTGGGAGCGGGTGCGATCGCTGCGTCAGTATGCGCGGGGATTTGCAGTAGGGCGCGACTATCGGCTCGCGGTCGGCGGCGCGAAGATATCGGCGAACCTGGTGCGGCGCGCGAATCGCGACGATCACGTGATGCGGACCTTTGAAATTCCCGCGTGCGGCGGCTTTATGCTTACGGAGAAGTCGGCGACTCATGACGAGTTGTTTTACGAAGACAGCGAGGCGGCATTTTTCGACTCGCCCGACGACTTCGTCGCGAAGGTTCGCAGTTATCTTGCGCGCGATGAAGACCGAGTCAGGATTGCCGCAGCGGGGCATCGCAAGATCGTGCAGGGGCGGCATAGCTACGGCGATCGATTGGCGGAAATCGTCGAGGCCGCGCGAAAGCTGACAGAGCTTACGGAAGTCCGCGACGATTCAGCGGGATCGAATCGAATGGATGAGCGAGTCCAGTTGGCGGCGCTGCATTCGGCGGATGGCGAGTGGTATGCGCGCGTGTCCACGCCGAGGCCGGGGTCCGCGAATTTTAATGCAGCGGCGAAGCTGGGCGCGTCGGTGGTAATCGGACTGATCGCGCTGAACCTGTATGCGCCCGGATCGCCGACGTTCCTCGAGCGGCTGTTCGCCTCCGCGATACTCGCGTCGGTCGCGCTGCCGGTCTGGCTGTGGATGTCGGGCGCCGATCGGAACATCCCGTTCATGCCATTCATGACGCTGATCTTCGCCTACTATTACTCGATGCCGATGTTCGTATTGCGGACCTATTCCACCGGATTGCTCAAAGCGGCGGTTCCTACGCACTACATCACGCTCGCGCTTGGATACTCACTTCTCGGTCTCTATTGCCTATTCGCGGGATACTATGGACCGGCGAAATGGCTATTCGCGCCAATACTACCTCGACTCAACCTGCAATGGCGCGACACTCGAGTAGTAAAGCTGGTCGCTTTGATCCTGGGAGTCAGCGGAATGTTGGTGGCGGCGTCGTCGGCCAGGCTGGCGCTGCTGCCGGAGAGCGTGGTGCAGATTGGTGTGTTCGCCGCCGACCTGTCGCTGGTTGGAATCTGTACGCTGATCGCGCTGCAGGTGTCGGGAAAGCTGGATCGTATGACGTCGGCGTTTGTCTGGGGATTTCTGATTCCGGTGAGAATTCTAATTGGCCTGGCGACCGGATCTGCCGCCAGCGGCCTGATAGTCGGACTGGCAGTCGCAATGATGTTCGCGTCGGTGCGCCGATCGATCCCGTGGAAAACGCTGGCGCTGGGGACGGTGGCACTCTTCATAATTCGGCCGGCGGAAGTGCCGTTTCGGATGGCGACCTGGGGCGGGAGATTGATGGATGCGACCGTGATCGACAAGGCGGAACTGTTTAGCGCGATGGTTTACCGCATCACGTTCGGCGGCGAGATAGAGCCGCAGGCGCTGATCGACATGGCCGGCATGCGGCTGGCGCAGTTCACGGTGTTCGGAGAAGTAATCGCGGACACGCCCGCGGTGGTGCCGTTTTGGGCGGGCGCGTCTTATTACCCGATGCTGTTCAAACCGATTCCGCGATTTATCATGCCCGACAAGCCCGAGGAGCAGAGCGGCGGATGGTTCGGCCATCGCTATGGACTGATCGGAAAGAAAGACATCGTGACGTCGATCAATCTGCCGGAGCTGGTCGAGTTGTACGGTAACTTCGGCGTCGTTGGCGTGATCGTTGGCATGTTCATCTTCGGGGTGATCTTTCGCATGCTGATCGAGATGTACGTCCACCCCGGGATGGGGCTCGGCGCGCTGGTCGGCGGGGTTTACGTTTCGTCGAGATTGCTGGATGTCGGATCGGCCGCGTCGATGACGCTCGGCGCGATCCCGTGGAGCATTGTTTTCATCGCACTGATCCACCTCCTCATCAAAATCGCGGAGGTTGATGCGGCGACGGTCGACTCGCGCGTGACGCGGGCCGCAAGGGCGCGGGCGATTTGAGTTCCTTGACGCAAGACAGCGATGCGCCACGTGTATTGCACGTGAGTCCGTTCTTCGCGCCGGCGTGGGTTTACGGCGGACTGCCCGAGGCTGCATACCAGTTCGCGCGGCATCTGGCTGATGCGGGAGCCGCGGTTCGGGTGCTGACGACGGATGCGAATGGACCGGGAAAGCGGCTGGACCCGGCGGCGATGGCGGCGTACGCGCATGGCCGCGGATTCGAGATTCGTTACTGCGCGCGCGTCGCACGCCAGTCGGTGTCGATCGAGTTGCTCGGCGCGCTGATCGAGCAGGTGCGAT
Organism: uncultured delta proteobacterium; assembly: GCA_963747845.1. Taxonomy (GTDB): domain Bacteria; phylum Desulfobacterota; class Binatia; order Binatales; family Binataceae; genus Binatus. Next base: position 127,471 of record CAVVGR010000006.1, read on the forward strand.
GGGCGGACGTGATTCATCTGCATGCGGCGTATTCGTTTCCGACGATTCCAACTTTGCTGGCGGCGCGAATGCTCAAGCGGCCGGTGGTATGGACGCCGCATGGCGCGCTTCAGCGCTGGAGCGGATCGCGACGCGTGGGCTTAAAGTCGTTGTGGGAGAAGGTTTGCATCGCACTTGGAAATCGCGAGCTGATTATCCACCTGACTTCGGAAAGCGAGGCGGCAGAGACTCGCGCACGGTTTCCGCGCGCCACGATCGGAATGATTCCGAACGGCGTCGAGCTCCCGCCGACGATTAATCGCGAGCCGCGCGGCGCGCTGCTTCGGCTCGGATTCGTCGGCCGCCTCGATCCCAAGAAAGGAATCGAGAATCTGCTCGCCGCCTGCCGTATTTTGAAAGAGCGGAATCAGCCTGCGTTCTCGCTCGCGATCGCGGGTTCGGGTTCGCCCGAGTACGAGGCCAAACTTCGCGGCGAAATCGATCGGCTCGGGTTGGTCGACGAGGTCATCATGCTGGGCGACGTTCGCGGCGATGAAAAGCGGCGGATGTTCGAGCGGACCGATGTCGTCGTGGTGCCGTCGTTCACTGAGAATTTCGCGATAGTCGTCGCTGAAGCGCTCGCGCACGGCGCCGCCGTGATTGCGAGCACCGGTACTCCGTGGAAGGAAGTCGAGCGGATCGGCTGCGGACTGTGGGTCGACAACGATCCGGCAAGCCTGGCCGATGCAATCGCGAAGATAAGCTCGATGCCGACAGCCGAGATGGGCGAGCGCGGCCGGCGCTGGATGGCGGCAGATTTTTCGTGGGAGAAGTGCGCGTCCGAAATGATGACGCTCTACAAAAACCTGCTGTCACAGCGCAGCGATCGGCGCCTCGCCGCGGCGCATCAATTGTAGAGCCGGTCCGCAGTTACAAAATGTTAATCGTCGGGGTCAACGCTTATCACGGGGATGCCAGTGCGGCTGCGGTCGTCGACGGCAGGTTGGTGGCGGCTGCGGAGGAGGAGCGGTTCTGCCGGATCAAGCATGCGGCCGGATTTCCGGCGAGAGGCTTTGCGCTACGTCGTGAAGGCGGCAGGCGCGTCGCCGCGCGATATCGACATGATTGCCGTCGCGCGCGACCCGTGGGCGCGCATCGTGCGCAAGGCTTGGCATGCGATCAAGATGCCGCTGGTTGCGCGCGACCGGTTGAGCGCCCAAGCGCACTTCGCGTCGATTGGCGAGGAAGCGGCGCGCGCTCTGGGAGCGGACGCGAAGCTCGATTCCGGTGGCGCGCGTCGAGCATCATCGCGCGCACCTCGCGAGCTCGTTCCTGGTTTCTCCGTTCGACGAGGCGGCGCTGTTTTCGATCGACGGACTGGGCGACTTTGCCAGCGCGATGTGGGGCGTGGGGCGCGGCGGCACGATTTCGCCGATGGGCGTGGTGACGTTTCCGCATTCGCTCGGAATGTTCTACACCGCGCTCACGCAGTACCTGGGATTTCCGAAGTACGGCGACGAATACAAGGTGATGGGGCTGGCGTCGTACGGCGAGCCGGAGATGGTCGAGGAGTTTCGCCGGATCGTGATCGCGCCGAACGGCGGGCGCATGGATTTCATGCTCGCGCCGGAATATTTCACCTACCAGAAGTCGGGCGCGGAGATGACGTGGGGCGCTGGCGAGCCTACTATTGGCAGGCTGTACTCGAACTTCCTGGTCGAGCGGCTGGGCGCGGTGCGCGATGCGGCTGAGCCGGTGGACAAACGGCATATCGCGATCGCGGCGTCGATGCAGCGGCGGCTCGAGGAAGTGATTATCGATCGGCTGCGAAGCCTGCAGCGCGCGACCGGGCTGAAGCGGCTCTGTCTTGCGGGCGGCGTGGCGTACAACTGCGTCGTCAACGGCAAAATCCTGGAGCAGACCGGCTTCGAGGACATTTATATACAATCGGCGGCGGGCGACGCGGGGCTGGCGATAGGCGCGGCGTTCGACCAATGGCATTCGAGCGCGCCGCGAGAGCGCGGGTTCGTGATGGAGCACGCAAACTGGGGCCCCGAATTCCGCGCCGACGAGATCGCCGCATTACTCAGTTCGCGCGAATCTGAAATAGCCAGTCAGGGCTGCGTGATTAGCAAGATCGAAAATGAAGACGAGCTTTGCCGCGCGACTGCGGCGACGATCGCCGAGGGGCAGGTGGTCGGATGGTTCCAGGGGCGGATGGAGTGGGGTCCGCGGGCGCTGGGCAATCGCAGTATCCTGGCCGATCCGCGGCGGGTCGAGATGCGCGATATTCTGAATTCGAAAATCAAGCGCCGCGAAATGTTCCGGCCGTTCGCGCCTTCGATCCTGGAAGAGGCGGCCGGCGACTACTTCACGCAGTCGTATCCGTCGCCGTTCATGCTGATGGCGTATGCGGTGCGGCCCGAAAAGCGCGCGACGATTCCGGCGACCACGCATGTTGACGGGACCGGGCGTTTGCAGACGGTGAATGCGCGGCAGAATCCGCTGTATTACAAGCTGATCGCCGAATTTGGCCGCCAGACGGGCGTTCCAGTGCTGCTCAACACCTCGTTCAACGAAAACGAGCCGGTGGTTTGCCGGCCCGAGGAGGCGCTCGATTGCTTTCTCAGGACCAGGATGGACCTGTTGGTAATGGGGCCTTTCAGCGTTCGCCGTAGCGCTGGAAATCAGTATATCTTCGCGCCCGACAATGAGTAGGATCACAATTTGTTGTCAAAGGGGATAGTCAGACGCGAATACTGTTCTTAAACAGATCGTTCTGGCCTGATCACGAGGCTACTGGTCAATTTCTGACCGAACTTTGCGACGACCTGTCGCAGGACAACGAAGTTACGATCGTGGCGGGACCGTCGCGTCCCGGCACCGTGAACTTTCGTTTGTGGTCGCGTGAGCGGCGCGGCAATGTCTCGATCGTTCGCACCTGGGGGACGAGATTTTCAAAGGCGAACCTGTTCGGCCGATTAGTCAATCTGGGTACCTACTACCTATTGGCGGCGATAGTCGCGTTCAGGTTGCCGCGGCCCGACGTAATAGTGGCGGAGACCGATCCGCCGCTGCTCGGCGCGCTGGCGGCCGTGCTGAAACGGCGCTGGGGATGCAGGCTGGTCTACAATGTGCAGGATCTCTATCCTGATATAGCGGAGGTCACCGGCGGCGTGCGCAGTCCGTTCCTGCTGGAGCTGCTGCGCCGGGCCAATGACTACGCGTACGAGCGCGCCGACCTGATTGTGACGCTCGGCAATGATATGGCGCAGCGAATCGTGGACAAGGGAGTGCCGACCGACAAGGTGGTAGTGGTACCCGACTGGGTGGATTGCGGGCGAATCAGGCCGCTCGAGAGCAATCCGTTCCGGGGAAATTTCGGCGGCAAGTTTGTCGTGATGTATTCTGGTAATATCGGACTCTCGCAGCAGCTCGAGGCCGTGCTCGAGGCGGCCGGGCGGCTGCGCGACGACGAACGAATTCTGTTCGCGATGATCGGCGAAGGCGCGCGCAAGAAGTGGCTCGAGGAGCGGGCGCGCGCGATGGGATTGAGCAACGTGATTTTTTTGCCGTACCAGCCGAAGGAGAACCTGGCCGAGTCGCTGAGTGCCGCCGATCTGCATCTTATTCCGCTGGCACCGGGCGCGGCAGGATGCCTGGTGCCGAGCAAGATTTACGGGATCCTGGCGGCGGGTCGCCCGTTTATCGCGATGATGGAGGAGAAGGCCGAGGTCGCGCAGATCGCGCGCGAAGACGCGGTTGGGTTTGTCGTGCAGCCGGGCGACGTGGATGCCCTTACCGGTGCGATTCGCGAGGCGGTTGACGCGCCGGAGCATCTCAAGCAGATGGGTGCGCGCGCGCGGCGCGTGGCGGAGTTGCGGTTCGATCGGATCAAGGTTACCAGCAGATTTGGATCGGTATTGGCCAGCGTTGCGATGCCGAATTACGACGGCGGCGAGTAATAAGGACGCGAAAAAATGAAACATGCACGACAGCCAGTACGGATTGTGCCCAAGGGATGGGGCCGCGAGGTGTGGATCGCCAACGGCGATCTCTACTGCGGGAAGATCCTGGAGATTCGCAAGGGCAAGAAGTGCTCGCTGCATTTCCACAAGATCAAGACCGAATCGTTCTACCTGCGCAGCGGCAAGCTGCTGGTGCGGGTCAAGGAGTCGCCGGAGAGCGAGACGATCGAGGAGTTCGAGCTGGTAGCGGGCGAATGCATGGACGTGCCGATCGGCCTGGTGCATCAGATGGAAGCGATCGAGGACGCCGAGCTGTTTGAATTTTCGACGCAGCACTTCGACAGCGATTCGCATCGGCTGGTGCCCGGCGACTGAACCGGGACTGGCAATCGAGCAAAGTGCCTGGCAAGGGGCGCGGCGAAACAACGCTGCGCCCTTTCTGTTTGGGGCGGGGCTATATTTTTGCGCTCGGGCGGACGTGGTATATTTCCTGTACACCGCGTGTCGCGGCGTCCAGATGGCAAAAGTAGCACTAATTACCGGCGTAACCGGACAGGATGGTTCTTACCTCGCCGAGTTTCTTTTGAAAAAGGGCTACGAAGTGCATGGGATGGTGCGGCGCACTTCGAGTTTCGCCACGGGACGAATCGATCATCTGCGCAAGGGCTTCGGACCCGGTTCAGAGGGTCTGCAACTGCATTACGGCGACCTCGGCGACGGCACTGGTTTGCGGCGAATCGTGGAGCAGGTGCGTCCCGACGAGGTTTACAATCTCGCGGCGCAGTCGCACGTGCGAATCTCGTTCGATCAGCCGGAGTACACGGCCGACGTGGTCGGGCTGGGGGCGCTGCGCCTGCTCGAGGCGCTGCGCGATCACAACAAGCGGCGCGGACGGGCGGCGCGACTCTACCAGGCGGGATCGTCGGAGATGTTCGGCAAGGTGGCGGAGACTCCGCAGAGTGAGACGACGCCGTTTCATCCGCGCAGTCCGTACGCATGCGCCAAGGTCTATGCGCACTGGCAGACGATCAACTATCGCGAGGCTTACGAGCTGTTCGCGTGCAACGGGATCCTGTTCAACCACGAGTCACCGAGACGCGGCGAGAACTTCGTCACGCGCAAGATCACGCGCAGCGCGACGCGAATCAAACTGGGCCTGCAGGACAAGCTCGCGCTGGGAAACCTGGACGCGCGCCGCGACTGGGGATTCGCCGGCGACTATGTCGAGGCGATGTGGCTGATGCTGCAGCAGGAGCAGCCGGACGATTATGTGATCGCGACGGGCGAGGCGCATCCGGTGCAGGAGTTTCTCGAAGTCGTGTTCGATCGGCTGAAGTTGAAGTGGCAGGATCACGTCGAGATCGATGAGCGATTTTTCCGTCCGGCGGAAGTCGATCTGCTGATCGGTGACGCCTCGAAGGCGAAGCGCCAGCTCGGTTGGGAGCCCAAAGTGAAGTTCGAAAACCTTGCCGAGTTGATGATCGAAGCTGACCTTGAACTTGCCGAGCGCGAACTGCGCGGCAAGGCGCAATAGCAAATTCCGTTACGCAGATAACTTGACCGACTAACCAGCCCACGGTCAGTCGGTCAGATCGCTTCATCTTAATTGCTCCGGCCGTCGCGCGGTGCATACGATGAACGAGCGATCAACCGGAGTCTCATCGGTCGTTATCTCATCGAAGGAACTGAAATGCCTGAAAAATTTAATTCCGCGCGCGCGACATTTCGCACGAGCGCATCGCGCTCGCGGCATTCGGTCGTGCTGTCCGATTCGATTCTGGATATCGGCACCGCGGAGCCGATTCAATTCATCGACCTGACGGATTACATCAACGAGCATCTGCGCGTGAACGCGGTGGAGAGCGGCACGGTGACGGTGTTCTCGCAGCCACACGACGGCGGCGATAAAGATCAACGAGGCGGAAGAGCTGCTGCTCGAGGACTTCAAGACGATGCTGCGAGAGCTGTGCCCGTCGGAGCGCGGCTACAACCACAACGACATGAGCCGCCGCAAGCCGCCGATCGCGCCGGACGAACGCCCCAACGCGCATTCGCATCTGATGCATCTCTTGCTCGCGACCAGCGAGACGATTCCGGTGATCGACGGGCGCCTCGCGCTCGGCACGTGGCAGCGCGTGTTCATGGTCGAGCTCGACGGACCTCGCGAGCGGCAGGTGATGATTCGATGCGAGGCGTATCAGCCGCACGAAAAGGCCGAGGCGGTGGAACTGCACGCAGTCGATGGCGGCAACGGCAATGGGCGCAATGGCGCGACGCAGCATCGCGCGCACGCCAAGCAATAGAAGGCTTAGCTTGCGGCGCGTTTGATGGCAGCCGCTTCGAATTCGCGCTCGAGCCGCTCGATATCGCCCGGTGAGAGGCTGAAATACTTTGCCTCGGGATGATGGAAGACGACGGCGCTGACGGCGCTTTCAGGATCCATCATGAAGCCTTCGGTCAACTGCACTCCGATCGCATTTTTCTCGACCTCGAGCAGGCGGAACAACTGCTCCTGATCCTCGAGCCGCGGGCAGGCGGGATAGCCGAATGAGAAACGCTTGCCGTGATAATGCGCCTGCACCAGATCCTTGAGCGACAGTCCCGGCGGGTCGCCGATTCCCCACATCTGGCGAATCTTCACGTGCAGCAACTCGGCGAACGCCTCGGCGCCCTCGAGCGCGAGCACCTGCAGGATATGCGAGCGCAGGTAGTCGCCTTTGTTTTTCCAATCCTCAGCGAGCGCGCGCACGCCGGTGCCGATAGTCGTGACGAACATGCACAAATAGTCGGTGCGGCCGGAATCGCGCGCAGCGACATAGTCGGCGAGGCATAGATGCGGCGGGTCGCTCTGACGGCCGAAGGTGAACGACTCGAGTACCGTCTTGCCGTCGGGCGAGTAGATTTTGACGGTGCGATCGCCGTCGGATTGCGCCGGGAAAAACCGTAAGACGGCGTTGGCGGAAATGTCGGTGCGCGCGAGAATCTGTTGCGCGACTTCCTCGACGCGCTCGTGCAGTTCGCGCGCCTTGGGATCGCCGGCCTCGAACGCTTCGACATAATTCTGAAAGCCGAGATGCTTCGAGTAGAGACTCTTGGGGTTGATGTACTCGAAGATCTCGCCGAGATCGTAGTTGCGAATGACGTGAGTCTTGAGGTCGGGCGGTTTCGGAATCTCGACGTCGCGACGCACCGACGAACGGCGTGGCGCCGCGTCCGCGGGCGCGTCGACGACCTTCGGCGCGGCCTCGAGCATTTTTTTCGATTGCTCGGCGAGCACGTGCTTGAGCGATTCGCGCCGCTCGATGTCCATGATCTGATTGGCGAGGTCGAGCCCGTTCATCGCGTCGTTGGCGTAGGCGACCAGGCCGGGATACTCGGGCGCGATTTTCATCCGGGTGAAGCGGTTCGAGAGCGCGGCGCCGCCGACCAGGATCGGACAATCGATGCCCGCGGTCTTCAGGTCCTGCGCCGTCGCGACCATCATCTGCGCCGACTTGACGAGCAGGCCGGACAGGCCGATCGCGTCGGGTCCGTGCTCGCGGAACGCTTTGATCAGCTCCTCGGGCGGCACCTTGATGCCGAGATTGACGACGCGGTAGCCGTTGTTGCTGAGAATGATCTCGACCAGATTCTTGCCGATGTCGTGAACGTCGCCCTTGACTGTGGCCAGAATAATTTTGCCCTTGGTCGCGCTCTCGGACTTCTGCATGTGCGGTTCGAGGTGCGCAACGGCGGCCTTCATCGCCTCGGCCGATTGCAAAACTTCGGCGACGATCATCTGGTTGGCGTTGAACAGGCGCCCGACTTCGTCCATGCCCTTCATCAACGGCCCGTTGATGATTTCGAGCGGGCCGCGAGCCGTCAGCGCCTCATCGAGGTCGGCGACCAGACCGTCCTTCGAGCCTTCGAGGATGTAGCGCGCGAGGCGATCGTCGAGCGGCAGCGACTTGCGATCCTCGGCAGTGACGGTGCTCTTGCGCGCGCGGAAATACGCGGCAAACGCCGCGATCGGATCGTCGCCGCGCCACCAGATCAAATCCTCGGCGAGCTTGCGCTCCTCTTCGGGAATTGACGGGTAGCGATGAAGCTTTTCGGAGTTGACGATCGCGAGGTCGAGGCCCGCCTGCACGCAGTGATAGAGCATCACGGCGTTCAGCACTTCGCGGCCCGCCTCGGGCAATCCAAAGGAGACGTTCGAGATGCCGAGGATGGTCTTGCACGCCGGCAGCGCGCTCTTGATGAGGCGAATGCCTTCGATGGTCTCGATGCCGGAGCCGATATAATTTTTGTCACCGGTGCCGACCGGGAAAACGAGCGGATCGAAGATGATGTCTTCGGGCTCGACGCCGTATTTTTCGGTGAGCAGTTTGAACGAGCGCTCGGCCACCTGGAGCTTGCGCGCGCGCGTAACGGCCTGCGCCTGCTGCTTGTCGTCGTCGATGCAGCCAACGACGAGCGCGGCGCCGAAACGGCGGGCGAGCGGCACGACCTTCTTGAAGCGATCTTCGCCGTCCTCGAGGTTGATCGAATTGATCAACGACTTGCCCGGCGTGCGCTTGAGCGATTCCTCGATGACGCGATGATCGGTCGAATCGATCATCAGCGGCACTTTCACTTTTTTGACTTCGATTTCAAGAAAGCGCGTGACGTCCGCCATCTCGTCGCGATCCGGATCCTGGAGGCAGACGTCGAGGATGTGCGCGCCGCGGCGCACCTGCACGCGCCCCACTTCGGAAGCTTCCTCGACCTTGCCGTCGGCGATCAGCCGCTTGAACTTGCGGCTGCCGAGCACGTTGGTGCGTTCGCCCACGATCACCGGCCGCGTGTCATTGTCGATGACGAGCGTTTCGATGCCGGAGACGACCGAGCGCCTGACAGTCGAGCGTTGTCGCGGACGTTTGCCCGCCACTGCTTCAACCAGCAGGCGGATATGCTCGGGTGTCGTGCCGCAGCATCCACCGACCAGATTGACCCATCCGTTTTCGGCGAAGCGCGCGATTTTTCCCGCAAGCATCTGGGGCGACTCATTGTAATGTCCTTCTTCATCGGGTAGACCTGCGTTCGGCACGCAGGCGACGAAGAATTTTGAGATGCCTGACAGGGTCCGCAGATGATCGGTCATGAAGTCGGGGCCAGTGGCGCAGTTGAGGCCCATCCAGAGCAGCTCGCGATGCGCGAGCGAAGTATAAAAAGCTTCGATGTCCTGGCCGCTGAGCAGCGTGCCCATCGTTTCGATCGTTCCCGACACGGCGACCGCGGGCGCGATGCCGAGTTTTGCGATCGCAGCCTCGATACCGACGAGGCCGGCCTTGCAGTTCAGCGTGTCGTTGACGGTTTCGAGCAGCAGGATGTCGGCGCCGCCTTCGATCAAGCCTTCGGCCTGCACCTGGTAGCCGTCGCGCATCTGATCGAACGTGACGCCGCCGGTGACCGAGATGCTCTTGGTCGTCGGGCCCATCGATCCCGCCACGAAGCGCGGCTTGTCCGCGGTGCTGAAGCGAGCGGCTTCTTCCCGTGCCAGACTCGCGGCGAGACGGTTGATTTCGCGCGTGTCCTGCTCGAGGCCATACTCGGCGAGCACGATAGGACTGGCCTGGAAGCTCGCGGTCTCGACAATGTCGGCGCCGGCTTCGAGAAAACCGTCGTGCATTCGGCGAATCAGGTCTGGCCGAGTGCGCACGACGTTCTCGTTGCACCCTTCGTAGCGAGCGCCGCCGTAGTCAGCGGCGGTCAGGTTCTCGCCCAGCACGAAAGTGCCGAACGCGCCGTCCAGAACGAGGATTCGTTCGGTGAGCAACTGCTCGAGGAGCTTGATCCGCTGCGTGTCGGTGGTCATCGTAGGCAGCCTGTTTTGATGCAGGTAACGAAACAAGTTATCCTAGCGATGCAAACCACGCAATTTTGCGGAATTCGCCTGCGCGCGACTATCGCAAAACACTTGTCAGCATGAGCACAGAGTCGGAATCGCAACGGTCAGGGCGTCTTCTGCTGGTGACCGGCGGCGCCGGCTTTATCGGGTCGCACCTGGTGGATGCGCTCCTCGCTGCGGGACATCGCGTGCGGGTGATCGACAACTTCGACACCGGCCGGCGCGAGTATGTGAACGGCGCGGCCGAGCTGATCGAAGGCGATATCCGCGACGCGTCCTCGATCACCGATGCGTTCGACGGCGTTGATACCGTGTTCCACGTCGCGGCGCTCCCGCGAATTCCCCTTTCGATTGCGAAGCCGGTCGAGACGCACATGACCAACGTGGTCGGGACGCTGAACGTGCTGATCGCTGCCCGCGACAGGAAAGTCCGGCGCGTGGTGTACTCGGGATCATCATCAGTTTACGGCGATCAGGCGACTATGCCGCTGGTCGAGACGATGACGGCGAATCCGCTGAATCCCTACGCGCTGCAAAAGTACGTCGGCGAACAGTACACGCGCATGTTCCACCGGCTGTTCGCGATGCAAACGATCACGCTGCGCTACTTCGGCGTGTACGGTCGGCGAATGCCGAGCGAGGGGTCGTACGTGCTGGCGATCGCGGCGTTTCTGAAGGCGCGGCGCGAGGGCCGTCCGCTCGAGATTCATGGCGACGGCGAGCAGACGCGGGATTTTACGCACGTGAGCGACGTGGTGTCGGCGAACATGCTGGCGATGGACTGCGAGCTCGCCGATGGACGCGCGCTGAATATCGGGCGCGGCGAGAACGTTAGCGTGAATCGGGTCGCGGCGATGATCGGCGGACAGACGGTTCATAGCGCGGGGCGCTCCGGCGATATGCGCGACACGCTCGCGGACCGCACGCAGGCCGAGCTGGTGCTGGGTTGGCGGCCGCGCGTATCGATCGAGGAAGGCATCGCGGACTTGCTGAAGAGTTGAAGGGGACGCGCGGACAACCGTTGTCCGATTGTGGAAACACGCGGCGCGGGCTCTTGCGACACGCGATCGCCGGAGCGGACGATAGAGACGTGGCGCGGCCTCGAGTCGCGCCGCGCCGATGCCAGCCTCTCGTGAAATCATAATTTCGGAGCGCGCCGCCGAGCGCATCGCCGCTGCCCGCGCATGGCTCGAGTCGCAACCATCGGCGAGTGAAGTGCTCGTGATCGCGTCGGTCAAGGAGGCCGGCGACGATCTCGTGCGCGCGTTCGCCGTTTCGCGCGGCGCGATGCTCGGCATGCATCGCCTGACGCTCAATCGGCTGGTCGGCCTGCTTGCCGCCGAGGAACTCGCCGATGCCGGACTCGCGCCGGCAGACGGACTCGCCGCCGAGGCGGTCGCCGCACGCGCGGTCTTTCGCCTGGCGCCATCGGGAGCGCTCGCGTATTTCGAGCCGGTGCTGAAACTGCCCGGGTTCTCGCGCGCGCTGGCGCGAACGTTGATCGAGCTGCGCTGGAACGACATCGGCGCCGACGAATTGCGCGCGTTAGGCGGCGCCGGCGAGGCGATTGCCGCGACGCTCGCGCAGTTCGACGCCGAGCTGGCGGAAGCGAAGCTGATCGATCGCGCCGGGATGCTGAAAGTCGCGACGCGTGCCGCGCTCGCGAGCGAACCGCCGCGCTTCGTCGGACTGCCTATTCTGCTGCTCGATCCATCCGTGGACAGCGCGCTCGACCGCGACTTTATTGCCGCGCTCGCCGCGCGTTCGCCCTCGATTCTCGCGACGATTCCCGCCGGCGACTCGCCCGTGCAAACGATTCTTGAAGATGCGCTCGGCGTGCGTGCGAAGGCGTCGTCACCGCCTGCCAACGAGAGCGTCGCGCCTTCGCTCGCGCGTCTTCAGACCCATCTGTTCGCCGATACCGCGCCGCCCGAACGCGCCGTGGATGAAACCGTGACGGTGATTTCGGCGCCCGGCGAGATGCATGAGTGCGTCGAGATCGCGCGGCGAATCGCCGCCGAGGCGCGGCGCGGCGTGCCGTTCGATCGAATCGCCGTCCTGCTGCATGACCCTGTTCGCTACGCGCCGTACCTGCAGGAAGCGCTGGCCCGCGCCGACGTACCTGCCTACTTCGCGCGCGGCACGCGGCGGCCGGAGCCGGGCGGACGCGCGCTCCTCGCGTTGCTCGCCTGCGCCTCGGAAAATCTGTCGGCGCGCCGATTCGCGGAATACCTTTCGCTCGCGCAAGTGCCCGACGCCGATCGTCAGAGCCAGGAAGAGCCGGCGATCAGCCCCGACGCGGAACTGGTGCCGGCGCCGTTGGAATCGGATCTTGAAATTGAGCGCAATGACACTCCAGTTGCCGACCTCGACGTTTCCGATCCGGTGCCGGTGATTGATGGGACAGCGCGGGCGCCGTGGCGATGGGAGCGGCTGCTGGTCGATGCGGCCGTAATCGGTAGCGCCGAGCGATGGCGCAAACGGCTGGCGGGTCTGGGCAACGAGCTCAAGGAGCGGCGCAAGGAAATTGCCGACGACGACGCGCATCTGGCGGGCCTGGAGCGGCGGATCCTCGACCTCGCGCATTTGGGCGAAGTGGCGATGCCGATTCTCTCGATGCTCGAGGCGCAGCCGCGCAATGCGAGCTGGGGCGACTGGCTGAAGTTTCTGCGTGCGCTGGTTGAGCTGGCGATTCGCGATCGGGATCCAGTGCTCGCCGCGCTGGCGGAGCTCGAGCCGATGGCACCCGTTGGTCCGGTCGGACTTGACGAGGTGCGCCTGGTGCTGAACGAGCGGCTCGGGCGACTTGAGGCGCCGCCGCGCGCTCGCCGCTACGGCGCGGTGTTCGTCGCGCCGCCGAGTCGCGCGCGCGGTATGGAGTTCGACGTCGTCATCGTCCCCGGGCTTGCGGAGCGCATGTTTCCGCGCAAGCTGACCGAAGATCCGATTCTGTCCGATGCCGCGCGCGCGCGGCTGAGTCCGTATCTTGCGCGCAATGAACGGCGCGTCGGCGCGGAACGGCTCGCGTTGCGAATCGCTGCAGGCGCGGCGCGACGAGCGTGCGATGTTTTCCTATCCGCGCGTCGATCTCGACCAGGGTCGTCCGCGAGTACCGTCATTTTATGCGCTCGAGATTCTGCGCGCGGCGGAAGGCCGCTTGCCCGGCTTCGATGAGCTGGCGAGTCGCTCGGCCTCACAGCCGGTAACGCGGCTTTCATGGCCGGCGCCGGCGAATCCCGCCGACGCGATCGACGACGCGGAATTCGATCTGGCGGTGCTCGACAAGCTGGTCGACAAGAATCCGGACGAGACGACCGGCGCGGCGAACTATCTGCTCGGCGCCAATGTGCATCTCGGCAGGGCGTTGCGCGCGCGCGCGCGACGTTGGCTCAGGCGATGGACGTCGGCAGACGGGCTGGTCGATCCCGACGCGGCGGCGCTGGCGGCGTTGGGGAAGCATCAGCTGAACGCGCGCTCATATTCGCCGACTGCGCTGCAGAATTTCGCGGCCTGCCCGTACCGGTTTTTTCTGCAAGCGGTCCATCGGCTGGAGCCGCGCGAGGAACCTGAGGCGATCGAGACGCTCGATCCGCTGACGCGCGGCGGCCTGTTCGCCGAAGTGCAGTATGAAATCCTGTCGGCGCTGCGCGAGCTCGACGTGCTGCCGGTCACGCGGGACGATCTGGATGACGCGTCGGGGCTGCTCGACGAGAAGCTCGACGAAGTCGCCGCGCGAATGCATGACGAGCTCGCGCCGGCGATCGAGCGCGTGTGGCTCGACGGCATCGAAGGTATCCGCGCCGACTTGCGCGAGTGGATGCGGCGCGCGGCCGACGACCCGGAGCATTGGCGGCCCGAATGGTTCGAGCTCGGCTTCGGACTGAGCGAACGGGCGCAAGCGGACCCGCATAGCTCGGCCGAGCCGGTCGCGATCGACGGCGGCTTGAGCCTGCGCGGATCGATCGATTTGCTCGAGCGCGACGCGGCCGGCCGAATCCGTGTCACCGATCACAAAACCGGGAAAGTACGCGCGGAGAAGGACTTCGTGATAGGCGGCGGCAAGACGCTGCAGCCGGTTTTGTACGCGCTGGTGGCGGAAAGCGTGCTGCGCGAGAAAATTTACGCCGGTCGACTGTACTACTGCACCGCGGCCGGCGGCTACGAAGAGCGCGTGGTCGAGATCAATGACGAGGCGCGCGAAGCGGCGCGAAAATTTGTCGCGATCCTCAAGCAGTCGCTCGAGCAGGGATTTTTGCCGGCGGCGCCGGACGCGCGCGAATGCGAATGGTGCGACTACAAGCGCGTCTGCGGCCCGTATGAGGAACGGCGCTCGAAAATCAAACCGAAGGCCCGGCTCGAGCCGCTGACGCGCTTACGCGAGATGCGATGACGCTGGTGAATCCGACAGTCATATCCGATCAGCCAGTGCGCGATCGGATTCGCGACGACCTCGAGGTCACGCTCGTGATCGAGGCGGCGGCCGGCACCGGCAAGACCACCGCGCTGGTGAATCGGATCGTGTCGGTGATCGGATCGGGGCGCGGCGAGCTGGCGCGAATCGTCGCGGTGACATTCACCGAGAAGGCGGCCGGCGAGCTGAAGCTGCGGCTGCGTGCGGAAATCGAGCGCGCCCGGCAGAATACGGAAGCTGCGAGCGAAGGGCGCGCGCGATTCGACCTGGCGCTGAAGCAACTCGAGGAAGCGCGCATCGGAACGATTCATTCGTTTTGTGCCGACCTGCTGCGCGAGCGGCCGGTCGAGGCGCGCGTCGATCCGATGTTCGAAGTTGCGCCCGAGGACGTGGCGGGCGAGATGTTCGACGCGGCGTTCGAGCGATGGTTTGAGAAGATCCTCGACGATCCGGGTGAAGGAATGCGGCGGCTGCTGCGGCGGCGCGATCTGTCGTCGCGCACGGGGCCGCGAGCGATCGCGCGGCGTGCTGCGCTCGAACTGATGAACTGGCGCGACTTCGATTCGCCGTGGATGCATTCGCCGTTCGACCGAGACGCCGAGATCGACGCGATAATCGCCGAAGTCGAAGCGCTCGGCACACTTTCCGAACTTGGTGAAGACGACGACTGGCTGGCGAAGGGCCTCGCCGCGATTGCGCGGCCGGTGTCCGAGGCGACGCGACTGGAGGCCGTGCGCGGGCGCGACTACGACGCGCTCGAGTCGGTGCTGGTCGGGCTCAGCACGGGTCGGCGCTGGGATTGGAAGGGCTACGGCGGCAGCTTTGGCGAGGTCGAGCGCGAGGAAATTTTTCGGCGGCGCGCCGCGCTGCACGATCGGTTGAAAAAGTTCCGCGACGATGCGGGCGCGAACCTGGCGCCGCTGCTGCGCGACGAATTGTGGCCGATCGTCGCCGTGTATGAAGAAATCAAGCGCCGCGCCGGGCGGCTGGACTTCCTTGATCTGTTGCTGGTCGCGCGCAACCTGGTTCGCGACAACCCTGCGGTGCGCGCCGAGTTGCAGAGTCGCTTCACGCACATTTTCGTCGATGAATTCCAGGACACCGATCCGCTGCAAGCTGAGATTCTGCTGCTGCTTTCGTCGGCCGATCCTGCGGAGACCAACTGGCTCAAGGTCAAACCAATACCCGGGAAATTGTTTATCGTCGGCGATCCCAAACAATCGATTTACCGTTTCCGGCGCGCCGACGTTTCGCTTTACCAGGGCGTCAAGCAAATCCTGCTGATGCATGGTGCGGAGTTGGCGCATCTGACGGTCAGCTTTCGCGCAACGCCCGCTATTCAGACGATGGTCAATGCCGCGTTCGCGCCGCTGATGAGCGAGGAATCACACACGCAGCCCGTGTACGCGCCGCTGACGCCGTATCGCGCCGAGCCGGGAACGCAACCGTCGATCGTGGTGCTGCCGGTGCCGGAGCCGTACGGCGATTTCGGTCGCGTCGTGAATTGGAAAATCGACGAGTCGATTCCCGAGGCGATTGCCGCCTACGCGCGCTGGCTGGTGCACGAGAGCGGCTGGACGGTGACCGAGCGCGAGAGGCCCGACGAGCGCGTGCCGATTCGCCCGCGCCATATCTGCATCCTGTTTCGCCGCATGAATTCGTTCGGGCGCGACGTGACGCGGCCATATCTGCGCGCGCTCGAAGCGCGGCATCTGCCGCACGTGCTGGTGAAGGGCGGATCGTTCAACGAGCGCGAAGAAGTGATCGCGGTGCGCAACCTGCTGGGCGCGATCGAGCGGCCCGATGATGAGTTGACGGTGTTCGCGGCGCTCCGTGGGCCTGTGTTCGCGCTGTCGGATGCGGCGCTGCTCGAATTCCGCATGACCGTCGGCAGCCTGCATCCATTTCGCAAGCTGCCCGACGATATCCCCGACAGTCTGAAGGAAGTTAAGGGCGCCCTCGACATCTTCAAGAATCTTCATCGCGGCCGGAATCGCCGTCCGATCGCGGAGACGCTGGCGATGCTGCTGGCGCAGACGCGCGCGCATGCGGGATTCGCGATTTGGCCGACGGGCGAGCAGGCGCTGGCGAATATCATGCGGATCATGGACCAGGCGCGGCGCTACGAAGCGCGCGGCGGCACGACGTCGTTCCGCGCGTTCGTCGATGAGCTCGAAGCGCGCGCCGAGCGCGACGAGGCGAGCGAGATACCGATCGTCGAGGAAGGGACCGAGGGCGTGCGGATTATGACGGTGCATCGCGCGAAAGGCCTCGAGTTCCCGGTCGTCATCCTGGCCGATATCACGTGCAACGAAACACGCGCGGGCGCGTCGCGATATATCGAGCCGGCGTCGAAGCTCGCGGCGATGGAACTGGCAGGATGCGCGCCGCGCGAGCTGCAGGAGCATCAGGCGAAAGAGCATGAGCGCGACGAGGAGGAAGCAGTGCGGCTGCTATACGTCGCGGCGACGCGCGCGCGCGATCTGATCGTCGTGCCCGCGGTTGGCGACGAGGAGAGCGACGGCTGGCTCGCGCGGCTGAATCCCGTTGTCTATCCGCCGCAGACCGAAAGGCGCGCACCGGAATCGACGCATCCTGTCGGATGCCCCGAATTCGGCGACGACAGCGTGCTGACACGGCCGCCCAAAGCGCCGGGCAAAATGAAAGCGGTGGCTCCCGGATTACATCGCACGCAACACGGAACGCATCAGGTGGTCTGGTGGGATCCGCGTCTGCTGATTCTCAACGTCGAGGAAAAGATGGGGCTGCGGCAGGACAAGCTGCTGCAGGCCGACGAGAACAAGCTCGTGTCGGATCGTGGCGTCAAGCTGCATCAACAATGGAGCGCGAGCAGGACGGCGATGCTCGCTGCGGGGATGACGCCGAGAATAAATATCGCCACCGCGACCGAGCTGGCACTCGCAGCGCCGGCGGATGCGCCCGCGTCGGCAGAAGCAATCGCGATCGAAGAAACGCGTCGCGATCGCGGCCGGCCTCATGGCAAGCGATTCGGCACTCTCGTACATCTGACGATGCTGCGTGCGCCCTTCGACGCGAACGCGAGCGACATCCACAAGATCGCGTCGAGCGCCGCCAAGATGATTGGCGCACCGGACGAGGAAGTCACTGCGGCGGTGAATGCGGTGAAGGCGGCGCTGCAATCTTCGCTGATGCGCCGGGCCAAAGCGGCGCCAACGATCATGCGCGAATGCCCGCTGATTCTACGGCTCGAAGACGGCACCGCGGTCGAGGGAATCGCGGACCTCGCGTTCTCGGAGATTACCGATGACGGCGCGGTGTGGACGGTGGTTGATTTCAAGACTGATGTCGAGGTCGCGCGGGAGACTCGACGAATATCGCGCGCAGATCAGGTTTTACGTGCGAGCGGTGAGGGAGAGCACCGGGCGGCCTGCTGGTGGGGCTATATTGTGGATTTAGGAACTTGATTTAATGCAGAACCCGCCGTGGGTTCCGCACCTCCTTGGGCAGGGGTGACCCCTGCACCCAGTATTGAGAACGATTGGTGACTGAAGTCGGTTTGTGGTGAAATCCCTGGCGCGAGGTTAACTGCCTATGGCTCTCGACATCATTTATGGCGAACGCGTGAATGCCGGCGTCGATGCGGACGTGACGGGCGGCGGGTTGTGGCTTGTTGGTGACGACCTCAAGCGCGTCAGCGGATGGGAGTTCAAGCCGCAGGGATTTTGCAAGAACGACGTCTGCGTGCCGGTGCCGCCGGCCCGCGAGAGCGAGTTCGTCGCGAATGGACGTCACAATCTCGCGGCGCTCGCGGATCTTCTCGGGCAGCCGGTGGTGATGGACGCCGACTTCAACGCCTGGTGCTTCGGCGAAGCTGCGGCGGAGCGAAAACGGATGCTGACCTCGCTCGACGCGCCCGACTTCAGCCTGCCCGACCTCAACGGCAAAATGCATTCGCTGTCCGAGTATCGCGGCAAGAAAGTTTTCCTCGTTTCATGGGCCTCGTGGTGAGGATGCCGCTTTGACCTGCCAGTCTGGCAGGCCCTGTACGAAGAACTGGGACCGAAAGGATTCATCCCGATAGCGATCGCATTCGACAGTGGCGGAAATGCTGTGACCGAGCCCTGGATCAAAGCTGCCAAATCCACCTATCCGTCTCTGATCGATCGGAAGCATCTCGTGGCCGAGCTTTACGACATGGTCAATGTTCCGACTGCCGTCTGGATCGACGAGCGCGGCAAAATAGTTCGTCCGAGCGAGCCCGCCGGCACGATGGACGCATTCCGCAAGATGGACCGGACGAACTTTTCGATTCCCGCCGACTCGATGAGTGAGCTACAGGCGCGGCGCCAGGCGTACCTCGACGCAATCCGTGACTGGGTGACGAATGGATCGGCGAGCCGGTTCGCGCTCGGAGAGGCGGACGTGCTCAAGAGGATGCATACGCCGGACGATGCGCAGGTTCGAGCGGCGGCGAATTTCAGGCTCGGCGAATTTCTGTTCGAGAACGGGCACGCGGATGCGGCGAAGAAATATTTCGAGGAAGCCAAGCGGCTACGCCCGGAGAGCTGGAACTACAAGCGGCAGGCATGGGCGCTCGAAGATCCGATGAAGGCAGGCGGTCCCGAGTTCTGGGCAGCGGTCGATTCGCTGGGAGAAGGGAGATACTACCCTGACGTGGAGGATATATAGGAAGGGCAGGTAACTTTTGATTTTGCACAATCGCGAAATACTGATCGTTGGATATGGTTCGTTGCTCAGCGGGTACGGGTTGCTGGCTGAGCGGCGCGGAGGTGCCAGCCGCCTGGTTGCGCGCGATGTACAGCCGGTTGCGATTCACAATGCTCGGCGTGGGCTGGCCAAGCCTTCCAGCCATGGCAAATATCTCGCGATGGATATCGAACCGATCGATCGCGCGAAGCCGCTCTCTGCTTCCGGTGGCTTCGGCGCTGGCGGAATTGGCGGCTTGCTGCTCACTTTCGATCGCGACTGCGCGCGGCTGATTGCTCGCCGCGAGGAATACGATCCTGACGCGTTCGTGCGGTTGATCGAGATTGCTGAGCGCGCGGGCAAGCCGCTGGGCGAGTATCTTTTGGAGATCGCGAGCGGCACGAATTTCGATTTGCTGTCTTATCGTATCGCGCTGCGCACGATGCTCGAATACACGTCGCCCGGATATATTTTCCATCCCGTGGCGATTGACGATGGCCGCGTCGCGATAATTGCGATCGGTTCGGGCTTCGACGGGAGCGGGGATCCCAAGATCATTTCAAAACGGCGGGAGTTCGGGATGAACCGGCTGCTGTCGATCGAGGAGTCGTTGCGCGTAGAACTTCCCGACTTCGATCGGGCGGGGCAGATTGGATATTGCGCCGAGTGTGTTCTGGGTGGATTGCACGGCCTCAACGTTGGCGATCTCGCGGCGGGATTCGACGCCGAGGCTGCCTGGGCGCGCGAGCTCGCGGCTCATCTTGGGCCTATAGCGTCGGGCGAACGCGAACGGTTCTTCGCGGCGACATCGATCGACTTGGCGCGCTATGGCGAGCGCTTCCCGACATCATCGCCGCGTGCCTCGGGTTTCGAAGCGCTGCTAAAGCTGGCTGGCGTTGTATAGTGATAGGGCGAAAACGATGGCTGCGAAATTCTCAATTCACGTTGCAAAAGAGAATCTGAAATTTTCGGCGGCGCATTTTATCGCCTACCCCGGCTTCCGCGAACCGCTGCACGGCCATAATTACCAGGTCGGCGTGTACGTCGAAGGACGCCTGGCGATGACCGGCTACGTGATCGATTTCGGGTTGATCAAAAAGCTCACCAAGGAAATCGTCGATCGACTGGACGAGCAGACCATAGTTCCCGGCAACAGCGATTGCCTGACGATCGACAAATCGAGGAACGGCGCCGTGCGAATCCGGTACGAGAACGACGAGTTCGTGCTGCCAGCCGCCGACGTGTGTATCGTGCCGATCGCGCATAGTTCGGCGGAAGAACTCGCGCGCTACATCTGGGACGAGCTGGCGGCGGCGCTGAATGCGCGCGGCGCGCTGAGCGAAGTCACCACGATGGAAATCTCGGTGGCCGAGGGACCGGGACAGTCGGCGCACTACCGCAATTCGACCGGCAACAACTGATCTCGCTCTCTTGATCTCGTTCTCTTCGTAACCATAACCGCTGCTTGCTTTGTCTACGCTGCTCACTGGCAGTCATCTTCCTGTCAACTACTCGCGCGACATGAGACGATTCGGCACGTGACGCGGTGGCCTTGCGCGCGAGCGCGGGTTAGGGAGTGAAAACAGGGATCGCATTGCAGCCGAAACTAGCAGAGACCGACGCGACGTGCGCAGTCATGCAAGCGCTCGTCGGTGAGCATCCCGCGATCGTGAAACTGCGCGCGCTGATCGAGCGCGTCGCGCCGACCGAAGCGACGGTGCTGATCACGGGCGAGAGCGGGACCGGCAAGGAAGTGGTGGCGCAGGCCATTCATTCGTTCTCGTCGCGCAGCCATCAGCCGTTCGTGCCGGTGAACTGCGCGGCGATTCCGCATGAACTGATCGAGTCGGAAATGTTCGGGCATGAACGCGGCGCGTTCACCGGCGCGGCGGGTATGCGTCACGGGCTGCTGACGACGGCGGATCGCGGCACGATCTTTCTCGACGAAATCGGTGAGATGCCGGGAGCCTTGCAGGCGAAACTCTTGCGCGTGCTCGAAGACGGCGTGGTGCGCGCGGTCGGCGCCGACCGCGCGACTCGCGTGGACGTGCGCGTGATCGCGGCGAGCAACGTTGACCTGGCGGCGGCGGTTGCGAAGGGCGCGTTTCGCGAAGACCTCTTCTATCGGCTCCAGGTGGTGCCGATCAGGATTGTGGCGGTGCGCGAACGGCGCTCGGACATTCCCCTGCTCGCGGAGCATTTTTTGCAGCGCGTCCGCGATCGTCCGCCGGGGCGTGAAATCACCATCAGCCGCGAGGCGATGGTGGCGTTGTGGTCGTACGATTGGCCGGGCAACGTGCGCGAACTCGAAAACCTGATCGAGCGGCTGGCGATCATGTGCGAGGGCTCGGTCATCGATCCGTCGATTTTGCCCGACAACCTGACGGCGCACTCGCGGCCTGCAACGGCGCCGATCACGGTCAAACTGAGCGAAGGGGGGGTGAACCTCAACAACTTGGTACGGGAATTGGAAGGAAGATTGATAAACGACGCGCTCAAGCAAACGGGTGGCAATAAACAGGCGGCGGCGCGGTTACTCGGACTCAAGCGGACGACCTTTTCCGCCAAGCTGAGGCGCTGCGGCGTGATAGCAACGACATCTGCGGACGAAGGCGACGAAGGTTAGGCGCGCAAGGAATTTGTATGGATGAAGCGATCAAGCCGCCTCAAATAATGGTGGTCGATGACGACCAGGACACGGTCGCTATTCTAGCGCGCCATCTCCAGCGCGAAGGCTTTGTCGCAATAGAGGCCAACTCCGGCGCACAGTGTCTCAAACTGGTACATGAGAACGAAGTCGATGTGATCCTGCTCGATCTGATGATGCCCGATATGGATGGCTTCGCGGTCGTCAAGGCGCTCAGAGACGATCCCGAGACTGCGGAAATTCCTATCATTATGATCACAGCGCGCGACGACCTCGATGCGCGGGCGGAGGGAATGCGGCTGGGGGTCAGCGACTTCCTGGCCAAGCCGGTATTCCGGCGCCAGCTCGCCAGCCGCGTGCGTGCGCAGCTCGAAGTGGTCGAGACGGAGCGCAATGCGACCGAGGCGCTGGATCGTCTCGAAGCGGCGAAAAATCGGTCGCCGCACTAGCGCAATCTGCACCCATACTGCCGCAGTGCGCGCGCTGCATCGAAGCGCATTGCGATCCCCCGACTCGTTCGACTACAAGTTAGTTGCTGACGATGGCCCTCAGGATCATCGTTCGCGGCGAGAAGGAGGATTCGCGATGGACGGCGAGACCCGAAGACCGCAAGCCAATGTGATTGCGGCGCTGACATACCTGCTGGGCTTCGTCACCGGCCTGATTTTTCTCTATCTCGAGCCCTACAACCAGGACGACTTCATCCGCTTTCACGCGCGCCAGTCGATCGGCTTCTCGGTGGCGTGGTTCGCGATAGCAGTCGTGTTCGGCGTATTCATCGCGGTGCTGCCGCATGGATTGGGCGCGCTGCTCAATTTCATCCTCACCCTGATAGACATCGCGCTGGCGGTGTACTGGCTCTTCCTGATGTACAAGGCGTACAACGGCGAGCGCTATCGGATTCCCGAGGTGGCCGACATCGTCGACAGCGTCGCGGGAACCCACGCGGCGTAGGATCAAGCTGGCCTCGCGGGCGATTTCGTAAAATCTACTTATTCGCGCGCGTGGCGGGGGCGGACTTTTCTTCAGTCGCAGCGGGGTCGGCCTTAGCGCTCGAGGCTTGCCCGTCGGCGGCCGGGTGATCGGCTCCGTCCACGCTCCTCTCGTCGCCGGCAGTTTCGGCCGGTGGAACTTGCATCTGGATGTTAGCCGTAGCCTGCGGCGCCATGCGCAGGCTGGGCTCGCGGTTGATCGCGTCGAGCACGCGGCGCGAAATTTCGTCGGTGATTTGCGGCGCGCTGTAAGTCTCGGCGGGATAGCGAATGACTATTTCCAGTCCCGCCTGGCTCAGATGCAGGCGGCTCTGCGGCTTGGGCGTCTCGAGCATCACGTTGAGGTCGCGCTCGAGATGCCGGTAGTCGCGCATCACGCGATCGCGATAACGCGCGAATACTTCGTCGACGGCGTCGAGCAGGCGTTTTTCTGCCAGCCGGTAATCGACGTCAGGCGCGAGCGTGAGCCGCACTTCGTTCCACACGAAGCTGGTGCCCGGCGCCTGCTTGAAGAAGTTGCCCGACGGCTGAAACACGATAGCGTTGGAGAATACTGCGACTCGGCCGGTCGGCTCGCGATGCGTCCCGGTCCCGCCCAGTTCCATCAGCGAGATTTTCACCAGCCCGATGTCGATCACGTCGCCGGTCACACCGCCGATTTGCACACGGTCGCCGGCCTTGATTCCGAATCGTCCGATCAGGAAGAAGTAGCCGGCGATCGACAAAATTACATTCTGCAACGCGACCGCGATTCCCGCTGCGGCGAATCCCACGACCGTGGCGGCCGAGCCGAGCTCGTCGGAAAAATTGATCATCACGACGATCACGACCAGGATGCCGAGCACGAGGCGGCGCGCCGCCATCACCTGGCCGCGGCGGCGAATGTCTTTCACGTAGCGATTGGTTAGCCATCGCCACACGATCGAGCCTGCGAAAATCACCAGCAAGGAAACGGCGAGGACGATCAGACGGAACAGGAGGCTGCGGAATTGCTTGTTCCAGCGCTGGTTGATCGCGTCGTGCCATCTGCCCACGTTGTTCGAGTAAATGCCCAGCAGCACGATCTGCTTGCTGAGCGGCAGCGCGGAGGCGCTCAGGAGCTTGTGTTGGTCGAGCAGGTCCTCGAACGCCTGCTTGCGATTCTTGAGCCCTGCCAGGTCGGCGGCTCCGGCGCCTTGCGCGAGCGCGCTGCCCTGCGCGTCAAGGCTTGAGATCTGGGCGATGATCGCCTTGCGCGCGCTGGCGGCGCGGGCGGACAGCGCTTGAGCGAGCGCGCGGTTCTGGTCCAGAGCGTCCAGCTTGTTGCTGAGGGAGAACAGTTCCGTGATGAGGCCAAGAATCCCGGAAGGCTCGGGTGTCGCCGCGAGCGCTGCATCTCCCAGGACGGGCGGCCCCTTCTTGCTGCTGTCGGAGATCGAATGATCGAGCTCATCGATTTGACTGATCAGTGCGTTAGTCTGATCGGGCGCGCTGCCGCTCTCGTACTGCTTGAGCGCGTTGAGCGCTTCGACGCGCGCCTGGTTGAGATCGAGCTCGTTCTGCGCGCCCTCAATTGCGGCCGTAATCGCGGCGCGCTTGGCGGCCGGCGCCTTGGCGAGCTGCGACTGTAAATCCAGAATACGCGCGCGGAGCTTGTTCGCGGCGGCGTCCAGCGTCGTCAGCGTATGGATGATGTTGCCCAGTTCGGTGGCACTGGGGGTGCCCGCAGCTTCGGCGGAGTTCCCGGCGGCAGCGACAGGGTTGACCTTGGCGAGGTACGCCGCCTGCGCGCGAGCGTAGTCGAATCCAAGCCGCAAGACTTCGCCGGCAGTCTGGCGGTCATCGGCGAAGAAAAGCGTCTCGTCGGGTTCGCGCACTAGCTGCGCCTCGACGCCGAGATGCCCATACCAGTTGATCACGTCGCTCAGGTACGAGATGACGGCATGAGCGTCGAGCGGCGTCGCTGTGCTTGCCGCCGCGGGACTCGGCGCAGCCGAGGGCTGCGCCGCGGCGCTCGCGGCAACGGAGGATGCCGCCGCCAGTGACGGCGCCGCCGACGCGGACTGAGAGCTCGCCGCAGGCTGCGAGCTCTGCGCAAATGAGGGCGCCTTCGCGATTGACATCGCAATCGCCAACACGCCCGCACCGGCAAGGCGCATGCAGGCTGATTGGATCAAGGTTTTGCAGCGGAGACGCATCGCGAGTAGTCCGGACCCGGCATGCGAGCCAAAAGAAAACCTTACCATCGCCATAGCGATAGTTCGATTGGCACCGAAAGTAGCGGAGTGGTCCCTGAGCCTCTGCTCACGCCGCCCGTTCACGAGGGCGAACTTCGCGTTCGATCCTTGTCGCCAGCTTATCCTTGGCGCTCTCCAAATCGTAGCGCGCCTGCAGATTGATCCAGAACTGCGGCGAGGTCCCGAAGTATCGGCCCAGCCGCAGGGCAGTTTCTGCGCTGATCCCGCGCTGCCCGGATACGATCGCGTTGATCCGGTTGCCCGGAACTCGCAATGCCAGCGCAAGCTGATTCATGCTTAGACCGAGCGGCTTCAGGAATTCTTCGCTCAGGATCTCGCCGGGATGAACCGGCGGAATTTCTCTCTTTCCCCGTGACATGTTGGTCGTCTTCTCTAACGGTAGTCGACGATCTCAACCTGGTATGCGCCACCGACGCCCCATACGAAACAAATGCGCCATTGTTGGTTGATTCTGATGCTGTGCTGACCCTCTCTGTTACCTCGAAGCCCTCCAGCCGATTTCCGGGGACAGCTTGCAAGTCCGCGAGCGTCGTCGCGCCATCAATCATCTCGAGTTTTCGCACAGCTGCCCGCTCGATGCTTTGAAATCGCAGCACTCGTTTGCCGTCAAACAGCGCCTTCGAGTCCTTCGAGCGAAAGGACTTGATCACTACGAAAATATTAAATCTCGCCGACAATATTCTACTTGCGGGTTTCCAGGCCCATCCGGCGCGCGATTATCACCTTCATTATTTCGTTGGTGCCCGCGTAGATCGATTGAACGGCGGCGTCTGCGTAGTCGGTCGAGACCGGATACTCCATCATGAAGCCATAGCCGCCGTGCAGTTGCAGGCACTGGCTCGTCAGGCGCTTCTGCAGCTCGGTGGTCCACCATTTTGCCATGCTGACTTCGGCTACTATGTCGTCGCCGCGGACGTGCGCTTGCAGCAGCTTGTCGACGAAAGCCTGGCCGACCTCGACTTCGGTCATCATCTCGGCGAGCTTGAACTGCGTATTTTGAAATTCCGCGATGGGCTGTCCGAACGCGCGGCGATTCTTGCAATACGCGATAGTGTCCTCGAGCGTGCGCCGGCAACTCGCCATCGAGCCGACCCCGATGCATAGCCGCTCCTGCTGCAGCTTCTCCATCAGCATTTTGAATCCCGTGCCTTCCTTGCCAAGCAGGTTGCCGGCGGGGACGCGGCAGTCCTCGAAGAACAACTCGCTCGTGTCCTGGCCGCGAAGCCCGAGCTTGTCGAGCTTGCGCCCGCGGATGAAGCCGGGCGCGCTCGCGTCGACCAGCATCAGACTGATGCCCTTGTGCGGCGGGTTGGCCTTGGGGTCGGTCTTGCAGACTACGATGACGAGATCGGCGATCTGGCCGTTGGATATGAAAATCTTCGAGCCGTTGATCACATAATGATCGCCGTCGCGGCGCGCGGTCGTCTGCACCGCGGCGAGATCGGATCCGGTGCCAGGCTCGGTCATCGCGATGGCAAGGATGGTCTCACCGCTGATGGCGCCCGGCAGGTAGCGCCGCTTCTGCTCCTCGTTGCCGAAGCTCGCGATGTACGGCATGCAGATGTCCGAATGCAGCGACATCATGAGGCCGTGCGCGCGCACGCGCGACAGCTCTTCCATCACGATGGCGTCGTAGATGAAATCCACGCCGCCGCCGCCGTATTCGGCCGGCGCGTTGGCGCCGAGGAAGCCGGCCTCGCCCATCTTGCGCCAACTCGCGCGATCGCTCATCCCGGCGCGATTCCATTCGGCGACCTTCGGCTCGATCTCGGAATCGACGAAGCGGCGCACCTGCGCGCGGAACATCTCGTGCTCTTCGGTAAAAATATCTCGTCGCATCATGCTGGCATCTTCGTTTGGGTGCGCATCGCGATCAAGCCCAGCAGATCATATCTCGGACACCAGTGGGGCGGGCCGCCGTGCCCGCCGCTGATAATTCTCACGCAGCTTTGAACGACCGCACGCGGATTCTGCTGGCGCGACCGCGCGCATGCCAAAGGTCATACGCCATTTGCATTCCGAGCCAGGTCTCCGGAGTCGAACCAAAGGCCTTCGAAAGGCGAATCGCCATCTCGACCGAAATCGCCGCCCGTTCGTTTACCACGTCAGAAAGCGCCTGCCGCGTGACACCCAAAGCCTTCGCGGCCTCGGTGACCGAGAGGCGCAAAGGTTCGAGGCACTGTCGCCGTACGACGCCGCCCGGATGAGGAGGATTATGCATAGCCATAGAGTTCGCCTTCCTAATGATAATCTACATAGTCGACGTCGACAGCGTGGCCGCCCTCGAAGCGGAAGGTCACGCGCCAATTCCCGGACACAGAAACCGCATAGTGCCCTTTCAACACTCCCTTCAATGCATGCAGCCGAAAGCCCGGCAAATCCATGCCTTGAACCGTATGGCTTCTGTCAAGCGCCGCGAAAATGTCGCGTAGCCTGTCGATGTGATTAGGAGCCACTCGCCGCGCTGTTCGCCCATCGTACAAAGCCTTCAGGCCGCGATGTTTGAACGACCGGATCGCCTTTCAAGCTTGTAGCCTGTCACTTGTCGCTGGTCAATTTACGCAATCCGAACCAAGCCCAGCAAATCATATACCGGACACCAGTGGGGCGGGCCGC